>JBLNCP010000013.1:0-63861 GCA_050260775.1 Solirubrobacterales bacterium | reverse complement strand
CGGCCTAGAAGTGCAGGTGCGCGGACTGGTTGAGGTTCGCGCGACCGCCCCGCCAATTGTCCACGTGGAACTTGGTGAACGGCAGACCGGTCATCTCGAAGAAGCGCGGCCAACCGATCCGCTCGATCCACTCGCCCATGCGCTCCCACGGACGGGCGTCGGCCTTGTAGGCCGCCAGGATCTGCTTGACGACGGCGGCGACTTCCGGCCAACGCGGGGCGTTGTTCGGCAGGCCGGCGGCGACCAGCTTGTGGAACATCGGCTTCGAACGGGTGGAGGAGTGCTTGCCGCCGACCCAGATCGCGATCTTGGAATTGACAGGATCGTTGATCTGCATGGGCGGGCAGGGCGGATAGCAGGCGCCGCAGCACACGCACTTCTTCTCGTCGACCTCGAGGGTCGGCTTGCCGTTGACCAGGGCGGGACGGATGGCCGCCACCGGGCAGCGGGCGATGACCGCCGGACGCTCGCAGACGCCGGCCACCAGGTCGTGGTTGATCACCGGCGGCTTGGTGTGCTGGATGTTGATGGCGATGTCGCCCTGGCCGCCGCAGTTGATCTGGCAGCAGCTGGTGGTGATCTTGACGCGGTTCGGCATGTCCTCGTTGCGGAACTCGTCGTAGAGCTGGTCCATCATCGCCTTGACCACGCCCGAGGCGTCGGTGCCGGGGATGTCGCAGTGCAGCCAGCCCTGGGTGTGGGAGATGAAGCCCACCGAGTTGCCGGTACCGCCGACCGGGAAGCCTTCCTTTTCCAGGCGCTCGATCAGCGGCTTCACCTTGGCCTCGTCCATGGTCATGAACTCGACCGAGGAACGGACGGTGAAGCGGATGTAGCCGTCGCAGAACTCGTCGGCGATCGCGCACAGCTTGCGGACGGTGAACACGTCCATCTGGCGCTGGGTGCCCGCCTTGACGGTGAACACCTGGTCGCCGCTCTCGGCGACGTGGCGCAGCACGCCGGGGCGCGGGCGGTCATGCCAGGCCCACTTGCCGTAATTCTTCTTCAGGACCGGATGCATGTACTTGGTGGCTTCCGGCACACCGCTCTCGATTGGACGGCGCAGTTCGGTCATCGTCCTCTCTCCCTATCCAAAGCTTTTTCGTTGCCCGCTCATTCCGCCGCGGCGGACTTGCGATCGTTCCACTTCCGCACTTCCTCGTCCCAGCCATCCATGCGGATGTAGGGGTTGGTGCGGGGCTGGCTGACCATGTTGACGTCCAGGTCGAGATCCAGGCCCTCGAGGAAGTTGGCCAAGCCGATGCGCTCGATCATCTCGCCGAGGCGCTCGTGCTCGAGGGCGTTGTCGGCGAAGAAGTCGAGGATGTTGTGCGCCAGCTCGAGGAACTTCTCGTAGTCTTCCTCGGTCTCCAGCTTGAAGAACGGGATGATGACCGAGCCGAACAGGTCGCCGATCTTGAGCGTGCGCTTGCCACCCGCCAGAACGCAGACGCCGCGGTCCTTGCCGGGCTTCAGCGCCTTGGTGCAGACGTTGATGCAGTGCATGCAGCGGACGCAGGACTTGTTGTCCACGTCCAGGGTGTCGTCGTCGTTGAGCGACAGCGCCTGGCTCGGGCACATGCGGATGACCTGGTTGATGAATTCCTTGCGGCCCAGCTGGGCGACCTTGGCCTTCACCTCGTCCTGGTTGACCTGCATGTCGTCACGCCAGGTGCCCAGCACCGCCACGTCGGCGCGCTGGGTGGCGTTCGAGCAGTCGTTGGCGCAGCCCGAGAACTTGAACTTCATCTTGTAGGGCAGGCTGGGGCGATGGATGTCGTCAACGAAGTCGTTGATCGTCATCTGCATGGCCTTCAGCGTGTCGAAGCAGGACTGCTCGCAGCGCGCCGGACCGACGCAGGCCGCCGAGGTGCGGACGCCGGCGCCGGCGCCGCCCATGTCGAAGCCCAGCTGGTTGAACTTGTCCCACGCCGGCTGCACCTGGTCGGTGCGGCAGCCCTGGAACATGATGTCGCCGGACTGGCCGTGCAGGGCGATCAGGCCCGAGCCGTGCTCCTCCCAGATGTCGCACATCTCGCGCAGCGTCTTGGTGTCATAGAAGAAGCCCGGCGCCGGCATGATGCGGATGGTGTGGAATTCAGACGATTCCTTGTACTTGTCGGCCACCTCGGAGAAGCGCGGAATGACGCCTGCGCCGTAGCCGAACACGCCGACCGTGCCACCCTTCCAATAGCCCTTGCGGGTCTGGTAGCTCAGCTCGAGCTGGCCCAGCAGGCTCTTCATGTAGTCGGCATAGGGCTTGCCCTCGGCCGTCGCCAGCCGCTTCAGACCACTCACGAAGCTCGGCCACGGGCCGCTCTCCAACTGATCCAGATGCGGCGTCTCGGGCATCTTCTTCGACATTGTCTTCTCTCCCTGACCGTCATTGTCCCGGGCGGCGAGCCCCTGCCTCCACCGGCCGCGCACGCCCAAACGCACTCATTCCCCGTCGCCGCGGCCCACCTTGTGGCTGCGCGCGGCGCGTCGAACCTCTCTCTCGATCCTGGAAGTGCGATGGCCTTCCCTGGATCCATCCCTGTTTCCGGGCCTTTCTTCGCCGGACGCCCGATTGGGGTCACGTCGCTGTGGCCTCTGATACATTAAAGGATCATAATATTGTGAGAGCTAATGCTCCAAGCGGATTCTTACGGTTGAGCGAAATTCCTGCCGGGGAAATGAGGCTGAGAATTGATATCAGACGCTCTAATATGCTAACCGCCTTGTATTAAAGGAGACTCAGATGCCCCCCGCCTCGCCCCCCTCCTCGCCCTTCGATCTCGACCATCGCGACGCCTACCTCGCGTGGCGCGACCGCCGCCTGGCCGGCCATCCGGAGCGGCTGGCGGAACTCGTCGTGGAGATCGAGGACATCGCCCGCCCCAGCCGGGCCGAGGCCGAGGCGGTGATGGAGCGGGTCGGCCGCTGCAACATGGCCCTCTATGTCGAGACCGCGGCCAAGCCGGGGCGCGACGACAAGCAGGCGCTGCGCTCACTCGCCGCCCGGTTCGGGCTGCGCTCGCTGGACTGCAACAATTTGGCCGACGACGACGGCGTCACGCCCCTGGCGGTTCACCGCGACGGCACCCGGGCGCGCTACATCCCCTTCACCGAGCGGCCGATCGCCTGGCACACCGACGGCTACTACAATCCGGTCGCCCGGCGGGTGCGCGCCCTGCTGCTGCATTGCGCCCGTCCGGCCGCCGACGGGGGCGAGAACAAGCTGATGGACCACGAGATGCTGTACATCGCCCTGCGGGACGAGGACCCGGGGCTGGTGGCGGCGCTGATGCGTCCGGACGCCATGACCATCCCCGGCAACGACGAGGAGGGGATGGAGCGGCCGGCCACCCGCGGTCCGGTCTTCTACGTGGACGCGGACGGCAGCCTCGGCATGCGCTACACCGCGCGCGGACGAAACGTCGAGTGGGGCGCGGCCCCCGAGGTGCAGGCCGCCGCCGCCGCCATCCGCCGCCACCTCGACGGGCCGTCCCCCGCCATCTTCCAGGGGCGCCTGGAAGCCGGCTGGGGGCTGATCAGCAACAACGTGCTTCACACCCGCGAGCCGTTCGCCGACGATGCCGGGCAGCCTCGCCTGCTCTACCGCGCCCGCTACCACGACCGCATCGCCACGGCCTGATCGCGCCCGACACACCGGAGACACCATGACCACCGACGATTCCCACCTGACCGGCCCCAAGTTCGCCGAGGAGAACGTGACTCCGCTGGCCACCCTCAACGCGCCGTGGAGCCGCGAGGTGTCGCTGTCGGCGGTGGATCATGAAAGCGGCCTGCGCATGCTGAGGGTCCGCATCAAGGAGGGCCGCGCCCGCTTCACCATCCTCGACCTGGACCCGCCCACCGCCAGGGCGTGGGCCGAGGCCATGCTCGAATGGGCGGACAAGGCCGGCGGCTAGGCGGCTCTCCCTTCCGGGCAAATGCACCGCCACGACGACGGCCCATCTGCTTGCCATCAACCCACGACGAGGAGGGGAAGATGGCCAACACCGACATCGTCAACCGGGCCTACGAGTGCTTCAACCGCAAGGACTTCGACGGCCTTGCCGCCATGGTCGCCGCCGATTGCTCGTGGAACGTGGCCGGCCCCGCCGACGTGCCCTGGGCCGGGCATTACGAGGGACCGGACGAGGTGAAGCGCTATGCGCGGACGCTGTCCGACCGCGTCCACTTCGAAACCTTCGCTCCCAAAAGCTTCATCGAACAGGGCGACACCGTGATCGTCTGCGGCTCGGAGAAGGCGGTGGTCAACGACACCGGCAAGGATTACACGAGCCTGTGGGCCCACGTCTTCACCATCCGCGACGGCAAGATCGCCTATTTCCAGGAATACGGCGACACCGCCGAGATCGAGCAGGCCGTGCGCTAGCGGCGTCCTGTCCGGTCACCTCGTTCGTCATCGCCGGGCTTTGGGTCCTGGCCCCCCGGGTCAAGCCCGGGGGTGACGCGGTCCGTAAGCCTGAGGGGCCGCGCCCCCTGCCTCACAGGTAGCGCGCCTGGAGGTGCGCCTTGAACACGGCGGCGTCCAGCGGCTTGCCGGTGGCTTGGCGCAGGATGTCCTGCGTCGACAGCGAAGAGCCCTTGCAATGGACGTTGGCCTTCAGCCACCCCATCAGCGGCGCGAAGTCGCCGGCGCCGATCGCCGCCATCAGCCCCGGCACCTGCTGGCGGGCGGCGGCGAACAGCTGCGCCGCGGTCATGGCGCCCAGGGTATAGGTGGGGAAATAGCCCCAACTGCCGCCGTACCAGTGGATGTCCTGCAGGCAGCCGAGGCGGTCGTCGGGCGGGGTGATGCCGAGCAGGCGCCGGTAGCCGTCGTTCCAGGCATCCGGCAGGTCGGCGAGGTCGAGCCCGCCTTCGATCAGCGCCTTCTCCAGCCGGTAGCGGATGATGACGTGGGCGGGGTAGGTCACCTCGTCGGCGTCGACACGGATGAAGCCGCGCTCGACCCCGATGCCGTAGCGGTACAGCGCATCGGCATCCCAGGCGGCGGCATCGCCGCCGAAGGCCGCCGCCATGCGCGGGGTGGCGAAGCCCGCGAACTCGCGCGAGCGGCAGGCCTGCATCTCGACCAGCAGCGACTGGCTTTCGTGCATGACCATGCCGCGGGCCCGCCCCACCGGCTGGTAGCGCCAGCGTCCATCCGGCAGGCCGAAATCGTAGAGGGCGTGGCCGCTCTCGTGCAGCACGCCCATCATCGCCGAGGTGAAGTCCGCCTCGTCGTAGCGGGTGGTGATGCGCACGTCCTCGGGGTAGCCGCCGCAGAAGGGGTGGAAGCTGGTGTCCAGCCTGCCGTGGGCGAAGTCGAAACCAAGCGCCTTCATCAGGTCGAGCCCGAGGGCCCGCTGGCGGTCGGCGGGAAACGGCCCATCCGGCAGGCGGGGCCGGGGCCGCTGCGCCTGGGCCGCCAGCGCCTGCTCGATGAAGCCCGGCAGGAAGGTCTCGAGGTCGGCGAACACGGCATCGATCTCGGCGGAGCGGCCGTCGGGCTCGTACTGGTCGAGAAGGGCGTCGTAGACCGGGACGCCGAGCGCCTCGGCCTTGGCGGCGCCCGCTTCGCGCACCAGCGCCAGCAACGGCCGGAGGGTGGGCAGGGTCATGGCGAAGTCGGCCTTGGGCCGCGCCTCGCGCCACACCATCTCGCAGGCCGATTCCGCCCGCGCCAGCGCCTGGACGAGGTCGCCCGGCACCGCGGCCGCATGCACCCAGTCGCGGCGCATCTCGCGCAGGTTGGCCCGCTGCCAGTCGTCCAGCGGTTCGGCGGCGGCGCGATCCAGCAGTTCGGCCATGCCGGGGGCGGTCACCAACTCGTGGGCCATGGATTTCAACAGCGCCAGTTGCTCGGCGCGGGCCTCGGCGCCGCCCTCGGGCATCATCGTCGACATGTCCCAGTGCAGGACCGACAAAGTGTCGCCCAGGATGCTCGCCTTTCGGAATATCTCTTCCAGTCGCTGGTAGGCGCTCGGTTCAGCCATCGTCGATCGGCCCCATATCACGGTGATTGAAAAAGGTGATGCGACCATAGAACGGGCCGGGGTTTGATGAGAACCGCTTTCCGGTCTACGATCTCGGCCATGCCCGTGCCGTCCACCAGGCAACAGATGAGGATGATCGCCCCATGTCCAAGCCCGCTTTCGCCGTGGTGTTGTCCGGTTGCGGCGTCTACGACGGCTCCGAGATCCACGAGGCGGTTCTCACCTTGCTGGCCATCGACCGCCAGGGCGGCGCCTATCAATGCTTCGCCCCCGACATCGCCCAGAGCGACGTCGTCAACCACGCCACCCATGCGCCCATGGACGAGAGCCGCAATGTGCTGGTGGAGTCGGCCCGCATCGCGCGCGGCCGGATCAAGCCGCTGTCCGCCTTCGACGCCGCGCAGTTCGACGTGCTGATCTTCCCGGGCGGCTTCGGGGCGGCCAAGAACCTGTCCACCTTCGCCGCCGACGGCGCGGAATGCCGGGTCAATGCCGACGTGGAGCGGGCGGTGCGCGACATGGCGGCCGCCGGCAAGCCGATCGGCGCCCTGTGCATCGCCCCCACGCTGGTGGCCAGGATCCTCGGCGACGTCGAACTCACCATCGGCTCGGACGCGGGGACCGCCGCCGCCATCGAGCAGATGGGCGGCAAGCATGTGGAGGCCGGCCACGGCCAGGTGGTGATCGACCGCGCCCGCCGGGTGGTGACGTCGCCGTGCTACATGCTGGATTCGTCGATCGCGCAGGTCGCCGACGGCGCCGACGCCGCGGTGCGGGCCCTGATGGCGATGCTGCAGACGGCCTGACGCTCTCCCATCTGAAGCGTTGCCGGCCTCCTTCCGGATGCACACCTGTGCATCACATCCCGAAAGGAGCCGAGACCATGGGCGAGAAGCTCGACCAGAAGACCGTCACCGATACGCGCGAGCGCGGCCGCACGGTGCCGCAGTACCAGAGCACCCCCGAGGACGAGGACGCGGTGGAGACCTCGAGCGAGGATTCCTTCCCTGCCAGCGACCCGCCCTCTTATACCCCCGTCAGCCACACCGGCAAGCCGAAGCCCGAGGAGCGGGGCGACAAGGACCGGTAACTCACTCCACGACGTTGACCACCGCCTTCATGCCGAGCAGCGCGTGCCCCGGCACCGTGCACTCGGCCTGGAAGGCGCCGAAGCGGGTCGGCACGAACCACAGTTCCTGGGTGGTGCCCTCCGCCACCGCGATCTTCTCGACCCAATTGCCGGTCTGGATCCCTTGCGGCGTGACCAACTGCCTGACCGCGACGCCGCGGAAGAATTCCTTGGCGACGAAGGTGTGGTCGCTGGACGACGGGTTGCGGAAGATCAGCCGCACCGGCTCGCCGCGGCGGACGGTGATCTCGTCGGGGCGGAAGGCGTGGTTGACCATGTCGATTTCGACCACCCGGGGATTGCTCCAATCCGCCTGCTCCACCACCTCGCGGGCATTGCGCACGAAGCCGGGGGGCTGATCGCGGCTGATCTCGCTGGTGCCGGCGCAGGCGGCCAGCAGCAGCGGAAGGATGAGCGCCAGCCTTGTCTTCATCGGATCCTCACGACGGTTGGGTCGCCTGCATGGACGGGCGGGCCAGGGCACGGTCGTACCAGGCGGCGAGGTTGGGACGGCCGGTCCGCCACTCGCCGACGGCGCCGCGGAAATCAAGATAGCCCAGCGCCGCGGCCGTTGTTATCTGGCCAATCAGGAAGGTCTCTCCCCATCCGGCACATTCCTGTTCCAGGGCGTCGCAGGCGCGGCGGATCGCCGCCACCTGACGGTCGATCCAGCCGGGCCACCGCACCCCCTCGGGCCGGATGGCGGTCTCGATGCGGATCTGCACCGCGGCATCGAGGATGCCGTCCGCCAGGGCCTGCAGCCGGAGCTGGGTCCAGCGCTCGCCGCCCGCCGCGGGGAACAGACGGCGGCCGTCGTGCAGCGAATCGAGGTACTCGCAGATGACCGGGGAATCATAGAGCGTCTCGCCGCCGTCGGTGGTCAGCGCCGGCACCTTCGACAGCGGGTTGTCGCGCACCAGGTCGGTGTCGGGCGCCCAGGCGTTGGTGGTCACCGGCTCGACCCGGTCGGCAAGGCCGGTTTCGTGGGCGACGAGCAGGACCTTGCGGACGAACGGCGACGACGTCGAATAGCGAAGCTTCATGGTCTCGGGCCTCGGCTGAAGGAAGGTCGACACAGATGACCACAGATGGGCCGGGATGGAAAATGACTTCACGTTCATCTGTGTACCGACCTTCCCGGATGCCGTCATGCCCGCGCTTGACGCGGGCATCCACCTGATGCCGCCTGACGGGTGGATCGCCGGGTCAAGCCCGGCGATGACGATAGGTATCGGGACGGAGAGCTCAGAACGCGTCCTTGCGCCGGCGCAGTTCGGCGAACACCTCCACCGGGTCGGCGCCCGGCTCCATGCCGACGGCGCGGGCGACGGCCGGATTGTCGGCGCGCAGGAAGGGATTGGTCGCCCGCTCCTTGCCGATGGTGGACGGCAGGGTCGGGCGTCCGGCGGCGCGCGCGGCGGCGACCTCGTCGAGGCGATGGGCCAGGGCCGGATTGCTGCGCTCGACCAAGCGGGCGAAGCGTCCGTTCGACTGCGTGTATTCGTGGGCGCAATAGACGGCGGTTTCGGCCGGCAGGTCGCGCAGCTTGAGCAGGCTGTGCCACATCTGGGCCGGCGTGCCCTCGAACAGGCGGCCGCATCCCAGCGAGAACAGGGTGTCGCCGCAGAACACGGCCTTGGCCTCGGGAAACCAGTAGGCCACGTGGCCGCTGGTGTGGCCGGGGGTCTCGAACACCAGCACGGCGGCGTCGCCCAGCAGGAAGGTATCTCCCTCGGCGACTTCCTGGGTGACGCCGGGGATCCGCCCGGCATCCTTGCGCGCCCCGAAGATGGCCGCCCCGGTCGCCTGCCTGAGCTCCAGGTTGCCGCCGGTATGGTCGTGGTGATGATGGGTGTTGAGGATGTGGGTAAGCTGCCAGCCCCGGGCCGCCAAGGCCGCCAGCACCGGTTCGGACACCGCGGGGTCGATGGCGGCGGTCGCCCCGGTGGCGGGGGAATGCACCAGCCAGACGTAATTGTCGGCGAGCACCGGGACCGTCTCGATTTCCAGCATTGCGCACCCTCCCTGGATGCCGACCGCCGCCCTCAGCCGACGATGCGGTAGATCACCACCTCGCGCTGGGTCCGGTCCTCCAGCTCGAGGCTGGTGGCCACCGTCATGCGGGCGATTTCCAGCAGCCCATGCTTGGGCAGGTAGGCCCGGCCGGGATCGGCCATGATCACCGTCGCGCCGTCGGCGGCCAGCCGCTTCAGCCACGGCCAGATGTGCTCGGTCATCGGCTGCTCGTAGCAAACGTCGCCGGCCACCACCAGGTCCCAGCGGTTATCGCTGCCCACCACGTCATCGACCACCACGTCGACGGTGGTGCCGTTGAGTTCGGCGTTCAACTCGATGGCGGCGCAGGCGATGCGGTCGATGTCGGCCGCCTCGACGCGCGCGGCGCCGTTGACGGCGGCGGCGATGGCCGACGCGCCCGAGCCGGCGGCGAAATCGAGCACCCGCTTGCCGCGCACCTCGTCGGGATTGTCGAGCACCCAGCGGGTCAGCGCCTGGCCGCCCGCCCAGCAGAACGCCCAATAGGGCGGCGGCAGGTTGACGCGCAGCAGGGCCGCTTCGGTGGCCTCCCACAGCGGCGTGACCTCGGTGGCCATCCACAGCTTGATCTCGGGGCAGGCCGGCGGGTGGGACACCTCGGTGTTGTCCCGGATGAAGGCCTTTGCGTCCGCCGCTCCCATCACCACACCTTCCCCGCCACGATGGCTGCGAGCAGGGCCCAGCCGAACACCCGATTGGATTTGAACTTGTCCAGGCAGTCGGCGCCGTCGTCGATGTCCACGTCCCGGATCTGCCACACCAGCTGCAGCGCCGCCACGCCCAGGAGGGGATAGAACGGCCACGACAGGCCGGCGAGATACCCGGCCAGCGCGATCAGCGCCAGCGCGGCGCCATAGAAGCCGATCAGCCAGGACGGCGTGGCGTCGCCCAGCCTCAGCGCGGTCGACTTCACCCCGATCAGGGCGTCGTCCTCCTTGTCCTGGTGGGCGTAGATGGTGTCGTAGCCCAGCGTCCAGAACAGGCCGGCGACATAGAGCGCCACGGCCGGCGCCTCCAGGGTGCCGCGCACCGCCGCCCAGCCGACCAGGGCGCCCCAGTTGAAGGTCAGCCCCAGCCACGCCTGCGGCCAGTAGGTGATGCGCTTCATGAACGGGTACGGGAACACCAGCAGCAGCGAGGCGACGCCCAGCAGGATGGCGAAGCGGTCGAGCTGGACCAGCACGGCCAGGCCGACCAGCAGCTGCAGGGCCAGGAAGGCCGCGGCCTGCTTCACGCTGACCGCTCCCGAGGGGATGGGGCGGGCCCGGGTGCGTTCCACCTGGGCGTCGAAGCGGTGATCGGCGATGTCGTTGACGGTGCAGCCGGCGCCCCGCATCACCACCGCCCCGATGGCGAAGAGGATGAACAGCCACAGGCTCGGCCACGACGGCGCCGCCAGGGCGGCACTCCACCAGCAGGGAAACAGCAGCAGCCAGGTGCCGATGGGGCGGTCGAGGCGCATGAGCCGCAGGTAGGGCCGCACCGCCGCCGGCACGCGGCGGTCGATCCAGTTGCCGACCGGGATGTCGCCGTGCAGCGTGGTCATGGTCATCGGACGCACAGCAGCCCCTTGCGCCATTCGAGCGACGGGCTGGCCCATGCCCTCAGGTCCTCGGCATAGCGGCCGGGATCCGGCCGATGCGGCTTGCCGAACAGGTAGCCCTGCCCGTAGCGGACCTTCAGCACCTTGAGGAGGTTGGCGGTGGCGGTGTCTTCCACGTATTCGGCGGTGGTGGCGACCCCCAGCTCGGTGCACAGCTGGACCATCGCCTTGATGAAGGCGATGTTCTCGTTGTTCTGCATGCAGTCCTTGACGTAGCTGCCGTCGATCTTGACGTGGTCGACCTTGAGGCCGCGCAGGTAGTGGAAGGCGGCATGGCCGGCGCCGAAATCGTCGAGGCAGACCTCGAAGCGCTGGCGGCGGAATTCCTGGATCACCGCATTGACCGCCGCCAGGTCGCCGATGCTCGAGGATTCGGTGACCTCGAGCAGCAGCCGGCCAGCCAGGTCGCCGGCATTGCCGAGCATTTCCCGCAGGCGGGCGCAGATCCTGGGCTCCGACAGGGAATAGCCGGACAGGTTGACGGCGTAGCGCAGCGCCGGGCTGGACCCGGCCTTGGTGCGCATGACCGCCATCACCCGTTCGAGCACCGCCATGTCCAGCTCGCCGACCAGGCCGGTATCCTCGGCGAAGGTCACCGTGTCGTAGGGTGACTGCGTGCCGTCGCCGAACCGCACCAGGCATTCGAAGTGGTGGACCACGTTGGTCCACAGATCGACGATGGGCTGGTAGACCACCTCGAAGGCGCCGGTCTCGATGACCTCGCGCACCGCCTTCATCTCGCGCACCGTGGCCGACAGCTTGGGCTGGATCTTGGTTGCGAGCGCCTCGGGCCCCAGCGCGGCATCCTCGTCGGTGAAGCTGTTCAGCGCATAGGTGAGCGCGCGCGCCGCATCGGCGGGCGACATGTCGGCCACGTCGAGGACGAGGGAGGTGCTGCGGGCCTGGGGAACCGCGGCGGCGGGCACGCCGGCGGCCGCCTCGGCGACTGCCGCGGAAATCACCGCGGGATCGACCGTGCCGCTGTGGATGACGCCGTACTTGGAATCCGACAATTGGCCGGCGGCATCGCCGCCCACCGACAGCGCGCTGAGGCGCTCGCCCAGGCGGGTCATGAACTGCTCGGCCCGCTCGGCGCCGACGCTGCGGCGCAGCTCGGCCATCTCGGGCAGTTCCAGCAGGGTCAGGCGATAGGAATCCTCGGCGTGGGAGGGATCCTGCAACAGCGTGCGCGCCCGCGCCTCGAACGCTTCCTTGTCGAGCAGGCCGGTCTGCGGCGCCCGCGACAAATCCTCGGCGAGGTGGCCGGTGGCGTGGGCCAGCACCACCATCAGGGCGTCGGCGCGGTTGGGGTGGGCGTAGCCGGACAGGGTCACATGGACCGACCCGCCATCGGGGCGCTGCATCTCCAGCAGGACGCCGCGCACCCGTTCGCCGCGCCGCATGGCGGCCAGGGCGCGATCGAGGCGGGCCTGGTCGCCGGGCACCACCATCTCCGAGAAGGCGCTCTCGGGCAGCAGGCGGGCCGGCCGGCCGAGCAGGGCCATGGCGGCGCCCACGGCGAAGGCGATGCGTCCGTGCCCGTCCAGCTCGAACAGCATGTCGGCCGCGGCGAACGCCAGGGTGACGTAAAGGTCATTGGGCTGCTTGAGCGCGCCAACGGACATCGACCAGCCTTCCTCCCGCTTCCCCGGACCGCAGGATGACGCCCGCCCTCGCGGATTTCAACGCCAGCCTGTCCCCCGTAGGGTGGAGATTGATGATGGACGAGCGAGGGCCCGATGACCAGCCTCAGCCGCGTGGGTCTTGCATTCGCAAATGGCCGGGGCTATAAGCGTCGCTTCCTCGGCGACCAGGGCCTGTGAGGGCATGCCTTGCCGCCGGAACGCTAGAACGTCTTATTAAGGATAGCGAAAATGCCCAAGCTGAAGTCCAAGAGCGCCGCCAAAAAGCGGTTCAAGCTCACCGCCTCCGGCAAGGTCAAGGGCAACGTGGCCAACAAGCGTCACTGCCTGACCGCCAAGTCGCAGAAGATGAAGCGCCAGGCGCGCGGCACCTTCGTCCTGTTCGAGGGCGATGCCGACAAGGTGCGTACCCACTACCTGCCGTACGGGAGCTGATCCATGTCGCGCGTCAAGCGGGGCGTGACCACCCACGCCCGTCACAAGAAGATCCTGACCCTGGCCAAGGGCTATCGCGGCCGCGCCAATTCGTGCTTCCGCGTCGCCATCGAGAAGGTCGAGAAGGCGCTGCGTTACGCCTACCGCGACCGCCGGGCCAAGAAGCGCAATTTCCGCAGCCTGTGGATCCAGCGTATCAACGCCGGCGCCCGGGCCCATGGCCTGACCTATTCCCGGTTCATGGACGGCCTGAAGAAGGCCGGGATCGCGCTCGACCGCAAGGTCCTGTCGGACATCGCGGCGCGTGAGCCCGAGGCCTTCAAGTCGCTGGTGACCAAGGCCCAGGCGGCCCTCCAGTAAGGCTTGTCGCAAGCCGGTATGAGTGGAGGGGGCTGCCCGCTTGGGGCGGCCCCTTTCCGTTTTGAGCAGACAGGAACCGGACATGGACGAACTCGAAAATATCCTGGCCGAGGCGATGACCTCGGTGGCCGAGGCGTCGAGCCTCGATCAGCTGGAAGCGGCGCGCGTGGCGGCGCTGGGCAAGAAGGGCTCGATCTCGGGGCTGATGGCCGGCCTGGGCAAGATGGATCCCGAGGAGCGCAAGGCGGCCGGCGCGCGCCTGAACACGCTCAAGGACCAGGTGGCCGAGGCCATTGCCGCCCGCAAGGCGGAGCTGGAAGCCCGGGCGCTGGACGAGCGCCTCGCCCGCGAGCGGGTCGACGTCACCCTGCCGGTCCGGCCCGAATCCCAGGGCCGCGTCCATCCGATCTCGCAGGTGATGGAGGAGATGACCGCCATCTTCGCCCAGATGGGTTTCGAGGTGGCCGAAGGTCCCGACATCGAGGACGACTTCCACAATTTCACCGCGCTCAACATTCCGGCCGAGCATCCCGCCCGGCAGATGCACGACACCTTCTACTTCGGTGAGCGCGAGGACGGCACCCGCCACCTGCTGCGCACCCACACCAGCCCGGTGCAGATCCGCACCATGCTGTCCGAAAAGCCGCCGATCCGCATCATCGCCCCGGGCCGCACCTACCGCTGCGACTCGGACATGACGCACACGCCCATGTTCCATCAGATCGAGGGGCTGGTCATCGACCGCGCCACCCACATGGGCCACCTCAAGGGCACGCTGATCGAGTTCGTGCGCACCTTCTTCGAGGTGGACGACGTGCCGGTGCGCTTCCGCCCCAGCTTCTTTCCCTTCACCGAGCCCTCGGCCGAGATCGACATCGGCTGCTCGCGCGAAGGCGGCGAGCTCAAGATCGGCCGCGCGCGGAGCGCGCAATCTGAAAACGAAGGCGGGCCTCCGCCCGCGGGCGGCGGCTGGCTGGAGATCGGCGGTTCGGGCATGGTGCACCCCAACGTGCTCAAGGCCTGCGGCCTCGATCCCGACGAGTGGCAGGGCTTCGCCTTCGGCATGGGCGTCGAGCGCATGGCCATGCTCAAGTACGGCATCCCGGACCTGCGCACCTTCTTCGATTCCGACATCCGCTGGCTGAAGCATTACGGCTTCGCCGCCCAGGACGTCCCGACCCTGTCCGGAGGCCTGACCCGATGAAGTTCACCCTGTCGTGGCTGAAGAGCCACCTGGACACCCAGGCGTCGCTGGACGAGATCTCCGAGCGCCTGACCATGCTGGGCCTCGAGGTCGAGGGCATTGAGGATCCGGCCAAGGACCTGGGCGGCTTCGTGGTCGGCCATGTGCTGGAGGCCGAGAAGCACCCCAACGCCGACAAGCTCAAGCTGTGCAAGGTGTCCAACGGCAAGGACGTGCTGCAGGTGGTGTGCGGCGCCCCCAACGCGCGGGCCGGCCTCAAGGTCATCCTGGCGCAGCCGGGGACCTACATCCCCGTCACCGGCGACAAGCTCAAGAAGGGCGCGGTGCGCGGCGTCGAGAGCCAGGGCATGATGTGCTCGTGGCGCGAGCTCAAGCTGGGCGAGGACCACGACGGCATCGCCGAGCTGGCCGCCGACACGCCGGTCGGCGCCCGCCTGCTCGACGTGATGAGCTTTGATCCGGTGATCGAGATCTCCATCACGCCGAACCGCGCCGACTGCCTGGGCGTGCGCGGCGTCGCCCGCGACCTCGCCGCCTCGGGGCTCGGCACGCTGAAGCCGCTGCCGATCCAGGCGGTGCCCGGCAGGTTCAAGAGCCCGATCGCCGTCCATCTCGACTTCACCCCGGACACCCGTTCGGCCTGCCCGCTGTTCGCCGGCCGCCTGATCAAGGGCGTCAAGAACGGCGACAGCCCGCAATGGCTGAAGGACCGTCTGACCGCCATCGGCCTGCGGCCGATCTCGGCCCTGGTCGACATCACCAACTACATCACCTACGACCTAGCGCGGCCGCTGCACGTGTTCGACGCCGCCAAGGTCAAGGGCGACATCCGCGCCCGCCTCGCCAAAGCCGGCGAGACGCTGGCGGCGCTCAACGGCAAGGAATATACGTTGTCGCCGGACATGACGGTGATCGCCGACGATGCCGGGCCCGAGGCGCTGGCCGGCATCATCGGCGGCGAGCATTCCGGCTGCACCGAGGCCACCACCGAGGTGTTCCTGGAGGCCGCCTACTTCGACCCCATCCGCACCGCCGCCACCGGGCGGCGCCTCGACATCCTGTCGGACGCCCGCTTCCGCTTCGAACGCGGCGTCGATCCGGCCTTCGTGGTGCCGGCGGCCGAGCTGGCCACGCGGATGATCATCGAACTGTGCGGCGGCGAAGCCTCCGAGCTGATCGTCGCCGGCGAGGAGCCCGACTGGCGCAACTCCATCGTGCTGCGCCCCGAGCGCGTCGCCGAGCTGGGCGGCGTCGAGGTGGCCAAGCAGAAGCAGGAGGACATCCTGCGCGCGTTGGGCTGCGAGGTGGCCGAACACGCTGATGGCTTGTTGGTGGTGCCGCCGTCCTGGCGCGGCGACATCGCCGCCGAGCACGACCTGGTGGAAGAGGTCATCCGCGTCAACGGCTACGACCAGCTGCCGATGGTGCCGCTGCCGCGCCCCAGCATGCCCAAGCCGCTGCTGACTCCCGCCCAGCGCCGCGCCGCCTGGGTGCGGCGCCAGCTGGCCGGGCGCGGCCTGGTCGAGACCGTGACCTGGTCGTTCCTGCCCTCGGCCCAGGCCAAGCTGTTCGGCGGCGGGGCCGCGGCCATGCATCTCGCCAACCCGATCTCGGCCGACCTCGACTGCATGCGTCCCAGCGTGCTGCCCAATCTGGTCGCCGCCACCGGCCGCAACGCCGACCGCGGCGCCAAGGACATCGGCCTGTTCGAGATCGGGGCGCAGTTCGACGGCCCCGAACCGGGCCAGCAGCGCCAGGTGGCCGCCGGCATCCGCGCGGGGCGCGCCGTTCCCCGTCATTGGAGCGAGAAGGCGCGGGCGGTCGACGTGTTCGACGCCAAGGCCGACGCGCTGGCCGCCATCGCCGCGGCCGGCGCCAACCCCGACTCCTTCCAGATCGTCGCCGAGGCGCCGGCCTGGTATCACCCCGGCCGTTCGGGTGCGCTCAAGCTCGGCAACAAGGCGGTCGGGTGGTTCGGCGAGCTGCATCCCGGCGTGCTGGCGCAGCTGGACGTCAAGGGCCCGGTGGTCGGCTTCGAGGTGTTCCTGGAGGCGCTGCCGCCGCAGAAGGCCAAGGCGACCAAGGCCAAGCCGCTGCTCAAGGCGTCGCCGTTCCAGCCGCTGGAACGCGATTTCGCCTTCGTGCTCGATGCCGGCATCCCCGCCGACGCGGTGGTGCGGGCCGCCCGCAACGCCGACAAGGCCCTCATCTCCGACGTCACGGTGTTCGACCTCTACGAGGGACCCAATGTCGGCGTCGGCAAGAAGTCGCTCGCCATTTCTGCGACGCTGCAGCCCACCGAGAAGACCCTGACCGACGAGGAGATCGAGGCGGTCGCCAAGAAGGTGGTCGACGCCGTGGTCAAGGCGACCGACGGCGTGCTGCGGGGGTAGCTCTCAACGTGTCATCCCGAGCGGATGCGAGGGATCTCGTGCGTTCCTGACGAACGAGATCCCTCGGTCGTACCGCTCCTCGGGATGACGGAAGATTGGACGGCTGATGCCCACCATCCTGCTGGTCCGCCACGGCGAGACCCATTCCAACCGGGCCAAGAAGATCCAGGGCCAGACCGATTCCCCGCTGACGCTCAGGGGGATCGAGCAGGCGCGCGCCTATGGCGAGACCATCCGGACGCTGATCGCCGGCACCCGGGGGTGGCGGGTGATGGCCAGCCCGTTGGGACGCTGCATGCAGACCGCGGCCATCCTGTCCGAGGTCGCGGGGCTGCCCTACGCGGTCGAGCCCGATCCCCGCCTGATGGAGGTGCGGACCGGCGCGTGGTCGGGTCTGTCCAAGTCCGACCTCCCCGGCGACATCGCCGCCGGCACCGGCCTCGACGCCTGGTACTTCCGCTGCCCCGGCGGCGAGCGGTGGCAGGACATGGCCGACCGCCTGGGCAAGTGGCTCTCCGAACGGCGGGACGGCGAGAAGATCGTCGCCGTCAGCCACGGGGTGGCCGGCAAGGTGATGCGCGGCCTCTATGCCGGTCTCGATCCGGTGGACGCGCTGTCCGGCGACAGCCCCCAGGACGCGGTTTTCGTGCTGGCCGGGGGACGCGTCGAACGAATCGCGTGCGGAAGTTGAATTCCATCGGCTAGAATTTGAACTCACATCGACGGGCCTCACCCCCCCATGAGGGAACCGTAATGAGAACGTTCCGCTGGTTCATCCTGCTGGCGCTGCTTGTCGCGCCCTTCCGCCCCGGCAGCGCCGCCGACGCGACGACCATCGTGGTCGGCGTCGAGGACCTCAGCTATTTCCCGGCCTACGCCGTCGTCGACGGCGAATACGTCGGCGCCGCGCGCGAGATCCTGGACGCCTTCGCCAAGGCGTCGGGCTACCGCATCGTCTACAGGCCGATGCCGATCAAGCGGCTCTATCCCGAACTGCTGTCGGGCGGCGTGGACCTCAAATTCCCCGACAGCCCGCACTGGGGCGTGGATGTCAAGAAGGATGCCCGCGTCAGCTACAGCGCCCCGGTGATCGACTACGTGGACGGCACCATGGTGCCGCCGGGATCGGTCGGCCAGGGAGGCGGTGCGGTCAAGGTGCTGGGCACGGTCAGCGGCTTCACTCCCTACGCCTGGGCCGACGAGTTGCGGTCCAAGCGCGTGCAGTTGCGGGAGAACCCCCGCCTCGACCTGCTGCTCAAGCAGGTGGTGCTCAAGCGGCTCGACGCCGCCTACGTCAATGTCGCCGTCGCCAATCACCAGCTCGACACCGTGATGGCCATGCCCGGGGCCCTCGCGCTCGACTCCGGCCTGCCCCTCACCCGCGACAGCTACCTGGTGTCGTCGGCGTCGCGGCCGGACCTGGTCGAGAAGTTCGATCGCTGGCTGGCCGCCAACCGCGAGCTGGTGGCGTCGATCAAGCGCACCCTCAACGCCGAGAAGGGCGTGCACTGACACAACGAGGGCGTTCATCTGGCCGATGGCGTCTCGCCCCTCTTGCGCTATAGTGGAAGCGCTCGACTGAGGGAGAGGGGACAATGCCGAGACTGCTCCTGGCCGCCTGCGCGTGCATCCTCCTGCTTTCCGCCCCGGCGGCGCGGGCCGCCGACCAACCGCCCCCGGCACGGGCCGCCGAGCCTGTGCCGCCGGCGCAGCCGCCCCACCACACCTACGAAGAGGCCAAGCGCTTCGTGGACGACGCGGTCGCCTACCTGAAGAAGGTCGGGCCGGACAAGGCGTTCGCCGCCTTCAACGACCCCCGCGGCAAGTGGGTCAAGGGCGACCTCTACATCTTCGTCTTCGATCAGAAGGGCGTCTATCGGGCGACGGGCTGGAAGCCGGAGCGCACCGGGGTCAACGCCTGGAAGATGAAGGATGCCTCGGGCTCGCTGCTCGTGGTCCAGGAGATCATCAAGAAGGCCAACCGCGACGGCTCGGGTCTCGTCGACTACCTGTGGATGAACCCTGGCACCGCCAAGCTCGAAAACAAGACCTCCTATGTGGTGAAGGTGGACGAGTACGTGGTGGGCGCCGGTTTCTACCACCGGTGACTTGACTTCGGTCAGGGTTGCCCGCGGACGCCCGTGCTATCGCTCGGACAGAAACGAGGGAGACGCCATGTTCCGCCCCGCCATCCTGACCGCCGCCCTTCTTGCCGCCTCGGCCACCGCCGCCCTGGCCGAGACCGTGTCCTGTCCCGAGCTCGCCGCCGCCACCCAGGTCGGCACCTGCGCCACCCCGGAAGAGCTGAAGATCGGCTTCACCGGCTATTGCAGCGACAATGCCCGCATGTACGACAAGGACAGCGTGACCTGCGCCAGCCTCGACAACTACCGCAAGCTCAAGGACGTCGCCTTGTGGGAGGCCGGGGAGTTCCAGGGCTATCTCACCTGCACCGTCCCGGCCGACACCCTGCGCGCCGGCAAGGCCACCGGGATCAGCGTCGCCAAGGACGGCGCGATGACCCGCGTGCTGTGCCGCTACGACAACGGTGCCACCCTGGCGCTGCGCACCAAAAAGAGCTGCAAGGTGGAAGGCGACCGCGCCGAGTGCGAATAGGTTTGGGGGTTTACTTTCCCGCCGTCCGGATCCCCAATAGGCTGGGTTGAACCGGAAGGGGGGAGGTTGCCATGGCCGTTCGTAAGATCGTCGCGCTGCTTGCGCTGATGGCGCCGGCGAGTGCGGGGGCTGAGGAGATCAAGCCCTACCAGAGCCGCGAGATCCAGCCCTACCAGGCCAAGCCGGTGCAGCCCTACCGCAGCCAGGAGGTCCAGCCCTACCAGGCCAAGCCGGTGCAGCCCTATCAGGGAGGCGGCGTTCAGCAATACCAGGGCGGCACCGTGCAGCGCGCCCCCGACGCGCCGGCGGTGCGCCTGTTCACGCCCGAGGAACGCCGCCAGATGATGGAGAACGACCGCAAGGCCGGGCGCACCGCCGACGGCATCAAGGGCAACCCCGCCGCCCGCCCCGGCCAGGGCTTCAATCCCAGTCCGTGCGCGCCCAATTGCGCCATGGATTACAGCACCGGCCAGCCGGCCCCCACCCTCTATAATCCCAATTACAATTACAGCCCGTTCGGCAGGTGATTGCCTGGTCAACCCTGAAGCGCGGGCCGCCGCCCCGGGGCGGTGATCTTCGCCGTTTCACATCTGTTTAAAAACGGGCAATATGGCGCCGAGCTCAATTCGGCGACCGCAATGGAAGACGAACTTAAACCTATCGCCGACAGCGACATGGACTCCATGTTCGTGTTGCCGTTGTCGATCATTCCGCTGGAAACGCCTGCACTTCAGAGCGCCAAGCTCATCAAGAACGTGCGGCTGAAAAGCGTGATCGAAATCTTCCAGGACGATCAGACCGGCTCGGGTCAGATCGACATCGAGTCGCTGCCCAAGATGTTCGGCTGGCCCGACGGCCAGCTGCACCCCGACCACGCCGTCCTGCGGCGCCTGGCCCTGCTTCCCAGCTACGACGTCTATTCGCTGCGTATCAGCCTGCGCGAGCATGGCATCCCGGTGAACGATTATTCGGCGCTCAAGCTGTCGCCGGACAAGGCGTCCGAGCTGACCAAGTACATGATCCTGTTCACCCGTCCGCTGATGAAGCTGATCTATGCCGACGAGGCGGTGAACATCGAGAGCTACGACGACCTGCTGAAGCTGTTCCGCGACCCCGACGTCAAGAAGGCACGCCAGCGCCTGGAATCGATGGCCACCAGCCTGGGCATCGAGATCTACGAGGTGCCGCGCTTCCTCGAGGATTACGGCGACACCTTCCTGTCGCTCAGCTATTTCCGTCACTGCCTCGACCGGCTGGAGCCCTATTTCACCGCCTGCGTGCAGTCCATGCAGCCGATCCGCACCCATTTCCAGCTCAAGCAGAACATCAATCTGATGAAAACCTGCGACATGATCGAGGACACCATCAACACCATCGCGGCCACCATCACCGGCCGCCTGGAGGTGTTCGAGAAGCGCACCCGCGAAATGTGGAACAACATCAGTTCCGACGAATTCCGCGCGGTGAAGCACATGATCGAGCGCTACCACGTCACCATCGGCGCCGCCCTGTGCGGCCTGACGGTCAAGATGAACTCGTTCGCCCGCACCTTCCCGCGCCCCGGCATGGGCGGCCCCATCAAGCGCGCCGACTTCATGATGACCGAGCTGGTACAGGGCATCGAGCTGATCCGCGACGTTGAGAAGCGCAACTCCGTCTAGGAGAAGCGCAACTCCATCTAGCCGCGCGCGAACTTCCTCCAAATTTGTTTACCCCGCTCGCTTGCCTTAGGCGGATCGAGGGCGCTATGATTCGGGCATACAAAAAAGAGCTCGAATCAGCCGTAGCCATGCCCCGCTCGGGGGTCGGAGGTATTCTTTTGCGTCGACGGATCCCATCATGTTGATCGCCACGGCGTTGCTGGCGTTGCCGCCGCTCGCCCTGTTCGCGGTGCTGTTCGGGCGGCGCCCGTGGGTGCACGCGGTGGTCTACGGCGGCTCGTTTTTGGCCGCGATCGCCCTGCTGACCGGCGGGCTCGACATCCTGGGCGGCGAGGCCAAGACCCCGTCGCTGGTCGCGCCGTTCGGACTGCCCTGGCTGCACGCCCATTTCCGCGTCGACAACCTGTCGGCGCTGTTCCTGGTGATCGTCAACGTGTCGGCCGCCGCGGCCAGCGCCTTCGGCGTCGGCTACAGCCATCATCTGCCCAACCCGCGCCGCGTCACCCCCTTCTTCCCGCTGTTCCTGTTCGGCATGAACGCGGTGCTGGTCGCCGACGACGCCTTCGTCTTCCTGGTCGGCTGGGAATTCATGTCGCTGGCCTCGTGGATGCTGGTGCTGTCCGACCACACCCGCCCCGAGAACCGCAAGGCCGCCATGGTCTACATCACCATGGCCGCGTTCGGCACCTTCTGCCTGCTGCCGGCCTTCGCCCTGATGGCCGGCGCCGGCGGCGACTTCACCTTCGCTGCCATGCGCGCTACCCAGCTGTCGGCGCTGTCCGGGTTCCTGGTGGTGATGCTGGCGCTCCTGGGCGCCGGTTCCAAGGCCGGCCTCGTGCCCCTGCATGCCTGGCTGCCGCTGGCCCATCCCGCCGCCCCCAGCCACGTGTCGGCGCTGATGTCGGCGGTGATGACCAAGGTCGCCCTCTACGGCCTGATCCGCATCCTGCTCGACCTGCACGGCCACGTGGCCTGGCAATGGGGAGCGGCCATGATGGTGGTGGGCGGCGTCACCGCCGTGATGGGCGTGCTCTATGCGGTGATGCAGGACGACATCAAGAAGCTGCTGGCCTATTCGACCGTCGAGAACGTGGGCGTCGCCGTCATCGGCCTGGGGCTCGCCATCGCGTTCAAGGACGGCAAGGAGACCGCGCTGGCCGCCCTGGCCCTGGTTGCCGGCCTCTACCACATGCTCAACCACTCCATCTTCAAGAGCCTGCTGTTCCTGGGGGCGGGCGCAGTCATCACCGCCACCGGCGAGCGGTCGCTGGGCGCGCTCGGCGGCCTCTTGAAGCGCATGCCGTGGACCGGCGCCACCTTCCTGATGGGCGCCGCCGCCATCTCGGCGCTGCCGCCCTTGAATGGCTTCGTCTCGGAATGGCTGGTGTTCCAGGCCCTGTTCAAGGGCCCCGTCCTACCCCACTGGGCGATGAAGTTCGGCGTGCCGGTGGTCGGCGCGCTGCTGGCGCTGGCCGCCGCCCTGGCCGCCACCTGCTTCGTGCGCGCCTTCGGCATCGGCTTCCTCGGGCGGCCGCGCTCGGAGGCCGCCCGCGAGGCGACCGACGTCACCCTGGGCATGCGCGCCTCGATGGCCGCCCTGGCGGCGCTGTGCCTGATCCTGGGCGCCATGCCGGTGACGGTGACCAACGCGCTGTCCACCGTGGTGCAGCCGCTGACCGGGGTGCAGTTCGCCGTCTCCGCCGACCTCGGCTGGCCGTGGCTGTCGCCGGTGAGCTCGACCCGGGGCTCCTATTCCGGCACCGTGCTGGTGCTGATGGGCCTCGCCCTGTTCGGCATCACCATCCTGCTGGTCCACCGCTGGGGCACGCGCGCGCTCCGGACCGCGGACGCCTGGGATTGCGGCCACCGCGAGGACATCCCCGACAGCCAGTACACCGGCCATTCCTTCGCCCAGCCGATGCGGCGCGCCTTCGGGGCCACCATCTTCCAGGCCAGCGAGCACGTCGACATGCCCGAGCCCGGCGACGATTCCCCGGCCAGGCACACGGTGAGCATGATCGACCCGGTGTGGCAGGGTCTCTACGCACCGCTCGGCCGCCTGATCGACGCGGTGGCCGACCGGGTCAACCACCTGCAGTTCCTCACCGTGCGGCGCTACCTGCTGATGATGTTCGGCACGCTGGTGATCCTGCTGCTCGTGGTGGCGGTGAGGCAGCGGCTATGACGTCGATCCTCTGGCAGGTGGTGCAGACCATCCTGGTGGTGCTGCTGGCGCCGCTGGCGACCGGCTATGTCCGCTTCATCAAGGCGCGCCTGCAGGGCCGCCGGGGCGCGCCACCGTGGCAGCCCTACCGCGACCTGCTGCGCTTGCTGCAGAAGGAAGCCATCGTCGCCCATTCGGCGTCGTGGCTGTTCCGGGCCGCGCCCTACGTCACCTTCGCCGCCGTTTGGCTGGCGGCCTCGGTGGTGCCCACCTTCACCACCAACATGGCGCTGGCCCCGGCCGCCGACATGATCGCCCTGGTGGCGCTGCTGGGCGTCGCCCGCTTCTGGACGGCGCTGGCCGGCATGGATGTGGGCACCGCCTTCGGCGGCCTCGGCGCCAGCCGCGAGATGCTGATCGCCTCGCTGGCCGAGCCGGCCATGCTGATGGTGACCTTCTCGCTGTCGCTGGTCGCCGGCACCACGCAGCCGTCGCAGATCGTCGCCTTCGTGCTGGCCGGCAATGTCGGCGTCGAGGTGTCGCTGGGCATGGCGCTGGCCGCCATGCTGATGGTCGCCATCGCCGAGAACGGCCGCATCCCCATCGACAACCCCTCGACCCACCTCGAGCTCACCATGGTGCACGAGGCCATGGTGCTGGAGTATTCCGGCCGGCACCTGGCGATGATGGAGGCGGCCGCCATGGTGCGCCTGACCCTGTTCATGGCCCTGATCGCCTGCCTGTTCGCCCCCTGGGGCATGGCGCAGCCGGGAGCCGGGGCCGTGGGCGTCGCCATCGGCTTCGGCGCCTTCCTCGCCAAGGTCTTCCTGCTGCTGACCGGGCTCGGCCTGTTCGAGACCCTGATCGCCAAGATGCGCGTGTTCCGCTACGCCGACTTCCTGGGCGGCGCCCTGCTGCTCGGCCTGCTGGCCACCATCTTCCTCTACGTCTCCAAGGCCGTGTAAGGGGAGCCCCGGCATGCAGCACACCCAGCTCTCCTACGACCTCGCGCACCTGATCGGCGCCACCATGCTGATGGCCGGCTTCGCCCTGCTCTATCAGCGGCGCATCTACGCCGTGCTCAACACCTTCGCCTTCCAGGCGCTGGCGCTGGCGGCGGCGGCCGCATGGCAGGCGCACGTGCAGAACGCCCCCCACCTCTACGCCACCGCCGCCATCGCCCTGGTGTTCAAGGCGATCCTGGTGCCGGCGGCGCTGCACTGGCTGGTGGACAAGCTGGGGATCCACCGCACCGTCGAGACCGCGCTGTCCATCAACTGGACCATGATCACCGGCGTGGCGCTGGTCGCGCTGTCGATCCTGCTGGTGCTGCCGGTGACCGCCAACGCGGCGGCGCTGACCCGCGAGAGCCTGGCGGTGGCCATGAGCATCGTGCTCTTGGGCATGCTGATGATGATCACGCGGCGCAACGCGGTGACGCAGGTGGTCGGCTTCATGGCGCTCGAGAACGGGCTGCTGCTGGCCGCCGTCTCGGCCAAGGGCATGCCGCTGGTGGTCGAGATCTCCATCGCCTTCTCGGTGCTGGTGGCCATGACGCTGTTCGGCATCTTCTTCTTCCGCATCCGCGAGCGCTTCGACACCTTGGACCTGCACTACCTGGAAACCTACCGGGGGGAACGGCATTGACCCTTCCTTCCCTCGACAATCCCATCGTCTGGATCCTGGCCATCCCGCTGGGGAGCGCCGGCTTCCTGGCGGTGCTGCCCAACTGGCGGCTGGCCACCTGGGTCAACATCCTGGTGTCGGGCGCCTCGTTCGCCGCCTCGCTGATGCTGTTCCAGCACCGGCCCGAACCGACGCGGCTGCTGTTCATCGACGACTTCAACGTCTACCTGGTGGTGCTGACGGCGTTCGTGGGCTTCACCACCTCGGTGTTCTCGGCGGCCTACATCGCCCGCGAAAGCAAGGGGGCGCGCCTGTCGGACGCCCATCTGCGCTTCTACCACGCCATGTACCAGGCGTTCCTGTTCACCATGCTGCTGGCGCTGACCGCCAACAACACCGGCGTGATGTGGGTGGCGGTGGAGGCGGCGACGCTGACCACCGTGCTGATGGTCAGCCTCTATCGCACCCGCGAGGCCATCGAGGCGGCGTGGAAGTACTTCATCCTGTGCTCGGTCGGCATCGGGCTGGCGCTGTTCGGCACCACGCTGGTCTATCTGGCGGCGCAGCCGGTGATGGGTGACGGCGCCGATGCCATGGCCTTCACCATGCTGATCAAGCGCGCCGCCGCCTTCCAGCCCGACCTCTTGAACCTCGCCTTCGTGTTCGTGCTGGTCGGCTACGGCACCAAGGTCGGCTTGGCGCCGCTGCACGCCTGGCTGCCCGACGCCCACGCCGAGGGCCCCACCCCCATCTCGGCGGTGCTGTCGGGCCTGCTGCTCAACGTCGCCCTTTATGCGCTGCTGCGCTTCAAGATGCTGATCGCCGCCAACCCGCACACGCTGGCGCCGGGGCCGATGATGGTGGCCATGGGGCTGTCCAGCCTGTTCCTGGCGGCGTTCATGCTGTACCGGCGCGGCGACATCAAGCGGCTGTTCGCCTATTCCTCGATCGAGCACATGGGCGTCATCACCTTCGCCTTCGGCATGGGCGGCGCGCTGGCCAACTTCGCCGGCCTGTTGCACATGACCATGCATTCGCTGACCAAGTCGGCGATCTTCTTCGCGGTCGGCGTCATCACCCAGAACGCCGGCACCAAGAACATCGCCGACATCCGCGGCCTCACCGTCAGCCATCCGCTGCTGGGCTGGGCCTTCGTGGTGGCGGTGCTGGCCATTGCCGGCCTGCCGCCCATGGGCGTGTTCATGAGCGAGTTCCTGGTGCTGGGCTCGACCTTCGCCAGCCAGCCGCTGCTGGCGGTGCCGCTGGCGCTGGGCCTGCTGCTGGCCTTCGGGGCGCTGGCGAGCCGGCTGCAGGGGATGGCCTTCGGCGAACCCTCGCAGCTCAAGGGCTACGCCCCGCCCGGACGCGCTTCGACCGCCATGGTCTACGTGCCGCTGTGGGCCCACCTGGCCCTGGTCGTGGTGGCGGGCCTCTACCTGCCCGAACCGTTGGTCGACTGGTTCCGGGCCGTCGCAAAGGTACTCGGCTGATGATGGGCAACGTCACCCTGCTGGAGTTCCTCTCCGCCGGCCGCGAGGTGCCGGGCCACCGCCCCTACCCGCGCTTCCAGCTCGACGCCAAGACCTGGCGCCGGATGGTCGAGCAGATGGCGGTCTCCAACTGGGAGATCCTCGCCGAATGGGGCGAGCCGGCCGAGGTGCACGTCGCCCTGCGCGGCGAGGATTCCGGCGCCATCGCCGTGGTGTCGCATCCCTGCCCGGACCACAAGTTCTTCGCCATCGGCCAGGTGCGCCCGGCGGCGATCCGCCTCGAGCGGGCCATCCGCGACCTGTGGGGGCTGGTGCCCGAGGGGCTGGAGGACCAGCGCCCCTGGCTGGACCACGGCCGCTGGTCGGTCAAGCACCCGCTGGGATCGCCGCGCAAGCACGACGGCGAGCCCCACGCCTACCGCTTCCTGACCGCCGAGGGCGAGGGGCTGCACCAGATTCCGGTCGGCCCCGTCCATGCCGGCGTCATCGAGCCCGGCCATTTCCGCTTCCACGCCCAGGGCGAGACCGTGGTGCGGCTGGAGGAGCGTTTCGGCTACGTGCACAAGGGCATCGAGGGCCTGCTGGCCGGCAAGCCGCTGGTGGACGCCGCCCGCCTCGTCGGCCGCGTGTCGGGCGATTCCACCGTCGCCTATGCCATCGCCTTCGCCCGCGCCGTCGAGGCGGCGCTGGGGGCCGAGGTGCCGCCGCGCGCCCTGTGGCTGCGCGCCCTGATGGCGGAGTTGGAGCGCATCGCCAACCACGTGTTCGACATCGGCGCCATCTGCAACGACGCCGCCTTTGCCATCATGCTGAGCCATACCAGCGTGCTCCGGGAGAAGATCCTGCGCGCCAACGATACCCTGTTCGGCCACCGGCTGCTGATGGATCGGGTCGTCCCGGGCGGGGTCGCCGCCGACCTGTCCGAGGAGGGCTGGGAGGCGCTCAAGCACCTGCTGCACAGTTTCCGCAAGGGCTTCGAGCGCGCGGTGGCCCTGTACGACAGCTCGCCCTCGCTGTTCGACCGCACCGGCGGCACCGGCGTGCTGCCCGGCTCGCTGGCCCACCGCTTCGGCGCCGGCGGCTTCGTCGGCCGCGCCTCCAGCCGCGGCCACGACGCGCGCAAGATGCCGGGCTACCCGCCCTATGACCAGTTGGACCTGGCCGTCCCCCTCTACGCCGAGGGCGACGTCAACGCGCGCGTCCTGGTGCGCATCGACGAGGTCCGCGCCAGCCTCAAGCTGATCGACCAGATTCTGGACCGGCTGCCCGAGGGCCCCATCCACGTCGCCCTGCCGACCCGCGCCGGCGAGGGCATCGGCTTTGCCGAGGGCTTCCGCGGCGAGGTGGTGGTGTGGGCGCGGGTGTCGGAGGCCGGCAAGATCGTGCGCTGCCACCCCCACGACCCGTCGTGGTTCCAGTGGCCGCTGCTGGAGGCCGCGATCGAGGGCAACATCGTCGCCGACTTCCCGCTGTGCAACAAGTCCTTCAACTGCTCGTACTCGGGACACGACCTGTGATGGCTATGGTGACGTCATCGACCGTCATGGCCGGGCTCGACCCGGCCCTCCCCGTCGTTTGCGCGTCTGCGTGGATGCGCGGGTCGAGCCCGCGCATGACGATGGAAAGGACGCCGGCATGATCCCGCCCATCTCCAAGATCCTCGCCCGCCACCTGCTCAAGGGCCCGCACACCATGCGGGGTCCGGTCGAGCCCGATTCCGACGGCCTGGCCGAACTGGCCCAGACCGTGGGCCTGGCGGCGCGGGCGCGGCTCGGCCGCAGCCTCGCCATCCGCGAGGTGGATGCCGGCAGCTGCAACGGCTGCGAACTGGAGATCCACGCCGTCAACAATCCGGTCTACGACCTCGAACGCTTCGGCATCAAGTTCGTGGCCAGCCCGCGTCATGCCGACGTGCTGCTGGTGACCGGACCGGTCAGCTGGAACATGGCGGAAGCGCTGAAGCGCACCTTCGACGCCACTCCCGCCCCCAAATGGGTCGTGGCCATGGGCGACTGCGCCAGGGACGGCGGCTGCTTCGCCGGGTCCTACGCGGTGGCCGGCGGCGTCCACCACATCGTGCCGGTCGACCTGCACATCCCCGGCTGCCCGCCCAGCCCCAAGCAGATTCTCACCAGCCTGCTCGCCCTGCTGGAAAGCGTGGCGGAGTAGGGCGGCGCCGGGGCCCTCGGCCGTCATTTTGCGAAAATCCCGAGCGGAGCGAGGGATCCCATATGCGGGCGCCCCAGAGGGACGGCGCGGCACGAGATCCCTCGTCACTACGCTCCTCGGGATGACAACGGAGAAGCGGCTTGCCTTCGCTGGACGGCAATGCCCCGCTCAGACCGACGCGCCGCTGGCCACCGCCGCCCACAGACGGTGGAGGACGCGGTCGATCTCTTCCTGGGTGGCGTCATCCGGCAGGTCGGGGATGGGAACATCGACGCCCTCGGCGTCCAGCAGTTCCCGGGCGCGGGCGAGATGGAAGTCGCGATATTCCGCGGTGGTTCGGAAGCTGGAATTGAAGGCCCGGTCGATGGCCGCCCGCAACCGCAGCAATTCGTCCTGCTCAGGCTTGGTCAGCAGCCCCTCGCGCCGCAGCAGGTCCACCTGCCGCGCCTTCGCCTGTTCGAGCTTCTCGCGCCAATGCGGGTCGTGGCCCGGCATCAGCCTTGCCATGCTGCCCATCGGGGTCCTCCTCTTGCCGAGGATAAGCCAGCCCGACCGGCACGACCAGGGGGTGATTTCCGCCAGGGGGATTGGGCGGAAGCCGGAGCGCCCGGCCCCCGCCCGATATCCTACAGGCCGTACTTCTCGGCCATGGCGGGATCCTTCTCCGCCACGCGGCGGGCGAGGTCGACGATGACCTTGGCCTGCTTCCAGGTGGCGTCGTCCTGCATCTTGCCGTCGATCATCACGGCGCCGGTGCCGTCGGGCATGGCGTCGAGGATCTTCTTGGCGAACAGAACCTCGCCGACGTCGGGGCTGAACACCTTCTTGGCGATCTCGATCTGGCTGGGATGCAGGCTCCAGGCCCCGGCGCAGCCGAGCAGGAAGGCATTGCGGAACTGCGCCTCGCAGGCGGCCGAATCCGAAAAGTCGCCGAACGGACCGTAGAAGGCCTTGATGCCGGCCGACTGGCAGGCGTCGACCATCTTGGCCACGGTGTAGTGCCAGAGATCCTGCTGGAACAGGGTGCGGGCCACGCCCTCGCCCTTGGCATCCTCGAGCACGCCGTAGAACGGGTGGCCGCCGCCGACGCGGGTGGTCTTCATGCCGCGGCTGGCGGCGAGGTCGGCCGGGCCCAGGCTCATGCCGTGCATGCGCGGGCTGGCCTGCGCGATGGCCGACACGTTCTCGACGCCGAGCGCGGTCTCGAGGATGGCGTGGATGAGGATCGGCTTGGTGACGCCGTGCTTGGCCTCGAGCTGGGCCAGCAGCTGGTCGAGGTAATGGATGTCCCACGGTCCCTCGACCTTGGGCAGCATGATGACGTCGAGGCGGTTGCCGGCGGCGGCGACCACTTCGGTGACGTCATCGAGGAACCACGGCGAGTTCAGGCAGTTGACGCGGGTCCACAGGCCGGCGGAGCCGAGGTCGGCGTTCTTGGCCACCTCGACGAAGCCGGCGCGCGCGGCCTCCTTGGCGTCGGCGGGAATGGCGTCTTCCAGGTTGCCGAGCAGGACGTCCACCTGCCTGGCCATCTCCGGCACCTTGGCCCGCATCTTCTCGACGTGCGGCGGGAAGAAGTGGATCATGCGCTCCAGGCGGACCGGGAGCTCGCGGTAGGGAGCCGGCGCTCCGATCGCCAAGGGTTCGAAGAACTTGCGCGGCGGCTTGATGCTCATTGGGCAATCCTCTTGCCTGAAAGGGGGTCTGGCCGGCAATAATGCTTCGCGTTTTTGCATCGCACAAGAGGGTAAGCGGTGGGGCGGTTGCCCCGTTCATCCCCACGGAATATGCTTCCGGCCATGCGCCATCCCGCCGAACTCCACTCGAGCGACATCGTCTGGTCCAAGATCACGCTGCTGGTCTACAGCGACGACGACGCCTTCCGTTTCCTCATGCGCTCGACCTTCCGCAAGCTGGGGACCGCCGACGTGCTGTCCACCGGCGCCGCCGAGGACGTTCCCGCCCTGATGGCCCGGGGGCCCAGCCTGGTGCTGGTGGATTTCGACGGCAACGCCCACGCCGCCATGGGGGCGCTGTCCTCGGTCCGCGGGGTCGACGCCGACGTTCCGGTGCTGGTGGCGGTCAAGTCTTCGGACCGCGTGGTGGTCAATCCCGCCGTCAACCTCGGCATCGAGGGCATCGTCCCCAAGCCGGCTTCGGCGCATGAACTCACCCTCAGGGTGACCGAGACCCTCAAGCACCCGGCCCGGGTCAACCGGCCGCCGGTGCTGGATGCGGCGCCGTCCCCGCGCCCTGCCGCCCCGGCGGCAGCCGGCCCGCGACCGCCCGCGGCGGCACGGCAGGCAGGCGCAGCCGGCGGCCACGGCATGCCCCCCGGCGCCCCCCACCACACCACGACATCAGGTGGATTCCTAGAACCGGCGCCGACCGCCGCACATGCCCCGCCGCGGCGGCTGGGCGACGACGACCTTGCCCCGCCCGCCGGCGCCAGGGCCGGCGGCCGCCTGTCGGCGGACGACCTCGCTCTCCCCCTGCCGCCGCCCCCCCCCGCCCCCATCCCGCCGCCGCCGTCCGCCATCGAGGTCCTGGCCGCCAAGGCGCCGGCCCAGTACCGCCTCGAGCCGGCCGAGGCACGCCGGCGCAAGGCGCAGCACGCCCACGACGACTGGCAGTCGGCGCTGGAGCAGGCGGGGCACAAGAAGCGCAAGGGCCGCGACGTGCCCCAGCTCGACCTCACCGCCATCGTCGAGGCCCACCTGCTGTGGCTGGCCTCGCAGGGCAACGACGGCAGTCGCGCCAAGTTCCAGGCCATGGACCTCGCCGGCGCCAACCTGTCGCGCACCGTGCTCGCCAACGCCAGCTTCCGCGAGAGCGACCTCTCCGACGCCACCCTGGCCGAATCGCGCCTCGACGGCTGCGATTTCCGCTACGCCAAGCTGGGAGCGGCGAATTTCAGCGGTGCCAACCTGGGCGTGGCGCAACTGCGGCACGCCGACATGCGGCTGGCCAATTTGGAAGGCGCGGTGTTGCGCGGTGCCGATCTGTCGGGCGCCCGCCTGGCCGGCGCCCGCATGGAGGGCGCCGACCTCAAGGGCGCCATCCTGGTCGGCACCGACCTGCGCGAGGCCGACCTGTCCGGCGCCGAGAGCATGGCTCAGGCCCAGATCGACAAGGCGGTGTGCGACATGAGCACCCGCCTGCCCCCCGGCCTGACGCGCCCGGCGCGGGACGAGTAGCGCCGGAACGATCAGTAATCCGGCCGTGGTGCCACCCATCCCCCCTGCCCCGGCCCGCCGCCCCGCCTGTTGACCGGGCGAGGGTTCACTTGGGTGGGATGTGCCATGAACGGACGCAGTTGGGAGAATACCGCCGACCGGATGGCGCGCCGGGTGCGCGAGGCGCCCAAGGGGCTGGTCGGCCTGGCCCTGGGGGCCGGCGCCGCCCTGACCGGCCTCGCCTTCTGGTCCAGCCAGGCCTCCAAGGACGCCGAACGGGCCAACCCGCCCACCGGCACCTTCATCGAGATCGGCGGCGCCAAGCTCCACTACCTGGCGCGGGGGTCGGGCCGGCCGGTGGTGTTCATCCACGGCCTGGGCGGCATGATCCAGGACTGGACCCTGTCGCTGGCCGACCGTGCCGCCCGTGGCTACCGCTGCATCGCCTTCGACCGTCCCGGCTACGGCTGGAGCGAGCGCCCCGGCTGGAGCCGCTGGTCGCCCGAGAAACAGGCCGAGACCCTGCGCCGCGCCGCCCGCCGCATGGGGGCGGAACGGCCGGTTCTGGTCGCCCATGATTTCGGCACGTTGGTGGCGCTGTCCTGGGCCTTGGAATACCCAGAGGACGTGGCCGGCATCGTCCTGATCGCCGGCTACTACTACTCGACGCGCCGCATCGACATCCCCCTGCTGTCGGTGCCCAGCATGGCCGGCCTGGGTGCCGTCGCGCGCAACACCGTCTCGCCCATGCTGGGCCGCGCCGCCATGCCCAAGGTGATGGAGCGGCTGTTCGCCCCCAACCCCGTCCCCGATGTCATGAGCCTCTACCCCACCGACATGATGCTGCGCCCGAGCCAGATGCGGGCCCAAGGCGAGGACCTGGCCCACCTGAAAGAGGCCACGCGCCGGCTGTCGTCGCGCTACGGCGAACTGCGCGTGCCGGTGGTCATCGTCACCGGCGACGGCGACACGGTGGTCGATCCGGTCACCCAGTCGATCCGGCTCCACCGCGACATCCCCCACTCGACCGTGAAGGTGGTCGCGGAAGCCGGCCATATGGTCCACCACGTTGCCCCCGCCGACGTGATGTCGGCCATCGACCTTGCCTGGCACGAGAGCGAACTGCAGGCGCTGGCCATGGGCCCGGTGGCGGGCGCGGCGTCCGGCCGGGGCGCCCCGGTGCAAGCGGAGCCGCCACCGATGCCGGCGGCGGGGACGCAGCCGCACGGCGGCCACTGAGGGGAGGTCCTCAGGTCGCCGCCTCCTCCATGATCCAGGCGCGGAAGGCGGCGACCTTGGGGCTGTCCAATCGCCGGGGCGGACACACCAGGTGATAGGAATTGACCAGCGGCTGGCGCGGGAACAGCGCGACCAGCCGCCCCGCCGCCAGGTCGTCGGCCACCAGCATCTCCCACATCAGCGCCACGCCCAGCCCGGCCAGGGCGGCCTGGACCACCAGGGTGGCGTCGCTGAACGAGCGGATGCGCAGGTCGGGCGGCACCTCGACCCCGACCGCACGCAGCCACCCCGGCCAGTCGGGATAGGTGGGGTCCCAGCGCATCGCCTCGTTGTGCAGCAGCACCACCGCCGCCAGATCACCAGGCTGCTTGAGCCCCTCGGCGATGCGGGGGGCCGCCACCGGCACCACCGCCTCGGCGCGCAGGCGCTCCACGTGCAGGCCGGGATAGCGCCCGGTACCGTAGCGGATGGCGAGGTCGACGTCCTCCGAGGCGAAATCCACCAGCCGGGTGGTGGCCGACAAGCGCAGCTCGATGTCGGGGTGCAGCGCCTGGAACCGCTCGAGCCGGGGAATGAGCCAGCGCGCCGCGAAGGACGGCGGCGTCGAGACCACCAGCGGCCCCCGGCCGGCCTCGGGACGCAGGCGGTCGACCGCGCGTTCCAGGCGGTCGAAGGCATCGGTAAACAGGCCGAGCGCCGCCGCCGCCGGCTCGGTCAGGGTGAGCGTGGTGCCGCGGCGGAACAGCGGCAGGCCGAGATGCTGCTCCAGCTGCTTGACCTGCTGGCTGATCGCCGCGGGGGTGACGGCAAGCTCGTCGGCGGCGCGGGCGAAGGACAAATGGCGCGCCGCCGCCTCGAAGGCACGCAGGCTGCGGAGCGGCGGGAGGCGGCGCCTCATTAGTTTTCCTTATCCTCCATGCCAAGGAAGTCTCGTTTGAATTGGGGATTATCGCCCTCCAACATAACAGCATGTCAAGTTTTGCTGATGGAGGTCGCGATGTCGGGGACGATGGTGCTGGTAGCGGTGGCGGCGGTGCTGTGGGGCGCCAACTTCAATCTGTCGCAGATCGCCCTGACCGACCTGCACCCGCTCGCCGCCGCCGCCGGCCGCTTCGTGCTGGCCGCCGTGGTGATGCTGGCGGTGACGCTGGCGCGGGGTGAACGCATCCCCCTGGCGCGCCATTTCCGCGCCTACGCCCTGCTCGGCCTGGTCGGCGTCGGGGGCTTCAACCTGCTGTTCTTCTTCGCCATGCAGATGACCTCGGCGGTCAACGGCGCCCTGATCATGGCCACCAACCCGCTGGTGACCGCCCTGCTGGCCGCGGTCCTGCTGGGCGAGCGGCCGACCCCGCGCCAGATGGCGGCCCTGCCGATCGCGCTGGCCGGGGTGTCGGCGGTGATCCTGGGCGGCGGCGCCAGCCTCGCCATCGCTCCCGGCGACGCCCTGATGCTGGCCGCCAACCTGTGCTGGGCCGGCTACAACGTGCTGGGGCGGCGCCTGATGCCGGCCGGCTCGGGATTGGCCAACACCGCCGGCGTGATGGTGATGGGCGCGGTGGTGCTGGTGGCGGCCGCCCTGCTCGCCGGCGCGCCGGTGGCCGTCCCCGGGACCGCGGCGGGGTCCGCCCTGATCGCCATGGCCCTGGGCGGCAGCGTGCTGGCCTATCTGTTCTGGAATGCCGGCCTGGCGCGGCTGGGGGCGGCGCGGACCTCACTGTTCCTCAATTTGGTCCCGGTCAGCGCCATGACCATCGCCGCCCTCAATGGCGCGGTGCCCGGGATGGCGCAGCTGACCGGCGGCGCGGTGGTGCTGGCGGCGGTGACCATGGCATCGCTGCCGCCGCGGCGGGCGCCCGCGCTCGGCCGCCCCTGAGTCGGGTAACCCCGGCTCAGGCGCCCATGAAGCGGTCGGCGAACACGAAGGGGTCGGGTTCCGGCTTGCCGAAATAGTATCCCTGGCCGAAATCCACCCCGCACTGGTAGACGCGCCCGGCCATGCGCTTGTCCTCGACCCGCTCGGCGCAGCTGCGCACGCCCATGGAGGCGCACATCTTGGCCATGGAGGCCAAGAGGTCGCTGCCCTTCTGGCTGGCGCAGGCGCGCTTCACCACCGGGCCGTCGAACTTGACGATGTCGACGTCGAGGCCGTTGAGGTAGTCGAAGCTGGCCGCGCCCGAGCCGAAATCGTCGAGGCAGAAGCGGAAGCCGCGGTCGCGGAACTGCTGGATCACCGCGTTGACGTCCTGCAGCTGCGAGATGCGGGCGGATTCGGTGATTTCGAACATCAGCTTGCGCGGCTGCATGCCCGAGCGCGCCAGCAGCTTCTTCAGCGCCTCGACGAATTGCGGGTTGGCGATGGACAGGCCCGACAGGTTGATGGCCACCGCCGGCATCAGGCCGTTCTTGCGCACATGCGCCTGCATCGCCTGGATGGTGGCCTCGCAGACGGCGAGATCGAGCTCGTGGACGATGCCCACCTCCTCGGCGAGGCAGAACAGGTGATAGGGCGAAGTGCCGGCCTTGGCGTCGCGGAAGCGGGTCAGCGCCTCGAAATGCTGCACGCGCTCAAGCCGCATGTCGCACACCGGCATGAACACCAGGTCGAAGTCGCGGCCGGCCACCACCTTGCGGATGTAGGCGACGCTGTCGAGGGTGTCCGATACCAGGCCGGTGAGCACCTGGGCGATGCTCTTCTTCTTGTCGACCCCGCCCTCTTCGGTGAAGCGGCGGATGGTGTGGGCGATGGCCTTGGCGACCTGGTGCTCGTCCATGGCGGCACCGTCGGCGTCAAGGGTATGGGCGTGCGGCTTGAGGTCGGCGTTCTTGAACAGCTTCTTGGCCGCCTCGGCGATGGAGACGTTGACCTCCTCGGCGTCGACGTCGTCGCGGTGCAGGTAGCTGAACCCCTCGCCCGACACCCGGCTGGCGGTGCCGGCACCCAGCGAGGCCTTGGCCAGGATGTCGCCCACCGCCGCCATCAGCTTCTTGCGGTCCGAGGCGCCGAGCGCCTTGGCCAGGGACTCGAGGTTCTCGACCTTGACCATGGTGAGCTGGGCGCGGCCGCCGGCGCGGGTGTAAGCGAGCGCCCGCTCGGCCGCCACGGTGGCGAAGGAGCCCTCGTCCATCAGGCCGCTGTCGGCGTCGCGCCTGATCTCGGCCTCGGCCGGCGGCGCCGACTGGTAGACCGGCTCGACCTTGACCGCGAGGAAGAAATGGTTGTCGAAATCGGGAACGCGGTAGCCGGCCAGGGCGACGTTGGGCCGGCGGTTGTTGGCGCCGTCCAGGCGCACCACCACGTCGTCGATGCGTCCGGCGCTGCGGGCGGCGGCCAGCATCTCGCCGGCGAGGGCGCGGTCGTCTTCGGCGATGAGCTCGAGGAAGGCGCGGCCCTTGATGGCGTCGGGGGCGAGCCCCAGCAGCAGCGGCGTGGCGCCGGCGGCAAACACCACGTCGAGGTCTTCGTCCAGCTCGAACAGCAGGTCGGCGCGGCAGAATGCCAGCGCAACAAAGCGGTCGCGGTCGCGATCAGCCATTACGGCATCATCCTTCTTGCCCCCACCCAATCATGGTCGGGCCCCGCGTCTTTGGCAAGCGAGGGGGCGGCAAGCGAGGGCCCCGGTCAGGCCTCGCCGCCCCCGGCCGAAACGGGAGTGAAGCATTCGGGGTCGAACAGCATCGACACCGCCACCGTCATGGCGCGGGCACCGTTGCGCTCGACCATGCGGACGTGGCGCGGGATGTCGGGGTACTCGAACACCCGCTCGACCACCCACTCGCCGCCATAGGTTCCGGCCTTGCGGAACACGTCGCCGGGCGCGACCTCGTCTCCACGGGAGCGGCGGCCGAATAGGCTCATGGCGTCATCCTTCGAATTACAGGTGCTGTCCTTCAGTGTTTATCCGCCCGCGCTCCGGTTGTCGAGTCGAAGCCCAAGGTCGAAGCCTTTGGGGGCCGGCTGGCCGAAGCGCAGGCGGGCGCAGGGGTCAGCGCGGCCGCGCGGCGGCGCGCAGGTCGGCCTCCAGCTCGGCAATGCGGCGGGCCAGCGACTGCTTGACCGCCTCGGCCACCCACGGCTTCATCGCCGCCTGCTGCTCCTTGAGCTGGACCAGCAGACGCTTCTTCTCGTCGAGGCTGCGCTTGATCGGCATGCGATCGGAATGCTGGCCGTCATGGGTGCGAAAGCCGCTCATCTTCCTCCTCCCGGTCGTTTGGGGGGCGGACCATGACCGAAGGGGAGCGGCCGCGCAAGAGGCAAAAAACCAGCGACAGCGGTTTGCGCCGGGCGGCGGCGATGCTATAAACACCCCTGCCCGCCCACCCAACGGCGGCCCGGCGTCCCGGTAGCTCAGCAGGATAGAGCAACGGTTTCCTAAACCGTAGGTCAGGGGTTCGAATCCCTTCCGGGACGCCATTTCCTTCCCACCGAAAACACCTGCAAATTCAAGCCGCTATTGAATGGTCGGCTTTTCGTCCACACAGGTCGTCCACACAGGTTGCGGGCGCAGCGGTGAGCAAGTTTCGGCATCCTTCGAGCCGCCGTTGCGCACCCTGATCGCCAGAACCAAATCGTTCAAGCGATAGCTCCATACCCGCAGATACCGGCTCCGGAGGCACCCATGCGGATCGCGCTCTTTGTCCTCACCTTCGCCGTCCTCGCCGCCCCGGTACTGGCCGATGACCGCGCCGTGATCTACGACAACGAGGGCCATCGCCTCGGCACCGTCACCACTCGTCCCGACGGCGGGTCGGTGCTTCGCGATGCGGAGGGTAACCGTGTCGGTGCGGTCGATCCGCCCGGACCAACCGGACGCTCGGTACTGCGTGACCCGCAGGGCAACCGCCTCGGCGCGACGAGCACCACCCCCACGGGGCGAGCCATCCTGCGCGACGACGAGGGCAACCGCGTCGGCACGCTCGAGCGCTCGGGGGTCATACGGGCTCCCGACGGCAGTCGGGTCGGCCGCGCAAGCCCGCGCTAAACCCCGATACACCTGGGTAAGGTCCTGGAGTTGGTAATCGAAATCATCGACGAGCCCAGGCCCTAGGAAGGCTGGGCCGCCCATACCCCGGCGCCACCCGCCCAATGCCGATGATCTAATTTTCAAGTTTCTCTGGCAGAGTTAACAAATGTAACCAAGCAGGGTGGCGGCCCTTTACAGAAGGGCACTTGGCCAGGTTGAAACGCATTGCAAAGACAGTGATCGCCCGCACTGCCGAGAGTTGGACTGCGCCTCGCAGTTGGGGTGGGTCGGGCTTTCCATTCAGCCTCATCCACCCGAGGATCAACTCCGAAAAGACTAAAGCGCGCTGATCAGGCGCTCCATTGCGCTCTCCCGCGCCGGCGCCTCAGTACCGCCAAGTCGCCATGATGAGCGCGGCATAGCCAGCCACCCCGGCGATGAACGCCACCGGCCGGAGACCCCGCGGGTCCGGCAGCTCTCGGCGCAGCACGGTGATGATGGTGCCGCCGGCGATGACGGTGAGCATCCCGTACAGCATCGCCTCAGGCAGAGGCAGCGCGGCGGCCAACGCGCAGCCGACCACCGGCGCAGCCGCCAGTGCGGTGCGGCAGCGCCAGCCGTGGGCAGGCCAGAGGTGCAGGAGCATACGCTCGTTGAAGGCCATGTGCAGGCCCAGGGCAAGGGAATAGACGGCGAGATTGACCGTGCCCCAGCGGGCCTCCTCCACGAGGCCCGCGCCGGCGAGGAGGTTGTAGGTGAGGAAGAAGCCGGCGAAACCCCGGTACTCGTCCACGGGGCTAGGGTTCTTGACCAGCCGAAGCTGCAGCAGATAGATCGCCGTCACGGCCGCCAGGAGCAGGATGAGCAGCGACTCCAGCGGCTCGGGCCCTAGCGGCAGGAAAGCGTGGATCTTATCTGCACCGTCTTTGATCAGCTCGAGCAACAGGTATAGGAACACGTAGGCCAGTCCCGCGCCGCCGCCGAAGTTCGCCACGGATCCCGAGTGGCGCCCGAACAGGCGCTCCAGGGCAGGCGTGAACGCTTGGGCGCCGGCCAGTACCAGGCTGCCGGCCAGGGCCAAAAGGCTTTCCTTCACCCGGCCGTACCCATAGCTGGCGCGGCAGGTACGGTCTCGGCGGGCTGCATAAAGTTGGGGGGCGGCAAGTGGAGTGCGACTGGTTGCTGAGCGCCCATGCGTCCTCCTTCTGTCATCATTCCCGGCGGCAGGTGCTGGAGCGATACGCCGATCGAATGGAAGCGCGGTGCGGGTCGGCAGCCGGATCGGCAGGGACGGCGCGCCGCTCGTCCGCCTAGGGTCCGCCTGCTAGATGATGATGCCTCCGCCTCATTCAAGCGCTGGTTCTCCCGCCCCCTGATGAACATTCCTGGTCGGAACCAGCCACTAGCTGTCTCGGTTGACGGTGCAGCCGCCACAGTTCGTCCGCGCGAAGGCACGGCGGCACCGCGACAAGCAACAGGAGGGCCGATGAGCACGCTGTTCACCCCCATCGAGGTCGGGGGGCTGCGGCTGCCCAACCGCATCGTCATCGCGCCGATGTGCCAATACTCGGCGGTCGACGGGTGCATGGGGGACTGGCATCTCATCCATCTGGGCCATCTCGCCCTGTCGGGGGCGGCGCTGCTGACCATCGAGGCCACCGCCGTGCTGCCCGAGGGGCGGATCTCCTACGGCGACGTCGGGTTGTGGGACGATGCCACCGAGGCGGCGATGGGCCGAATGCTGGGGGCGATCCGCCGCTGGTCGCCCATGCGCATCGCCGTCCAGCTGGGCCACGCCGGTCGCAAGGCCTCCACCGACCTACCCTGGGAGGGCGGGGCGCAGATCCCGCCAGGCGAGGCCAACGGCTGGCAGACCGTCGCCCCGTCCCCGCTTCCCTACGACGAGGGCGAGGCCACGCCGGTGGCGCTCGACCGCGACGGCCTCCAGCAGGTGCGCGACGCCTTCGCCGAGGCGGCCCGCCGCGCCGGGCGGCTGGGGCTGGACGCCGTCCAGATCCACGCGGCCCACGGCTACCTGCTGCACCAGTTCCTGTCGCCGCTGTCGAACCGACGCGACGACGAATATGGTGGCAGCCTGGACAACCGCCTGCGCTTCCCGCTCGAAGTGTTCGACGCCGTCCGCGCCGCCTTTCCCGCCGACCGCCCGGTGACCATCCGGGTGTCGGCGACCGACTGGGTCGAGGGCGGATGGGACATCGGGCAAACCAACGCCTTCGCCGCTGCCCTGGAGGCCCGGGGCTGCGCCGCCATCCACGTCTCCAGCGGCGGGCTCGACCCCGGCCAGCGGATCCCAGTCGGGCCCAGCTACCAAGTGCCGCTGGCCCGTGCGGTGAAGGCCGCCACGCGCATGCCGGTCATCGCGGTGGGCATGATCACCGGCTACGAGCAGGCGGAAGCCATCGTCGGCACCGGCGATGCCGACCTGGTGGCGCTTGCCCGCACCATGCTGTTCGATCCGCGCTGGCCGTGGCATGCGGCGGCCCATCTCGGCGCCAAGGTCTGGGCCCCGGACCAGTATCTGCGCTCGCAGCCGCGCCAGTTCCGCGACCTGTTCGACTTCGGCTCCTAGCGCCTGACGATCAGCCTGGGAACGCGCGGCAGTTCATCGGCCAGTTCCCGGGACAGGCGGCGCGTCCACGACTCCCCGGCGGCCATCGCGTCGGCCATGGCGCGGTCGCCGCGGGCCTTCCAGTCGTCGATCGGGAACAGCGCCACCCACTCCACCGTGTCGTCGAAGCGCAACAGCGGCTCGACCATGGCGCGGGCCATGCGCCAGGGGGTGTCGGCCGGCAGGCAGCGGCCGGAGCTCTCCAGCAGGCAGCGCGGGCCGGTACCGGCGTGATGGGCGAGGATGGCGTAGCGGCGCGACGCGCTTTCGCCGCACAGGGCCTCGACGAAGGCCCGGAAGGCCGCGTCGGCGCCGGGATCGTCCAGGCGGCATTCGAATGGGGCGACGGGCGTCATAGTCCAGGCTCCGCATGGTGATCCCGGAAGGGGAACACGGGGGCGCCCCCGTCGCCCTTGACGGCCATCAATCACCCGCGTCGTGCCGCCCGGGCGCTCAGGGCGAGCCCGAGCAGCGCGCCGCCGACCAGCGCGAAGGCCGCCGACCACGCCAATGCCGCCAGGCCGATCAGGGCCGCCGGCGCCAGCGGGCTGGCGACACGGGCGAGTGCGGCGGCCAGCAGCAGGCCGATAGCGGCCAGCACCGCCCGCGGAAACGGCGCCGACACCCGCTCGCGCAGCATGAGGGTGCGCACCATCATGGTGGCGGTGACGATGCCCATGCCGGCGATGGTGGCGACATGCAGGGTGGCGGTGGCCGGCCACCAGCCGGTCCAGGTGTCGAGCGCGGCGCAGGCCAAGCCCAGCCCGAGCAAGAAATAGCCGAGCTGCAGCGGCCACAGCGAGGGGACGGTGAGTGCCGCCTTGAAGCGCCAGCGGGTCAGGCGCACCAGCGCCGCCGCCCCGGCCACCGTCCAGCCGAGCACCGCCACCTGGGGGACATCGGCGACATGGAGCACGCCGGCCACCGCCATCGCCCCCAGGATCACGCGTTCGAGCCGCGGACCGTTGCGGTCGGTCATGGCATCGCCCCGGGCCCGGACCACGCCCGCCATGGCGGCGGGGATGAGCCGTCCGCCCATCACCAGGATCATGGTGGCCACGAGGTCGAAGGCGAGATAGACCCCGCGCGCCTCGCCCTGAGCCAGCAGGCCCAGCCGTCCGGCCTGGTACAGCGCCTCCGCGGCAAGGAAGGCGATGAGGATGGGGGCGAAGGCGAGATTGTGCCCGCTGCGCGCCGCCCGGAGGAAGGGAAGGCCGGCCAGCACGGCGAGGGTCGCCGGAAACGCGAGGGCGAGCAGGGAGGCCGCGCCACCCGCGTCGGCCAGGACCACGGCACGCCCCGCCCCCCAGGCGGCGACCGCCAGGACGAGGCGCCGCCAGGAGAGATGGGTAAAGAGGAAGCCGCCGATCACCGCGACGGCATAGCCCAGCAGCATCTCGTGGGCGTGGCGCAGGGCGGGCACGCACGCGGCGCAACCCGGCAGCCAACCCGCGAATTCCAGCCACCACAATGGCACGGCGACGAATGCCTGCAGGCTGGCCAGCAGGAAGAACACGGCATGCGCCGGCGCCATCCGGCCGCTGCGGCTCGCCCTAGGCATGGTCGGCCTGCCCGCCGGTCAGGCCCGCCACCTCCGGCCCGGGCAGCGCCGGCGCCAGCACGAACCCCTGGATCATGTCGCATCCCATCAATTCCAGCACGTCGCGCTGCTCCACGCTTTCCACCCCTTCCGCCACCACCATCATCCCGAAACTGTGGGCGAGGCGGATCATAGCATCGACCATCATGCAGTCACTCAACGAGGCGGGCAGGCCGTCGATGAAGCTCTTGTCGATCTTGAGCGTGCGGGCGGGCAGCTGCTTCATGTAGGCCAGCGAGGAATAGCCGGTGCCGAAATCGTCGAGGGCGACGGCGATGCCGCAGGCCGTCAGCCGATCCAGGGTGTCGCGGGCGTGGCGGTCCATCAGCACGCCTTCGGTGACCTCGAGCTCCAGCCGGGCCGGTTCGAGGCCGCTGGACGCCAGCGCGCGGCGCACGATGCGCTCGAACCTGGCGCCCGGCGTCAGCTGCAGCGGCGAGATGTTCACCGCCACCGACAGGCTGAGCCCCATCGCCTGCCAGATCGCGCCCTGTTGGCAGGCCTGCGCCAGCACCCATGCCCCGAGCGGGATGATGAGCCCGCCATCCTCGGCCAGGGGGATGAAGGAGGCGGGCGAGATCCAGCCCCAGGCCGGATCGTGCCACCGCACCAGCGCCTCGACCCCGGTGACGCGGCGGCGGTACAGATCGAACTTGGGCTGGTAGCGCAGCGCCAGCCGCCCTTCGGCCACCGCCCGGCGCAACGCGGCCAGCATGTCCTGGTGTGCCAGGGCGGCGGCCGACATGGCTCAGGCGACCTTGTCGTAGAGGTCGTAGAGTTCGGCATCCTCGCTGCCGATGCGGCGCTTGAGGGCGGCCAGGATGTCCCGCGTCTCGGCGACGAAGCCGGCGGGATCCTGCGAGATGGCGAGCGGTCCCGGCCAGCGGCGGCGATAGGTGTCGAACCGCTCCTTGAGGCCGCCCATCTCGCGCTGGAACCGTTCGGCCGCCTGGCGGACGCGCAGATCGGCGTGGGCCATCATGCGCGGATACAGGGTGGCGTCCTCGATGGAGAGATGGACCCCGAACTTGCCGAACAGCTCACGGACCACCGTGGCGATGGGGCCGGCGTCGGCCTTGATCGCGTCGGGGCTGAGCAAGCCCTCGATGCGGCCAACCAGGCCGCGGACTTCGGAGTGATGCTGGCGGAACGAGGCGGTCTTGCTGGTCATGATCTGCTCCATTCGGGTAGGCTTGCCCCAACCTTGTGGGAAGGCCCATCGGCCGTCTTTGCGCCAGCGCAAATAGGAGAGAATTTTAGTTGGGTATTAACCCCGCCTTCGACCTGGGACGTGTCGCCCTGTTCAAGGGATTGAACGGCTGCGACCTGACCGGGCTGCTGGCGGCCGCCCAGCGGATTGCCCTATCACGCGACTCCGCCTTCTTCCACGAGGAGGATGCCGCGACCCGCTGCTACCTGCTGGTCCGGGGCCAGGTGAAGCTGGTGCAGCACGCACCCGAAGGCGGCCAGGTCATCCTGCGCTTCATCGCCCCCGGCGAGATGTTCGGCTGGGCCACCTTGATGGGCGGCTCGGTCTACCCCGCCTCGGCGGAAACCCTGGTGGACAGCGTGGCGCTGGCCTGGGACAACGCGGCCATGGAGCGCGCGGTGCGGGCTCACCCGACCATGGCGCTGAACGCCCTGGCCATCATGGGCGGACGCCTCAGGGAAGCCGAGGAGCGACTGCGCGAACTGGCGACCGAACGGGTGGAGCGCCGCCTGGCGCGCGCCCTGCTGCGGCTGGGCGAGCAATCGGGACGGGCCACCGCCAACGGCGTGGAGATCCCCTTCCCGCTCAGCCGCCAGCTCCTGGCCGAGACCACCGGCGCCACCCTGCACACGGTCAGCCGCATCCTGGCGGCCTGGGAACAGCAGGGCATCATCACGGGCGGCCGCCAGCGGCTGGCGCTGTCGGCCCCCGACAGGATCAGGACGCTGGCCGAGAGCGGCTGATTCCTGGAATAAGTATCAACCATTCGTCACGAATGCTTAACCGCTCCCGTGGGGCGTTTTCCGGCATACAGGGCACACCTTCCCCATTCAGGAGGAGCATGATGCCCTATGATATCAGAACGGTCGGCAAGGCGGCGGAGGTCCGCTTGCGCGGCCAGTTGACCTTTGCCCAGCATCGGTCTTTCCGCAGGGTGGTGGACAACCTGGAGCGCACCGCCCCCGCGCAGGTCGTCCTCGACCTGTCCGACGTGGAATACATCGACGCCGCCGGCCTCGGCCTGCTGCTGGTCACCCGCGAGGTGGTCAGCGGCGCCGGCGGGCTGGTGGAGTTGAAGGGCGCGCGGGGGCCGGTGGGCCGCATGCTGCGCATCGCCGGTGTCGGCGACCTTTTCCAGCCGGCGTAATCCCCATGCGACTGCGCCAAGACTATCTGGGGCGGGTGTCCATCCGCCTCAGGATCGCCAGCCTGGTCGCGCTCGCCCTGGCCGGCGCCGCCATCTTCGCCACCATCTACGCCACCGCCAATGACCGCCTCGATCACGCGCTGGAGGCCCAGGACGGGTACCGCCGCCTGAACGACATGGCGGCCGACGCCCAGGCCCGGGCCCTGGCGCTGCGGGTGCAAACCGAACAGTTCCTGCGCGAGAGGGACCCTCGCTACGCCGCCGCCTTCCACGAGGACGCCGAGCGGCTGGTGTCCACGTTGGCGGCCATGCGGGACATCGCGCAGGTCGGCGCCATCCGCTCTCAGGTGGCCGACCTCGCCGCCTCCTTCCAGCAACTCGAAGCGGAGTTCGCCCGGGTCGAGGTGGAGGTACATCGCCTTGGGCTCTCCGAGCAGGACGGATTGCGCGGCAGCCTCAACGCGTCGGTCGGGGCCATCGAAGGTGAATTGCGGATGTGGCCCAACGCCGCCCCGCTGCTGATCGACATGCTGCAGATGCGTCAGGCCGAGAAGACCTTCATGATCACCGGCGATGAAGCGGCGCTAGGGCACCACGCCCGCCACGCCAAGCAGTTCGATTTCGCGCTCGACGCCACCACCCTATCACCGTCGACGCGGCAGGACTTCCGCCGGCTGCTTGCCGCCTACAGCGCCGACATGAAGGCCTTCGGTGCCGGCACCGTCGCCCTGGCCGGCGAGGTTGCCGCGATCCGGCGCCACCACGCCGAGCTGGCGCCCCGCGTCGACGAAGTGTTCGCCTTCGCGCACGCCGGCACCGCCCAAGCCATCGACGACCAGAAGGTGGTTCGCAGCGAGACCTCGTGGGAGACCTCGGTTTTCGGCCTGCTCGGGCTCGCGGCCTTCACCGCGGTGGCCACCGCCATCGCCATCAGCATCGTCCGCCCGCTCCGGCGGATCGAAAGCGCCATGCAGGCGCTGGCAGGCGGCGACACCGCCGTGGCCGTGCCGTGCGGCGAACGCACCGACGAGATCGGGGCCATGGCCCGCGCCGTCCACGTGTTCAAGGAGAACGCCGAGCGCGTCGCGCGCATGCACATCGAGCACGAGAGCGTGCGCCGCGAGGCCGAGGCGGCCAGTCGGGGCCAGGTGCTGACCCTGGCGCAACGGTTCGAGGATGCCGTCAAGGACATCGCCGACACCGTCACCACCAAGGCGGTCGAGATCCAACAGACCGCCGGCGGAATCGCCGGAGATGGCGACGGCAGCGGCAACGGGTGGTCGCTGACCGTGGCGGAGGCCGCCGAGCAGGCACGCCACACGGTGGTCGCGGTCACCCAGGCCACGCGTGACCTCGGCGCCTCGGTGGGCCGGATCGCCGAGCACGGGGCGGCGGTCACCGTTGCCGTGGGCGCCGCCGTCACCGAACTGACCACCGCCGAGGAGCGCGTGCGGGCACTGGCGGAGATGGCCGGCCGGATCGACCGCATCGTCGCCCTGATCGGCGACATCGCCCAGCGCACCAACATGCTGTCGCTGAACGCCACCATCGAGGCGCAGCGGGCCGGGGAAGCCGGCAAGGGCTTCGCGGTGGTGGCGGGCGAGGTCAAGCGCCTGGCGCTGCTCACCGCCCGATCGGCCCGCGAGATCGCCGCGGAGATCGCGGCAATCCAGGGGGCGACCGGCGATACCGTCCATGCCATGGGCGGCGTCGGCCGGTCCATCCGCGAGATGGACGCCCTGGCCCATTTCGTCCAGGCGGCGGTCGAGCACCAGACGGAGGTGTCGGCGCTGATCGAACGCTGCGTCACCGACGTGAGGGAAAAGACCCACGTGCTCAGCGAGGGGGTCGCCTCCTTCACCCATTCCGCCGCGCGGCAATGCGGCGCCGCCGCCAAGCTCCTGTGGGCGGCCGAGGACCTGGCCGCGCCGACCAGCACCCTCAAGGACGAAGTCGGCAGCTTCCTGGCCACGGTGCGGGCCGCATGAAAAGAAAAACCGCACCATCCCGGTCGGGATGGTGCGGCCTTTTCATCGCGATGGAGGGCCGGGATTACTCCTCGGCGGCCAGCTCCCACTTCTCCGTTGAACGCCACAGGCGCGACTTCAGCAGTTCGCGCAGGTAGATGAACTCCTTGGGCAGGCGGTCGAGGAACTTGTCGAACAGTTCCTCCTGGCTGCGCGCCTCGGCGACACCGGCCTCGCGGTCGATGCTCATCAGTTCCTGGAACTTGTCCTTGGGATAGGCAAGGCCGTTCCAGTTGATGTCGTCGTAGGCCGGCACCATGCCGAACGGGCTCTCGACGCCGGGGGCGCGGCCGTGGACGCGGTCGACGATCCACTTCAGCACCCGCATGTTGTCGCCGAAGCCCGGCCACATGAACTTGCCGTTGGCGTCCTTGCGGAACCAGTTGACGCGGAAGATCGGCGGCGGGTTGTTGACCTTGCGGCCCATCGACAGCCAGTGGGTGAAGTAGTCGGCCATGTTGTAGCCGCAGAACGGCAGCATGGCGAAGGGGTCGCGGCGAATGGCGGCCTGGCCGACGGCGGCGGCGGTCGCCTCGGAGCCCATGGTGGCGGCGAGATAGACGCCGTGCGCCCAGTTGAACGACTGGTACACCAGCGGCATGGTCTTGGACAGGCGGCCGCCGAAGATGAAGGCCGAGATCGGCACGCCGGCCGGGTTCTCCCAGTCGGGGTCGACCGACGGGCACTGGCTCACCGGAGCGGTGAAGCGGGCGTTGGGATGCGCCGCCGGCACGCCGCTGGCCGGGGTCCACTGGTTGCCCTTCCAGTCGATGAGGTGGCCGGGGACCTCCTCGGTCATGCCTTCCCACCACACGTCGCCGTCGTCGGTCAGCGCGACGTTGGTGAAGATGGTGTTCTTGGCGCAGGCGGCCATGGCGTTGGCGTTGGTGTGGGCGCCGGTGCCCGGCGCCACGCCGAAGAAGCCCGCCTCGGGGTTGATGGCGTAGAAGCGGCCGTCGGCCCCGGGCTTGATCCAGGCGATGTCGTCGCCGACGGTCCAGATCTTCCAGCCCTCGAAGCCCTTGGGCGGCTGCAGCATGGCGAAGTTGGTCTTGCCGCAGGCGCTGGGGAAGGCGGCGGCGACGTAGGTCTTCTCGCCCTCGGGGTTCTCGACGCCGACGATCAGCATGTGCTCGGCCAGCCAGCCCTCGTCACGACCCATAGTCGAGGCGATGCGCAGCGCGAAGCACTTCTTGCCCAGCAGGGCGTTGCCGCCGTAGCCCGAGCCGTACGACCAGATCGTGCGCTCTTCCGGGAAGTGCGAGATGTAGATGTTGTCGGGATTGCACGGCCAGGCGACGTCCTTCTCGCCGGGCTTCAGCGGCTGGCCCACCGAGTGCAGGCACTTCACGAAATCGCCCTTGTCGCCCAGGATGTCGAGCACGGCCTGGCCCATGCGGGTCATGATGCGCATGTTGGTGCAGACATAGGGGCTGTCGGTGATCTCGACGCCGATATGGGCGATGTTCGAGCCCAGCGGCCCCATGGAGAACGGCACCACGTACATGGTGCGGCCCTTCATGCAGCCGTCATAGAGCTTGGACATGGTCTCCTTCATCTCGCGCGGGTCCATCCAGTTGTTGGTCGGACCGGCTTCGGCCTTGCTGGCCGAGCAGATGAAGGTGCGATCTTCGACGCGGGCGACGTCGCGGGGGTCGGAGCGGCAGAGATAGCTGTTCGGACGCTTGGCGTCGTTCAGCCGGATCATGGTGCCGCCGGCAACCATCAGGTTGCACAGCGCGTCGTATTCCGACTGGGAGCCGTCGCAGACGTGGATGCTGTCCGGCTTGCACAGACGGGCCATCTCGTCGATCCACGCCAACAGGTTGGCGTTCATCGTGGTCCCGCCGGGAAGTTTGGTCATGATTGTCGTTCTCCGTCCCATGGTCGCGGGCGACCCACCCGCATGATCGCGCGCCGCGCGCGCAGCCGCCGTAAGAGGCTGCGAAGATAATCCCCCGACCCCCCGCTGGGCAATGGTGAACCTGGGTCAGATCTACCCGATCAGTTTAGCGTGTGACCCGATCGAGGACGGCCGCCAGCGCCGTCTCTGCCCCTTCTGGATCATGCAGCGGGGTAGGGAATGCCACTCTTTTCATCCCATCCCCCAGGGTGAGGTCGCACCCATCCGCGTCGATGGCGACCACCGTCGCCCCCGGCACGGCGCCACCGCACCGGCCGAGGAGGTCGGGCTCGGCCTGCCGGAAGGCCGCGCTCTCCGCCGGCTCTATGCCGAAGGGGTAGTCGAACCACACCGCCCGGCCGAAGCCGCCGACGAAATGGGCGCGGGCGGGCGCGATCCGCCAGAACGAGAAGTCGGCGAAGGAGGCGTACTGCGCCGCCGACGGATGGCGGGCGAGAAAGCGGGCGACGAGTGCGGCGTCGGTGGTCGGACGGGCCTCGCCGATCAGGGTGACGCGGGGGCCGGTCTGCGGGTTGTCGAGCCCGTCGGTGCCGTCGAGCAGCAGCGATACCCGGGGATCGGCGGCCAGGTTGCGGGTGTGGTCGGACAGTCCCGACAGCAGCAGGATGGGCGCGAGGTCGTGGTCGAACGCCACGGTGACCAGCGAGACGTACGGCGCCCCGTCCATCAGGGTGCCGAGCGCCCCCTTGCGGCAGGCCCGCGCCACCAGCCTCAGCGCGTGGCGGTTGTTCGCGGGGAGTTGACCATGGTCATTCTGATTGGCGGGAGTCATGCTAGATCAATGGGGTGGGTGACGGGCAAGGCGCAAGGGCGCCCCATGGACTAGCACCACCCGGACCAATGCACCAGCAGGGAGATCATCGGAGATGAGGATCGTCGTGGGAACCGCGCTCGCCATGGCGCTGGCGTTCGCCGCCATGCCGGCTTCGGCGGGCGATGCCAAGCTCGACCAGCTCGAGATCAAGAACGCGTGGGCGCGGGCGACGCCGCCCAAGGCCGCCGCCGGCGGCGCCTTCATGACCATCACCAACACCGGCGCCGCCGACGACCACCTGATGGAGGCCAAGTCGGACGTCGCCAAGTCCGTCGAACTGCACATGCACATCGAGGACAACGGCGTGATGAAGATGCGCCCGGTGCAGTCGATCGGCGTGCGCGCCGGCCAGACGGTGACCATGGAACCGGGCGGGCTGCACGTGATGTTCATCGGCCTCAACAAGCCGCTGACCCAGGGCGAGACCATCCAGGTCACGCTGGTGTTCGAGAAGGCCGGCGAGGTCAAGGTGCCGGTGGACGTGAAGGCGGTCGGCGCCCCGGCGCCGGCGGCGATGATGCACGACCCGGCCAGCCACATGCAGCACATGGCCGATCCGCAGATGCAGCAGATGCACCAGCAGCACATGGCCGACCCCAACCATGCGACCATGCACAATCAGATGATGGGGAAGTAGTCCCCATCCCCCGAGATCCTTCGCTGCGCTCAGGATGGCATTACGACCGTCATCCTGAGTGAGCGAAGCGATCGAAGGATCTCGTCCGTTTTCCCTACCTGCTCAGCACCGCCACCGCCTCCAGATGGGCGGCGAAGGGGAACTGGTCGATGGGGGTGACCGATTCGATGCGGTAACCGCCACCGGCCAGGATCTTGAGGTCGCGCCCCAGGGTGGCGGGGTTGCACGACACCGCCACGATGCGGTCGGGACCGGCTCCGGCCAGTTGTTCCGCCTGGGCGGCGGCGCCGGCCCGCGGCGGATCGAACACCACCGCCTGGAAGCGCTTGAGCTCGGGGGCCAGCAGGGGCCGGCGGGCAAGGTCGCGCACCTCGGCGGTGACCTTCAGCCCCTCGGCGTGGGCGGCGGCCTCCAGGGCGCGGATCGGCGCCTCCTCACCCTCGACCGCGTGCACGGCGCGCCCCTGGGCGGCCAGGGGGAAGGTGAAACTGCCGCAGCCGGAGAACAGGTCGGCAACCGTGGCGGCATCGCCGACCGCCGCCAGCACCGCCTCGGCGATGGCCAGCTCGCCGCCCTTGGTCGGCTGCAGAAACCCGCCGGGCGGCGGCTCGACCGTGACGCCGCCGAAGCGGACGAGGGCGGGGCGGCGCCGCGCGATGGGATCGATGAAGCCGGCCCCGGGCCGGCGCCACGACAGCCGGGCCAGGTCGTGGGCGTCGGCGAAGGCGGCGAGCCGCTCGCGGTCGAAGAGGTCGAGCCGGGCATCGCCCTCGACCAGTACGTCGGGTCCGGCCTCGGTCAGGGCGACGATGACGTCGCCGTCCTCGCCGTCCGGCACGATGTCGGCCAGCATGGCGCGCAGCGGCGGCAGCAGGGCCGCCAGGGCGGGCTCGAGCAGCAGGCAGCGCTCGATGTCGATCACGGTGTGGCTGGCGCGGGCGTTGAACCCAAGCAGAGCCTGCCCCTTGCGCCGCGAGAAGGCGAAGGCGGCGCGCCGACGGCTGCCGGGCGGCACCCGCACCATCGGCTCCACCGGCACGTTGCCGAGTCCCGCTTTCGCCAGGGCGGTGACCAGCAGGTCGCGCTTCCACTCGACATAGAGGTCGCTGGACAGATGCTGCACCGAGCAGCCGCCGCAGCGGCTGAAATGGGGACAGGGCGGCTCGGCGCGGCCGGGCCCCTGCACCAGCACCTCGATGGGAAGGGCGGCGAGGCCGTCGCCGCGACGCCCCTCGACGCGGGCCACCACCCGGTCCCCCGGGGCGGTGAAGGGCACGAACACCATCTCGCCGCCCAGCCGGGCGACGCCGTCGCCGCGCCCGCCCAGGGACTCGATCTCCACCTCGAGGGTGCGGGTCGGGGGTGGCGAGGATTTCGTGCGCGAGCGCGGGACGGGCGGGCGGGAACGGTTCCTCATCGGCGGACCTTCGGTATTTCGGCGCGGGCCAGATCGGCCACGAAGCGGTCGAGGATGTCCGAGACGCCGCGGCCGATCGCCTCGGCGGCATCGCGGGGGGTGTCGGAGCGGGCGGCAATCTCGGCCGCATAGGTCTTCAGCATCACCAGGGTGCCGTCGCGGGCGCTGACCACCGCGAGCTGCATCTCCACCGCCACCTTGCCGGCGCCGGCGATCTGCTCGAAGCGGCGGAGCTTGCCGCGCAGCATCCAGTCGGACGGCACGCGCAGGTCGGGGGTGACAACCCGCTCGGCGGCATTGGCGGCCCGCAGGTAGCCGGCCAGGCGGTCCTGCATCATCAGGCCGGGCGCCTCGCTCCAGAAATCATAGCGGTAGCGCTGCACACCTTGGCCCGGCTCCTGGTAGGCGATGGCGCGCTCGGCCAGCACGCCGTCGCTCTCGACGCGGTCGACCTCCAGCGTGCCGGGCAGCGGCGGCACCTGGAAGCGGGCAGCCGGCGCGGCCACCTCCAGGCGGTGGAAGGTGTCCTTGGGCGCCGGCGGCGAGGCGCAGGCCGAGAGCGCCAGGAGCATGGCGGCGGTAAGGGTTCTGAGTGCGGATGCTGCGGTCATGACGCCCCTGTTTACAATCGCTCCCGCCACATTGGAACGGAATTGTCCTAGCGCCGGCCGCCGCCCTCTTCGCCCCGGCGGCCGCCGATGAGCACGCCGGGATTGTCGCGGAGCTGGCGGCTGAATTCGTGGAGATTGCGGCTGGTGCCATCCAGGTTGTAGGTGACGGAATCGATGCTGCGCGCCACGGTCTGCAGCGTATAGCGCAGGTCCTTGATCGCCGCGTCCAGTTCGCCGCGGTTGCCGGCGACCGTCTTGTCGAGGGCCCCCATGACGTTGTCGAGCTTGACGCGCGTGTCCTTCAGCCCGGCGGTCAGCTCGGCGACGTTGGCAAGCGAGGCGCGCACGCTCTCGGCGTTCTGATCGGTCACCACCTTGCTCGACATGGTGTCGGTCATGCGCTGGACGTCGGCGGTGATGCGCGGCGTCTTGGTGGCGAGGTCGGCGGTGATGGTGGCGATGTTGGCCAGGATCTCGGGTGCTTGGCGTTCGAGGATCTGGCCGAGCGCGTCGGCCCGTTGGTTGAGGGTGGCGAGCAGCGGCTTGAGCGCGGCCTGATTGAGGTCGGTCACCTGGCCGGCCACCTCGTTCATCACCGCGAACACGTTGGCGGCGGGCCCGGCGGCGATGGTGGCACCCGGGGCCAGCATGTCCTCGGACTTGCCGCCCTTGATGTCGACGGCGACGGCGGCGAGAAGGCCCGAGGCGGCGACGCGCGCCACCGAGTCCTTGGGGATCTGCCAGCCTTCCATCACCGACATGCTGACGCGGAACAGGGTGGCCTCGTTGGAGCGGAGCGGCTTGATGCCGTCGACCTGACCGATGACGAAGCCCTCGTAGGTGACCTTCGAGCCGTACTTGATGCCGGTGACGTTGTTCAGCAGCGTGTAGTAGGTGTCGGTCGATCCCGTGCGCCCGGTCAGCAGGGCCACGACCACGACCAGGGCGACCAGCATGGTCACCACGAAGGCGCCGACGACGGCATAATTGAGGCGGACGTCCTTCATGACGCGGTCTGTCCCTTCTCACCCAGCAGGCGCTTGAGGTAGGCATCGGGATCGATCTCGGCCTCCTCCGTCCGGCGGTTCAACAAATTCTGGATCCTCTCGTTCGCCGAGGCGCGGATGGCGGCCACCGTGTCGAGCGCCAGCACCTCGCCCTTGTCCAGCACACAGATGCGGTCGGCGATCTTGAACGCGGAATCCAGGTCGTGGGTGACCACGACGATGCTCATCCGCATGGCGTCGCGCAAGCGCAGGATCAGGTCGTCGATGGACGAGGCCACCACCGGATCGAGCCCGGCCGAGGGTTCGTCGCAGAACAGCAGCTTGGGATCCATGACGATGGCGCGCGCCAGCGCCGCCCGCTTGATCATGCCGCCCGAAAGCTCGGCCGGCATCAGGTGCTCGAAGCCGGCGAGGCTCACCACCTCCAGCTTGAGGCGAGTGACGATGCCGATGGTGGTGTCGTCCAACTCGGTGTGCTCGCGCAGCGGCAAGGCGATGTTCTCGCCGACGGTCAGGGAACTGAGCAGGGCGCCGGACTGGAACGCCACCCCCATCTTGGTCCTGAGCTCCTGCAGTTCCAAAGGCGGGGCGGCGTTGATGTCGCGCCCCAGAACGCGCACCGAGCCCGAGGTGGGGTGCAGCAAGCCCAGCAGGTGGTTGAGCAGCGTGGTCTTGCCCGACCCCGACCCGCCCATGATGACGAAGATCTCGCCCTCGCGGACCGTGAGCGAGACGTTCTTGAGAACGTGCCGCTTGCCGTAATGGGCGTTGAGCCGCTCGACCTCGATGCTGTCCGCCATGGCTACCTCGTCACCAGGAAGGCGAACACCATGTCGGTGATGATGATGGCCGAGATGGCGTGCACCACCGAGCGGGTGGTCATGCGCCCCACGCCCTCGGCGCCGCCGGTCACCGAGGCACCGTTGACCACGCCAACCACCGTCACCAGCACGGCGAAGATGCAGGACTTGGCCAGTCCGTGCAGCAGGTCGTTCAGCTTCAAGAGGCTCAACACCTCGTCGGCATAGGCGGCGAGCGAGGTCTGCAGTTCGCCCGAGACGTAGAGGCCGGCGGCAAGCAGGGCCACCAGATCGGACAGCAGCGTCAGCAGCGGCAGCATCACCACCATGGCCACCAGGGCCGGCACCACCAGGAAGCGGACCGGCGAGATGCCCATGACGGTCAGCGCGTCGAGTTCCTGGTTGATGCGCATGGTGCCCAGCCGGGCCGCCAGCGCCGAGCCCGAGCGACCGGCCACCAGGATGCCGGTGATGAGCGGCGAGAACTCGCGCACCGTCGACAGCGCGATGCCCAAAGTAACGCGGCTTTCGGCGCCGAAGGTCTTCAGCGTGTAGATGCCCTGGATCGCCAGCATGGTGCCGATGGCGGCCGCCAGCATGACGATGATGGGCATGGCGGCGATGCCGATCTCCATGCCCTGGGCGAAGATGGCCGCCAGACGCACCGGCTGTCGCCGCGCCTTGCCCATGACCAGCCAGAATGCCGACTGGCCGACCAGGGCCGCCGCGAATCCCAACTCCTCGACGCCGCGCATGACATAGCGCCCCAGACGGTCGAGCACTTGGACGGCGCGGCTCATGCCGGTCAGGCCCCCAGGGCGGCGTCGACCGTGTCGGCGATGGTGAACACCTTGTCCAGGCGCGCCAGTTGCAGCACCCGCATGGCCGGGCCGCTGACCGCCGCCAGCGTGAACCGGCTCTGGTTGCGGCGCGCCATCTGGTAGGCCTCGACCAGGCTGGCGATGCCGGAGCTGTCGATGTAGGCGACCCGGTCGAGGTCGACCACCACGTCGCGGCGATCGAGCATCAGCTCCATCAGCGTCTTGCGCACCCGCGGGCTGTGCTGCAGGTCCACCTCGCCCTGCAGCGCCACCACCACGGTGCCGTTCACCTCGCACGTTTCCATGTTCATGGGTCACCGATCCGCTTGATCAACTGCAACAGATTGCCGGCGCCCGGGGGCGGCGGCAGGAACGCCACCTCGTCCATCACCGAGCGCATGAGATGGGTCCCCAGTCCGCCCGGGCGCAGCTCGTCCAGCGGCCGCGGGCAGACCTTGGCGACGTCGACCGGCGGCGCGTCGTCGATCAGCCGGATCACCAGATTGTGGTCGTCGCGGCCGATCTGAAGCCGGATGTCGCCGTCGGCCCCTTTATAGGCATGGCGGATGATGTTCTGGCAGGCCTCGTCGACCGCCAGCACGACATCGTGGATGGCATCGCTCGGGCATCCCAACGCGCCGGCCGCCGCGGCGACACTCTTGCGGATATCGCACAAGCGGTCGGGGCGGGCGGGAAACACCTGATCGAGCGACGTTCTCATCGGCGCTGGTCCTCGACCACCAGCATGGTCAGGTCGTCCTTGAGCGCCAGACCGTCCTTGGCCACATCGGCCAGCACGGCCTCCAGGCGCTCGGGCAGGGGCAGGCCGGCGTGGCGGGCGAGCAGCGCCTCGACGCCCTCGCTTCCCAGCATGCGGCCATCGTCGCCCTTGGCCTCGGTGAGGCCGTCGGTGAACAGGTAGAGGGCGGCGCCGTCCAGCTCGATCACGCTCTCGGGACAGCCGAGGCAGAACAGCTCGGGCAACACCCCGAGCGGCGGCAGCCCTTCGTCGACGCGCTCGAAACGGTCGCCATGGGCCACCAGGGCGGGTTCGTGCCCCGCATTGGCGAGAACCACGCGGCCCGAGGCAGGATCGAGGACGCCGGCGACCATGGTCACGAACATGCCGGTCATATTGGTTTCGGCGAGCTCGGCGTCGATGGCGGCCAAGAGGGCGCCGGGGCCGTCGACCCGTTTCGCCAGGCAGCGGAACAGGCTGGCCGTCTTTGCCATCAGCAAGGCCGCGTTCATCCCCTTGCCCGAAACGTCGCCGATGGCGAAGGCCAGCCGGCCGTCACCCAGCTCGACCACGTCGAAGAAGTCGCCGGACACCACGCGGGCGGCCAGGTTGACGCCGTGGATGGGGAAGTCCGCCGGCCGCCGGGGCGGCAGCATGGCGCGCTGGATGTCGGCGGCCAGCATGAGCTCGCGCCGGAAGGCCTCCTGCTCGGCCATGGCCGCGGCCATGCGGGCGTTGATCATGGCCAGCGCCGCCGAGGCCGCCAGGGTCTGCAGCAGCTTGCGGTCGCCGGTATCGAAACTGCCGCCGCCCGTCTTGTTGAACAGCTCGATCGCGCCCAGGCGCTCGTCGTGGACGGCGAGCGGCGCGCACAGGATGCTGCGGGTGGTGAAACCCGTCCGCTCGTCGACCCGGTCGGTGAAGTCGGGATCCTGCGCCGTGTCCTTGACCAGCTGGCAGGCGTTGCGCTCGACGGTGCGCCAGACGATGCCGTGGCCGGGCGGCAGCTTGAGGCCGGTGACGTCGGCCGGCCCCCAGCAGGCGCGGCAGACGAGATCGCCGGCCTCGTCCATGAGGAACAGCGACGCCGCTTCCGCTTCCAGCCGGGTGGCGATCCGTTCGAGGGCCAGGCGCAGGGTTTCCTCGATATCGCGCGAACGGACGAACTCGGACGTCATCTCGACGATCAGGTCGAGGTCCTCGGCGAGCGCGGACGGCAGATCCTGGGGCTTGGCCACACTGGTCATAGGGCGATCATGACTCCGATGCGCCAGACGGCCAACGGCTTTCGCGCTACGGTCATGCCCCCGAAGGGCTTACAGCGGATCGATGTCGCCCCGGGCCTCTTCCTCAAGGGCCGCCGCCGCGTACTGATGGACCCGGCCCTCCTGGATGGCCATGCGCAGGCCGCGCATGATGTCCTGGTAATGCTGGATGTTGTGCCAGGTCAGCAGCATCGGCCCGAGGATCTCCTCGGAGCGGATCAGGTGATGGAGATAGGCGCGCGAGTAGTTGCGGCAGGCGGGGCAGCCGCACGCTTCGTCCAGCGGCCGCGGGTCGTCCTGATGGCGGGCATTGCGCAGGTTGACGGTGCCGCGGCGCGTGAACGCCTGCGCGGTGCGGCCCGAGCGGGTCGGCATGACGCAGTCGAACATGTCGATGCCGCGCAGCACGGCGCCGATGATGTCGCTGGGCTTGCCCACCCCCATCAGGTAGCGCGGGCGGTCGGCCGGCAGCAGCGGCGTGGTGACGTCGAGGGTGGCGAACATGAGTTCCTGTCCCTCGCCCACCGCCAGGCCGCCGACGGCATAGCCGTCGAAGCCGATGCACTGAAGCGCCGCCGCCGATTCGGCCCGCAGCTGCGGATAGACGCCGCCCTGGACGATGCCGAACAGGCCGTAGCCGGGGCGCTCGACGAAGGCGTCGCGCGAGCGCTGGGCCCAGCGCATGGACAACCGCATGCTTTCCGCCGCCTGCTCGGGCGTGGCCGGAAACGGCGTGCACTCGTCGAAGGCCATGGTGACGTCGGCATCCAGCAGGTTCTGGATCTCCATGGAGCGCTCGGGCGTGAGCACGTGCTTGGAGCCGTCGATGTGCGACTGGAAGGTCACGCCCTCCTCGGTCATCTTTCTCAGCTTGGCCAGGCTCATCACCTGGAAGCCGCCCGAATCGGTCAGGATGGGGCCGGGCCAGTTCATGAACTCGTGCAGGCCGCCCAGCCGGCCCACCCGCTCGGCGCCCGGGCGCAGCATCAGGTGGTAGGTGTTGCCGAGGATCATCTGCGCCCCGGTCGACGCCACGGATTCCGGCATCATCGCCTTGACGGTGGCGGCGGTGCCGACCGGCATGAACGCCGGGGTGTCCATGGGGCCGTGGGCGGTGTGGAGGCGGCCGAGGCGCGCGGCGCCGTCGGTGGCGAAGACCTCGAACGAGAAGCGGGTCATGTGACGCTCTATACTACCATTACGGGGAAAGGCGCTTTCCCGCCGTCCAGGGTGGTCGCAAAATGCCGACGGCGGCTCGGAATAGGCCGGGCCGCCGTCTGAGGAGGAAAGTGCATGAAGAAGATGCGCTTTCTCCTAGTGCTCCAGCTGCGGCTCTGGCGGACCTTGGTGCGCCTGACCGTGACGAGAGCCTAGGGGCGGCCGGCGCCGGGAAAGCCCCCCGGTGCCGGCTACCTCCTCATAATCTAGCCTACCGCCGCGCGATTTTCCAGAGAGGCGTCCGCCTGGCGCTCCAGCCAGCAGGCGTCGCCGTAAGAGTAGAACCGGTAGCCGCAGGCCTTGGCGTGCTCGTAGGCGCGGCGCATGCGCGCGAGGCCCGAGAACGCCGAGACCAGCATGAACAGGGTCGAGCGCGGCAGGTGGAAGTTGGTCATCAGCACGTCGACCAGCCGGAAGCGGTACCCGGGCGTGATGAAGATGTCGGTGGCGCCGTCAAACGGGCGCAGCACGCCGTCCTCGCCGGCCGCCGATTCCAGCAGGCGCAACGAGGTGGTCCCGACGGCGACGACCCGGCCGGTGCGGTTGTTGACGATGTCGCAGGTCTCCTGGGTCACCACGCCGCGTTCGGAATGCATGCGATGGTCGCGGGTGTCGTCGACCTTGACCGGCAGGAAGGTGCCGGCGCCGACATGCAGCGTGACGGTGACCCGCCGCACCCCGGCGGCATCCAGCGCCGCCAGCAGGTCGGGCGTGAAGTGCAGGCCGGCGGTGGGGGCCGCCACCGCGCCCTTCTCGCGGGCGAACACCGTCTGGTAGTCGGCATGGTCGCGCTCGTCCGCCTCGCCCTTGCGGATGTAGGGAGGAAGCGGCATGCGCCCGTGCTCCTCCAGCGCCAGCATCAACGCGTCGCCGGAGCGGTCGAAGGCCAGCGTCACCTCGCCGGCCTCGCCCTTTTCCGCAACTTCGGCCGAGAAGGCTTCCGAGAACTCGACCCGGTCGCCCGGCTTCAGCTTCTTGGCCGGGCGCGCGAACGCCTTCCAGCGATCCAGCCCGATGCGCTCGTGCAGGGTCAGTTCGATGCCGGCCAGGCCGCGCCGGCCGAACAGGCGGGCGGGGATGACGCGGGTGTCGTTGAACACCATCACATCGCCCGGCTTTACCAGGCGGGGCAGATCGCGGACCCCCAGATCCTGCAGCCGCTCGCCTTCCACCCGCAGCAGACGCGAGGAATCGCGCGGGCTGGCCGGCCGGTCGGCGATCAGCTCCCGGGACAGGTCGAAATCGAAGTCATCCACTCTCATGCGCGGGGGTGTAGGGTGCCCCGCCCCCGGCGTCAATGCTATTATCGACCGCCCCTCAACCGCCCACCGGATGCTCCCGCCCATGGATCTGTTCCCACCCATCGAGCCGTTCGACGCCGGCATGCTCGCCGTGGGCGACGGGCATCGGATCGCGTGGGAGGTGGTCGGCAACCCCACCGGCACCCCGGTGCTGTTCCTGCACGGTGGCCCCGGCGGAGGCATCGCCGCCCCCTACCGGCGCTTCTTCGACCCCGGCCACTGGCGGGTGGTGCTGTTCGACCAGCGCGGCTGCGGCAAGTCCACGCCGACGGCGGAGATTTCCGCCAACACCACCGCCCACCTCATCGGCGACATCGAGGGCTTGCGCGAGCACCTCGGCATCGACCGCTGGGTGGTGTTCGGCGGATCGTGGGGAAGCACCCTGGCGCTGGCCTACGGCCAGGCCTTTCCGGAGCGCTGCCTGGGCTTCGTGCTGCGCGGCATCTTTCTGTTCCGGCCGTTCGAGGTCGAATGGTTCCTCACCGGCATGCGCACCTTCTTCCCCGAGGCCTGGCGGCGCTTCGCCACCCATGTCGCACCGCGCACCGATCTGCTGGCGGCCTATCACGAGCGGCTGACCGACCCGGACCCCCGCGTCCACCAGCCCGCGTCGCGCGCCTGGTGCGCCTATGAAGAGGCCTGCGCCCGCCTGATGCCGCGCACCGATCCCAGCCAGATGGATGCCGCCGCCACGCTGGCCATGGCCCGCATCGAGTGCCACTACATGACGCACCAGGGTTTCCTGGCGGACAACCATCTGCTGGAGGGCATGCCGCGCCTTGCCGGTCATCCCGCGATCATTGTCCAGGGGCGCTACGACGTGGTCTGCCCGCCGGTGACGGCCGACGACCTGATGGCGGCGTGGCCGCTGGCCCGCCTGGTCATCGTCCCCGACGCCGGCCATTCGTCGATGGAGCCCGGCATCCGCTCGGCCCTGGTCAGCGCCATGGAAAACATGAAGCGGATGATCGGCGCCTAACTCCCCGCCCCTTCCCGACGTGGCAGAATCGGGGTGTCATCCCGACGACCATCGGGAGGAGGGATCTCGTCGCTATCCGCTTTCTTGCTGCACCCCATGCTGCGCAGCATGGGCGCAAAAAAAACGGGGCGCCCCAGGGGGCGCCCCGCCTTTTACGGTCCTCGGGACCTCAATGCTTGCCGCCGCAACCGCAGCCGCCGCTCGCCTTGACCTCGAGCGCGGCCACGCCGGGGAGCACCTTGCCCTCGAGCCATTCGAGGAAGGCGCCGCCGGCGGTCGAGACGTAGGAGAACTTGTCCTCGACGCCCGCCTTGGCCAGGGCCGCGACGGTATCGCCGCCGCCGGCCACGGTCAGAAGCTTGCCCTGCTTGGTAAGATCGGCCGCCGCCCGGGCCACCGCGTTGGTGGCCATGTCGAACGGCTCGATCTCGAACGCGCCCATCGGGCCGTTCCACACCAGGGTCTTGCAACCGGACAGGCGCTCGACGATGGCCTTCACGCTGGCCGGGCCGGCGTCCAGGATCATCATGTCGGCCGGCACGGCGTCGACCGCCACCACCTTGTTCGGCGCGTTGGCGGCGAACTCCGAGGCGACGACCACGTCGGTCGGCAGGATGATGGTGCAGTTGGCCGCCTTGGCCTTGGCGACGATCTCGCGGGCGGTGTCGGCCATCTCCTTCTCGCACAGCGACTTGCCGACCTGCTTGCCTTCGGCGAACAGGAAGGTGTTGGCCATGCCGCCGCCGATCACCAGGAAGTCCACGCGGGACACCAGGTTGCCGAGCAGGTCGAGCTTGGTCGACACCTTGGCGCCGCCGACCACCGCCGCCACCGGCTTCTCCGGCTTCTCCAGCGCCTTGCCCAGCGCCTCGAGCTCGGCCTGCATCAGCCGGCCGGCGGCTGCCGGCAGGATGTGCGCGAGGCCTTCGGTCGAGGCATGGGCGCGGTGCGCCGTCGAGAACGCGTCGTTGACGTAGAGGTCGCCGTTCGCCGCCAGCTTGCGGGCGAAGCCGGCGTCGTTCTTCTCCTCTTCCGGATGGAAGCGGACGTTCTCGAGCAGCAGAACGTCACCATCCTTGAGGGCGGCGACGGCCTTGTCGGCCTCGGGGCCGATGCAGTCGTCGGCCCACGCCACATTGCGGCCCACCGCCTTGGACAGCGGCTCGAGGAGGAGCTTTTGGGAATACTTCTCCTCGCGCCCCTTCGGCCGGCCGAAGTGGGTGATGACGATGACCTTGGCCCCCCGGTCGGCCAGCTGCTTGAGCGTGGCCGCCGAGCGGTCGATGCGGGTGCTGTCGGTGACCTTGCCGTCCTTGGCCGGGACGTTGAGGTCCGAGCGCACGAGCACCCGCTTGCCCTTCACGTCGAAGGCGTCGATGGTGCGGAACATTGGTCGTCCCCCGTGCGTGCGGTCTACTTGGCGACGTGCTGGACGAAGCGCAGCATGTTGCAGGTGTAGCCGTACTCGTTGTCGTACCAGGACACGACCTTGACGAAGGTGCCGTCCAGGGCCATGCCGGCCTCGGCGTCGAAGATCGAGGGGTGGTTGTTGCCCACGAAGTCGGTGGAGACCACCTTCTCGTCGGTGTAGCCGAGCACGCCCTTGAGCGGGCCTTCCGAGGCCGCCTTCATGGCCTTGCAGATGTCCTCGTACGAGGCGTCCTTGACCAGCTCGACGGTGAGGTCGACCACCGACACGTCCGAGGTGGGGACGCGGAAGGCCATGCCGGTCAGCTTCTTGTTGAGCTCGGGAATGACCTTGCCGACGGCCTTGGCGGCGCCGGTCGAGGACGGGATGATGTTCTCGAGGATGCCGCGGCCACCGCGCCAGTCCTTGGAGGACGGACCGTCGACGGTCTTCTGGGTGGCGGTGGCGGCGTGCACGGTGCTCATCAGGCCGCGCTTGATGCCCCAGGTGTCATGCAGGACCTTGGCGACCGGCGCCAGGCAGTTGGTGGTGCACGACGCGGCCGAGACGATCTTCTCGCCGGCATACTTGGCGTGGTTCACGCCGTAGACGAACATCGGGGTGTCGTCCTTGGAGGGGGCGGACTGCACGACCTTCTTGGCGCCGGCGGCCAGGTGCTTCTCGCACGCTTCCTTGGTCAGGAACAGGCCGGTCGATTCGATGACCACGTCGACGCCCACGTCGCCCCACTTCAGCTCGGCCGGATCCTTGACGGCGGTCAGGCGGATCTTCTTGCCGTTGACGACCAGGGTGTTGCCGTCGACCGCGATGTCACCGTTGAAGCGGCCGTGCACCGAGTCGTACTTGAGCATGTAGGCCAGGTAGTCGGGATCGAGCAGATCGTTGATGGCGACGATCTCGATCTCCGGGAAATCCTTGGCGGCGGCGCGGAACACCATGCGGCCGATACGACCGAAACCGTTGATACCGACGCGGACAGTCATATTTTCCTCCAATTGGTACGACACGGACGGAGCAGGCGCCACCCTGACCTGAGGATCGGTGTTCCGCCGGGCACGGAATGTTCTTGGGCTCAGGGCTGCCGAGATGGGAAACCATATTGCACATCCCCGGGGGCGAATCCAGTCCCGAAACGCCAAATCCACGCCCAGATGACCGATAAGTCGTTGGAATGAAATGATCCCACCCGCGCGGGGGAGACAGCGACACCCGATGCGGCGGGAAAGTAATATCTGAAGGGTTGGGTAAGTCGGCGAAGCTTCTTCCCACCCGGGTAGGCAGCCCCGTGATTATGGTGCGCTGCGAAATTTTCCCAAATGGACTTCCGTTGCCTTTCCCACCCGCACCCGGTCGATTCGGGTGGGCCGCCCCCACCCAAGTCGAGAAAGCCCGGCCCCGACCCCGGCAAGCGCACACGGGGGGTATGCGGCGGACAGGGGGCGCGCCTCCTCTTCGTCGCGGCGGTCCCGGCCCTTGTCGCCCCGGCGGCACGCCGCATATTGCGGCCCTAAGAGGAGCCGCGATGGCCATGTCCGGACGATGCCCGCATCCCGACCGGTGCCGATGATCGCCGCCGGGCACCGGCACGTGGCGGTTGGTCATAGGCCGACCGGCCGATTCCCCCTGGCCGGCGCCGCGCCCATACTCCCTGCGCCCTGTGGATTGCCGTTCGCCCCTGGACGGCAATCCGGAGGACGCCCGCCCCATCCCCCTTGGGCGTCCTCGACCCCGGGGGGCGCAGCCGGCCCGGCTGCGCCCATCCGGGCTTTCAAGCCGTCGCGCCTCGGTGTAGAGGTATGCGCGCCATGACCCTGCACCTTCCCGCCCGCATCCTGCGCACCGTCCTTCCCATCGTGCTGCTCGTCCCCTTCGTCGTGCTGGCTGTCGCCTTCGTGCTGCGCTGGCACTCGGCCAAGGAGGTCCACGACAATCTCGAACATATCGAGGCGCACGTGGCCGCCCCCGACAGCAGCACCCCTGCCGCCGAGGTGTTCCCCGGTCCGTGGCGGCAGATCTGCGCGGTGCTGCCCTACGGCGAGGTGCGCGTCGACGGCCTCCACTGGGCGTCCAACGATGATGCGGAGGCGGCTTTGGTGCTGGTCGGGGACCACGCCTTGAAGGTCGTGCGGGTGTGGGGGCCCAACCTGCCCAAGGCCCCCGCCCGCCAGTGCCTGCCCATGGCCGAGGCCACCCTGCGCTTCAGCCGCTCGGTCAAGGGCGAGTTGGAGATCGCCCTGGTGTCCAGGGGGCGCTAGTTGTGGCGTCCAGCGAGGTTGTTCAGTTGAGTTAGGGTGATTGCCCATCCGGGCTGTCTGAGGAAAGCTGATTGTCGCCAAACACATCAGCCCCAGACAGGAGGCCCCGGATGGAGC
>JBLNCP010000012.1:0-25862 GCA_050260775.1 Solirubrobacterales bacterium | reverse complement strand
GGCTGGCGTAGCGCGGCTCGTTGAGGCGCAGGTCGGTGGTCACCACCGCCGGCAGCGTCAGGCTGACCGTCTCCAGGCCGCCGTCCACCTCGCGGGTGACCTCGGCCTTGCCGCCGTCGATCCCGACCTTGGAGGCGAAGGTGCCCTGCGGCCAGCCCAAGAGCGCCGCCAGCATCTGGCCGGTCTGGTTGGAATCGTCGTCGATCGCCTGCTTGCCGAGAACCACCAGCTCGGGGCTCTCCTTGGCGACCAGGGCCTTCAGCAGCTTGGCCACCGCCAAGGGCTGCACCTCGTCATCCGTCTGCACCAGGATGCCGCGGTCGGCGCCCATGGCAAGGGCGGTGCGGATGGTCTCCTGCGCGGCCGCCGGGCCGATGGACACCACCACGATCTCGCCCGCCTTGCCGGCTTCCTTCAGGCGGACCGCTTCTTCCACCGCGATCTCGTCGAAGGGGTTCATGGAGAACTTGACGTTCGCCGTCTCCACGCCGGAATTGTCGGCCTTGACCCGGATTTTGACGTTGTAGTCGATGACGCGCTTGACGGCGACCAGTACCTTCATGGTCCTCCTGATCCCTCTTTTTCGCCTGCCGAAAGCTAAATCGGCATAGCAGGGCGGATTTCAGTTTGCATCGCACCATATGACGGGCCGCCGGGGTTGTCAACGCCACGGCGCAAGGGGTTTTCTATCGATTCGCCCCGGGTACCCACAGGACGTCGGAGGCGCCGCGGCTGTTGACCCAGCGCGCCAGGACGAACAGGTGATCCGACAGGCGGTTGGCGTAGGCGATGGCCTGGGGATTGACCGATTCGTGCTCGGCCAGGGCGGTGATCAGGCGCTCGGCGCGACGCACCACGGTGCGCGCCACATGGAGATGGGCGCCGGCGGGCGTGCCGCCCGGCAGGATGAAGGAATTGAGGGGGGCGAGCTCGGCGTTCATGGTGTCGATCTCGGCCTCCAGCCGCGTCACCTGCTCGGGCGCGACCCTGAGCCGCGACCCCGGCTGCTCGTCGTCGGCGGCGGGGGTGCACAAATCGGCGCCCAGGTCGAACAAGTCGTTCTGGATGCGGGCCAGCATGGCGTCGGCGTCGGCGTCCGCATGCAGGCGGGCGACGCCGACCACCGCATTGGCTTCGTCGACGGTGCCGTAGGCCTCGACGCGGAGCGCGTGCTTGGCCACCCGCTTCCCGTCGCCCAGCGAGGTCTGTCCCTTGTCCCCGGTCTTGGTGTAGATACGCGTCAGCCGGACCATGCAAGCTCCTTCCACGAAAGCGTCCCTGTTATGACACGGGCGTCCGGGCGATAACAACGCGTCACCGGGCTTCCCCGTACGCCTGAACGCTCTATAATCCGTCCACGCACCAACACCCGGGACCCCATGCGCCTGTCACCGACCCTCAGCCTTTATATCGGACGTCAGTTCCTTTCGGCGCTGGCGACCGTGCTGCTGGTCATCATGGGGCTGATCCTGCTGTTCGACGTCATCGAGCTGATCCGCCGTGCCGCCGGCCGCCCCGATCTGGGCTTCGGGGTCATCATGACCATGGCGCTGTTCAAGCTGCCGCAGATGATGCATACGATCCTGCCCTTCGGCGTCATGATCGGGGCGATGGTCACCTTCTGGCGCCTGACCCGCACCCACGAGCTGGTGGTGGCGCGCGCCGCCGGTATCTCGGTGTGGCAGTTCCTGACCCCGGTCCTGGTGGTGGTCGGCGCGATCGGCGTGTTCGAGATCACCGCCTTCAACCCGGTGGCCGCGATCCTCTATGCCCGCTACGAGAAGCTCCAGGACGAGGTCATCCTCAACAAAGGCGACAACGCCCTCGACGTCTCCGAGATCGGCCTGTGGCTGCGCGAGGGCAACGAAGGCTCGCAGGTGGTCGTCCATGCCGACGGCGTCCATCAGGACGGTCTGGTCCTCAACCTGAGGGGCGTCCACATCTTCATCTTCGACGGGCCGGACCGCTTCGCCCGCCGCATCGAGGCCGACACGGCGCGCCTGGCCGATGGGGCCTTCGACATGCACGACGTGTGGCTGATGGAGGGCGGCAAGCCCTCGCAGCATGAGGACCACGTCACCATGAAGACCGAGCTGACGCTGGAACGGGTGCGCGACAATTTCGCCAGCCCCGAGACCATGTCCTTCTGGCAGCTCCCCGCCTTCATCACCTTCTTCGAGAAGGCCGGCTTCGCCGCCACCAAGCACCGCATGTACCTGCAATCGCTGCTGGCCTCGCCGCTGCTCCTGTGCGGCATGGTGCTGGTCGCCGCCATCTTCTCGCTCAAGCCCAACACCCGCTCGGGCGGCATGATGCTGCGCGTCGGCGGCGGCGTCGCCGCCGGGTTCGGCGTCTACTTCTTCTCGAAGCTGGTCTACGCCTTCGGCCTGTCGGCGGCCATTCCCCAGGCGCTGGCCGCCTGGACCCCGGCCCTGGTCGCCAGCCTGATCGGGTTGTCCGGGCTGTTCCACCTGGAAGACGGCTGACCACCCCGTCCCCCTCCCACCCCGTCTCCCTCCACGCAAACCGCCCGGACGGGCCGTTGACTTGCCTGCGCAAGGCGGTATGTTCCCCCTGTCCTTTGGCGTTACGCCCTCTGGCAACACACCCCATCACAGGAATACGCCCATGAGCTTCGCCGAACTCCAGAAAGTCATCGATGACGCCTGGGAGGCGCGCGAGTCCGTCAGCCCCGCGACCACCGGCAAGGTGCGCGAGGCGGTGGAGACCGCTCTCGGTTTCCTCGACACCGGCCACATGCGCGTCGCCGAGAAGGTCGACGGCCAGTGGGTGACCCACCAATGGCTGAAGAAGGCGGTGCTGCTGTCGTTCCGCCTGAACGACATGCGCTCGATCTCCGGGGCGCCCAACGGCTCGACCTGGTGGGACAAGGTGCCGACCAAGTTCGAGGGCTGGGACGAGGGCATGTTCAAGGCGCACGGCTTCCGCGCCGTGCCGGGCTGCGTGGTGCGCCGCCCCGCCTACATCGCGCCGGGCGCCATCCTGCTGCCCAGCTTCGTCAACGTCGGCGCCTACGTCGATTCCGGCACCATGGTCGACACCTGGGCCACCGTCGGCTCGTGCGCCCAGATCGGCCGCAACGTCCACATCTCGGGCGGCGCCGGCATCGGCGGCGTGCTCGAGCCGCTGCAGGCCGGTCCGGTCATCATCGAGGACAACGTCTTCATCGGCGCCCGCGCCGAGGTGGCCGAGGGCGTGATCGTCGAGGAGGGCGCGGTGCTCTCCATGGGCGTCTATATCGGCAAGTCCACCAAGATCGTCGACCGCTCCACCGGCGAGATCTTCTACGGCCGCGTCCCCGCCTATTCGGTGGTGGTGTCGGGCGCGCTGCCGGGCAAGCCGATGCCCAACGGCGAGCCCGGCCCCAGCCTCTACTGTGCCGTCATCGTCAAGCGCGTCGACGAGAAGACCCGCTCGAAGGTGTCGATCAACGAGCTGCTGCGCGACTGATCCCATCCCCCATGGTCATGCCCGGGCTCGATCCGGGCATCCTTGGATCGCCGGGTCACGCCCGGCGATGACGGTGGGGGAGCCCTTCGTGGTAAGCCTGCGATGACTGATCTCAAGGACCCCGTCGCCCTCGCCGCCGAACTGATCCGCTGCCCCAGCGTCACGCCCGAGGACGCCGGCGCCATCGGCCTGCTCGCCGGCTGGCTGGAGCGGCTGGGATTCGTCTGTCATCCGATCGATTCGGCCACCGGCGGTCCCGAGATCAAGAACCTCTATGCCCGCCTGGGCACGGACGGCCGCAATTTCTGCTTCGCCGGCCATACCGACGTGGTGCCGCCGGGCCAGGGCTGGACCGTCGATCCCTTCGGCGGCCAGGTGATCGACGGCCGCCTGTTCGGCCGCGGCGCAGTGGACATGAAGGGGGCCATCGCCGCCTTCGTCGCCGCCGTGGCCCGCTTTGGCGATACCCGGACGGGCTCGATCTCGCTCCTCATCACCGGCGACGAGGAGGGGCCGGCCGTCGACGGCACCGTCAAGGTGCTCGATTGGCTGAAGGCCCGCGGCGAGCGCCTCGACGCCTGCCTGGTCGGCGAGCCCACCAATCCCCGCCGCCTCGGCGACGCCTTGAAGATCGGCCGGCGCGGCAGCATGAACACGGTCCTCACCGTGTTCGGCACCCAGGGCCACGCCGCCTACCCCCATCTCGCCGACAACCCGATTCCCCGGTTGCTGGAGATGCTGCGGCGTCTCACCGAGAGGCCGCTGGACACCGGCAGCGCCCATTTCGAGGCGTCGACGCTGGCACTGACCACCGTGGACGTCGGCAACCCGGCGACCAACGTCATCCCCGGCCGCGCCAAGGCCGGCTTCAACATCCGCTTCAACGACCTCCATTCCGGCGCCAGCCTGCAGCAATGGATCCGCGAGACCCTCAACGGGGTCGGCGGCGAGTACGAGGTGGCGTTCGAAGTCTCCGGTGAATCCTTCCTCACCGACCCCGGCCCGCTGTCCGACGCGGTGGCGGAGGGGGTGCGCGCCGTCACCGGCCTCGTCCCCGAATTGTCGACGTCGGGCGGCACCTCGGATGCCCGCTTCATCAAGCACGCCTGCCCGGTGGTCGAGTTCGGGCTGGTCAACCAGACCATGCACAAGGCTGACGAGAACGTGCCGCTCGCCGATCTCGAGCAACTCACCGAGATCTACCGGGCGGTGCTGGGTCGGCTGGCGTGATCGCCGCCGCCGAGGCCGCCGCCGGCATCTACGGCGTCTGGCTGCTGGCGCGGCGGCAGAAGCGCGGCCTCGACTTCCTCGACGACAGCGTCCGCGGGTTCTGGCAGTCGTTCTGGGCCGCCCCCATCGTGCTGCCCGGCATGCTGCTGCTCAGGGTCCTGGACGGCAGCCTCGCCCTCGACGACGGCAGGTTGCGCCCGCTGGCCGTCCAGCTGATCGCCTACGTCATCCAGTGGACGGCCTTCCCCCTGGTGGTCAGCGGCATCGTCGAGTCCATGGGCCGCGGCCACCGCTACCTCCGCTACGTGGTGGCCTACAACTGGTCGGCCGTGGTGCAGATGGCGGTCTTCCTGCCGGTGGCCATCACCGCCCACCTCTTTCCCGCCCGCGAGATCGTGCTGATCACCATGGCGGTGACGGTGCTGCTGCTCGCCTACCAGGCCTACATCGCCCACACCGCGCTCGAGGCGCCGCTGCTGCCCTCGGTCGCCCTGGTCCTGCTCGACATGCTGATCGGCGGCCTGATCGACAAGGTGACCGAGCGGCTGGCGGCGGGCTGATGGTATGATCGCGCCATGAGCAAGCGATCCGGCCGTCGATCCAAGGGCAAGACCTCCGGCAAGCGGGCGGCGCGGCCGCAGACGCCGCCGGCGCCCGCGGCCAAGGTGGCCAAGGCCAAGCCCGCCATCCCGGAGAGGCCGCAGCCGGCCGTCCACAGCCTCCGCTCCCGCTGGCGCCCCCAACCGGCGCAGCTTGCCGCGGCACTGCGCCGTCTGTCCGGGCTCACGCTACGGGTCGAGCGGGCGGTCCGCCCCGTGCTCGCACGGGCGGCGGTCACTCTGCGCCGGCTGTGGCGCCAGGGCGAGGCCTGGGTCGATTCGCACTTCCCCTCGCCTTTGGCCGTGGCCGAGCATCGCCCTTCGCCGGAGCGGCAGGAGCCCGACCGCGCCGCCGCGATCACGTCCGAGCGCGCCCTCGTCCTGGTGAGGGAGGCGATGGCGGCGGTGCCCGCCGGGGGCACGGATGCGCTTCCCGCCGACCCGCGCGCCTGCGCCGTCCTGCTGGAGGGAGGCGAGGGCCTCGACGACTATCAGGCACTGGGATACCTGGAGCGCGCCTTCCCCGAGCAGCGCGTCGGCGACGGCAAATCGCCTGCCCTGGCGGCGGTGGCGCTGACCCTGGGCCGGGGGTTCGGACGGCCCGGCTTCGCGGCGCTGACCACGCTGCAGGCGTGGCGGCTGCTCGACCCGGTGCCGTTCGAGGCGGTTATCGCCGCCGAACTGGCGCGGGTGAGCGAGATCGCCCGCCGCGTCCCAAGCCGCAAGCCCTATCAGCCGCTGGCCATCGCCGAGCTCGACCTTATCGAACACCTGTTCGAGGCGCTGCCGCCGGGGCGCCACCGGGCGCTGCTCTTGGCCGTCATGGACCTGCGCGAGCTCGGCGAACGCCGGGTCGGCCTGGTGCGGCGGTTCCCGCGTCGGGTGGCGCGGGCGCTGGAGGCCGCGGGTGCCGATGCCGCGGCAACCGCCGCTCCGTTCCGGGAATTCCTCGAGCCGCTGGTGCGGGACGGTGCCTACCAGCCGCTGGCCGAGGCGGCGGGCGCGGCGCTGGCCCGCATCGACAAGCTGGTGGCGCCGAAGGGGGCGCGGCCGCAGGCGCCCAGGGCCGACATCATCGACGCCACCTCCAAGGCCCGGCAGCCCTGACCTCAGGGGTCGGCCCGCTCCACCCTGAGGGCGATGCCGTCCACCCCCACCACGCGGACGCGGGTGCCGGCGGGGAGGTCGGGGCCCACCACCTTCCAGGTGGTGTCACCCAGCCTCAGCCGGCCGGACCCGTCGACGATGGGGGCGGACAGGGTGTGGATGCTGCCGACGAATTGGGCGCCGCGGCGGTTGAGCGTCGGCTCGTCCGAGGGGGCGCGGGCGAGGCGGTGGTAGACGCGCAGGCCGGTGGCCGCGACGACGACGGTGAGCCCGGCGAAGACCAGGGCGTGGACCTCCCACCCCCAGGACGGCGCGGCATAGGCCAGCACCCCGGTGAGCACGGCGGCGATGCCGGGAAACAGCAGGTAGGTGCCGGGCGCCAGGATCTCCAGCGCGATCAGCACCACCCCCAGGATCAGCCAATGCCAGAACTGCATCAGGGGGCCCCGGCGGGCGGCACGCTGGTGCGTCGGGGGGCGTGGTCGGGCGCCAGCGCATCCCGGGCCAACTCGGCGATGCCGCCGATGGCCCCGATCACCCCGGCCGCCTCCAGCGGCATCAGGATCAGCTTCTGATTGGGGGCCGAGGCGACGTGCTGCAGCGCCTCGATGTAGCGCTGGGCGACGAAATAGTTGACCGCCGCCGCCTCGCCCTTCGCCACCGCCTCGGACACCATGCTCACCGCCTTGCCCTCGGCCTCGGCCTGGCGCTCGCGCGCCTCGGCGTCGCGGAAGGCGGCCTCGCGCCGGCCCTCGGCGGCCAGGATCTGGGACTGCTTCTGGCCCTCGGCCTTCAGCACCGCCGCCTGCTTGAGGCCCTCGGCCTCGAGGATGGCGGCGCGCTTGTCGCGCTCGGCCTTCATCTGGCGCGCCATGGCGTCGACCAGGTCGCGCGGCGGCGCGATGTCCTTGATCTCGATGCGGGTGACCTTGACGCCCCAGGGCTGGGTCGCCTCGTCGACCACCGTCAGCAGCTGGGCGTTGATGCGGTCGCGCTGGGACAACAGCTCGTCGAGGTCCATGCCGCCCATCACCGTGCGGATGTTGGTCATGGTCAGGTTGAGAATGGCAAGGTGGAGGTTGGCGACCTCGTAGGCGGCGCGGGCCGCGTCGAGCACCTGATGGAACACCACGCCGTCCACCGTCACCATGGCGTTGTCGCGGGTGATGATCTCCTGGCGGGGCACGTCGAGCACCTGCTCCATCATGTTGAGGGAGCGCCCCACGCGGTCGACCAGCGGGACGATGAGGTGCAGGCCGGGCGGCAAGGTGCGGGTATATTTGCCGAAGCGCTCGACGGTGAACTCGTAACCCTGCGGCACCACCTTGACGCCGAGCGCCACCGTCAGCACGCCCAAGGCCACCACGGCCAGGACCAGCACGGTGAACGCCGATACCATTCTCCCCTCCCTCGTGCGGGCGACGGTGGAGGAAACATGGCGTCGCCAAGCGCCTTGTCCCAGTTGCCCAAGGCGTCGCGGCGGGGCATAACCAATCCCTGACCAACGAAAGGGGTGGGCATGAATACCATCGGCATCATCGGGGCAGGCGCGTGGGGGACCGCGTTGGCGGCGACCGCCCGGCGGGCCGGGCGCGACGTGGTGCTGTGGGCGCACGAGCCGGCGGTCGCCGGCGAGATCAACGCTACCCGCATCAACGCCACCTATCTGCCCGGCATCCATCTCGATTGCTGCATCCGCGCCACCACCGAGCTGGCTGCCGCCGCGGCGGCCGACGCCGTGCTGCTGGTGACGCCGGCGCAGCATCTGCGCGCCACCTGCCGCCAGCTTGCGCCCCATTGGCGCCAGGGCACCGCGGCGGTGATCTGCGCCAAGGGCATCGAGCAGGCTACCGGCGCCATGATGACCGAGGTGGTCGAGGCCGAGCTGCCCACCGCCGCGGTGGCGGTGCTGTCGGGGCCGACCTTCGCCGCCGAGGTGGCGCGCGGCCTGCCGACCGCGGTGACGCTGGCCTGCACCGATGCCGCCCTGGGCCAGGAGCTGGTCGAGGCGGTCGGCACCGCCACCTTCCGGCCCTATCTGGCCGAGGACCTGGTCGGCGCCGAGATCGGCGGCGCCGTCAAGAACGTGCTCGCCATCGCCTGCGGCATCGTCGAGGGGCGCGGCATGGGCGACAACGCCCGCGCCGCCCTGATCACCCGCGGCCTGGCCGAGCTGACGCGCTTGGCGCTGGCCAAGGGCGGGCGCGCCGAGACGCTGATGGGTCTGTCCGGTCTCGGCGACCTCATCCTCACCGCGTCCTCGACCCAGTCGCGCAACTACTCGCTCGGCCTGGCGCTGGGCGAGGGCCGGCGGCTCGCCGACATCCTGGCCGAGCGCAAGGCGGTCACCGAGGGCGTGTGGACGGCGGGCGCGGTGGTGGCGATGGCCGATGGTCTCGGCATCGAAATGCCGATCTGCGCGGCGGTCGACGCGGTGATCAACCGGGGCGCCGACCTCGACGACACCATCAGGGCGCTGCTGAGCCGGCCGTTCCGGGCGGAAGGGGTTTGACCGTAACGACATCACCCGAAGGAGTGCTCCCATGTACGTCGTCCACTGCCAGGACAAGCCCGGCGCCGCCCAGGTCCGCCTGGACAATCGCGCCGCCCATCTCGACTACCTCAAGGAAAACATCGCCCACGTGGTGATGGCCGGTCCGGTGCAGACCGAGGACCGCTCCGGCATGGTCGGCAGCGTCCTGGTGCTGGATTTTCCCGATCGGGTGGCGCTCGACAACTTCCTGTCGCGCGACCCCTATGCCCGCGCCGGCCTGTTCGAGAGCGTCACCGTGCTGCCCTACAAGAAGGTCCTGCCCTGATGGCGCACTGGCTGGTCAAGTCGGAGCCCGGCGCCTGGTCGTGGGACGACCAGGTGCGGGACCACGTCACCGCCTGGACCGGCGTGCGCAACCACCAGGCCGCCGGCAACCTGAAGGCCATGCGTCGGGGCGACCGCTGCTTCTTCTATCACTCGGTGGAGGAGAAGCGGATCGTCGGCATCGTCGAGGTCGTGCGCGAGGCCTATCCCGACCCCACCGACGAGGGCGGCCGCTGGGTATGCGTCGATGTGGCCGCCGTGGCGCCGCTGCCCCGGCCGGTGACCCTGCGGCAGGTCAAGGACGATCCCCGCCTGGCCGAGCTGCCGCTGGTCCGGCAATCGCGCCTGTCGGTGATGCCCATCGACGACGGCGCCTGGGCCATGCTGTGCGGACTGGGAGAAGTGGCGCCATGACCGCCTCCCTGACCGTCCCCATGGCCGAGGTCCTGTGCGACCTCGCCGAGATTGCCGATCCGGGCTCCAAGGAGTTCGCCGTCGAGGCCGACGGGCGGCGGCAGTCGGTGTTCGTCGTCCGCCGCGGCGACGAAGTGTTCGGCTACATCAATTCATGCCCGCACATCGGGGCGCCCCTCAATTGGGAGCCCGACAAGTTTCTCGATCTCTCGGGCGAGGAAATCGTCTGCTCGATGCACGGCGCTCATTTCGACATCGAGAGCGGCGCCTGCCTGATGGGGCCCTGCCCCGGCAAATCCCTCCGGTCCTATGACGTGGTCGTGCGTGACGGCAAAGTGGTACACGCGCCTTCGACCAAGGGAATATAAGTCTTTCGTAAGATTGCGTGCCGCCTATCCAAACGGATCAATTCCTGTCTCGCCGGGGGTTGAGTCGCGGTGCGATCTTGCCCATAATTCGTCGCAGCATTCCGGGGAAACGTCTTACGCCCGTCATACAGAGGCGCAAGCAAACAAAAAAGGGAGCATCCTGATGTCCGATCTTTTTCCCGTTCCCGCCGATTTCGCCAAGTCGGCTCTGATCGACGAAAAGACCTACCAAGAGTGGTACGCCAAGTCGGTCAATGACCCGGATGCGTTCTGGGGCGAGCACGGCAAGCGGATCGACTGGATCAAGCCCTTCAAGACGGTGAAGGACGTGTCGTTCTCCGGCGACGTCCATATCAAGTGGTTCCACGACGGCACCCTGAACGTCGCCGCCAACTGCCTGGACCGCCACCTCGCCAAGCGCGGCGACCAGACCGCCATCATCTGGGAAGGCGACGATCCGAACGAGTCGGCCCACATCACCTACCGCGACCTGCACGAGCGCGTCTGCCGCCTGTCCAACGTGATGACCGACATGGGCGTCAAGAAGGGCGACCGCGTCACCATCTACCTGCCGATGATTCCCGAGGCCGCGGTGGCGATGCTCGCCTGCGCCCGCATCGGCGCCATCCACTCCATTGTGTTCGGCGGCTTCTCCCCGGACGCGCTGGCCGGCCGCATCCAGGACTGCGATTCCTCGCTGCTGATCACCGCCGACGAGGGGCTGCGCGGCGGCCGCAAGGTTCCGCTCAAGGCTAATGCCGACAAGGCGCTGGAGACCTGCTGGTCGGTCAAGAACGTGCTGGTGGTCAAGCGCACCGGCGGCGACATCCACATGGTCGCCGGCCGTGACCACTGGTACCACGATCTGGTCGAGAAGGCCTCGCCGCAGCACACCGCCGTCGAGATGAACGCCGAGGATCCGCTGTTCATCCTCTACACCTCGGGGTCGACCGGCAAGCCGAAGGGCGTGCTGCACACCACCGGCGGCTACCTGGTCTTCGCCTCGATGACCCACCAGTACGTCTTCGACTACAAGGACGGCGACATCTACTGGTGCACCGCCGACGTGGGTTGGGTCACCGGCCACTCGTACATCGTCTACGGTCCGCTGGCCAACGGCGCCGTCACCCTGATGTTCGAAGGCGTGCCCAACTACCCGACCGTGTCGCGCTTCTGGGACGTGGTCGACAAGCACAAGGTCAACATCTTCTACACCGCGCCGACCGCCATCCGTTCGCTGATGCGCGAGGGCGAGGAGCCGGTCAAGAAGACCAGCCGCAAGTCGCTGCGCCTCTTGGGCTCGGTCGGCGAGCCGATCAACCCCGAGGCCTGGACCTGGTACCACCGCGTGGTCGGCGACGGCCGCTGCCCGATCGTCGACACCTGGTGGCAGACCGAGACCGGCGGCATCCTGATCACCCCGCTGCCGGGCGCCACGGCGCTGAAGCCGGGTTCGGCCACCAAGCCGTTCTTCGGCGTCAAGCCGGTGGTGGTCGACGCCGAGGGCAAGATCCTGGACGGCGCCACCGAGGGCAACCTGTGCCTGCAGGAGCCCGGCTGGCCGGGCCAGATGCGCACCGTCTACGGCGACCACGAGCGCTTCGTGCAGACCTACTTCTCCACCTACAAGGGGATGTACTTCACCGGTGACGGCTGCCGCCGCGATGCCGACGGCTACTACTGGATCACCGGCCGCGTCGACGACGTGATCAACGTCTCCGGTCACCGCATGGGCACCGCCGAGGTCGAGTCGGCCCTGGTCGCCCACGAGAAGGTGGCCGAGGCCGCGGTGGTCGGCTATCCGCACGACATCAAGGGCCAGGGCATCTATGCCTACGTCACCCTGGTGGCCGGCGAGGAGCCGTCCGAGGACCTGCGCAAGGAGCTGGTGGCCTGGGTCCGCAAGGAGATCGGCCCGATCGCCACGCCCGACCTGATCCAGTGGGCCCCCGGCCTGCCCAAGACCCGCTCGGGCAAGATCATGCGCCGCATCCTGCGCAAGATCGCCGAGAACGAGTACGGCAGCCTGGGCGACACCTCGACGCTGGCCGATCCGACCGTGGTCGACGACCTGATCGAGAACCGCATGAACCGCGTGTAATGCCGGTCGTGCAATAAAAGGGGAGGGGCCCGCCGGAGCGATCCGCGGGCCCTTTTCCATGCAGGGAGAATGCGCGTGATTGCCGAGCTGGTGGGGGTCGTGGCCGGGGGTTACCTGCTGCTGGTCGGCGGCATGGCCTGCTTCCAGCGCGACATGATCTATCACCCCGGCCGCCACGTGCCGGACCCCGCCGAGGTCGGGCTGCCCGAAATGGTCCCGGTGCCGGTGCGGGCCGCCGACGGATGGGTGGTCACCGGGTGGTACGCCCCCCCCAGCGACGGGCGTGCGCCCACCATCGTCCTCTTTCACGGCAACGGCGGCACCCTGGCGGCCCGCGCCCGCAAGGCCCGCGCCTTCCTGGATGCCGGCTACGGCGTCTACCTCGCCGAATACCGGGGCTACGGCGGCAATGCCGGACGGCCGACCGAGGCCGGGCTCTATGCCGATGCCCGCGCCGTCTTGCAGTGGCTGACCACCCGGGGCATCCCGGAATCCCGCCTGGTGCTGTACGGCGAATCCCTGGGCTCGGGCGTCGCCACCCAGATCGCCGCCGAGCGGCCCGATCTCGTCGCCGTGGTGCTGGAGGCGCCGTTCACCCGCCTGCCCGACCTGGCGCCGCCCTATCTTCTGCCGGGCCTCGCGGAGTTGCTGATGGTGGACAAGTACGACAACGCCGCCAAGATCGCTCAGGTGGCGGCGCCGCTGCTCATCATCCACGGTGACCGCGACGAGACGGTGCCTCCCGCCATGGGCCGCGCCCTCCTCCATTCCGCCCGCACCAAGACGCACGGGGTGTTCCTGCCGGACGCCGGCCACAACGACGTCTGGGACCACGGCGGCGGCGAGGCGGTGCTGGAATGGCTGGCCAACCTGCGGCGCTAGACAAGACTTCGCTTGCATCCCCGGCCGCCCTGCCCATATTGTGCCGCCGGGAGATCGGCGCGGACGGACCCGTCGCCAACCCGGTCAGGTCCGGAAGGAAGCAGCCGTAACGATTTCCGGTCCGGGTCGTGTCCGGTCTCCCACCCTCGAACAAGCGCCCCGCCGCCAAGGCGACCGGGCGCTTTTTTGCGCCCAACGGCGAGGGCGCACTACCGCGACAACCTTCGCACCAACCGCAGCGCCAGCTTCCGCCCTTCGTCCAGCACCAGCACCGACGACGCCACCGCCGCGGCGAGGGCCCAGTCGGAGGCCGACAGCGGGGCGGTGTGGAACAGCGCCTGCGCCGGCGGCCAGTGGACGGCCACCGCCTGCAGCGCCACCACCGCCAGGATCGCCGCCCACAAATGGGCGTTGCGGAAGAAGGCGCGGTTGAAGGCCGATTCGGCTCCGACGCGCGCGTTGAAGACGTTGAAGAACTGGAACAGCACGAAGGTGGTGAAGGCCAGGCTGCGCGCCTCCGCCACCTCGCGGGTGGCGAGCGCCCAGGCGAACACGCCCAGGGTGCCGACGGCCATGGTGGCGCCGTAGCCGCCGAGCCGGCACAGCCTGCCGGCGGTGAGGATCGGCTGCGCGCGTGGGCGCGGCGGCTCGGTCATCATGCCGGCCCGCGGCGGGTCGAAGGCCAGCGCCATGGCCGGCGGTCCGTCCATGATGATGTTGACCCACAGGATCTGGATGGGGTGGAACGGCACCGGCAGGCCGAGCAGCGGCGCCGCGAACACGGTGACCAGGGCGCCGACGTTGGTGGAGAGCTGGAAGCGCACGAACTTGACGATGTTGTCGTAGATGGTGCGTCCTTCGTGGACCGCGCGCACCACGGTGGCGAAATCGTCGTCGGTGAGCACCATGGTGGCCGCCTCCCGCGTCACGTCGGAGCCGGTGCGGCCCATGGCGACGCCGATGTCGGCGGTCTTGAGGGCGGCGGCGTCATTCACCCCGTCGCCGGTCATGGCGGTGACGTGGCCGCGCACCCGCAGGGCCTGGACGATGCGGACCTTGTGCTCGGGCGCCACGCGGGCGAATACGGCGATGTCGTCGACCCGCTCCGCCAGGGTGTGATCATCCATGCGGTCGAGATCGGCTCCCGTGACCACCTCGCCGTCGAGCCCCAGCGCACGGGCGATGGCCGCCGCGGTGACCCGGTGATCGCCGGTGATCATCTTGACGGCGATGCCGGCCGAGGCACAGGCGGCGAGCGCTTCGCGGGCTGTCGGCCGCGGCGGGTCCATCAGCCCGACCAGCGCCAGCAGGGTCAGCCCCTCCAGTTCCTCGGGGCCCTCGGCCAGGGCGATGACCCTGAGGGCCCGCCGGCCCATCGCCTCGACCTCTTCGCGCAATTCCTCGCGCGTGCGATGGTCGAGCGGGCGGTCGCCATCCTCGCGGCGCACCTTGGTGCACATGCCGATGACGACGGCGGGCGCTCCCTTGACCGCAGCGAAGCGGTGGCCGTCCTCCTGGTGGATGGTGGCCATGAACTTGGTCGCCGAATCGAACGGCACCTCGGCCAGGCGGCGGCATCCGTCGCGGATGCCGGCCTTGGCGGCAAGCGCCAGCAGCGCCCCCTCGGTGGCGTCGCCGACCACCGTGCCGTCGGGCAGCAGGCGGGCGTCGTTGCACAGCAGGGCGGGGCGCAGGCAGGGGGCGCAAGGGGTCAGGTCGTCCCCGGCCTCGAAGCGCCGCCCGGCGGCCCAGCCGGCGACCGCGGTCATGCGGTTGAGCGTCAGGGTGCCGGTCTTGTCCGAGCAGATCACCGTGGTCGATCCCAGCGTCTCGACCGCGGCCAGCCGCTTGATGATGGCGCCGCGGCGGGCCATGCGCGCCATGCCGATCGCCAGGGTGACGGTGACCACCGCCGGCAGGCCCTCGGGGATGGCGGCCACCGCCAGGGCCACCGCGGCCAAGATCAGTTCGAACGGGTCCTCGCCGCGCAGCAGGCCCATGGCCAGGATGACCGCCACCACGATGCCGGCGATCACCGCCAGCCGGCGCCCCAGCTCGTCGAGGCGCTGCTGCAGCGGCGTGCGCCCCTCGGGAGCCTCTTCCAGCAGGCCGGCGATCCGGCCCATCTCGGTGGCGGCGCCGGTGGCGGTGACCACCATCTCGCCGCGGCCCCGGGTGACGACGGTGTTCATGAACGCCTGGCTGCGGCGCTCGGCCAGGGGCGTATCGGGATCGCCCACCGGCTCGATGCCCTTGACCACCGCCACCGATTCCCCCGTCAGCGTCGATTCGTCGATCTCCAGCCCGGGGGCGCAGACCAGACGGCCGTCGGCCGGAACCCGGTCGCCGGGCTCGAGCAGAACCAGGTCGCCCGGCACCAGCTGCTCGGAGGCGACCTCCAGCTTGTTGCCGGAGCGGCGCACCCGCGAGCGCGGCGCCAGCATGGATTTGAGGGCTTCCAGGATGCGCTCGGCCCGTCGCTCCTGGACGAAGCCCAGGGCGGCGTTGAACGCCACGACCACGAAGATCACCGCCATGTCGGTGAAGTCGCCGATCAGCCCGGCCAGCACGCCGGCCGCCATCAGCACCAGGATCAGCAGGCTGCTGAACTGGTCGAGCACGGTCCGCCACGCCGGCTTGGCCTTCTTCTCGGGCAGCCGGTTGGGGCCGTGGTCATGCAGCCGACGCTCCGCCTCGCCGTCGTCCAACCCATGCTCCGGATCGGACTTCAGGGTGGCGCAGGTCTCGTCGACGCTCATGCTGTGCCAGGTCGTTTGCCGCATCCCGGTATCCTCCTCCCAGCCAAAATAGGTCCGGGGGCAGGGCGGTCAACGGCAATAACCGGAGGTCGCGTAAGCCGACGGCGCCGGTGCGCAGCAGATGAAGGGTGAAGCGGCCGTCGCTCCAGGTGCGCACCGGCTCGAACCCGCCCTGGCGGGCCAGCCAGTGCATCTGCGGCACGGCGTATTTGTAGCAATCCTCGACGTGGATGGTGTCGCCGCGGCGGAAGGCGAAGCGGTGCCCGGCGACGCTGACCTGCTGGCGGCGCCCGGCCACCAGATGGATTTCCACCCGGCTCTCGCGGGCATTCCACCAGGCGCTGTGATCGAACGCGTCGACGTCGAAATCGGCCTCCAGCTCGCGGTTGGCGCGCACCAGCAGGTTGCGCACGAACGCCGCGGTCACCCCGTGCGGATCGTCGTAGGCCGCCCCCAGCACGGCGGGATCCTTCACCGCGTCGACACCCACCAGCATCCAGCCGCTGCCGATGGCGCGGGCGATGCGGCGCAGGACGTCGCGGGCCTCGGCCGGCCGCAGGTTGCCGATGGTCGAGCCGGGGAAGAACACCAGCGCCGGGCGGTCGCCGCCGGGCGGCAACGCCAGCGGCTGGGTGAAATCGGCGATCAGCGGGGTGACCGTGAGGTCCGGGTATTGCGCCGCCAGCCGCCGCGCCGCCAGCAGCAGGGCCTCGCGCGAGACGTCGACGGGGATGTAGGCCGCCGGTGCCGGCAGCACCGACAGCAGCAGGCGAGTCTTGATCATGCTGCCGGCGCCCAACTCGACGACCCGCACGCCAGCCCCGACGATGGCCGCCACCTCGGGGCAATGGGCGGCGAGCAGGGCCGTCTCCGCCCGGGTCAGGTAGTATTCCTCCAGTTCGGTGATGCGGTCGAATAGGGCCGATCCGGCCGCGTCGTAGAGGTAGCGGCAGGGAACGTTGCGCGGGCGGTGGGCCAGCCCCTCCAGCAGGGCCTCGCGGAAGCCGTCGTTCGCCGGGGTTTGCCTCATCTCACGCGTCCTCCGCCAGCCTGAGGCCGGTGAACTGCCAGCGGGTCTCGGGCTGCCAGAAATTGCGCAGCGACGGGCGCACGTGGGCCGCCGGGGTGGCGAAGCTTCCCCCCTTCAGCACCATCCTGCCGGCCATGAACTTGCCGTTGTACTCGCCGAAGGCGCCGGCCGGCATGCGCCAGCCGGGATGGGGCCCGTGGGCGGTGGAGGTCCATTCCCAGACGTCCCCGAACATCTGCAGCGGCCCGGAGGCGCCGGCGGGGGCCGGCAGCGGGCGCAGGAAGCCGGCTTCCATCAGGTTCCCGGACGGCGGCACGCCGGTCGACACCACCTCCCATTCCGCCTCGGTCGGCAGGCGGGCCCCGGCCCAGCGGGCGAAGGCGTCGGCTTCCCACCACGACACATGGCAGACCGGGGCGTCGTCCTCAACCGGGCGGCGGCCGCCCAGCGTCATGGTCGTCCACGCCCCGTCGCGGAAGCGCCAGCCGCGCGGCGCCGTCCAGTCGCGGGCCCGCGCCAGATGCCAACCGTCGTCCTGCCACAAGGTCGGACGGCGATAGCCGCCGTCGGCCATGAACGCCATCCATTCGCCGCAGGTCACCGCCCGGGTCGCCAGCCGGAACGGCCGCAGCACCACGGCATGGCGTGGCCGCTCGTTGTCGAAGGCGAAGCCGTTGTTTGAGCCGGCCCCGATCTCGGCCAGCCCCCCTTCCCGCGACACCCAGCCCGGCGGCGCCGCGGCGCGGCGCGGGGCGGGCGGCAGGCTCTTCCACGCGGGTTCCAGCGGATGCGCGGCGAAGGCCGCCAGCATGTCGGTGAGGATCAGCTCCTGGTGCTGTTCCTCGTGCGCCACGCCGAGCGCCAGGATGGCCAGGCTGTCGCGCGTCAGGCGGTCGAGCCGGTCGAGGACGCCGCGCTCGATGACCGCACGGTAGGCCAGCACCTCGTCGAGGCCGGGCCGGGTCAGCAGGGATCGGCGTTCGCGCGCCGGCCGCTCGCCCACGGTGTCGTAATAGGAATTGAACAGGAAGCGGTAGGTGGGGTCGACCGAACGCCATGCGGGGTCGAGTGCGGGCAGCAGGAAGGTTTCGAAGAACCAGGTGGTATGGGCCAGGTGCCACTTGGCCGGGCTGGCCTCGGTGAAGGCCTGGGCCCCCATGTCCTCGGCGGAGAGGCCCTCGACCAGGGCCAGCGTCCGCGCCCGCACCCGGCTGAAGCGCCGGCCCGCATCCTCGCCCGCATTGTGTGTCATGCCCGTCCCTTCTTCCGGTGGCGGCAGTCCGGACGCGTCCGTCGATGCTCCATCCCCCTTCCCCTCAATGGCCCGGCGCGGCGGTGCCCTGGTCGGCGAACTGGTTGGGGGCGCGGGCGGCGACGAGATCGCGATAGGCGGCGTGATAGGCTTCGGCCATGGCGCGGGCGGGGAATTTCAGGGCCCGGCGCCGGGCCGCGAAGCCCATGGCGTCGCGCAGGCGGCGGTCGTTGATCAGGGTGCGCATGCCGGCGCTCAAGGCGTCGTGGTCGTCGGCGGGCACGAACAGGGCGGCACCGCTCCACAGCTCCCGCAGGGCGGAGGTGTCGCCCAGCACCAGGGCGCAGCCGGCCATGGCGGCCTCGGCCACGTAGGGGCCGGCCCCCTCGTTGGCCAGCGCCACGTAGATGGCGGCGCGGTTGAACCACGGCACCAGTTGCGCCGGATGGATGCGCCCCAGCCCCGAGACGCCGTCCAGGCGGATGGGCTTGCCGAAGCCGTCGACCTGGTCGCCGGCCACCACTACCGGCCAGCCGAAGCCGCGGGCCGCCCGCTCCAGCGCCGTCGGCTTGGCGGGGTCGTCGCGCTGCGCCCCCGCCGACAGAATCACCGGCTCCTTCAGCGCCGGGGTGTAGCGGTGGGGGTCGCGCCCGTCGCGGATGACCCGGCCGCGGGCGGTGCCGAAATGGCGGGTCAGCGCGGCCATCATGGTGTCGGTCGGGGTGACCACCAGATCGGCCCCCTTGAGCCCGTGCAGGAACGCCATGCGGCAGATGTTGCGCTGCTCCTCGCCCAGGCGGCCGTAGGCGGCGCCGCTGCCGGGATAGCCGGCCACCAGCACCTTGCCGCACCAGGGCAGGCCGGCATGCAGGTAGCCGGTCAGGTGGACGATGTCGGGATTGAACATCTCCTCGACCATCAGCAGCCAGTCGGCGATGCGGCCGCGATTGGCGAGGTGGTCGGCCGCGTTGGCGGCCGGATACGGGCAGGCATGCAACTCGACGCCGGGGATGCCGGAATACTCGATGCGCATCCCCGGACGCAGCGGGGTGATGGCCGCCACCGCAACCTCGACCCCCAGTCCCGACAGTTCGCGCACCAGGGTGTCCACATGCGGCCAGGCGCAGCCCGGCGGCTCGACGACGACAAGAACGCTGGTGGGGGTGACGCGGCTTGCCATGGGATGGATCCCTCGAACAGGTTCTTGGCGACATGGCAGCACATTCGAAGCGGTTTGCCCTGCCATCAAAAGGGGTGGAGCCGGAAGCAGAATCGGTAGGTTATTCCTCGATCGGAGAAAGAGGCTGGTTGGAGGGGCCGTTGACGACGCGGCCGAAGCGGTCGAAGCGCGAGCCGTGGCAGGCACAATCCCAGCTCTTCTCGGCGTCGTTCCAGGCGACGATGCATTTGAGGTGGGGGCAGACGGCGGAACGCTTGTGGATGACCCCCGCTTCGTCGCGGTAGACCGCGACCTTGGACAGGCCCGAGCGCAGGACGGCCCCCGATTCGGGGGGGATGTCGCGCACGTCGTCCACGTCGCCCGAGGTCAGCCATTCGGCATAGTGCTCGGCGACGTGCAGATTGGTGTCGGCATAGCCGGACGCCGCCTTCAGCGTCACGCGGGCCGGGGCGTAAAGCCGCTCCCACGGATTGTCGCGCCCGAGGATGAGGTCACGGATCAGCAGGCCGGCGATGGTGCCGTGGGTGATGCCGTTGCCGGAATCGCCGCAGGCGACGAAGACGTTGTCCTCGTCGTTGGGATTGCGGCCGATGAAGGCGATCCTGTCGACCGGCTCCATGATCTGGCCGGACCACCGCCACCGCACCTCGCCCAAGTCGGGGAAGCGGGCGCGGGCCCAGTCCTCCAGGCGGTTCCAGCGTTCGTGGCCGTGGGCGGGATGGCCGGTCCGATGGTCCTCGCCGCCGACGACCAGGAGGGGGGCGCCGTCGGGGGCGGCCGCGAACCGCACATAATGATAAGGGTCGGCGGTATCCCAGTAGAGGGCGTCGTCCGCCACCGCCGGGTCGACGGCGGCGGCGAGCGCATAGGTGCGGAAGGGCGCCATCTTGCCGTGCAGGGCCACTCGGTCGTTGATCGGCACGTTGGTGGCCACCACGACGGCGTCGGCCAGCACGTGCCATCCCTGCACGGTGCTGACGCGGGCGGGACGGCCGCCTTCCACCGACGCGACATGGGTCGCGGTGTGGATGGCGCCGCCCAGGCGCTGGATGGCCTGGGCCAGCCCCTTCACATAGGCGAAGGGATCGATGCGCCCCTGGTGCGGGAAGCGCAGGGCGGGGCCGGTGGCGAAATGGGTGATCGGGGCCTGGGTCGCGTGCTCGACCGCCAGTCCGGCCCGCGCCGCCGCGTCCATCTCGGCGGCCAGGTCGATGCCGCCCTCGGGCGGATTGAACAGCCAGCCGTCCAGGCGGGTGAAGCCGCAGGCGATCGCCTCCTCGGCGGCAATCCGCTCGATGGTGTCGACGGCGGCGGCATGGCTGTGGGCGACCAGGCGGGCGCCCTCGGCGCCGAACAGGTTCTCGAGCACGGTGAAGCGGTCGTCCACCGCCGAGGCGCAATGGGCGGTCGAGCGGCCGGTCTCGCCCAGGCCGACGGTGGGGCCGGTCTCCACCACCGCCACCCGCTTGCCGGCCCTGGCCAGCAGATAGGCGGTCGACAGGCCGGCGATGCCGGCGCCGACCACGCAGACATCGGCGCGGACATCGGCGGACAGCGGCGGCGGCAGTTCGTCCGATGGCGGCGTCTGCCAGAGCGGGGTGGTTTCGTCGGAGCGGTGGGCCATGCCGCGGCCTCCACGAGATTGCGCGAGGAATCTGGGAGACCGGCCACCATCCCGCGAGGGTCATGCCTCGGATGGCCGATCAGCCTGGACGATGGTGAGAGGCGCCGGCGAGGCATCCCGGGAACCGCCGCCGAAGCCGCGCCGTTGTGCCTTCAAGACCCCACCGCAACGACGAGGCTTTCATGAACGTTCTCGATCTCCTCCACGATGACCACGAAACCGTGAACCGCCTGTTCTCGGACATCCTGTCCACGTCGAGTGCCGACCAGTCGCGCCGCCGCCAATTGTTCGGCGCCTTGAAGGAAGCACTGATCAAGCACGCCCATGCCGAGGAAAAGGTGTTCTACCCGCCGCTGCACGAAAAGCGGCAGGCGCACGACCTCATCGAGGAGGGCATCCACGAGCACCACTCCATGGAGGATCTGCTGCACAAGGCGGAGACGGTGCCCATGGATTCCGACGATTGGCTGGACCGGGTCCAGAGCCTCAAGGAATGCGTCGAGCACCATGTGCACGAGGAGGAAAGCGAGGTCTTTCCCAAGGCGCGCCAGCTGATGGACGGGCAGGAACTCGACCGCCTGGGGGACCAGATCGAACGGGCCAAGGCCCAGGAAGGCCCCATCCACTGAGCCGTCCCCCCCTTCCTTGCCGGCCCCGCCCGGTGGCGGGGCCCCCTCCCGCCGTTCCATGCGCGCCTAGGCTTTCTCCGGGGTTACCCCCTCAGGTCAACTTACTTTGCCCCGGGGGTGTGCACACCTTCCGAATAACCAAACCGCACGGGTCATGAGCCAAGTCAGTCGACCCCAATAAACAACTACGGACAACCAGTATATTTGTCCTAGGCAAGGTGGAACGCATGGCTGAATTCGGTGATATGGTCTCGGAGCACATCCCAAACCTTCGGCGCTATGCGCGGGTTCTCGTTCGTGATGCTGTCCATGCGGAAGACCTCGTTCAGGATTGCCTTGAGCGGGCGATCTCGCGCGAGCACCTGTGGCGTGAGGGAACCAACCTTCGCGCCTGGCTGTTCACCATCCTCCACAACCTCTACATCAACCAGTACCTGCGGCATGGCTCGATCAACACCATGGTGCCGCTGCTGGACGAGCACACACACCTGTCCTGCCCCCCGCGTCAGTACCACAGTGTGACCTTGAAGGACCTGGCACGAGCGTTCGACCGTCTGCCGGAGCAGGAGCAGCAGGTCGTGCTCATGGTCGGGCTGGACGGCATGCAGTACGAGGACGCCGCCGAGGCCCTCGGCGTCCCCATGGGCACGGTCAAATCCCGCCTGTCGCGGGCGCGGCGCCGGTTGCGCCGGCTGATGGACGGTGACCTCGACGATACCGGGCCGGAGCGGGAAGGCCGTCCGCTGCCGGTCGACGGCACGCCGCACCGCCTGACCGCGGTCCGCGGCCGCGGGCCCGGGGCCTGAGGATTCCCTTTCCCGATATCGTGCACAGGAGGCGACGATGCTGAGCAGGATCACCGTGTCCGTGGCCTTGGCGGCGGTGCTGGGCGCCCCGGCGTTCGCGCAGCAGGCCGGCCGGGACCAGGGCGCGCAACGGCAGGTGCCGGCACTGTCCGAGAGCAGGGACACCCGCTCGGCCGGGAACGTGCCGATGGACCAGTTGGCCATGGCGCAGGTCGACACCATCAAGAGCAGCAAGGTGCGCAACCTTCAGGGCGACGACGTGGGCGACATCAAGGATCTGGTGCTCGACATGCCGCGCGGCCGCATCGCCTTCGCGGTCGTGGGGGTCGGCGGCTTCCTGGGGGTCGGCGAGAAGAACGTGGCGGTGCCCTGGGACCGGCTGCGCCCGGGCGACCGCGCCGAGACGTTCGTGCTCAATGTCGACAAGCAGACGCTCAAGAGCGCGCCGGCCATCAAGCTGGATGAGGTCGCGTCGCTGCAGCAATCGCAGGTCCGCGATCAGGTGGATACCTTCTGGCGTGGCGTGCCGCAGCAGGCCCAGGCCAATGAGCCCGCGCGGGGCGGGGTGGGAGGCACGCAGGCGCCGCCCGAGCAGCGCCACCGCTGATGCGGCGCCTGCCGCTCGCGTTGATCATGGCGACCATGGCCGGCTGTAGCCCCGCGGCGCAGCTGGCCGGGCGTCCCCCGGCGGCCCGTCCCCCCGCCGCTGAGGTGGTTCCCGCCAAGGGCACCCTGGCCGGTGGCCTGCTGGGACGCGGCCTCGCCGCCGAGGACCGTGCCGCGGCGGCCTCGGCCGAACGGGCGGCCCTGGACGAGGGTCGCGATATCGGCTGGAGCGGTTCCGGGGTCGAGGGATTGGTGCGGCCGACGGCGGCATGGCTCGCGGACGGCACCCCGTGCCGCAGCTATACCCACCGGGTGAGCTCGGCAGGGTTGGCGCGGGAATGGCGGGCCAAGGCGTGCCGCGACGGCCTCGGCCAGTGGCGCATCATCCGCTGAGAACCACGGCGAGGGCTGGCCCGTTGACCAAAGGCGCGGTGAATGCTGCCGCGCCTCGATACCTCCCTGCCAACTTCGGGGACCGGCGCCGGCCCGGTCCCCGGTTTTACGTCTGGCGGGGAAGCGTCAGCGCCCGATCTGGCTGGAATCCGGGGTGGTGAGACCCAGCTGCGAGGCGGCGACGACCGCACGGGTGCGGTTGTTGACGTTGAGGGCCTTGAGGATGGCGGTGACGTGCAGCTTGACCGTGCCCTCGGCCAACTGGAGGACGCGGGCGATCTCCTTGTTCGACTTGCCCTGGCCGAGCAGGGCGAGGACCTCGCGCTGGCGCGGGGTGAGGAAGGAGACCGTGCTCTCGTTGGCCATCGGGCCGAGGCCGTCGCCCTGCGCCGAGCCCTGCTCCAGCAGGGCGGGCGGCAGATAGACGCCTCCCGACAGCACCAGCTTGAGCGCCGACAGCATGACGCGGCTCGACGAGGTCTTGGGGATGAACCCGGCCGCCCCCATGTTGACGGCCTGGAGCACGTGACGGCGTTCGTCCGAGGCCGACAGCACGATGATGGGGACGTTCTCGGGCAGAAGGTCCTTGAGGCGCTGCAGCCCTTCGTTCCAGGTCATGCCCGGCATGGCGAGGTCCAGCAATACGATGTCGATGTCCCGCTCGCGCTCGACGGTTTCGATGGCCTGCTGGAAGTCGCTGGCCTCGACGATGGTCAACGCGCCCCCAAGCTGGTCGAGGACATGCCTTAGGCCGTCGCGGAAAAGCTCGTGGTCATCGGCGATCAGAATCTTCATTTTCCCCACCATTGGTTTTTTCCGACATCCGCCGGCGGCGCGGCGGTCTCAGCGAGTCCCATCACCCTTGGCGAAATCCATGCAGCGGCGAGTCTCCGACGGCATTGGTTATGGTCCCAATCGACCCCGGTCGTCGCTACATAAAAGGTTTGTGTCTCGCAGTGCATGGCTGGACAGTAGCCTCATTTCGCACTTGCAAAAATATGCGATGAGCCAGGGTTTGCAATATGAAACACGGCGGGAAACAACTGCGCATACCATGGGCATAATACCTCAATCCATGCGGATATTGTAGCTTTCGTCTCGATATGTACGAAAGTTTGCTGTCTGTGGATTTTTTAAGGAGTCTCCGTGACTTCTCGCGCAAACGGTGAATGAGGTCCGCCTTCGCCGGGCGCACAACCTCGCCTTTTCGCCGTTATTTCACTTTCCATCGGCCTGTCCGCCGGTCTAAACACCCGGCCGCCGCCACCGGCCTTTTCGCCGGGGGCATGGGACAAGCGGAGAGGACAGTATGGCAAGGCGCGAGGTCGCCCCGGGACAAAGGTACCAGCCGACCGATTCGTCGGCGGTGTGGGAAGTGCGTGAAATCGTCAAGGACGCCGAGGGCATCGGTCATGCCCGGCTGATGCGGGTGGGTGATCCCACCGCGCTCAAGATGATCTCGGTGTCGGCCCTGAGGGATCCCCGGCTCTATAAGCTGGTGGCGTCGGCGGATCAGCAGCCGGCCTGAGCCCAGGCGGAAAAAGGGGGGCGCCGTGACCTTTTGGGGAGGGGCGGCCGGGCGCCTTCCTTCCGCCACAAACCGCCCTTAGCTCCTGTCGCCGCCGCAATTGGAGGTGACATGGCTCGACGTAGAAACCGCCGCGACCAGTACGGCTGGCGCATCTGGGGCAAGCTGTTCAAGCTGTCGCTGTTTCTGGGGGCCGTCGGCGCCTCGGGCTTCTATGGGTTCGAGGCCGGGCAGCGCCTGGGCGCCGAGGAGGCCGGCACCCTGCGCGGCGAGGTGGAAAGCCTGACCGCCGCCGCTGCCAGCCATCGCGACGAGGTGGCGCAGCTCAAGGCCGAGTTGGACGCCACCCGCGGACGCGCCGACGAGTTCGAGAAGAAGTATCTGGCGGTGGCGCCGTCGGACGACACCAAGGAGATCCTGGCGGCGGTCCGCGCCAAGCTCGACCAGGGACTGGACGCCAAGCGCCTGGCCTTCGTCGTCCAGTCGGCCGAGAAGCCCAAGCGCTGCGGCGCCGAGGAATCCAAGCGCTTCATGGTCAAGACCGCCCGCTTCGACGGCGCCTCCACCTGGGTCCGCTTCCATGACCTGGTCACGGTGAGTGCCGAGGGTACCGGCGGCAACAACGGGGCCGAGCAATGGTTCGATCCCGAGAAGCCCGTGACCGTGAAGTTCACCGTGATCGGCGGCAAGGAAATGCAGGCCAGCGGCAAGCTGCCGCTGCAGCATTCGATGGTGGTCAAGGGCGGCGAATACCGCTTCACCGTCGCCCCCGGCGCCCGCGGCTTCGTCGAGGTCACCGGCGACCGCTGCGAGTACCGCAACTGATCGGCGCGCGCGGCCTAGCTGTCGTTTCCAATGACGTTGTTCAGGCGGCGGCTGCCTGAAGACGGCTGATCGGTGGCCGTCCGCCGAGGCTAGCATGGGGCCGGCCGTGGTTGTAGTGATGCAGCCACCTTCCGAGATCGGCCGTCCTGGCTTCGGAGCTTCGGTACGGCAGGGCGTAGGCCCATTCCCGCATCAAGGTCTGGATGAAGCGTTCCGCCTTGCCGTTGGTCTTCGGCGTGT
>JBLNCP010000011.1:0-102491 GCA_050260775.1 Solirubrobacterales bacterium | reverse complement strand
TCGATGCCGTAGTTCTTCTGCGACAGCCGGGTGTAGTGGCGCACCACCTGCGGCTCGGACAGGTTGGGCAGGCCGATGGGGGCGCTGCGGCGCAAGGCGCCCAGGCGGTCTTCCAGCGGCGCCTCGGGCTCGGGCAGGTCGACGCCGGCGCGGCCATCGGTGCCCATGTCGAAGATCAGGGGCTCTTCCAGCTGAAGGGCGCGGTTGCCGCTGATGGTGGGGGTCTCGGCCATCACAGCACCTCCTTCAGCCCGGCGATGAGGCGGTCCATGTCGTCGTCGGTGTTGGTCTCGGTGGCGGCCAGCACCAGCACGGGCTTCAGCTCGGGCCATGTCGGCCAGAAGCGCGATGCGGGCACGCCGGCCAGGATCCCCTTGGCGGCCAGGGCGTCGACCACCGCAGCGGCGTCCTTGTCGTCGCCCAGGTGGACGGCGAACTCGTTGAAATAGGTGCCCGACAGCACCTTGAGGCCGGGCACCGCCTTCAGCTTGCCTTCCAGGCGGCAGGCGGCCGCATGGTTCAGCTCGGCCAGGCGGGTGAAGCCGGCCTCGCCCAGCATGGTCATGTGCATCGAGAAGGCCAGCGCACACAGCCCGGAATTGGTGCAGATGTTGCTGGTCGCCTTTTCTCGGCGGATGTGCTGCTCGCGGGTCGACAGGGTCAGCACGAAGCCGCGCTTGCCGTCGACGTCGACGGTCTGGCCGGCCAGGCGGCCGGGCATCTGGCGGACGTACTTGTCCCGCGTGGCGAACAGGCCCAGGCCCGGTCCGCCGAAGTTCATGCCGATGCCGAGCGACTGGCCCTCGGCGACGACGATGTCGGCGCCCATGGCGCCGGGGCTTTCGACCAGGCCTAAGCTGACCGGCTCGGCCACCATCACCACCAGCAGGGCGCCAACGCTGTGGCACGCAGCAGCCAGAGGGCGCAGGTCGCGGACCTGGCCGAAGAAGCCGGGGTTCTGGACGACCACGCAGGCCAGGTCGTCACCGATGCGGCCGAACAGGTCCTCGACGCCGACCGGGTCGGGGGCCAGCACCTCGGCCTCCATCTCGGTGTATTTCAGGGTGGTCTCGGTGGTCTCGACGTAGTGGGGGTGCAGGCTGCCCGACAGCAGCACCTTGCGCCGCTTGGTCACCCGGCAGGCCATCACCGCGGCCTCGGCCACGCCGGTGGCGCCGTCGTACATCGAGGCGTTGGCGGCCTCCATGCCGGTGATCATCGCCACCTGGGTCTGGAACTCGAACAGGGCGTGCAGGGTGCCCTGGCTGACCTCGGGCTGGTAGGGGGTGTAGGCGGTCAGGAACTCGCCGCGCAGCAGCAGCTGGTCGACCGCCGCCGGCACGTGGTGGCGATAGACGCCGGCGCCGATGAAGAACGGCGCGCAGCCGGCCGACAGGTTCCTCATCGCCATGCGCGTCAGCTGGCGCTCGACCTCCATCTCGCCCTGGTGGCGAGGCAGCGGCAGCGGCCCGGAAAGGCGGGCCGAGGCGGGGACGTCGCGGAACAGGGCGTCGACGTCCTTGACCCCGATGGCCGCGAGCATGTCGCGGCGATCGGTGTCGGTCAGCGGCAGATAGCGCATGCGGGGATGATCCTACTCGAGCGTCTTCACGTAGGCGTCATAGGCGGCGCGGTCCATCATCTTGCCCAGTTCCGAGGCGTCGGACAGGCGGATGCGGAAGAACCACGCCTTGCCCTCGGCGTCCTCGTTGACCAGGCCGGGCTGGTCGACCAGCGCCTGGTTGCCGGCGATCACCTCGCCCGAGGCGGGGCTGTAGACCTCGCTGGCGGCCTTGACCGATTCGACCACGGCTGCTTCGGCGCCCTGGGCCAGCTGCTTGCCGGCGTCGGGCAGCTCGACGAACACCACGTCGCCAAGGGCATGCTGGGCATAGTCGGTGATGCCGACGACGCCTTCCGATCCCTCGATGCGGATCCACTCGTGGTCCTTGGTGAAGCGCATATCGCTCATGCTGGTATCCCCTCTCAACCCTTGAAGTAACGATGCGGAACGAACGGCATCGGCGCGACGGACGCATCCATCGGCTTGCCGCGCACCACCAGCTTGACCGGGGTGCCGTCCTTGGCCATGGCGGCGGGCACGTAGCCCATGGCGACGGGGCCGTCCACCGAGGGGCCGAACCCGCCCGAGGTGACCTCGCCCACACGGTTGCCGGCGTCGTCGGTGATCTCGGTGTGGGCCCGCGCCGGCGCCCGGCCGGCCGGGCGGATGCCGACCCGCAGGCGGGCAGGGCCCTCGGCCAGCTGCTTTTGCACCACCGCGGCGCCGGGGAAGCCGCCGTCGGTCCGGCGGCGCTTGCCGATGATCCAGGTCAGGCCGGCCTCGACCGGGGTGGTATTGGTGTCGATGTCGGAGCCGTACAGGCACAGGCCCGCTTCCAGGCGCAGCGAGTCGCGCGCCCCCAGGCCGACCGGGGCGACGCCGTCCAGCGCCAGCAGCCGGCGCACCAACGCCTCGGCGTGGTCGGTGGCGACCGAGATCTCCCAGCCGTCCTCGCCGGTGTAGCCCGAGCGGGTGGCCAGGCAGGCAAAGCCGGCGATGGTCAGTTCGCGGATGGACATGAAGCCCATGGCCAGGGCGTCGGGGCAGACCTGGGCCATGGCCTTGGCGGCGCCGGGGCCCTGCAGGGCGATCAGCGCCCGGTCGATCCAGCGCACCTCGCAGCCCTTCATGCCGGCCTGCAGATGGGCGAAGTCGGCGTGCTTGCAGGCGGCGTTGACCACCAGGAACAGGCGCTTGGGGCCCATCTTGGAGATCATCAGGTCGTCGAGGATGCCGCCGGCGTCGTTGGTGAACACCGAATAGCGGGTGCGGCCTTCCGCCAGTCCCTTGATGTCGCCGGGCACCAATGCTTCCAGGGCGGCCGCGGGGTCGTCGCCGGTGATCTCGACCTGGCCCATGTGCGAGACGTCGAACAGGCCGGCCTGGGTCCGGGTGTGCAGGTGCTCGGTCAGGATGCCGGCGGGGTACTGCACCGGCATGGCATAGCCGGCGAAGGGGACCATCTTGCCGCCCAACTCGCGGTGAAGCGCGTCCAGCGGGGTGGTCAGCAGGGTCTCGGGCGCGTCGGTCAAAGGGGGTTCCTCCTGCAAGGGCTCCGGTCGCACGGGTGGCGTGGCCTGAAACTGCCCCCCTCTGTCTGGGAACCTGAAAGATTCACCCCGCCGGTTCTGGCTCGGGCTTTCATCGTCGGTGGGTCCGGGTTACCCCGGACACGCTTTCCAGAGGCTCATCCCCCCGCGGTCCGTTTGCCTGAGAGTTTCCAGGGGCGGTTGCTCCTTCGGCGCCATCCCACCACCCGTTGGGGTGCTGGGCGGACTCTCCCGCGGGGATCGTCTGCGAGCGACATCTTAGTCGGCCGCCCGGCGGAGTCAACGCCGGATGGCCTAAGGCCATTATTCTTGCCGTTTACTAGATATTGTGGCTCAATGGCGCTCATGGCTACCACTTTGGACCATGCCGCCGTCGCGGCACCGCTGAACAAGCCCACGGATCTGGCCGCCCATTTCATGGAATGCGGCGCGCTCAATACCAACCTGACGGTTGGCAAGGGCGAGCGGATCGTCATCACCGACGATTTCCTGGACGGCAGCATCGGCGACATCGCCGCCATGTCCATGGCCGCCATCGTCGCCCGCGACGCCCAGGTGGCGCGGGCCGCCATCATCCCGCTGGGGGTGGCCGCCAACAAGGTCGATCCGGCCAAGCGCCACAAGTACGAGCGCCTGTTCGCCCTGATCGAGGAAACCGCGTTCGACACCGCCGCCCGCGAATCGGCCGAGCACCTGATCGCCGCCAGCTTCCGCGAGGCGCAGATCCGCGAGCTGGCCCAGGAGCTGGGCGGTACCGTGGGCCCGGCGCGTGCCCGCTACCGCGCCTTCCTCGAGGTGGTCAAGCAGCTGATCGCCAAGAAGATCTCGGAATCGGGCTTCCTGGAGGAGTTCCTGGAATTCACCCGCGCGGTGGCCGGCAAGCTGGACTTCGGCATCTACGCCATGTGCGTCGACCGCCTGTTCACCTCCGAGCGCATCCCCATCGTGGTCAAGATGTCGCTGTTCCGCGAGGTGCTGCGCTATCCGCCGCTGGTGCGCAAGGAGCTGGTGACCAACCTTCTGTCCTCGCCCACCGCCGAGCCCGAGCTGGTCCGCACCGCGCGGGCCGAGCTGGCCGGCGAGCTGACTCGCGACCAGTTGCACGAGATCGTGCTGTTCACCACCTTGAAGCTGGCCTGGCAGGCGCAGAAGCACCACCCGCGCCGGGCGCACGCCTAGAGGTCTCCCCACCATGAAGGCCGTCGTCTGCGCCGCCTTCGGCGCTCCCCTCGCCGTGTCCGACATCCCTGCGCCGGCTCTGGGCGCCGGCCAGGTGCGCATCCGCGTGCGCGCCGCCGGGGTCAATTTCGCCGACACCCTGATGATCGCCGGCAAATACCAGGAAAGCCTGCCGCTGCCCCTGGTTCCCGGCATGGAGCTGGCCGGCGAGGTCGCCGAGCTGGGCGAGGCCGTCGCCGGCTTGGCGGTGGGCGACCGGGTCATGGCCACGGTGACCGGCGGCGCTTGGGCCGAGGAAGCGGTGGCGGCGGCCAGCGACGTCTATCGCCTGCCCGACGGCCTGCACTTCGAGACGGCGGCCGGCTTTCCGGTGGCCTACGGCACCTCGCACCTGGGGCTGGCGGTCAAGGCGGGCTTGAAGGCGGGCGAGGTGCTGGTGGTCCACGGTGCTGCAGGCGGCGTCGGCCTGACCGCGGTCGAGGTGGGCAAGGCCCTGGGCGCCACGGTGATCGCCACCGCCGGCGGCCCCGACAAGGTCCAGGTGGCCTTGGACCACGGTGCCGACTTCGGCATCGACTACAAGGGCCAAGACATCCGCGCCCGGGTCAAGGAACTGACCGACGGCCGCGGTGCCGACGTGGTCTATGATCCGGTGGGCGGCGCGGTGTTCGATGCCTCGTTGCGCTCGATTGCGCCTGACGGCCGCATCCTGGTGGTGGGATTTGCCAGCGGCACCGTGCCGCAGATCCCCGCCAACATCCTGCTGGTCAAGAACGTCACCGTCATCGGCTACTACTGGGGTGCCTATCGCAGCTTGAACCCGGCCATGGTGCGGGAAAGCCTGCACCAGGCGCTGGACTGGTGGGCCGCCGGCAAGTTGTCGCCCCACGTGTCGGCGGTGCTGCCGCTGGACGACGCGGCAGCGGCGCTCGAGAAACTCAAGGACCGCAGCGCCACCGGCAAGGTGGTGCTGAGGGTGGGGTGACACCCCGCCACATTCCCGCCACCACTTGCGGCTAAACGGATGCTCCGACTTCGTGTAGAAAGCCGCCCATGGACGTCCACTACCCCGAACTGACCGCCGCCGCCATCGTCGCGCTTGCCGCGCTGCTGTGCGGCGTGGCCATGAGCCGGTTCCGCCAGCCGGCCATCGTCGGCTACATCCTGGCCGGGGTGGTGCTGGGCCCGTCGGGGTTCGGGCTGGTGTCCAACCGCGAGGCGGTCGACACCCTGGCCGAGTTCGGCGTGCTGATGCTGCTGTTCGTGGTCGGCATGGAGCTGGACCTCCGCCGCTTCGTCCATACCTGGAAGGTGGCGGCCTTCGCCACCGCCATCCAAATCGGCGGCTCGGTGGCCACCGCACTGATGCTGCGCCACGTGCTGGGCTGGAGCTTCGGCCTGGCCCTGGTGCTGGGCTTCGCCGTGGCGGTATCGTCGACCGCGGTGGTGATCAAGATGCTGGAGGGCTCGGGCGATCTCGACACCCCGGTCGGGCGCACCACCGTCGGCATCCTGATCGCCCAGGACATGGCGGTGGTGCCGATGATGCTGGTCCTCGACGGCATGACCCGCAAGGGCTTCGCGCCGGCCGACGCCGGCAAGGTGGTGTTCTCGGTGCTGTTCCTGGCGGCGCTGTTCTGGCTCTTGCTGAAGAAGAAGCAGCTGAACCTGCCCATCACCGCCAAGGTGGCGCAGGACGGTGATTTGCGGCCGCTGGTGGCGCTGGCCTGGTGCTTCGGCGCGGCGGCGCTGTCGGGCCTTCTCGACCTGTCGCCGGCCTACGGCGCCTTCCTGGCCGGGGTGGTGCTGGGCAACTCGGCCCAGCGCGACGCCATCCTTAAAAGCGCCCACCCGGTGCAGGCGGTGCTGCTGATGGTGTTCTTCCTGTCCATCGGCCTGCTGCTGGACCTGGCGTTCATCTGGAAGCACCTGGGCCAGGTGCTGCTGCTCTTGGGCATGGTGACGCTGTTCAAGACGGCGCTGAACGTGGGCTCGCTGCGCCTGGTGGGGCAGGGGTGGCGGGCGGCGGGCCTGGCCGGGGCCTCGCTGGCCCAGGTGGGCGAGTTCTCGTTCCTGCTGGCCGACAACGCCCGGGCGGTGAAGCTGATCACCGCCGGCGAGACCAAGCTGGTGGTGTCGGTCACCGTGCTGTCGCTGGTGCTGTCGCCGTTCTGGCTGTTCACCATGCGCCGCCTGCACAAGGTGGCGGCCGAGGGTGCCGTGTCCTTGCGCGAACTGCTCGGCCTGCTCTACGGCCGCGAAGCCGGCGCGGTAGCCGAAGCCGCCCGCCGTGCCGCCAAGATGGCCCGGCGGGTGCCGCGGCGGAAACTCAAGACGCTGCCGAGGCCGTCCGATGCCTGACCTGTCCCTGGAAGCCGAACTGGGCGGCGTCGTCGCCGGTATCGACGAGGTCGGGCGCGGACCGCTGGCCGGGCCGGTGGTGGCCGCGGCGGTGGTGATCGATCAGGCCCGCCTGCCGGTGCGGCTGGCCGAGGAACTCGATGATTCCAAGAAGCTGGCCAAGGGCCGGCGCGAGGCGTTGGCGGCGCTGGTGCACGACGCCTGCGCGGTCGGCATCGGCGAGGCGTCGGTGGCCGAGATCGATCGCCTGAACATTCTGAAGGCCACCTTCCTGGCCATGGAGCGCGCCTTGGCGGCGCTGGGCCTTCCGGTCGACCACGCCTTGGTCGACGGCAACCGCCCGCCGCCGCTGGCCTGCAACGTGCGCTGCGTGGTGGGCGGCGACGGGCTGTCACTGTCCATTGCGGCAGCCTCGGTGGTGGCCAAGGTCCACCGCGACGCCATCATGGCGTCCCTGGCCGCCGACTTTCCCGGCTATGGCTGGCACAGCAACGCCGGCTACGGCACCGCCGATCACCTGGCGGCGCTGCGCCGGCTGGGGCCCTGCCCGCACCACCGCCGCTCGTTCGCGCCGGTGGCGCAGCTGGAACTGTTGTAGTCCCTCGCCGGGCGGGTAGGCGATCAGGCCGCCAGGCCCGAGGCCTGTCTGCTCTCCAGCGCGTCCCACAGGGCCAGGCCGCCGACCACCACGCCCAGGATCACGGAGTTCCACAGGGCGCCGCGGTTGGACTGGGCGAAGCCCAGCACCCACGGCGAGATCAGCAGCCACACCCCGATGACGAAATTCAGCCACTCTTCCCATGGGGCGAACTGGACCAGGGCGGCGATGGAAATCACGGCCACCACCGCGCCCAGGATCCACGAGTTCCAGGCCGGCACGCGCAGGCCCGCATAGCCCAACGCCCACGGCGACAGGAACAACCAGGCCCCCAGGACCAGGTTGACCCAGTCCTGCCAGTGTCCGGCGCTGGTTCGTCTGACGATCGGCATGGGATCACCCTCCTTTCGATGCACGGCCGGAACATCCGCTCCGCTTCGGTTCGCCATGTGGGAAGGTGGGTTGCCGCGCCGCAATACTTCATCTTGGGGTGAAGGGTGGGCTTTCGGGACTGAATCTATGAATCACAATGGGTTCTTGACGTTCGTTCGCGTTTGACTCAAAGTCGGCCCCATGTCCCTGCCCGTGAACACCATTCTCGTGGGCGATTGCATCGCCCAGATGGACGCCCTGCCCGCCCGATCGGTGGACATGGTGTTCGCCGACCCGCCCTATAACCTGCAACTGGGCGGCGAGCTGCTGCGCCCAAACAACAGCAAGGTCGACGGCGTCGACGAAGAATGGGACCGCTTCACCGATTTCGCCGCCTATGACGCCTTCACCCGGGCGTGGCTGGCGGCGGCAAGGCGCGTGCTGAAGGACGACGGCACCCTGTGGGTGATCGGCAGCTACCACAATATCTTCCGGGTGGGCGCGGCGCTGCAGGACCAGAAGTTCTGGGTCCTGAACGACATCGTCTGGCGCAAGTCCAACCCCATGCCCTATTTCCGCGGCACCCGCTTCACCAACGCCCACGAGACGCTGGTGTGGTGCGCCAAGTCGGCCGAGTCGCGCTATACCTTCAACTACGACGCCATGAAGGCGCTCAACGACGACCTGCAGATGCGCAGCGACTGGACCATCCCGCTGTGCACCGGCGGCGAGCGGCTGAAGTCGGGCGGCGCCAAGGTCCATCCGACCCAGAAGCCCGAAGCCCTGCTCTATCGCGTGCTGATGGCCTCCTCCAAGCCGGGCGACGTGGTGCTCGACCCGTTCTTCGGCACCGGCACCACCGGCGCGGTCGCCAAGAAGCTGGGCCGGCGCTACATCGGCTGCGAGCGCGACCCCGACTACATCCAGGCGGCGGTGGAGCGCATCGCCAAGGTGCGCCCGGTCACCGACCTGTCGCTGCTGGCGACACCCTCCAAGCGCTCCGAGCCCCGCGTGCCCTTCGGTACGGTTCTCGAGCGCGGCCTGATCGAGCCGGGCGAGGTGCTGTTCGGCGGCCCCCGCTATTCCTACAATGCCCGCGTCCGCGCCGACGGCACCCTGATCACCACCAACGCCCACGGCGACCACCGCGGCTCGATCCACAAGGTGGGCGCCCTGGTCCAGGGCGCGCCGGCCTGCAACGGCTGGACCTTCTGGCACCTCAAGCAGGGCGAGGAGTTCGTCCCCATCGACGTGCTCAGGCAGAAGATCCGCGCCGAACTGCATTAACTCCCAGACCCTCTGCAGCCCCGTCATTCCCGCGAAAGCGGGAATCCATGCAGGCGAATGGACAGCGCCATCTTTACTGGATCCCCGCCTCCGCGGGGATGACGAGCGTGCGCCTCAGGATGACAGCGCACTTGTCCGACATTGACCTCGCCCGCCCCGGCCTTTAGGTTTCCGCTCTTCCGAAACCCAAAGACGGCAGCAAAGCCATGTCCGATATCCGCGATTTCGCCCGCACCGCCACCGCCTGGCCGTTCCAGGAGGCGCGCCAGCTTCTCGACGAGCGGCTGAAGGGGCAGAAACCGGAGAAGGGCTTCGTGCTGTTCGAGACCGGCTACGGCCCCTCGGGGCTGCCGCACATCGGCACCTTCGGCGAGGTGGTGCGCACCACCATGGTGCGCAACGCCTTCAAGATTCTGGCCCCCGAGATCCCCACCCGCCTGTTCGCCTTCTCCGACGACATGGACGGCCTGAGGAAGGTGCCGGACAACATTCCGAACAAGGATCTGGTGCGCAGCCATCTCGGCAAGCCGCTGACCAGCATCCCCGATCCGTTCGGCACCCACGAGAGCTTCGGCCACCACAACAACGCGCGGCTGCGCTCGTTCCTCGACGCCTTCGGCTTCGAGTACGAGTTCCAGTCGGCCACCGACTGGTACAAGTCGGGCCGATTCGACACCGCCCTCTTGAAGGTTCTGGAGCACTACGACGAGGTCATCAACGTCGTGCTGCCGACGCTCGGCGAGGAGCGCCGCCAGACCTACTCGCCGTTCCTGCCGGTGTGCCCGGAGACCGGGGTGGTGTTGCAGGTCCCGGTGGTCGAGCACGACGCCAAGGCCGGCACCATCGTCTACAGGCGCGAGGACGGCAAGCTGGTCGAGACCCTGGTCACCGGTGGCCGCTGCAAGATGCAGTGGAAGGCCGACTGGGCGATGCGCTGGTACGCGCTCGGCATCGACTACGAGATGAGCGGCAAGGACCTCATTCCCTCGGTGGAACTCAGCACGCGCATCTGCCGCATCCTCGGCGGCCGTCCGCCCATGAACCTGACCTACGAGCTGTTCCTCGACGACAAGGGCCAGAAGATCTCCAAGTCCAAGGGCAACGGCCTCGCCGTCGAGGACTGGCTGAAGTACGCGCCGCAGGAAAGCCTGGCCCTGTTCATGTACCAGAAGCCCAAGGCGGCCAAGCGCCTGTATTTCGACGTGATCCCGCGCGCCGTCGACGATTATCTGACCTTCCTGCAGAAGTTCGAGACCGAGGACGCGGGCAAGCGCCTCGACAACCCGGCTTGGCACATCCACAACGGCAATCCGCCGAAGGAAGAGGCGCACCTGTCGTTCTCGATCCTGCTCAACCTCGCCGGCGTCTGCAACGCCGACGACAAGGCGGTGCTGTGGGGCTTCATCAAGCGCTACGCCCCGGGCGCGTCGCCCGAAACCGCGCCGATCCTCGACGGACTGGCGGGCTACGCGGTCGCCTACTACCGCGACTTCGTCAAGCCGAACAAGAAGTACCGCAAGGCCACGCCCGAAGAAGCCCAGGCCTTCGCCGACCTGGCCGCCGCCCTGCGCGCCCTGCCGGCCGAGGCCACTGCCGAGGCCATCCAGGACGTGGTCTACGACATCGGCAAGCGCGACGCCTTCCCCGAGATGAAGGCGTGGTTCAAGGCCTGCTACGAGGTCCTGCTCGGCCAGGACCAGGGCCCGCGCATGGGCAGCTTCATCAAGCTCTACGGCATCACCGAGACCGTCAGCCTGCTCGACAAGGCCGCCAAGGGCCAGGACATCGAGTAAACGGAACGACACCGGGCGGGCGGAAAACCGCTCGCCCGGTGTTTTATCCCCTGGTAACCAACGCCCGTCCGCGCCATCTTTCGAGGTGGTCGGACCAGGGAGCGGATGAGGGTGGATCAGGGTAAGTCTCGCATTCTGGTCAGCGGCATGCTGACCTGCGCGGTGTCGCTGGGCCTCGGCCGCTTCGCCTTCACCCCGATCCTGCCGCTGATGCAGGTGGAAGCCGGCTTCGGCGCCGAAGAGGCCGGCTGGCTGGCTGCCGCCAACAACCTCGGCTATCTGATCGGCGCCATCTGGGCCGGGCTGGTCACCACCGACGCCGCCCGCCACAAGCTGCTGGGCTGGGGCCTGGCGATCACGGTCGCCATGCTCGCCCTGATGCCCTTCACCCACTCCTTCGCGCTGTGGTCGGTGATCCGCGGCATCGCCGGGATCGCCTCGGCCTGGGTCTTCGTGCTGGCCTCGGCGCTGGTGGTGGCGCGGCTCGCCGAACTGGGCGCCGCCCGCCTGTCCGGCTGGCACTTCGGCGGCGTCGGGCTCGGCATCGCCATCGCCGGCATCTATGTGGGCGCCATCGGCCCGGACCTCGGCGCGACCGGCGGCTGGCTCGGCACCGCGGTGATCGCCGGCCTGTTCTCGCTGGCGGCGTGGCCGGCGCTGCGCGACGCCCATGCGCAGGCGGCGCAATCGCCCGCCTCGACCCACACGCCCGACCGCTACCCCATGTCGCTGCTGGCCGCGGCCTATTTCTGCGAGGGCATGGGCTACATCGTCACCGGCACCTTCCTGGTGGTGGTGGCCAAGGCCACCCCCGGCGTCGAGCGCTTCGCCGCGTTGTCCTGGGTGCTGGTGGGGCTGGCGGCGCTGCCGTCGGCCGCGGCCTGGTCGTGGATGGCCGCCCGGCGCGGCTTCCTTCCCACCCTGGTCACCGCCCACGTCATCCAGACCATGGGGGTGGCGCTGCCGGCGCTGTCGCCCGCCGCCGGGGCGGTGATGGCCGGCGCCATCCTCTACGGCGGCACCTTCCTCGGCATCGTCGGCATGGCGCTGGCGTTCGGGCGCGCCATCCAGCCCGCCGCCGCCGCCCGCACCATGGGGCTGCTCACGGCCGTGTTCGGCATCGGCCAGATCATCGGACCGGTGGTGGCCGGCCGCCTCGCCGCCGCCGGCGACTGGTCGCCGGCCCTTCTGTTCGCCGCCGCCGTCGTGTTCCTGGGCGGCGCCCTGCTGCTGACCGGCGCGGCCCTGAGCCGCGCTCGCGCCCTCATGCCGCAATGACCGGGCACGCCTCCTCGGCATCGAGGGCGGCTGCGCCCTGCTCGGCCAGCAGGGCCGTGCAGGCGTCCACCACCGCCGGGTCGTAGCGCGTCCCGCGGCCCTCGCGGATTTCCTGCAGGGCGGCATCGAGGCCGAGGGCCGGCCGGTAGGGGCGGTGCGAGGCCATGGCCTCGACCACGTCGGCCACCGCGATGACCCGCGCCTCGGGGATGATGGCGTCGCCTTGCAGGCCTTGCGGATAGCCGCTGCCGTCCATGCGCTCGTGGTGCTGCAGGATCATCTCCGCCACCGGCCAGGGGAACTCGATCTCGCTCACGATCTCGTAGCCCATGGCCGGATGCGACTGCACCACGCCGAAGGCGGCGTCGGACAGGCGGCCGGGGCGGCTGAGAAAATCGGCGGGCACGTTGATCTTGCCGATGTCGTGGATCAGGGCTCCGGTATACAGCCCCTCCAGCCGCTCGGCATCGAAGCCGAGACGGGCGCCTATGGCTTGGGCGAGGTGGGCGACGCGGCGCTGGTGCCCGGCGGTGTAGGGGTCGCGGATCTCCAAGGTCAGCGACACGGCGCGGACCGTCTGGCGCAGCATGCGCAGCAGGCGCTCAGCGGCTTTCTGGCGTTCGATCTCGGCGGCCTTGCGTTCGATGGCGTAGGCGATGGTGCGCCGGATGGCGTGGCCGTCGCCCTGCCCCTTCACCAGGTAGTCCTGGCAGCCGTGCTGGACCGCCTTGATGCCCATGGCCTCGTCGTCGAAGCCGGTGAAGATCACCAGGGGCACCTCGGGCGCCACCTTGCGCATGGAATCGATGGTCTGCACACCGCTCGAATCGGGCAGCGACAGGTCGAGCAGCACCGCGTCGGGGCGGGCCTCGGCCATCAGCGCGAAGGCATCCTTGAGGGTCTCGGCGTGATCGAGCTGGAAGCCGCCGACCTCGGCCAGCAGCACCTGCACCAGGCGGAAATCACCGGGATTGTCCTCGACCAGAAGCAGCCGGATCGGCCTGTCGAACGGGTCTCTCATGGCACGGCCTCCCTCCGGAAGGAGTGGATTTCCGTCCCACCACTCTAGGCCCCGCCCCGCGCCCCGGCGCGCGCGGGTTGAGCAGGGCTGCCATGAGGGAAAGCCGTTTTGCGGATGCCTGGAGGGCCTAGGACTTCTTCTTGCCGATCCGCGGCTCCTCGCCCTTGAGCAGGCGGCGGATGTTGGCCTCGTGGCGGATGAATCCGAGCACGGCGAGGCCCGCCGCCATCAGCGCGGTGGCGGGATCGGCGAAGATCCAGGCGTAAAGGGGCGACAGCGCCAGCGCCACCAACGCCGACAGCGACGAGATGCGGAATACCGCCGCCACCACCAGCCAGGTGCCGACGCAGGCCAGCCCCACCGGCCAGGCGACCGCGAACAGGGTGCCGAGCGTGGTGGCCACGCCCTTGCCGCCCTTGAACTTCAGCCACACCGGGAAATTGTGGCCGAGCACGGCGGCGAAGCCGGCAACCAGGGGCATGAGGTGCACGGTCTCGGGCGTGAGGACGGCGGCGAACGACTCCGCCGCCGCTCCGTCCGTGGTCACCGCATTGACGCCGGCCGAGACGAACAGCAGCAGCGAGGCCGCCCAGGCGAGCCCGACCGCCATGGCGCCCTTGCCGCCGTCCAGCAGCAGGGTGGCCAGCGCCAGGCCCTTGCGGCCGGTGCGCAGCACGTTGGTGGCGCCGATGTTGCCCGAGCCGATGGCGCGGATGTCGCCCAGGCCGGCAGCCCGGGTCAGCACCAGCCCGAACGGGATCGAGCCCAGCAGGTAGCCGCCCAGGGCGGTCAGGGCGAGGGTGGCGATCATCGACGATTACGCATCGCGCTGGAACACGGTGCGGCCGTCGACGACGGTGCGCAGGACCATGCCCTGGACCGGGCGGCCGTCGAACGGCGAGTTCTTCGACTTCGAGCGGAAGGCGTGCGGATCGATCACCCATCCCCGCGCCGGGTCGAACAGCACCAGATCGGCGGCGGAGCCGACCTTGAGCCGACCGGCCGGCAGCCCGAGGATGTCGGCCGGGGCGCAGGTCACCAGCTTGAGCGCCTCGAGCATGGAGAGATGGCCGTTGTGCACCAGTTCCAGCGTAATCGGCAGCAGCGTCTCCAGGCCGATGCCGCCGAACTCCGCCTGAGCGAAGGGCAGCCGTTTGGAATCCTGGTCCTGCGGCGCGTGGTCCGAGGCGATGGCATCGATGGTGCCGTCCTTGAGGCCGGCGACGATGGCCTGGCGGTCGGCTTCCGAGCGCAGAGGCGGCGACAGCTTGGCGAAGGTGCGGTAGTCGCTGACCGCCAGTTCGTTGAGCGCCATGTAGGGCGGGGCCGTCTCGGCGGTGACCGGCAGCCCCTTGGCCTTGGCCTTGCGGATGATCGCGACGCCTTCGGCGGTCGACAGGTGGGCGGCGTGATAGCGCCCGCCGGTGATCTCCACCAGACGCATGTCACGTTCCAACAGGATGGCCTCGGCCGCCGCGGGGATGCCGGACAGGCCCATGCGCACCGCCAGTTCGCCCTCGTTCATCACCCCGTTCTCGGCCAGCGACGGCTCCTCGGGATGCTGGACGATGATGGCGCCGAAGGTGGCGGCATAGGACAGGGCGCGGCGCATGGTCTGGGCGCCCTTGATCGGCTTCAGGCCGTCGGTGAAGGCCACCGCCCCGGCCTCGGCCAGGAAGCCCATCTCCGACAGCTCCTTGCCCTCGAGGTTCTTGGTGGCGGCGGCGTAGGGGTAGACCTTGGCCAGCCCGATCTTGCGGGCACGGCGCGCCACGAACTCGACCGAGGCGACGTCGTCGATCACCGGCTCGGTGTTGGGCAGGCACACCATCGAGGTGATGCCGCCGGCCACCGCCGCCTCGCCCGCCGACCGCAGCGTCTCCTTGTGCTCGTCGCCGGGCTCGCGCACCTGCACGCGCATGTCGACGAGGCCGGGCGCCAGGCACAGGCCCTTGCAGTCCACCACCTCCATGCCGGACGGCACGCCACCCTGGAACAGCCCCGGTCCGCAATCGGCGATGATCTCGCCGTTGACCAGCAGCGCACCGGGGGCGTCGAGGCCCGTGGCGGGGTCGAGCAGGCGGGCGTTGACGTAGGCGACCAGGCCGCCGGCTTGCTTGCGGTTGGTCATCACACGGCCCCCGGCACGTTGGGGAGATGGCGGGTCAGCAGATCCAGGCAGGCCATGCGCACCGCCACGCCCATTTCCACCTGCTCGCGGATCAGCGAACGCTCGACGTCGTCGGCGACGTCGGAATCGATCTCGACGCCGCGGTTCATCGGGCCCGGATGCATGATCACCGCGTCGGGCTTGGCGAGCGTCAGCTTCTCGTAATCCAGGCCGAAGAAATGGAAGTACTCGCGGATCGAGGGGATGAAATTGCCGCGCATGCGCTCGTTCTGGATGCGCAGCATCATCACCACGTCCACGTCCTTGAGGCCTTCCCGCATGTCGTAGAACACCTCGACGCCCATGCGGTCGATCTGCCCGGGAATGAGGGTGCGCGGACCGATGACGCGCACGCGCGCCCCCATGGCGTTGAGCAGGTAGATGTTCGAGCGTGCCACGCGCGAATGGCGCACGTCGCCGCAGATCGCCACGGTCAGCCCCGACAGCCGGCCCTTGCGCCGGCGGATGGTCAGCGCGTCCAAGAGCGCCTGGGTGGGATGCTCGTGGCTGCCGTCACCGGCGTTGATGACTGCGCAATTGACCTTCTCGGACAGCAGCTTGACCGCGCCCGAATCGGCATGGCGCACCACCAGCACGTCCAGGTGCATGGCGTTCAGCGTCATGGCGGTGTCGATCAGGGTCTCGCCCTTGGCCACCGACGACGCCGATACCTGCATGTTGATGATGTCGGCCCCCAGCCGCTTGGCCGCCAGTTCGAAGCTGGTCCGTGTCCGGGTCGAGTTCTCGAAGAACAGGTTCACCACCGTGCGGCCGCGCATGAGGTTCTTGCGCTTGTCGACGGAGCGGTTCTGTTCGACGTAGCCGTCGGCCAGGTCGAGGATGGTGGTGATCTCCTGCGGCCCCAGGCCCTGGATGCCGAGGAGATGGCGGTGCGGGAAGCGCGCGTCTGTCATGGTGACCGAACTATATGTGCCGTTCGGCCGGGTCGCAAGCGGGTGCCGTAGCCCCCCTCCCCGCACGATTGGGGATGGCCGGACACATGCAGATGTATTAAGAAGGGGTAAACGGGAATGGGCGCTCCCGCCTTGTAAATAAACAGTAAACCGCGGCTGTACTTCCGACCATAAGGCGGGAAATGTCTGAGACTTTCGAACATGTCAGGCTGGTGATCGCCGATCCGACACCAATGGTGCGCCAGGGATTGCGCACAGCCCTGTTTGCCCTCGGTTTCCGGTCGATTACAGATATCTCCAGCTTCACCAAGCTGCACGACATCATCGAACAGGATGCGGCGGACCTGATCGTCACCTCCAGCGCGCTGGAGGGCAATGATTGCGGCTTCCTCATCCAGGAGAACCGCAACCAGCGCCTGGGGGCCAATCCGTTCGTCATGGTGATCGTCCTGCTGGCCAACGCAGAGCCGGACTACGTCAAGCGCGTCATCGATTCGGGATCGGACGACCTGCTGCTGACGCCGGTCGCCCCCGATCAGCTCATCCTGCGCATCGAGAGGCTGTCGCGGGCCCGCAAGCCGTTCGTCATCACCCACGACTACACCGGACCCGACCGCCGCGTGAAGACGCGCACCTTCGACAGCCATTCGGCGCCCATGATGGAGGTGCCCAACCTCCTGCGCCTGCGCATGACCGGTGTCGACGGCATCAAGATCGACGCCCAGGTCCGCGAGGCGGCGGCGACGCTCAACCGCATCAAGATCGAGCGCCATGCGGTCCAGCTCGACTGGCTGGTCAGCCACATCAGCGCCTCGGTCCGCGACGGGATGGGCGACGGCCCCTCCCTCATCCCCCACACCCACCGCCTGGTGACGGTGGCCGAGGACATGGTCAAGCGCATGCAGGGAACCCCGGCCGAAGGCTACATCAGCCAGGTCGCCGAGCTGTTGGAAGGAGCTCGCAAGGCCGACGCCGACCCGACGGCGATCGCCTTCGCCGACCTGGAACGGATGCACCTACAGTCCAAACTGATCAGCCGCTCGCTGGGCAACCCGCAACCGAGCGTGGCGGTCAATCTCAAGAAAGCCGGCTGACAAGCCGGCGGTCTATTCGACCGCCGCCTTCACCTTCTTCGCCGCCGCCTTCTTGGCGGGAGCCTTCTTCGCGGCCGGAGCCTTCTTGGCTGCGGCCTTCTTCGGCTTGGCCTCGGCGTCCGCCGCCTTCGTCGCCTTGGCGGCCGGAGCCTTCTTGGCCGCCGCCTTGCGGGCCGGCTTGGCGGGGGCCTTGGCCGCCTTGGCCTGGATCAGCCGGACCGCATCCTCCAGCGTCACTTCCTGCGGGTCGGTCCCCTTGGGCAGGGTGGCGTGGACGCCGTTGGACGACACGTAGGGGCCGAACCGGCCCTCGTGCACGGTCACCGGCTTGCCGTCATGGTCGCCGAGCGTCTTGAGCGGGCCGGCCGCCTTGCCCTTGCCGCGGCCCTGGGCCAGCAGCTCGACGGCGCGGTTCATGCCGATGGTCAGCACGTCGTCCTCGCGCGTCAGCGACTTGTAGACGCCGTCGTGCAGCAGGTAGGGACCGAACCGGCCGACACCGGCGGAGATGGGCTTCTTGGTCTCGGGATGGGAGCCGATCTCGCGCGGCAGGGCCAGCAGCTTGAGGGCGATGTCCAGGGTGACGTCGGCGGGCTCGAGCCCCTTGTAGAGCGACACCCGCTTGGGCTTCTTGCCCTCGCCCAGCTGCACGTACCAGCCGTAGGGCCCCTTGCGCAGGGTGACCTGCTCCGAACTCACCGGATCGACGCCAAGCTCCTTGGGGCCGTCACCGGCCTCGGCGGCGCCGTCGGCACCCTCGCCCGCCACCGCCAGCGGCCGGGTGTAGCGGCATTCCGGATAGTTGGAGCAGCCGATGAACGCCCCGAACTTGCCCAGCTTGAGCGACAGCCGTCCGCCGGAGCAGCCCGGGCATTGCCGGGGGTCGTGACCGTCGGCCCCTTGCGGGAAGAAGTGCGGTCCGAGCTCCTGGTCCAGCGTCTCGATCACCTCGGAGACGCGCAGGTCCTTGGTCTCGTCCACCGATCCCGAGAAATCGCGCCAGAACTCTTCCAGGACCTTGCGCCAGTCGACGCGCCCGCCGGAGACATCGTCGAGCTGGTTCTCCAGGTCGGCGGTGAAATTGTATTCGACGTAGCGCTTGAAGAAGCTCTCAAGGAAGGCGGTGACCAGCCGGCCGCGGTCCTCGGGGACGAAGCGGCGGTTGTCGAGGCGGACGTAATTGCGGTCCTGCAGCACCGTCAGGATGGAGGCGTAGGTCGACGGGCGGCCGATCCCCAGCTCCTCCATCTTCTTGACCAGGCTGGCCTCGGAATAGCGCGGCGGCGGCTGGGTGAAGTGCTGTTCGGGGCGCACCGCCTGGCGGCTCATGCGCTCGCCCTCGGCCACGTCGGGCAGCAGGCGGTCGGACTCGTCGTCTTCCGGCTCGTCGCGGTCCTCGCGGTAGACCTTGATGAAGCCGTCGAACACCACGACGCTGCCGGTGGCCCGGAACACGATCTTGTTGTCGGCGCTGGCGACGTCGACCGCCACCTGGTCCAGTTCGGCCGAGGCCATCTGGCTGGCCACGGTCCGCTTCCAGATCAGCTCATAGAGCTTGAGCTGGTCGCGATCGAGGAAGCGCGCCACGTCGTCGGGCCGCTTGAACAGGTCGGTGGGGCGAATGCACTCGTGCGCTTCCTGCGCGTTCTTGGCCTTGGTCTTGTAGATCCGCGGCGACTCGGGAAGGTAGGCCTTGCCGAAGTCGCGGCCGATGAGTTCACGGCAGGCGCCCACCGCCTCGGCCGCCATGGTGACGCCGTCGGTACGCATGTAGGTGATGAGGCCGACCGTCTCGCCGCCGACATCGACGCCCTCGTACAGGCGCTGGGCGATCTGCATGGTCTTGGCCGCCGAGAAATACAGCTTGCGGCTCGCTTCCTGCTGCAGCGTCGAGGTGGTGAAGGGCGCGAAGGGATTGCGCTTGGCCTTCTTGCGCTCGACTCCCGATACGGCGAAGGACGCCGCCTCGATCTTGGCCTTGGCCGTCGCGGCGGCCTGCTCGTTGCCCAGCGCGAACTTGTCGAGCTTGGCACCGTCGAGATGGGTCAGACCGGCGGTGATCTGCGCGCCCTTCGAGGTCAGGAAGTCGGCGGCGACCGTCCAGTATTCCTGGGACTTGAAGCTCTCGATCTCGCTTTCCCGCTCGCAGATCAGGCGCAGCGCCACCGACTGGACGCGGCCGGCCGAGCGCGAGCCCGGCAGCTTGCGCCACAGCACCGGCGACAAGGTGAAGCCGACCAGATAGTCGAGCGCCCGGCGCGCCAGATAGGCGTCCACCAGTTCCTGGTGGATGTCGCGCGGATTGCGCATGGCGTCGAGGACGGCGGTCTTGGTGATCTCGTTGAACACCACCCGCTTGACGTCGACCTTCTTCAGGGCGCCGCGCTCTTCCAGCACGCGCTTGACGTGCCAGCTGATCGCCTCTCCTTCGCGATCCGGGTCGGTGGCGAGGAACAGTTTCTCGGCGCCCTTGAGCGCCTGGGCGATGTCCTTGATGTGGCGCTCCGACTTCGGATCGGTCTCCCAATCCATGGAGAAGTCGTCATCGGGCCGCACCGAGCCATCCTTGGCCGGCAGGTCGCGGATGTGCCCATACGAGGCGAGCACCTGGAAATCCGATCCCAGGTACTTGTTGATGGTCTTTGCCTTTGCGGGCGATTCGACGACGACGACCTTCATCCGATCCCGATCTTGGCAGGGGAACGCGGGGGCACCCAATCCCGGGTCAGCCTGCCAAAAGCGAGACACGGTGCCCAGGATGGCGCTCAAGGCGCCCGGCCAGCTCGAGTTCGAGCAGGACCATGGACACCACAGGGGGAGACAATTGGCATTCACGGATCAGCAAGTCAACCGTCACCGGCGTCGGGCCCAGGCTTTCGACGATCGTCCGGCGGGCCTGAGCGAGTTCGCCCTCGCTCGGCGGCTCAGTGGGACCGCCGTCATAACGCGCCCTCTTTCCTTCGGCGAGAGGCCGCCGCAGCAAATCGGACAACACTGCCAGCACGTCGTCGGCGCCCTCGGTCAGCGTGGCACCGTGACGGATGAGGTCGTTGGGGCCCTGGGCCCGCGGATCGAGCGGGGACCCGGGGACGGCGAACACCTCGCGCCCCTGCTCGGCGGCCAGCCGGGCCGTGATCAGCGAGCCCGACCGCAGGCCGGCCTCGATCACCACGACGCCGAGGGCGAGCCCCGAGACGATGCGGTTGCGCCGGGGGAAGTGGCTGGCCTGGGGCTGGGTGCCCGGCGGCATTTCGGAGACGGCGGCGCCACCGGCGACGATCTCGCCGTAGAGCCGACCGTTCTCCGGCGGATAGACGACGTCGACGCCCCCCGCCATCACCGCCACCGTCCCCGACGCCAGCGCGCCCTCGTGCGCGGCGGTGTCGACCCCGCGCGCCAGGCCGGACGCCACCACCAGCCCGGCGCGCCCCAATTCGGCGGCAATGCGGCGGGCGAGGCCGCGCCCGTTGGCCGAGGCGTTGCGGGCGCCGACCACCGCCACCATCGGCTTGGCCAGGAGCGACGGATTGCCGCGGACATAAAGGATAGGCGGAGCGTCCTCGACCGCCGCCAGCCAGCGGGGATAACCGGGCTCGATGGCGGCGAGGACGGCGGCGCCCAATTCCTGCGCCGCCTCCAGTTCGCGCTCGGCCTCGGCCCGCGGGCAGACGACGATGGGACGCGAGCGCCCGCCGCGGCGGGCCAATTCCGGCAGCGCGGCCAGTGCCGCCGAGGCGCTTCCATACCGCTCGAGCAGGCGGAAGAACGTCCGTGGGCCTACGTTTTCACTGCGGATGAGGCGCAGCCAGTCGAGCCGGGCGGCGGAAGAAAGCGTTTTAGTCTGCACATCCATTGCGGGAGAGTGCGGGATCATATTCCCTTCGTCAACCGGAACCTCCCTGCAGCCTTCCCCCGATAGACAACCGCAAGGCAGAAGATGTAGTTGTGCGCATCGACCATTGAGGGGGGATGCCATGACCACGACGCGGGCGCCGGAACGCCGCACCTTTGCCAAGGGCACCGTGATTTTCCGCGAGGGCGACAAGGGCGGCGAAGCCTATCTGGTTCAGCAGGGCGCCGTGCGCATCTTCAAGTCGGTGGGCGGCCGGCGCATCACCTTGGGAACCTGCAAGCCGTTCCAGATCTTCGGGGAAATGGCGCTGATCGACGACGCCCCGCGCATGGCCGCGGCCGAGACCGTCGAGGACACCGTCTGCCTGGTGGTCAGCAAGGCGACCATCCGCGACATGCTCGACCTGGCCCCGCCCGGGCTGACCAACGTGCTGAACTCGCTGATCGCCACCATGCGCATCATGGGCGACGAGCTCGCCTCGGCCCGGGCGCAGATCATCGAATTGGGTGGTTGATCAAACTCAAGGTCGGGTGGGTCGGCGCCACCTTATTAGGAACACGGAATGTATTCTGGGAGACCTCCGTGCGCCACTTCATGCGACGCAACCCGCCCTCCGAGTGCCGCCCTTGCGCCTACAAGGCGGCCCTGGGCGGGCTGATCGCCGTTTCCTTGGTGGCGCTGGCCGCGGAATCGGCCGGCGAATTGCTCGCCATCGCGCCGCTGGCCGCGTCCTGCGTGCTGGTGTTCGCCGCGCCCGAGAGCCCGATGGCGCAGCCGGCCAACGTCATCGGCGGCCATGTGCTGTCGACGGTGGTGGCGCTGCTGCTTGAACAGGTGCTGCCGGGGGCGTGGTGGGCCGCGGCGCTCGGGGTCGGATGCGCCATCCTGGCCATGAGCCTAGCCCGCGTCACCCACCCGCCGGCCGGCGCCGACGCCTTCGTCGTGCTCACCGGGCATCCGGGATGGGGATACCTGATCTTTCCGATCCTGTTGGGAAGCATGGCGGTGGTGGCGGCCGCCGTGGTGGTGCACCGTGCCCTGCCGCCGCGCCGGGCCTACCCGCTGCATGCGCCGCAGCCGGCACCCGAACCGGTGCCGCAGCCGGACTGAGGAGCGGGAAAAGCTCCTCTAGGCGAGGAAGCGGGAAACCGTCTGCAGGAAGTTGGCGACCGAGATCGGCTTGGCGATGTAGCCCTCGCATCCGCCGTCGCGGATCTTCTCTTCGTCGCCCTTCATGGCGAAAGCCGTCACCGCGATGACCGGGATGGAGCGCAAATCGGCGTCATCCTTCAGCATCTTGGTGATTTCCAGCCCCGAAATCTCGGGAAGCTGGATGTCCATCAGGATGAGGTCGGGACGGTGCTTGCGGGCGATGTCCAGGACTTCGCGGCCATCCTTGGTCTGCAGGGTTTCATAGCCGTTGGCCTGCAGCAGGTCGTTGAACAACTTCATATTGAGGTCGTTGTCTTCGACAATCAGGACGGTCTTCGCCATATCATTCACCACGATGAGGGACCTCATCATCCTCAATTTATTGTGTTAAGTCAAACCACCCCGCCGCCTGAAAATGCCTAATTTCCCTTTGCACCGGGCATGACGCCGCTGGCGGCGAGGACGAGCCAGCCCGCCATCAGGGCGAGCCCCCCCGTCGGGGTCACCAGCGGCACCGGCAGGGTGCCGAGCGCCGCCTTCAGATAGAGGGATCCCGAGAACAGGGCGATGCCGAGGGTCAGCAGGGCGGCGGCCCAATGGGCGAGGCGGCGGCCCTCCGCCGCGAGGCGGTCGGCGGCCAGCAGCGCCAGCGCATGAACCAATTGGAATTCGGAAGCGCGCTGGGCGAGGGCCTGGGCCGCCGGGTCGGCGGCAAGCCCGTGCGCCGCCCAGGCACCCAGCCCCACCGCAAGCGCCCCGTTCACTCCGGCCAGGACGACCCACGGGCGCATGCCGCTCTCCTCAATTGGCCGGCTTGGACGACCGCCGGCCGTAGAGATCGGCCGGGCCGCCCAGTTTCACCGCCTGGTCGAGCGTGGCGGTGCCGGCGATCCGGTCGGCCGGCGACACCGGCTCCGGCTTCGGTTGCGGCGCCACCTGAATCTGACGCGGCTTGGGCGGCGGCGCCGGGATCGGAGCGGGAATCGGGGCGGGCGCGCTGACCGCCGGCTCGGCAGGCGGCGGGGGCACCGCCGGATGCGAGGGGGCAGGACGGGGCGGCGTCACGGGCGCGGCGGCTGGAGCCGTGATCGACGCCGGGGCCGCCTTCGGCTCGGCGGCCGGCGGCTCGGCGGGAACCGGTTCGGCCACGGCGGCCGGCGCCGGCGGATGGGCCGGGGCAGCTTGGACCGCTGGGGCGGCGGGGGCAACCGGACGCTCCACGGCCGGCTTGGGCGCCAGCCGCGCCTTGTCCTCCTCGCGCAGCAGTTCCTCGGCGGTGCGCGGCGGGGCCAGGCCCTGCTTGACGAAGGAGCCGATGGAACCGAGGAAGTCGCCCGCCTCTTCGGCCGAGGCGGGGGCGGCAAAGGCGGCTGCCAGCACCAGGGCCAGCGCCGCACCGGGGATCGTCCGGAATGTCATGCGAACCATGGCGCCAACCTAGCAAAGGCCGTCAGCGGAATACCACCGTCTTCGATCCGTTCAGCAGCACGCGATGCTCGACATGCCACCGCACCGCACGGGCGAGCACCACGTTCTCGATGTCGCGGCCGATGGCGACCAGGTCGTCGGGAGTGTGGGTATGGTCGACACGCTCGATCGACTGCTCGATGATCGGGCCCTCGTCGAGGTCGGGGGTGACGTAGTGGGCGGTGGCGCCGATGATCTTGACGCCGCGCGCATGGGCCTGGTGGTAGGGCTTGGCGCCCTTGAAGCTGGGCAGGAACGAGTGGTGGATGTTGATGGCGCGGCCCTGCAGGCGCGTGCACATGTCGTGCGAGAGGATCTGCATGTAGCGCGCCAGCACCACCAGGTCGGCGTCGGCGCGGTCGATCACCTCCATGACGCGGTCCTCCTGGCCGGCCTTGTCGTGCTTGTCGACGGCAAGGAAATGGTAGGGGATGCCGTGCCACTCGACGATCGAGCGCATCTCGGGATGGTTGGAGATCACCGCCGGGATCTCGATCTCGAGCTGGCCGGTGTGGTAGCGGTGCAGCAGATCGACCAGGCAATGGCCGAATTTCGAGACCAGGATCACCACCCGCGGCTTCTTGGCGGTGTTGTAGAGCGTCCAGATCATCTGGAACTTCTCGGCCACCCGCGCGAACAACTTGCGGAATTCCGCCTCGGCCGGGGTCAGGGCGCCCGGCGCGAAGACCAGCCGCATGAAGAAGCGCCGCGACAGCGGATCGCCGTACTGGGCCGCCTCGGTAATGAAGCAATCGTGCTGGGTCAGGAAGCCCGAGACGGCGGCGACGATGCCGACGGTGTCCGGACAGGTGATGGTGAGCACGTGGGTATGCTTGTCGGCCATGGGCGCCTCTCTCAGCTCTCGCGATGCTAGATAGCCCACCCGCGCGCAAGAGAAAAGGCGGCAAACGTGCCCTTGCCATTTTTCGAGAAATGGCGGATCGTCCCAGCGACGCGCTGGTGCTGGGCATCGGACGCGCGTGCCCGAGCAGGAGGCAGCAATGATTACCGTCTATTACAAGTCCGGCAGCGCGCAATGGAAGTACGAGCTGGACGAGACGGAGCACGATTACATCATCAAGAACGTGCTGGAGGACAATCCGGACGTCGAAGAGATGTTTGACGACAGCCTGGAAATCCTGCGCGACGTCTCGGCCATGGACGAAGAGGAAATGGACGAGGACGACCAGATCGACCAGACGATCGCGGTGTCGTTCCTGTGGCACTACTTCAATCACCTGTCCCCGGGCGAGGAGCGCATCCAGGGCGACATCGTGGTGATCGAGGACGAGGACGGCGCCGGCGTCACCGTGTTGCCGGCCAGCGAACTCACCGAAGAGTAAACGGAGCGATCGCGGCGGCCAGCACCGGCAGCGTCACCGCCGCCACCAGCGTCGAGACGGTGATGATGGCGGCCATCAGCCGCGCATCACCGCCCAACTGGCGCGCCAGCACATAGGAATTGGGAGCCACCGGCAGGCCGGCGTACAGCACGCACACGGCCAGCGGCAGGCCGTCGACGCCCAGGCCGAGCGCCGCCAGCCCGGCCACCGCCGGCAACAGCGCATGCTTGGCGCACAGTGCCGCTGCCGCCGCCACCGCGCCGTGGCCGCCCTGCAATCCCCTGAGATCGAGCCCCGCCCCCACCGCCAGCAGCCCCAACGGCAGCGACGCGCTGGCAAGGATCTTGAGGAACGGCCCGACGATCGGCGGCAGGCCGATGCCGAGGGCGTTGAGGGCGATGCCGACCACGCAGGCCGCGATCAGCGGATTCTTGGCCAGGGCGAGCATGGTGGGACGCCAGCCGGGGGGTGAGCCGGCGGGAGCCGCCCACCGCGCCAGCGCGATCACCGACAGCACGTTGACCAGCGGCACCACCAGCGCGACGCAGATGGCGGTCAGCGTCACCCCCTGCGCGCCCCACAGGCCGGCGGCGGCGGCGAGGCCGACATAGGTGTTGGGGCGGATCGCCCCCTGGAACAGGGAACTGTAGCTGGCGCCGTCCAGCCGGCGCCCGGCCGGGTTGCGCAGCAAGGCCACCGCGAGCGCCATCGCCAGGATGCCGCCGGCCTGGGCCGCCGCCATCCCGGCCACCGGCAGCCCCTCCAGGCGTGCCTCGGCCAGATTGGCGACCAGCAGGGCGGGAAACAGCACGAAGTAGGTGAGCTTCTCGGCCGGCGCCCAGAAGGCGTCGGGCACGAAGGCGGTGGCGCGCACGCCCCAGCCCAAGAGGATCAGCAGGAAGATGGGCGCAAGCGCCGCGACGATCGTGCTCATGCCCGCGATGATAGGGACAAAGCCCAAAAAGCAAAACGCCCGCCTGTCGCCAGGCGGGCGTCGAACGTCGCAAACCGATGAAGGCTTACTTGATCTTCGCTTCGTTGAACTCGACGTGCTTGCGCACGACGGGGTCATACTTGCGGAACTTCAGCTTCTCGGTGGTCTTGCGCGGATTCTTCTTCGCAACGTAGAAGTAGCCAGTACCGGCCGAGCTGACGAGCTTGATGAGAATGGTGGCGGGCTTGGCCATGGCGAAAATCCCAAATTCGTTGCGTGCTGTTCAAAACCTAGGCGGCGGAAGATACTGATATCGGAGAGGGAGTCAAGGCATTTTGGCCGCCCCGCCCCCCGATCCGGTCAGTGGGCCGCCTCAACCGTGACGTGGGCGGCCGGCAGGAGCTGGGCGGCGGCCGGCGCCGCGGCGGGAGCCGACAGCTCCAGGGCGCGGGCGTACAGCGCCTGATCCGACAGGAGGTGCTCGGCCAGTTCGGTCTCCAGCTTGAGGTCGCCATGCTTGGCCGACGGACAGGTCGCCCGCAGCTGCTTGCGCAGGTCGGTCTGGTCCAGGCGGGCGTGACGCCACAGGCTGAGGTTTTCGCTGACCGGGGCCGGCGCCATGGCCGAGGCCTTGACCAGCCCGTCCGCCAAGCCCCCGAGGTCGCGGGCGTCGCCGGCGGTGCAGATGGTGGGCAGCACGCCCAGGCCATGCAGGGCGTAGCCGCTGGGGGTGTGGAAGCGCGACCAGGTCAGGGTCATCTCGCCGTCGTTGGGCAGGCGGATGACCGTCTGGACCGTGCCCTTGCCGTAGGAATTGGTGCCGATGACGACGGCACGGCCGGCATCCTGCAGGGCGGCGGTGACGATCTCGGCCGCCGAGGCCGACTTGCCGTCGACCAGGATCACCACCGGCAGGCCCTCGCCGATGTCGCCCGGACGGGCCTCGTAGGCCTGGCTGGCGAGCGGATGGCGGCCCTTGGTGGAGACGATCGGCCCCTCCTTCATGAAGAGGTCGGCCATCGACACCGCCTGATCGAGCAGGCCGCCGGGGTTGCCGCGCATGTCGAGCAGGACGCCGTGCAGGCCGGTGCCCAGCCTGGCCTGGGCCTGCTTCAGGTCGGCGGCCAGGCTGGAGGCCGTCCGCTGGTTGAAGCTGGTGATCTTGAACTCGGCGATGCCGTTGTTGAGCGCCATGGTGACGGTCGGGGGCACGATCAGCGCCCGCGCCAGGGTGACGTCCAGCGGCTTGAGGCCGCGGCGGATCGTGACCACCACGTCGCTCGACACCGGGCCGCGCAGCCGCTTGGAGATCTCGTCCTTGCTGAGATCGGCGACCGACTTGCCCTCGATGTGGGTGATGATGTCGCCGACGGTGATGCCGGCGGTGGAGGCCGGGGTCTCGTCCATGACGTCGACGATGCGGGCTTCACCGTCGACCATGTCGAACTTGATGCCGACACCGCCGAAGCCGTTGCGGCTGGCGCGGTGGTCGCGGGCCTCGGCCGCGCCGGCATAGCGCGAGAACATGTCGAGCTTGGCCAGGGTGGCGTCGAACACCGCCTCGTAGACCTTCTCGACCTGGGCGTCGCGCATGGCGGTGGACACACCGCGGGCATCGAGCGCCACGGTCACCGTCAGGCGGGCCCAGGCGCGCACGTCGTCTTCCGACGGGGCCGGGTATTCCGCCACCACGCGGTCGGAGGCGGTCAACAGCACGCGGTCGTCCATGCGGCTGATGCCTATCTCGGGATCGATGCTGCCCAGCCCGCGCATGCCCTCCATGGCCACGGTGGCCGCGGTGACGCGATCGAGATGGCGTTCGACGATCGAGTTGTAGCCGAAGACCAGGGTCTTCTCGGCCTCAGCGGTATCATAGGGAGCGTGAGGGCCCGCCAAGCTGCCCTGGCTGACCGGTGCGCACGACCCCGCGACGAACAGCGAGGCGGCAATGACCCAACGTGCTACGGCATTTTGCTTCAAATCGGTCACCCGAGGTATGTCCAAAGCAGTACTGGAAAGGATTATGCGGACCGGCACTGCCCGGGTACAGAAAAATTACTTACCTCTTTGGGGGTGGAAAGTAAATGGAAAGCCGACGCAAATCGCCCTCGCGTTGCGGTAGGCAAGATATTGGTATTTTGGGGGAAAGCTCTCGCCGAAGGGGGTAATGGGGCGGGCGCCCGCGCGATTACGGGCGGCCCCGGCGCCCCTTTCGCTCCGGCTTGACCAGCTTGGACCGGACCCGCGGCCGCCGCGGCTCGCTGTCCTCCAGGTGGAACACCATGCTGCCGGTCAGCGTATTGGCCTCGTGCAGGACCACCGTCAACTGCTGCCCCAATTGGAAGGTGCGGCGGGTGCGCTTGCCCACCAGGCAATGGTGGGTCTCGTCGTGGACGTAGAAATCCTCGGGCAGCGAGCCGATCGGCACGATGCCGTCGGCCCCGGTCTCCAGCAGGGTGACGAACAGCCCGAAGCGGGTAACGCCGGAGACCTTGGCGGCGAAGGTGGCGCCGACGCGGTCGGACAGGAAGGCGGTGACGTAGCGGTCGACCGCCTCGCGCTCGGCGGTGGCGGCGCGCCGCTCGGTCAGCGAGATATGCTCGCCCCATTCCGGGAAACTTCCCAACGAATCGGGCGCCAGCGCGCCATGGCCCAGCTTCAGCCCCGAGACCAGGGCGCGGTGCACCAGGAGATCGGCGTAGCGGCGGATCGGCGAGGTGAAGTGGGCGTAGCGGGCCAGCCCCAGGCCGAAATGCCCGAGGTTCTCGGGGCTGTACACCGCCTGGGCCTGGCTGCGCAGCACCACCTCGTTGACGAGATGCTCGTTGGCCGAGCCCTTGACCTTCTCCAGGATCTGGTTGAAGGCGGCCGGACGCAGCACCTGCCCCTTGGGCAGCGACAGGTCCATGGAGGACAGGAACTCGCGCAGCGAATCCAGCTTCTCCATGGTCGGCTGGTCGTGCACCCGGTACATGCAGGGCTGGCGCAGCCGCTCCAGCTCCTCGGCGGCACAGACGTTGGCCTGGATCATGAAATCCTCGATCAGCCGGTGGCTGTCGAAGCGTTCGCGCACCTTGATGCCCAGCACCCGACCGTCCTCGGAGATGTCGACCTTGCGTTCGGGCAGGTCGAGCTCCAGCACGCCGCGGCGCTTGCGCGCCTCGAACAGGGCCGACCACGCCTCGTAGAGCGGATTGATCACCGGCCCCAGCAGCGGCCCGGTGCGGTCATCGGGACGGCCGTCGCGGGCCGCCTGCACCTGGGCATAGGTCAGGCGGGCGGCCGAACGCATCAGCCCGCGCACGAACTTGTGGCGCAGCTTGTTGCCGGCCTTGTCCAGCCAGAAATGCACGGCGAGGCAGCCGCGGTCCTCGTTGGGTCGGAGCGAGCACCAGCCGTTGGACAGTTCCTCGGGCAGCATGGGCACGACGCGGTCGGGGAAGTAGACCGAGTTGCCGCGCTTGAAGGCTTCGCGGTCGAGAGGATCGCTGGGCCGCACGTACCACGACACGTCGGCGATGGCGACCATGCAATGCCAGCCCTCGCCGTCGGGCTCGGCCCACACGGCGTCGTCGAAGTCGCGGGCGTCCTCGCCGTCGATGGTCACCAGCGGCACGGGGCGCAGGTCGAGGCGGTGCTCCATCGGCACCGGCCCCGCCGCCTTGGCCTGCTTGACCGCCTCGTCGGGGAATTCGAACGGGATGTCGTTGGCGTAGATGGCGACCAGCGACACCGACTTGGGCGCGCCCAGGCGTCCCAGCCGCTCCTTCACCGCCACCTGGCGCAGACCGTAGAAGCGCCCCGGCAGCAGGTCGCACAGCACCAGCTCGCCCGCCTCGGCGTCGCCGGTCTCGCCCTTGGGGACCTGGTAATCGGCCTTTTCCCGGCGCGAGGTCGGCTTGACCCGCCCCGAGCCGTCGCCCATGGGCTCGAACACCCCGAGCACCCGGGCGCGGGCCTCGCCGACGATGCGGATGGGCTTGGCTTCGTAATCGCTGCCGCGCAGCCGGCGCAGCTTGGCCAGCACGCGGTCGCCGACGCCGACGACGATCTCGCCGCGGCGGGCGTGGGCGACGTAGATGCGCGGCGGCCGCCCCTCCTCTTCCCAGGCCAGGGGGCGCGCCAGCATCTCGCCGTCGGTGTCGGTGCCGGTGATCTCGATCACCGCCACCTCGGGCAGGGCGCCCGGCCGGGCGAACCGCTTCTTGTGCCCGCGCTGGATGTCGCCGGTGCCCTCCAGCTCCTTGAGCAGGGCCTTCAGCGGGATCTTGTCCGAGCCGCTCAGATTGAAGGCTCGCGCCAGCTCGCGCTTGCCGACACGGCCGGGCTGCGAGCGGATGAAGTCGAGGATTTCCTGCTTGGACGGGAGCGGAACGCTCCGGGCGCGGCCTTTGGTCATAGATTGAAGGTAGCCCCAGACGCGCCCCACCACAAGGCGGAGGTCAGGACGGCGCGCCCCCGGCCAGCGCCGCCATCAGATCGCGGGCGGAGAACGGCTTGGGCAGGCAGGCGTCGGCACCGGCGGCGCGCGCCGCGTCGAGGACCTCCTGCCCATGACCGGACATGGCCACCACGGTCAGCCCCAGGTGGCGCTCGCGGATCTCGCCGATCAACGCGATGCCGCTGCGGCCGCCCAGCAGGATGTCGGCGACCACCGCGTCGACGGCCTCGTCCTCATCCAGCAGACGCAGCGCCTCATCGCAGGTCTCAGCCTCACGCACATCACAACCGGACAGCTCGAGGACATCGCGCACGACCTCCCGAGTGGTCCGCTGGTCGTCGACGACGAGGATGCGGGTGGTCATGATCTTGGGCTCCACGGCGATCGATACATTGATTGAACGCCTCGCCGCCCCTCATCGCAACGGCGCCTTCGAACGAGACCACACACTAAAGTATACTCTCGACGAAAGTATTGGGATGAGGGGGCGGCGGGAGCCTGGAAATCAGCCGACTACGCGCCGATAGGTTTCGGCCAGCCGCTGGTCGGTCTCGTCGTCGAGCAGAGCCGATATGGCGCCCAGCAGGCCCATCTCTTCCTTCTGGATGTGGAAGATCTCGCGCTCGACCAGTTCGGAGGCGGCGTCGCAGAACTCGGTCCAGCTGCCGTCGTCGAAGGCGCCGTCGGCCACCGCCTTGGCGGCGAGGTCGGCGACCGAGAGGGCCAGCGGCAGGATGGAGCGGTGCTCGTGGGTCAGCATCGTCACGATGCCGGTCTCGCCCAGGCGGGTGAACTCGGTGAAGAGGTAGCCCTCCTCAAAGCCGAAATGCTTCTCCACCTCATCGCGGATGGTGCGTTCGGTCGTCGCCAGGGTGGCGCGCAGATCCTCGTCCACCTTGGGGGCGGAACGGTGGCTCCCGACCAGTTCCTCCAGGTTCTGAAGCATGGCGATGGTGTTCATGTGATCGTCGTGGAGGAGCGCCCCGATCTGCGAATTGGTCAACATCTTCTTGTCCTTATGAAACTGGGCTGGGGGGAGAGGCTTGTTTATGGGCGCGGTAGCGCCGCATCAGCTCGATGGCGAATGCGGCAAAGGCGAGCGAGCCGATCAGGCCGAAGGCGGCCGCGGCTCGGAGAAGGTTGGGCGACTGGACGACCAGTCCGATGGCGCCAAGCGCCAGGGCGCCGCCATGGGCGGCCACGTGGACGGTCAGCGGCTTGCCGGCGGTGAGCTTGGACAGCAAGGCCGGCTTGCCGCCGTGGGCGGCCGAATGCATGGATGCCAGGAACGGCATGATCCGCTGCAGGATCCCGGTGGCGAAGGTCAGCAGCCACCCGAACACCAGGACGAAGACCCACAGGGGGGCAACCACCTCGGACGGGGCGCCGAGCGCCAGCGCCATGGCGAGGAGCAGGCTGACAGGAAACAGGGCCCAGGCCGCCCGCACCAGGCGGAAGAAGGGTTCGAGGGTCTTCTTCATGCGGGCCTTGAGCACCGCCCGCAGGGCCTGGATGTGGAGGCCGGCGGCCACCAATCCCGCCAGGGCGCCGAGGGCGGCGGCCCAGCCCTGGCCCGACAGGGCCCCGCCGCCCCCCAGGACCAGCGCCGCGACCGACACCGCCGAGGTGCGCTTGCCGGCCGCGTCCGGCACCGCCGGCGCCAGCACGAACATGGGAATGAGGACGGTCGAGAAGCCCAGGACCAGCATGCCCATGAAGCCGTAGCCGGCCAGGGCGGCGTGGGCGGCGGCGGCCAACGGCCGGTCGGGCAGGAAGCCGACCGAGAGGTCGACCACCAGGGCCAGGCCCAGGACGGCCAGTCCGAGCAGGGAGGCGAGCGCCAGCCAGCCGTGGCGGGTCACCCCCGGCAGGTCGTTGACCGACCACAGGTTACGGCCGACCAGGATTCCGAACACGGTGAAACCGGCCACCGTCAGCGTGGCGCCCGGATGCAGGAAAGCCGGCAGGCCGGTGGCCATGCCGAGCGACAACAGCGCCACGCCGGGGGCGAACAGCCACCAGGTCAGGCGGCAGGCCCACACCGGCCCCAGTTGGCGGCGGGTCGCCACCGGCAGCATCTGGAAGGCGGCGCCCATGGCGGTCATCGCCAGCACGCCCAGGGTGATGAGATGCAGGCCGGCCAGCCCCACCCCCAGCCCGCCGAGGAAGCCCGGCAGCGACGGCGCATCGGCCAGCAGCGCAGCCCACCCCGCGATGTGGAAGACCACGGCGGTGGCGAAGAAACGGTAGGGGACCGAGGGGGGCAACAGACGATCCTTGGCCCCGCCCATCAAGGCGCCAGCGAACATCACGCCTCCCGTTCCAGCCACAGCCGGACGTCGGCGAACTCCTCGGTCATGCGGGCCACGCGCCAGCCGCGCTCGGCCAATTCGGGGAACAGGAGCTGCGGCACGCGCTCGTGGTGCACGATCACCGGCTGGGGGGCGGCCACCGATTCGAGCGTGCGCAGGATCGCGAGCATTGGCAGCGGCGGCGGCAGCTTGCGCACGTCGATGTGGATGCCGTCGGTCTCGCTCCAGGTCATGGCGCCTTCCGGCCCGACATCGACCTCGGCGTCACGCTCCCAGTCGGCGCAACCGTTCATGTGAAAGAAGATGCGCCAATGGCCCTGGCCCAGCTTGCGCCCGTAGGACGAAAACCCCTGGGCGGCCAGCACGCGGCGCAGCGGCGACGGGTTGAAGGGAGCGTCGACCACCAGGAAGCCGCCGAATTCCACGGCCTGGGCGCGCTCGAGCACGGCGCCCAGCGGGTCGTCGCCGGCCGCCAGCAGCGGCCGGACGTCGAAGACGCCGGTATCGAGTGCCAACGCCAGCCAGCCCGGCGGTCCTCCGCCGGTGTCGGTCCCTGCGCCAGCCACTTGGTCGCCCATTTGGCACACACTCCCTGAATTACAGGGAGAGGGTGACTCGGCGACAGCCGCAGAGGCCTTGACGTTGGTCAGTTGAGCGGGTGCGCCCGCATCGACTCAATGATGGCCGTGGCGCTCGGCGCACTTGACGCATTGCGCCGCCGCGGGATCGAGGTCAAGCCGCTTCGCGGGAATTCGCGCCTCGCAGCTCAAGCAGAAGCCGTATTCGCCGGATTCGATGCGGGCCAACGCCGCGACGATGCGTTGATGCTCCGCCCGCAGGCGGCGTTCGGTGTCGGCGGCGATGGCCTGGCCCTGCAGGGCGTCCATGCGCGACAGATGGCCGATGCTTTGCGGATCCAGTTCGACCGGGCGGGCGGCCTCGTGCTCGATGGTCTCCATCCGCTCGACTTCCGCCAGCCGCTCCTGCAATTGGGCACGGAAATGATCCAGGTCGAGATCGCGTCTGGTCATTGCGGGCCTCCGTGGTTTTCCTCGAATCCTACGCCGGCACGGGGACGCCGTCCAACTCAGCGGGCGTTCGGCCACCATGCAGTAAATGGGGATTGCCCTCCGGCCACGGACACCCGGCCGGCCTGCCCTTACGGAGAATCGCCGGAGGGGAGCTCCGGCCGGCAGCGGCTCAACCGGCGGCCGGCGCGTGCTCGTCGGGGATGCCGGCCTCTATGCGGGCCTTGAGGCGGGAACACCGCTGTCGCTGGCTTTCGGAGCGCAGCTGGCCGCAGGCGGCCAGAATGTCGGCGCCCCTGGGCTTGCGGATGGGAGCCGAGTACCCGGCGTCCTGGATGATGTCCGAGAAGGCCTTGACCGTCTTCATGTCCGAGCACTCGAACTCGGAACCCGGCCACGGGTTGAACGGGATCAGGTTGAACTTGGCGGGTAGCCCCTTGATCAGCTTGAGCAGCTGGCGGGCGTCGGCCGCCGAATCGTTCACCCCCTTCAGCATCACGTACTCGAAGGTGATGCGCCGGGCGTTGGAGGCGCCGGGGTACTCGTGGCAGGCCTTCATCAGCTCGGCCAGCGGATACTTCTTGTTGATCGGCATGATACGGTCGCGGATCTCGTCGGTGACCGCATGCAGCGACACCGCGAGGTTGACGCCCAGCTCCTCGCCACACCGCTTCATCATGGGAACGACGCCGGCGGTCGACAGGGTGATGCGCCGCTTCGAAATGGCGATGCCCTCGCCGTCCATCAGGATCTTGATCGCGGTGGCGACGTTGTCGAAGTTGTAGAGCGGCTCGCCCATGCCCATCATGACGATGTTCGACAGCAGCCGGCCGCTGTCGTCGGGGGTCGGCCACTCGCCATAGGTGTCGCGCGCCGCCATGAACTGCCCGACGATCTCGGCCGCGGTCAGGTTGCGCACCAGCAACTGGGTGCCGGTGTGGCAGAACTTGCAGGTCAGGGTGCAGCCCACCTGCGAGCTGATGCAGACGGCGCCGCGGTCTTCCTCAACGTCGGGGATGTAGACGGTCTCGGCCTCGTTGCCGTCACCGAAGCGGAACAGCCACTTGCGGGTGGTGTCCACCGACAGCTGCTCGTCGGCGACCTGGGGCCGGCGCACGACGTAGCGCTCGGCCAGCTTGGCCTGCATCGGCTTCGAGATCGAGCTCATGCGCTCGAAATCGGTCTCGCCGCGATTGTAGAGCCAGTGCCACAGCTGCTTGGCGCGAAACGGCTTCTCGCCGATGGCCGCCATCTCGGCGGCCAGGTCCTCGCGCGAAAGCCCGATCAGGTTGGTCTTGTCCATAGGCGGAAGAGATAGGCCCGTGGGTGGCGAGATGCAAGCGGACGAAGGGCGCGACGCCCCTTCGCCCGCGGGAAAAACGGCCTAGCGCTTGACGCCGCAGGCCTTGTCGATGGCGGCCAGCGCCTCGGAGAAGCCCTTCAAGGGAATGGTGTCGCTGATCGCCGCCCCCTTGGCCGGCGTGGCGTGCACCGCCACCTCCTTGGCCTTGGCCAGTTGGGCGATGATGGCCTTGTCGGCATTGGCATCCTTGGCCCAGGCCGATTCGCCGCGGGTGAAGAAGGAGTGCTTCATGCCGCCGATCTGGATCTCGGCGTCGGAATCCTTCTTGAAGCCGTAGCTGCCGAGCAGGCTGACCTCGCCGTGGCTCTTGGCGCGGTGGGTGATCGCCAGCGCCGTGCCGGCGCGGTTCTTGTCGCCGCCCTGGGTCTTGTCGGCCCGGGCGGCGGCGTAGCACACCTTGCCACCGGCGTCGGAGTACGCGTACCCTTCCCACGCGCCGAACGTGCCCAGCTTCTTGGCTTCGTCGGCACCGGCGGGAGCGGCGATGGCCACCAGGGCGACCGCCAGAACAATCCGTCCAATCGTCATAATTCCGTCCATCGGGTGTGGTCGAAAGGCGGACAGACTTAGACCGCTTCGGCGGAGTCCCTGTCAACATCCTCGAATGGTTTTTGTGCACCCATGACCCAATCCGCCTCCCCGCTCCTCATCGAAGTCACCCGCGGCGACACTGTGGAAAGCCGGCATCTGGGGGCGGCGGTGGTCGCCGATGCCGACGGACGCGTCGTTTCCGCCTGGGGAGAGTGCGGGCGGGCCACCTTCCCGCGTTCGGCGCTGAAACCGATCCAGGCGCTGCCGCTGGCCGAAAGCGGCGCGGTCGAGGCCTTCGGCCTGGGGACCGAGCATCTGGCGCTGGCCGCCGCCTCGCATTCCGGCGAGGCCGCCCATGTCGAGCGCGTCGAGGCCTGGCTTTCCCGCATCGGCCTGGACGTCACCGCGCTGGAATGCGGCGCCCACGCCCCCTCCAACCCCGAGGCGGCGGCGCGGCTGATCAAGACCGACGGCTCCCCCTGCCCGCTCCACAACAACTGCTCGGGCAAGCACACCGGCTTCCTGACGGTGGCCCGCCAGCTCGGCCTGCCCCACCGCGGCTACATCGGCCACGACCATCCGGTGCAGCAGCTGGTGTCGGCCGCCATTTCCGACATGACCGGGGTGGCCACGGCGCAGGCCGCCTGGGGCACCGATGGCTGCGGCATCCCCACCTACGCGCTGCCGTTATCCGCCATCGCCACCGCCATGGCCCGCATGGCCGACCCCGCACGCCTGCCGCCCGGCCGCGCCAAGGCGGCGCGCGCCATCGTCGCCGCCATGCTGGAGCATCCGCATCTGGTGGCCGGGTCAGGGCGTCTGTGCACCCGCTTCATGCAGGCGGTGCCGCGCATCGCCGTCAAGGGCGGCGCCGAGGGCTGTTACACCGCCATCATCCCTGAAAAGGGCTGGGGCGTCGCCTTGAAGATCGACGACGGCGCCGGCCGCGCCGCTGAGGTGGCCATCCTGGCGGTGCTGACCAAGCTGGGCATGCTCACCGCCGAGGAGAGCCGCGACCTGGCCGACCGCATCGCCGTGCCGCTGCCCAACGTGGCGGGCAAGATCGTGGGCGAGGTCCGGGCGGGGTTTTAGCGCTGGATTGTCATCCTGAGCGACGGCGAAGGATCTCGTCCGACCCGAGCACACGAGATCCTTCGTCGCTGACGCTCCTCAGGATGACACGCGATTTTATGCAGTCAGCGTGTCAGCGGTCCGGCCGCCCGCGCGGCGGAAACCCGGTCTTGCCCTTCATGTCGCGCTCGTACTCCAGCGACCAGCGGACGTTGGGATAGGCGAGGTCGTCCCAGGGGATCTCGTTCCACTTGAACAGCCCGACCTCCAGGCTTTCGGCGCCGGCGGCAAAGTCGGGGGTCAGCATGCGGGCGCGGTAGATCATGTGGACCTGGCTGATCTCGGGGATCGAGTAGATGGCCAGCAGGCCGTCGATCTCGGCCCGGGCGCGGGCCTCCTCCCACACCTCGCGCAGCGCCCCCTGCTCGGTGGTCTCGTGCAATTCCATGTAGCCGACCGGCATGGTCCAGTAGCCCAGGCGCGGCTCGATGCCGCGCTTGCACAGCAGGTACTTGTCTTCCCAGGTGCAGATGGCGCCCACGATGACCTTGGGGTTCTCGTAGAACACGAAGCCGCAGGTGCCGCAGACAAGGCGCTCGCGGTCGTCGCCTTCGGGGATCATGCGGATGGTGGGGCCGGCAGGGTGCATCAGCGGAGTGTGGACAACCGCTTGGATTCAGGCAAGCCGGAAACGCTTACCCTAAACGGTCAGACCAGGATGTCGAGGTAGGTGCCCCGCGGCGCCGAGCGGTCGAGGGATTCCACCGGCGTGTCGGGCGACAGCATGCGATAGCCGCGCGGACCGTTGGGCGAGCGGCGGGGATCGCCGGAAGTGGCCGAGGCGGACGAACGCTCGGCGCCGGCGCTCCGCTGCGAGCCCAGGCCAAGAACATCCTTCAGCATGTCGGCGCCACTCGGGCGGATGGTGTTGTCGCTCAAATCCATGCTCCTGCTGTGCGCAGCATAGCATGCGGGGCGGCGCGCTGTCACCTTCCCCCAATTCGATAGCTGGAATAATTCCAGATTGACGAAAGCTCCCCGCAGCCTCTATATTCGATCCGTCTAATTTACGGAGGTTTGACCCATGCCGGAAATCACCGTCCAGGGACGCGCCGTCGCCGTCAGCGAAGCGGGGTGGCTGGAAAACACCTTGGAGTGGGACGAGGACATCGCGCGGGCCATCGCCGAGCGTGAGGGCGTGGCGCTGACCGACGAGCATTGGGACGCCATCCGCACCGCCCGCGAATACTTCGACCAATACGGCCTCGTCGCCGAGCAGCGCGTCTTCATGAAGCTGATGAAGGAGAAGTTCGGCCCCGAGCGCTCCAGCCAGCAGTATCTCTACCAGCTGTTCCCGCACGGGCCGCTGAAGCAGGGCAACAAAATCGCCGGTCTGCCCCGGCCCAAGGGCTGCTCGTAACCCGGCCCATCGGACGGGGTAACGGCTGCTTGCCGCCCTGTCCGGGATCAGGCTAAATGGGCGGATGGATAGCTCGATCGATCCACCGCCCTCTCCCCTTTCGCGCCCGCGCGACCTCGCCACCCATTTCATGGAATGCGGGTCGCTCAACACCAATCTGACGCTGGCGCCGGGCGATCGGATGGTCATCACCGACGACCTGCTCAACGGCACCATCGGCGATTTCGCCGCGGTGTCCATGGCCGCCATCGTGGCGCGCGACGGCATGGTCGCCCGCGCCGCCCTGCTGCCGCTGGGCATGGCCGCCAGCCGGGTCGCCCCCGCCAAGCGGGCCAGGTACGAGCAGCTGTTCGCCCTGATCGAAGACACCGCCTTCGACGAGGGCACCCGCGAATCGGCCGAGGCGCTGATCCATGCCCGCTTCCGCGAGGCCCAGATCAAGGAGATCGCCGACGAGCTGGGCGGCACCGTCGGACCGGCCCGCCAGCGCTACCGCGACTTCCTCGAGGTGGTGAAGAAGCTGGCCGCCAAGAAGATCTCGGAACCGGCCTTCCTCGACGAGTTCCTGGAGTTCACCCGCGCGGTGGCGGGGAAGCTGGATTTCGGCATCTACTCCATGTGCGTCGACCGCCTGTTCACCAGCGAGCGCATCCCCATCATGGTCAAGGTGGCGCTGCTCAAGGAGGTGCTGAAGTACCCGCCGCTGGTGCGCAAGGAACTGGTGACCAACCTGTTGTCCTCGCCGACCGCCGAGCCGGAGCTGGTGCGGTATGCCCGCGCCGAACTGGCGGGGGTCATGTCGCACGACCAATTGACCGAGATCTTCCTGTTCACCACCCTGAAACTCGCCTGGCAGGCCCAGCGGAAGACGCCGCGGCGGCCGGGCCACTGACCGGCCCACAACCGGAAGGCCAAGCATGCGCGCCATCGTCTGTTCCGCCTTCGGCGCTCCCATCGCCGAAGCCGAGTTGCCCTCTCCCGCCCTGTTCACCGGCGGCGTCCGAATCAAGGTCGCGGCCGCCGGCGTCAATTTCGCCGACACCCTGCTGATCGCCGGCCGCTACCAGGAAAAGATTGAGCCGCCGTTCGCCCCCGGCATGGAACTGGCCGGCACGGTGGTCGAAGTGGCCGAGGGCGTGACCAGCTGCCGGCCCGGCGACCGGGTGATGGCGGTGGTGACCGCCGGTGCCTTCGCCGAGGAGGTGGTGGCGGCCGAGACCGACGTGTTCGTGCTGCCCGACGGCCTCGACACCATCGACGCCGCCGCCTTTCCCATCGCCTACGGCACCTCGCACCTGGCGCTCAAGCACAAGGCGGCGCTCAAGCCCGGCGAAACCCTGCTGGTGCACGCCGCCGCCAGCGGCGTCGGCCTGACCGCGGTCGAGATCGGCCGCGCGCTGGGCGCCACCGTGATCGGCACCGCCGGCGGCCCCGAGAAGGTGCGGGTGGCGCTCGAGCAGGGCGCCCACCACGGCATCGATTACAAGGCGCTGGACATCCGCGCCAGCGTCAAGGAGCTGACCGGCGGCCGCGGCGCCGACGTCGTCTACGATCCGGTCGGCGGCGAGGTGTTCGACGCCTCGCTGCGCTCCACCGCCCCCGACGGCCGCATCCTGGTGATCGGCTTCGCCTCCGGCACGGTGCCGCAGATCCCGGCCAACATCCTGCTGGTCAAGAACCTGACGGTGATCGGCTACTGGTGGGGGGCCTACCGCAAGCTCAATCCGGCGCTGATGCGGGAATCCATGCTGGAGGCGATGGCGTGGTGGCGCGAGGGCCGGCTGAAGCCGCACGTGTCGGCCACCCTGCCGCTGGAGCGCGCCGCCGAGGCGCTTGCCATGCTCAAGGGCCGCGCCGCCACGGGAAAGATCGTGCTGACGGTCTGATACGCCGAGTGTCATCCCGAGCGCCGGCGAGGATCTCTTCCCTTTGGCACCCGGGCCGGCGGCGCCGTACGAGGTCCCTCCTCGCGGTGCTCGTCGGGATGACGAATGGAAAAGGGCGCGGGGCTCCCCCCGCGCCCTTTCCTTTTCAGCCGCTCCCGGCCTACTCCTCGGCGGCGTTGCCGTCGAGGTCGCCGGGGCCGCCCGACAGGGCGTCCGACAGGATGCCGGCGTTCTGGCGGATGGCGGATTCGATCTCGGCCAGCACCGCCGGATTGTCGCGCATGTACTGCTTGGCGTTCTCGCGGCCCTGACCGATGCGGGTCGAGCCGTAGGAGAACCAGGCCCCGGCCTTCTCGATCAGCCCGGCCTTGAGGCCGAGGTCGATCAGTTCGCCGGTCTTGGACACGCCCTCGCCGTACATGACGTCGAAGTCGACCACCTTGAACGGCGGCGCCAGCTTGTTCTTCACCACCTTGACGCGGGTCTGGTTGCCGACCACCTCGTCGCGGTCCTTGATGGAGCCGACACGGCGGATCTCGAGGCGGACCGAGGCGTAGAACTTGAGCGCATTGCCGCCGGTGGTGGTTTCGGGGTTGCCGAACATCACGCCGATCTTCATGCGGATCTGGTTGATGAAGATGACGATGCACTTGGACTTCGACACCGAGCCGGTCAGCTTCCTAAGCGCCTGGCTCATCAGGCGGGCATGCAGGCCGACGTGGGAATCGCCCATCTCGCCTTCCAGCTCGGCGCGCGGCACCAGGGCGGCCACCGAGTCGACCACGAGGACGTCGATGGCGCCGGAGCGCACCAGCGTGTCGGCGATCTCCAGCGCCTGCTCGCCGGCGTCGGGCTGGCTCAAGAGCAGCTCGTCCAAATTGACGCCCAGCTTGCGGGCATAGATCGGGTCCAGCGCGTGCTCGGCGTCGATGAAGGCGCAGGTGCCGCCCTTCTTCTGCGCCTCGGCGATGGTATGCAGCGCCAGCGTGGTCTTGCCCGAGCTTTCCGGACCGTAGATCTCGATGATGCGTCCGCGCGGCAGGCCGCCGATGCCGAGCGCGATGTCGAGCCCGAGGGACCCGGTGGAGACCACCTCGGTCTCCACGTGCTCGCGGCTGCCCATCTTCATGATGGAGCCCTTGCCGAACGCCCGCTCGATCTGGCTTACGGCGGCTTCCAGTGCCTTCTGTCTATCCATGGTGTCCTTGTCCACGAGACGCAATGCAGCCTGCGACATGGCAGTCCCCCTCATGTATCCCGAACGGTGGGCCTATGCAACGCGGATTACGAGGGGATGGTACACGGTCCACATGAGAACACAACAAGAATGTTCACATATGTTCCCTATAAGTGCGCAGAGAGTTCGCGCCGACACACGCGAAATGCGGGAGTGCGGCAATAAACATAAGCGCTTAAGTCAGGAACCGCCCTATTCCCCGCCCATGACCTGCTTCACCGCCCCCGCGAGCTGCTTGAGCGAGAACGGCTTGGGCAGGAAGTGGATGCCCTCGTCGGGGTCGATGCCGTTGCGGGCCACGTCCTCGGAATAGCCCGAGATCAGGATGACCTTGATGGCCGGGCGTTCCATGCGCACCAGGCGGGCCAGCGTCACCCCGTCCATCCCCGGCATCACCACGTCCGAGATCAGCACGTCGATGGCTTCCTCGCTCCGCAGCACGTCCAAGGCCTGCTCGCCCGAGCGGGCCTCGATGACGCGGTAGCCCTTGTTCCTGAGCGCCCTCGTGCCGAACATGCGCACCGCGTCCTCGTCCTCGACCAGCAGGATGGTGCCCGAGCCGGTCAGGTCGGTGCCGGTGAGTTCGGTCAGCGGGGCCGGCCGGTGGACCTCGGCCTCCATCTCGGGCTCCGCCTCGATGCGCGGCAGGTAGATGGAGAAGGTGGCGCCCTGGCCGAGCTCGCTTTCCACGAACACGAAGCCGTCGGTCTGGCGCACGATGCCGTAGACGGTGGAGAGGCCGAGCCCGGTCCCCGCCCCCACCTCCTTGGTGGAGAAGAACGGCTCGAAGATGCGGGCGAGGTTTTCCTTGGAGATGCCGGTGCCGGTGTCGGAGACCTCGATCAGCACGTACTCGCCGGCCGGCATCAGCTCGGGCCCGCGCTGGATCGGCGTGTCGACGTGGGCGGGATTGGTGCGGATGGTGAGCGTGCCGCCCCCGGGCATGGCATCGCGGGCGTTGACCGCCAGATTGATGATGACCTGGTCGAACTGGCCGGGGTCGACGCGCACCAGCCCCAACTGGCGGCCGTGCACCATCTTGAGCTCGATGGTCTCGCCCATCAGGCGGCGCAGCAGGTTGGACAACTCGGCCAGCGCGTCGGTGACGTTCAGAAGGCGCGGCTGCAAGGCCTGCCGGCGCGAGAACGCCAGCAATTGGCGCACCAGGCTGGCGGCACGGTTGGCGTTCTGCTTGATCTGCATGATGTCGGCGAAGCTGGGATCGCCGGCGCCATGGCGCTGCAGCAGCAGGTCGCAGAAGCCGATCATGGCGGTGAGCAGGTTGTTGAAGTCGTGCGCCACCCCGCCGGCGAGCTGGCCCATGGCCTGCATCTTCTGGCTCTGGGCGAACTGGATCTCCAGGTTGCGCTGCTCGGTGGCGTCGATGAAGTGGACGATCAGGCCCGAGATGTCGCCGTCCTCGTGGGTCGGGCTCACGAACAGCTGGGCGATCAGGTCGCGGCGGCCCTTGAGCCGCACTTCGAGGTGGGTGCCGGGCACCGAGCCCAGGATGACCTTGGACAACTGGTCGCTGGCCGGGCCGCGCTGGTCCTCGGCGATGAAGTCGGCGAGCGGATGGCCGGCCATGGCGTCGTGATCGATGCCCATCATGGCCTGCAGCGCCAGATTGCAGGTGCCGATGGTGCCGTCGAGCTCGACCAGGGCGATGCCCACCGGGGCGTCGTCGAACAGCCAGCGGAAGCGGCGCTCGGCCGAGCGCAGGGCCCGCTCCCACTGATGCTCGGGCACGAGGTCGCGCACCAGTACCGAGCGGGTGAAGATCTCGCCGCCTTCGTCGAACACCGAATGGGCCACCATGGCCTGGAAGTTCTCGCCGTTGCGCCCGGTGAGCCGCATCTCGGTGCGCTCCTCCTCGGGATTGGGCACGGCGCCCAGCACCTCGGCGAGGTTGCGGCCCAGCAATTCATTGGGCGACTTGCCCAGCCACTCGGCGAGACGCTGGTTCACATAGCGGAGGTTGCCCTCGGAATCGGCGGAATAGCAGCCGACCGGCAGATAGTCGGCGAAATCGGCCAGCATCTCGTTCTCACGCCGCAGCGTTTCCTCGATGGCATGGCGGGCGGTGACATCCTCGGCGAACCAGGCGACACCGCCGTCGGGGCCGGTCGGGCGGACTTCGAGGGCGAACCATTCGCGGCCGCCGCCGGCGACGGGCAGGCCGATCTCGGTTCGGCGGACCGCCCCCACCACCGCGGCGGCCGACAGGCGCTCCAGTTCGGTCAGGGCGCGGTCGTCGCCGGCGGCCCGCTCGATCAGGGGCGCCAGCGGCGCCGTTGCCGGTCCCAGCAACCGCCGGCCGGCATGGTTGCGCCACACCTCGTCGGCCCCGGGAGCCAGCACCAGGCAGGCGCGGCTTTCGGATTCGAGGGCGGCGGCCAGGCGCGACGACGCCTTGGCGGCGGCCCGGGCCTCGGCCCACCGGTGCGCCAGCACCCCGCCCGCCGCCAGGGCGGCGGCCGCCGTCGAGGCGGCCGGGATCGCCAGCGGTCCCCCCTGGACCACCGCCAGCCCCGAAAGTGCCAGCACCGCCGCGCCCAGGGCCCAGGGCAGCGGGCTCGTCATCCAATCAGTTCGCAAGCTTGCCTTTCAGACGCATGACGTAGCCGATGATCTCGGCCACCGCCTTGTAATGCTCGGGCGGCACTTCCTGGTCCAGTTCCACCGAGGCATAGAGCGCACGCGCCAGCGGCGGGTTCTCGACGATGGGCACCTCGTGCTCCTGGGCGCGCTCGCGGATCTTGAAGGCGATGTGGTCGGCGCCCTTGGCCACCAGCATCGGCGCGTTCATGGTCTCCATGTCGTATTTCAGCGCCACCGCGAAGTGGGTGGGGTTGGTGACGATCACGTCGGCGGTGGGCACCGCCGCCATCATGCGCTGGCGGGCGCGGCGGACGCGCAGCGAGCGGATCTTGGCCTTGACCTGGGGGTCGCCCTCCTGCTGCTTGTTCTCGTCCTTGACCTCCTGCTTGCTCATCTTCATGCGTTCCATGAAGCGCCAGCGCTGGAACAGGTAATCCCCCAGCCACAGCACCAGGATCATAAACAGCGTGGTCAGCACCAGGGTGTAGACCTGGTCGCTGATGTAGCCCATCACGGTGCCCAATTCGAGGTCGGCCAGCCCCTGGTACTCGCGCAGGTGCGGCAGCGTCAGCCAGGTCAGGGCCGTGCCCATGATGACGAGCTTGAGCAGCGCCTTGACCAGCTCGACCAATTGGGCGCCGCTGAACATGCGGCTGATGCCCTGCATCGGCGACAGCTTGCTGAAGTCCGGCATCAGCTTCTTGGGCACCCACAACAGGCCCTTGGTCTGGGCCAACGACACCGCGAGCGCCAGCACGATGATCAGCAGCATCGGCCACGCCAGCACCCCGATCAGTCCCAAGCCGGTGTGGAGCAGCAGCGCGCGCAGGCCCTCGGCGTCGACGGCGATGGCGTGGGGCTGCTCGACGAACGGCAGCAGCAGGCGGGAGAGGTCGTTGGCCATCTTGGGGGCCAGGATGCCGATGATGATCAGGGCGCCGATCATCGAGGCCAGGATCTTGGCCTCGGCCGATTGCGGAACGTTGCCTTCGCCGCGCGCCTCGTCCAGGCGCTTGCTTGTTGGCTGCTCTGTCTTGTCGTCGCTGTCTTCCGCCATCTCGTCACCGTCCCGCCAGGAAGGGCACGAGCGCGTCGGAGAACTGACGCAGGAACAGGAAAACCATGATCGGCAGCGCCACCATCAGCATCCACAGGCCGCCCATCACCTGCAGCGGCATCGCCACGAAAAACACCTGCATCTGCGGCACCATGCGCGACAGCAATCCGAGGCCGGCATAGAAGATCAGGCCGAAGGCGAACAACGGCGCGGCCAGCTTGATCCCGAAGGCGAAGCTGGCCGACAGGGTGTGGGCGAGAACGTCGGAAAACTCGCCCAAGGGCAGCGGCGCGCCGGGCTTGAAGGTGGCGTAGGAATCGGCCACCGCCCGGATCATCAGATGATGCAGGTCGGTGGCGAACAGCACCACCAGGGCCAGGTTGGCGAAGAAGGTGGTGATGGCGGCGCTCTGCTGCTCGGCCACCGAGTCGAACGAGAAGGCGTTGGTGAGGCCGGTCTGGAAGCTGATGAACGAGCCGGCCACGTTGAGCGCCGCCATCACCGCCTGCATGATCATCGCCAGGAACACGCCGATGGTCGCCTCGCTGGCGATCAGCAGCACCAGGCCGCCGACGTGGCGGGGCTGGGCCGATATTTCGCGCCCGACCACGGGCAGCAGCAGGAAGGACAGCGCCAGCGCGAACAGCAGCTTGACCCGGGGCGGCACGCGGCTGCCGCCGATGCCCGGCATGAACATGGCCGCCGCGCCCATGCGGGTGAAGACGATCAGGAAACGAAAGATGTCGGTGGTGATGATGTCGTTGAGCACCGCCTCAACCCGAGCCGTGGACAACTTTGTCGAGGATCATCTTCCAGAAGTCGTCCATGGTGTGGAGCATGAACGGCAGGAACAGCACCAGCGAGAAGAACACCATCAGCACCTTCGGCACGAAGGTGAGCGTCATCTCCTGGATCTGGGTGACGGTCTGCAGGATCGAAATGGCGAGGCCGACGGCGAGGCCGGTCAACAGCGGCGGCGCCGACACCAGCACCATGGTGAAGATGGTCTCGCGCGCGATGTCGATAAGCTCGGCCTCGGTCATCAGATCGGCATGCGCATGATTTCGTTGTAGGCGTTGATCACCTTGTCGCGCACGTTGACGACCGTCTCCAGCGTGGTCTCGGCGTTGGTGATGGCGGCCACCACTTCGCGGATGTCGGCCTTGCCGTTGATGGCGGCGGCCGACTTGACCTCGGCCTCCTTCATGGTGCCGACGGCGACCTTGGCCGCATCCTTCAGCACGCTGGCGAAATCGGTGCCGGGCACGGCCTCGGGCTTGTCGCGCGAGTCCATGCCGTCGAGCGGCGACTTGGCGGCGGCGGAATAGGCGGCGATGGCGTTGTTGATGCTCGACATGACGGCCTATCCCCTAGCGCAGCATTTCGACGGTTCGCGACAGCATGGACCGCGACGAGTTGATCACCGACAGGTTGGCTTCGTAGCTGCGCTGCGCCTCGCGCATGTCCATCAGCTCGATCAGCGGATTGACGTTGGGGGCCAGCACGTAGCCCTCGCGGTCGGCGGCGGGATGCTTCGGGTCGTAGCGGCGCTGGAACTCGGCATTGTCGGGGCGGACCTTGTCGACAACCACCCGCTGCAGGTTGTTGGCGCGGTCGAGCTCCTGCTTGAAGCTGACCACCTTGCGCTTGTAGGGGGTGCCGTCCGGGGTCTGCGCCAGCGAATCGGCGTTGGCCAGGTTCTCGGAGATCACACGCAGGCGCTGCGTCTGGGCCTTCATGCCCGACAGCGCGATCTGGGTGCTCTTCTGCAACTCGTCCATCGCCCTCTCCCTCAGCCTCAGTAGCCCTTGCCGAGCGACATGCGGATCAACTTGAACTGCTTCTGGAACAGCGAGGCGGCGACGTCGTACTGGGTGCGCGCGTCGCTCATCTTGGCCAACTGCTCGTCGAGCACCACGCCGTTGCCGTCGGGCGAGGACTCGAATGTCTTCTTGGTCTTCGCCACCACGCGGGGATCGCGGATCTGGGTGGAGATGTGGCGGGGGTCGGTGGCCACCGGCTGCACCGGCAGCAGGGTCTCGCCCAGGGTCTCCTTGAACGGCTTGACGTCGCTGGGCACGTACTTCGGCGTGTTGGCATTGGCGATGTTCTCGGCCAGCACCTCCTGGCGCCGGGCCACCCAGTCCATGCGCCCCTTGGCGAGGGCAACCAGGTTCAGCTTGTCGAACATCCTTGCGTTCCCGCTCCGTCGAAAGGGGTATGCCACCCCTCTGCCAGTATCGGAGTTGCCCGCTTAAAATTCGGTGAATCCGCAGCGTCGGCGGTTAAACCATTTTTTAAGCGCGGCCCGCCCACAGTCAGCCTAGCGCGAACGGGCGCGGACTCTCAACGGGATAAGATGCATGGGCCAAGGCCGGGACCTGTGGGACGAGCGCGCCGACGCCGAGGCCGCCGCCGTGGCTGCCCGCAGCCAGCGCCCGCCCGTGGCGGTGGCGCTGTCCTACGACCCCGACGTGGCCGACGCCCCGCGGGTGGTGGCATCGGGCCGCGGCGCCATCGCCGCCCAGATCCTCGAGGCCGCCTTCACCCACGGCGTCAAGGTGCGCGAGGATCCCGACCTGGCCGAGGTGCTGGCGGCGGTCGAACTGGACACCGTCATTCCCCTCGAGGCCTTCGTGGCGGTGGCCGAAATCCTGGCCTACGTCTACCGCGCCAACAACACCCTGCCGCCGGTCAAGACGGTGGAGGGCGCATGAGCACGCTGGCCCAGGTGCGCGACGAGCTGGAGAAGGCCGCCACCATGGTCGGCGCCGCCCGCCGCCTGCTGGCGACCGGGACGATGGTCGACCTGTCGGCCCTGGAAGGCAAGATCCGCTTCATCTGCGAGAGCGTGGTCGGCCTCGACCGCCCCGACGGCCAGGACCTGCTCGCCGGCATGGAGGCGCTGATCGCCGACCTCGACCGCCTGTCCCAAGCGATTCACGAGCGCCACGAGCCTCCGGCGCCCTCCGGAGCGCCTTAGATGGAAGCGACCGCCTACCTCCGTTTCATCGCCTCGCTGGTGCTGGTGCTCGGCCTGGTGCTGGGCCTGCTGTGGGCCTTGCGCAAGTTCGGCTTCGGCGGCATGGTGGCCCGCCCCGGGGCCCGGCGGCGACTCACCGTGGTGGAGAGCACCGCGCTCGACAACCGGCGCCGGCTCATCCTGGTGCGCCGGGACGATCAGGAACACCTGCTGCTGGTCGGCGGCGGCAACGACGTGGTGGTGGAAAGCGGCATCCGCCCACCGGAACGACAAGAGGATCCCGCTCCATGACGGCACGCCCCCTCACCATCCGCCGGGCTGCCCTGGGCCTGGGCCTGGCCGCCCTGGCCCTCACCGTGCTGGTGGCGGCCCCCGCGGCGGCGCAGTCGATCAACATCGATTTCGGCGGCGGCGGCGGCGCCAACGCGACCACCACCCGCATCATCCAGCTGCTGGCGCTGACCACCGTGCTGTCGCTGGCGCCCTCGATCCTGGTGATGACCACCTCGTTCATCCGCATCGTCGTGGTGCTGGGCTTCATGCGCCAGGCGCTCGGCACCATGCAGAGCCCGCCCAACATGGTGATGGTGAGCCTGGCCATGTTCCTCACCCTGTTCGTCATGGCGCCGACCTTCGAACAGTCGTGGCAGCAGGGCCTTCAGCCCTACATGGACGGCCAGATCGAGGAGATGGAGGCGTTCGACCGCACCGTGAAGCCGATGCAGGCGTTCATGGTCCGCCACGTGCGCGACCAGGACCTCAGGCTGTTCATGGACCTGTCGCGCTCGCCCGAGGTGGCCAAGGCCGAGGACGTGCCGCTCAAGGCCCTCATCCCCGCCTTCATGATCAGCGAGTTGCGCCGGGCCTTCGAGATCGGCTTCCTGATCTTCCTGCCGTTCGTGATCATCGACCTGGTCATCGCCTCGGTGCTGATGAGCATGGGCATGATGATGATCCCGCCGGCCATGGTGGCGCTGCCCTTCAAGCTGATCTTCTTCGTGCTGGTGGACGGCTGGTACATGGTGGTCGGCTCGCTGGTGCAGAGCTTCGGCGGCGCATAAGGATTTCCCTTCTGCGAAAGGCTGTCATTCCTCGGAGGAATGCCGCGGTCCGGGCCGCGGTGCTATAATTCCAGGCGATGGCTGAACAGAGCCGTCGTGTCGGAATTCAACCGAGGGAGGACTGCCATGACCGGCAAGACCCAGCGGAACGAACCCGAGACGGCCACCCCGCCTGCCGTGCGCACCGGCCATCCGCTGATGACCCTGCGCGACGAGGTTGACCGCCTCTTCGACAACTTCTTCCCGATGGCCCGCGGCATGTTCGAGGTCGACCCCTTCCGGCGGGTCGGAGCCGCTTTCCGCTCCATGGGCGACATCGCCCCGGAAGTGGACGTGCGGGAGATGGGCGACCGCATCGAGATCGCCGCCGAACTGCCCGGAGTCGATGAAAATGACGTCTCGGTCACCGTTAAGGACGGCGTCCTCAGCATCTCCGGCGAGAAGAAGAGCGAACGCAAGGAGGAGAAGACCGATTACCACCTCACCGAACGGTCCTATGGCTCGTTCGTGCGCTCGTTCCGTCTGCCCGAGACCTGCGATGACGAGCACATCGCGGCCGACTTCTCCAAGGGCGTGCTGACCGTCACCATCCCCAAGCGGGAACTGCCCGAGAGCGGCGAGAAGAAGATCGAGATCAAGGGGCACTAACCCCCACCCATTCGGGGCCCCTCCCCCCTGCCCAAGGGGGGAGGGGTTTGTTTTTCCATGCTTTTTTCGCAGATGAGCATTGAAAAGCGGGCGGCCTTAGTATCATGATTTTCTCATGGACGCCCCAGCGTGGGCGGGGGCGGCCGCCAACCATAATGAACAGGGGGGAACGGCATGTCCGTCGAAGCCATCCTCAAGTCCAAGGACCGCAACCTTTTCACCGTCCGTCCCGATCACTCGGTGTCGGAAGCGGCATCGCTGATGGCGTCCAAGAAGGTGGGCGTCACCATCGTCACCGATACCCAGGGCCGCATCGCCGGCATCCTGTCAGAGCGCGACATCGTCTCGGGCATCACCCAGTACGGCAAGGGCGTCGTCGAGATGCCGGTGCGCAACCTGATGACCTCGCTGGTCGCCACCTGCTCGCCGCGCGATTCCGTCAAGAAGATCCTCGAGACCATGAACGAGCGCCGCATCCGCCATCTGCCGGTGGTGGAGCACGAGGAACTGATCGGCATCGTTTCCATCGGTGACGCGGTCAATTTCCGTCTCAAGGAAGCCCAGTTGGAAATGGGCGTCCTCAGGGACTTCGCCGCGACCCGGTGACTTCCGGCGGCCGGGCGTTCCCGGCCGTTGCCGTGCCTGCCCCGGTAGCCACCGGCTCCGATCGCGAGCCTGCGGCCGCGCCCCCCGGGTCTGAGCGCGCCTGCCATCCCGGGCCGATTCCCGGGGGACGCCGCCCTTGCGTGCGGCCCACGACCTTCGACCGAGTGCCCATCCGCCATCGGCCTAAGGCGTGATGCGTATCCGAACGCCCCATGCCGAAAGGCGGGGTCGGACCCGGTCATCCCTTTGATTTTTCGTCTGTTTTCATACGCACCCGCCCTCTTGCTGCAGTGCACAAAAACCACTTGCACTCTGCGGGCGCTGCGATATGATGTGCTCATGTTGCAGCGCACAACGCCGATGGGCGGTTGGCAGCCGGATCGAGAGGACATCACCATGAAGATCGAAGGTTTTGATAATTTCGTCGCCCTGGGCAAGGACAACGCCGAGGCGATCATGAAGAGCGGCACCGTCGCGATGAAGGGCTTCGAGGAGCTCTCCAAGGTGATGCAGGCCCTCGCCGTCCAGTCCGCCGAGAAGACCGGCGCCGCGGTGAAGGCCATGGCCGCCTGCAAGAACCCGGTCGAGATCGCCGACCTGCAGAGCAAGTTCGCCCGCGAGTCGATCGAGACCGCGATCAGCGAAAGCCGCAAGTTGGCTGAACTGAGCCAGGCCATGTTCACGGCCGCACTCGAGCCCCTGAACGCTCGCATCGCCGCGTTCCAGGCGTTGGCCAAGTCCGCCGCTTGAGCCAACGATAGCTGCCATCGAGTGCGTGGGGACCGGGCTTTCCTCCCGCCCGGTCCCCTCCTATTGAGGGCTATGTACCCGGCCTCCGCCACGGGGGCCGGGTTTCATTTTTATAATGCGTTCACTTCTCTGCGCTATGCTTCCGCCGAGCGGGCCCCGTGCGTCCGCACAGCCGAGGAGGCATTCGCATGGAGGAGAGCGGCGGCTCGCCGGCAGCCGAGGGGCTCGCCCCCGAAAGCGGCAAACGCTGCCGGGACATGGTCGGCGTGACCATCCGTGCCTTCGTCAATCTGCTCCAGGACGCCGCCATCGACGACAAGGTGACGATGGACGGGGTGCGGCGCATTGCCCAGGCCATCCTGTCGGCCGGCGGCCCCCTCGCCGTCTATTATGCCCGCACCGAATCCATGTGCGCCGCCACCTTCGAACTGGCCGCCATCGGCAATCGCCGCACCGATTACCTGGGGCGGCTGATCACCGAGCCCTTCGCCCACCTGCTTGACGATCCCGACAGCGGCATCGACCGCAAGCACTTGGCACAGTTCTTCGCGGCCATCCGCATGATCGTCGGCGACGAGGCGCACGCCGACCTGCAGGCGCGCGCCACCGTCATCGCGGAGAGCCACCGCGGCGACCAGGGCATGATCGACTGGGATTCCTTCCACGACGATCCCGAGATCCGGGCCATCCTGGAGCAGGTCCAGGTCACCGTCGCCCGCAGCTTCCGCCGCTTCGACGGCCGCAAGGACTGGTTCCTGCTGCTGATGAACCAGACGATGGCGAGCGTGTCGTTGGCCTCCAACGCCTTCGTGCCGCGCAAGCCGGACGACAAGCCGCCGCCGGAGTTCAAGGAAGAGCAGATGGCGCGCCTGTTCGACGCCCTGTTCCAGCGGACACGCCCGGACGGCTACACCACTGCGCGGCGCGACGCCTTCGTCAAGCGATGGGACGCGCCGCCCGAAAAGGTGTTCGGGCCGCTGCACGTCGAGATCCTGAAGTTGAAGCAGCGCGCCGGCCTGGCCTGACCGGCAAGGGCAGGCTCAGAACCGGTAGCCCAAGGCCGCGCCCAGCCGGAACCCCTGCTCGGTGGGGCGGTCGTCGTATTCGCTGCGCACCGCCGCCGCGAAGCCGCCCACCGACAGGGACGGCGTGACGTCCCGGGTGAAGGACAGCGCCAGCGTCGCGGTGTCGTTGGCGGGACGCAGTCCCTCGGCCATCAACGACGGCTGCCAGGGATTGAGGCTGAAGGCGGCGGGACGCCCCGTCCACTCGTACCCGAGCGACAGGGCAGCTCGGCCCAACTCGGACGCATAGACGGCCGACGCCTCTCCGGCATTGCCGGCCGCGCCGACCTTGAGCGCGGTGGTGAAGGCGAACGAGTCGATGGCGTAGGTGGCGAAGGCGCCGGAGGCCGGACCGCCGTCGGCCCCGGCCGAGGGCGGGGCATTCAGCAGCGCGCCGAGGGTCAGGCCGTGGCTGGTGAACAGGTTGGCCTTGGCATCGCCGGCCGCCGTCACCATCGCCTGCGGAGTAAACGCCGGCATGCCGCCGGTCACCAGGCGCGGGCGCGCCTCGCCCGCCTGGGCGGAGGCGGCGGCAAGCAGACCAATGGCGACGACGACAGCCCGTATCATGTCCGTTCAGGCAAAAAAGGAGTATCTGCGGACTAGATATAGGAAGCCGCCCCCGCCTGAGAAGCGCGATCGGCGCAACACTGATTCAAAAGAATCACACTGATGCAATGTTGCAACAGGGTGGCGTTCAACCCTTGCCGCGCCCGTTGCCGCCGGTGGAGGCGCGGCTGAGCTCCTCCGCCCGGCGGGTAAGGGCCGCCAGACGCGCCCGGATGCGGCGATTGACCGAGCCCGGCGGATACTCGCCCTTGGCATCGGCAACCCCGGCCTCGACCCCGGTCAGCAAGGTGATGCCCTCGTCGATCGTGGCCACCGGATAGATGGCGAACAGACCGCGCCGGCAGGCCTCGACCACGTCCCGGCGCAGCATCAGGTGTTTCACGTTGGTCGCCGGAATCAGCACCCCCTGCTCTCCCGTGAGGCCGCGCGCGGCGCACAGGTCGAAGAAGCCCTCGATCTTCTCGTTGACGCCGCCGATGGCCTGCACGCGCCCGAACTGGTCCACCGAGCCGGTGACGGCGAGGCTTTGGCGTATGGGAAGCTCCGCCAGGGCCGACAGCAGGCAGTAGAGCTCCGTAGAGGAGGCGCTGTCGCCCTCGACCTCAGCATAGGATTGCTCGAACACCAGGCTGGCATCCAGGGACAGCGGCTGGTCGCTTCCGAAGCGCGACGCCAGGAAGGACGACAGGATCATCACCCCCTTGCCGTGCAGGGGGCCGCTCAACTCGACCTCGCGCTCGATGTCGATGACGTCGCCCTTGCCCAGGCGGACGCGGGCGGTGATGCGGGACGGGCGTCCGAACGAGAAGCGGCCGAGTTCGAGCACCGCCAGGCCGTTGACTTGGCCGATCTCGGCACCCTCGGTGGCGATGTGGACGGTGCCGCGGCGGATCTCCTCCTGGACGTTCTCACGCACCCGGTCCTGGCGGTAGATGGCGGCGTCGATGGCCTGCTGGATGTGGGCCGCGGTCACCACCGAGGCGCCGGCCCGGCCCGCCCAGTAATCGGCCTCGCGCACCAGGTCGGCCAGGCTGGCCATGTGGGTGGACAGCTTGTCCACGTCCTCGACATCGCGCGAGGCCTGCTCGACGACGCGGGCGACGGCGGTGCGATCGAGGGGCTTAAGACCTTCCTTGCGCGCCAGGGTGGCGATCGACCGCGCCAGGGCGACCACGTTGGCGTCGGTGCGGTCCATCCGCCAGTCGAAATCGGCGGCGACCTTGAACAGCTCGGCAAATTCAGGGTCGTGGTGCGACAGCAGGTAATAGAGCATGGGATCGCCGATGAGGACGACCTTCACGTCGAGCGGAATCGGCTGCGGCTCCAGGGTGACGGTGCTCATCAGCCCCATGCTTTGGCCCGGCGATTCGATGCGCAGCTCGCGCGCCTTCAGCGCCCGCTTGAGATCCTCCCAGGCGAACGGGTTCATCAGCAGCTTGTGGGCGTCGAGCACCAGGTAGCCGCCGTTGGCGCGGTGGAGGCTGCCCGCCTTGATCAGGTTGAAGTCGGTGATCAGCGCGCCGAAATGGGCGACGTACTCGACGCGGCCCACCAGGTTCGGCTGGGTCGGGTAGTCCTCGTGCACCACCGGCGCGCCGGTGGCGTCGCCATTGGCCACCAGCACGTTCACGCCATAGCGCTCGCCCACGTCCTCGCCCTTGCGGGCAGCCAAGCCCCGGCCGCCTTGGTCCTCGTCATCGTCCAGGAAATCGTCGACGTTCTCATGCACGTCCTCGGAGACCGCCTTGAGGTGATCGAGGATGTCAGGAAGGTCGGCATACTTGGCCTCCAGCTCCTCCATCAGATGGGCGATGGCGAAGTCGAGCACCTCCTGGTCAAGGTCGCGGATCTTGCCGCGGACCTCGCGCTCCCAGTGCGGCATCTGGCGGATCGTCACCTCGAGCCTGGCCTGGAGTTCCTCCATGACCGTCCGCCGGCTCTCCTGCTCGTCCTCCGGCAACAGCTTGAACTGATCGGACGACAGGACCTCGCCATCCTTCATGGGCGCCAGCGCCAGTCCGACCGGGGTGCGGATCAGCGCAACGCCGCGCTGGTTGGCGTCATGGCCGACCTCGGCGAAGGCCGCCTCCTGGCGCTCCTTGAATCCTTCCTCGAGCACGCGCTTGCGGTTGCGGTACTCCTCGGCCTCGAACGCCGCCGGGATGGCCACGCCCAGCTCCTCGACCAGCTCTTCCATGTCCTTGCGGAAGGCCTGGGCCCGGCCGGGGGGCAGGCGGATGGCGCGGGGCTTGTGGCCCTCGATGAAATTGGTGACGTAGATCCAGTCGTCGGGAACCGGCTGGCCGGCGGCGGCCTGCTGCAGGAAGCGCATCACCAGCGAGCGGCGCCCGGTCCCTTCCGGTCCGAGGGCGAACAGGTTGAAGCCGCGATGGCGCATGCCGATGGCGAAGCGGATGGCCTCGACGGCGCGCTCCTGCCCGACGGGATCGTCGCTGTCCGGCAGGTCGGCGGTGGAATCGAACGGCAGGGTCGCCGGATCGCAGACGCGCCGAAGGGCCTCGGGCGGCAACGGAGCCGGCGCCACCTGGGTGGCGATGAGCGCGGTCACGCCCCCCTCCGACCCGCGAGGGGCTGGCTAGGCTTCATCCTCGATACGCTCCATGTCCTCATCGCTCAGACCGAAATGATGTCCGATCTCATGAATGAGGACGTGTTTGACCAGACTCGTCAAGTCTTCACCGGTCTCGCACCAGTAATCGAGGATGGGACGGCGGTAGAGGAAGATGCGGTCCACATCCCTGGGCGTCTCGCCGAAGCTCTTGTCGGCCAGCGACACGCCGCGATAGAGCCCCAGCAGGTCGAACGGGCTTTCCAGCCCCATCTCCTGCTCGGTCTCCTCGTCGGGAAAGTCGTCGACATGGATCACCACATCGGCGGCGTAGCGGCGCAGTTCCTCGGGCACCTCGGCGAACGCGGCATGGGCGATCGTCTCGAGATCGGAGAGGGTGGGGGGAGTGCAGTGGGGAGGTATCACGGAGGCCATGTCGAACCTTACCCCGGCTTGATGGGAACGGAAAGGGCGCCCATTGATTTACTAAGAATGGACGCGGCCGCGGCCGGGTCCAGTGAGAAGAACATCGACCGAGGGAGGACGAGATGGACAAGGCGACCGACCTTCTGACCGGCGCCAACCGGGCCAGGGCGATGCTCGGCCTGCCGGGGTGGGTTGAATGCGTCGATTGCGACGCGATCAGCAAGACCTACCGCTTCCGCGATTTCAACGAGGCGTTCGGCTTCATGACCCGCGTCGCCCTGACGGCGGAACGCATGAACCATCACCCCGAATGGCACAATTGCTACAACCGCGTCGACGTGCGGCTGACCAGTCACGATTGCGGCGGCGTCACCCAGCGCGACATCCGCCTGGCCCATGCCATCGACGATGCCGCCAACAGCAAGGCGACGGCGACCGCCCCCGCCTGATCGTTTACAGGACCATGGGCATATGGAATCATGCGGCCCGTTCCGTGCCCCTAGTCGAAAGCGCGCCGCAAAATGAGGATCGCCGCCGTCTCCGCCGCCCTGCTGGCCACCGTGCTGGCTGGACCGGCCCTGGCGAAGCAGCCCGCCGCCCCCGCCCAGAAGCCCGCCGCGGCCGCCCCCAAGGCGCCCCAGCCGGCGGCGAAGGAGGCCAAGCCGTCGATGGCGACGCTGGCCGCCCTCGGTGACGCGAAGGCGCAGTTCGCCATGGGGCAGGCGCTGATCAGGAAGAGCCCGGCCGAGGCCCTCGAATGGTTCGGCCTTGCCGCGGCGGGCGGGCTCCCGGAAGCGGCCATCGAGGTCGCCAAGGCGTTCGAGCAGGGCGCCGGCACGCTGGGCAAGAACCCGACCGAGGCCGCGCGCTGGTGGTATCTGGCCGGCATGATGGGCAGCGAGCCCGCGCAGGCGCGCTTCCTCGACCTGTTCCTGTCCGGCCAAGCGCCCGCGGTGGGCGGCGCGGAAGTCGTGCGCTGGCTGGCGCCTCGGGTCGCCCAGGGCGACGTGCGGGCGATGCTGGCGCTGGGCGCCATGTATGAGAACCCGCGCGGCCCCGTCTACAATCCCGCCCAGGCCGAACACTGGTACATGGAGGCGGCGCTCGCGGGAGATGCCGAGGCGCAGTTCCGTCTCGGGCGGCTGGCCCTGCGGCTGCCCGGGCAATGGCGCGTGGTCACCGACAAGGAAAAGGGCGAGTTCCGCGTGTTCGCCTCCAAGCAGGCGGCGCGCGAGGCCGGCTTCGAGCCCGACGTCATCGAGATCACACGCCCCGGCATGCTGGCGGCCGAACACTGGCTCACCGCCGCCGCCCGCCAGGACCATGCCGAGGCGCAATACATGCTGGGCACCGTCAAGCTGGCCGGGATCGAGTTGCCGTTCGACCTCGAAGGCGGCACGCGCTGGCTGGAGGCCGCCGCCGAGCAGAACCATCCGGCGGCGCTGGCCGCGCTCGCCGACCTGGCCGCCAAGGGCCAGGGCTTCCATGGCTCCGATCCGGTGTTCGCCTGGGCCTGTCTCGACCTCGCCATCCAGGCCGGCCGCAAGGACGCGACCGAGATCCGCGACGCGCTGGGCAAATCGATGAACGGCCGCCAGCTCAACCGCGCCCGCCAGATTGCCCAGGACCTCCGCGAGATCCGCGGCATGTGAGCGACGGCGGCGGTTGAACCACGCCGCCGCCTTGCCCATATGGCAGTCCGCCATGGATATTCCTCACGTCGAACCCGCATCGTTTTGGGACAAGGTCCGCGCGACCGCCAACCGGGTGCCCTTCGTCGACGACGTCATCGCCGTCTGGTATTGCGCCCTCGATCCGGCGACGCCCATGCGGGTGAAGGCGATCCTGTTCGGCGCCGTCGCCTATTTCGTCCTGCCCTTCGACGCGGTGCCCGACTTCCTGGTGGGATTGGGCTACACCGACGACCTCGCGGTGCTGATGGCGGCAATCCGTGCCGTTCGCCCCTGGATTCGGGACGACCATCGCGAGCGCGCCCGCACCATCCTCGAAGCCGGATCGTTCCCGAGCTAGAGCCGCGGCGGCGACTTGCATTAGGATGGGCCGGCCAACCTGAGGGAACCCAGCCATGTCCGACCTGCTGTGGCAGCCGAGCCCGGAGCGCATCGCCCAGGCCAACCTGACCGCCTTCATCGAGGAAGTGAATGCGCGCTTCGGCGCCGGCGTCTCCGATTATTCCTCCCTCTGGCAATGGTCGGTGGCCGCACCCGACAGCTTCTGGCTGATGGTGTGGGAATGGTGCGGCGTCATCGGCGACGGCCCCGGCGCGGTGGTGGTGGATGACGTCCACCGCATGCCTGGCGCCAAGTGGTTCCCCGAGGCCCGCCTGAATTTCGCCGAGAACCTGCTGCGCCATGCCCCCGATGGCGGCGATGCCATCGTCTTCTGGGGCGAGGACAAGGTGAAGCGCCGGCTCTCCTATGCCGAGCTGCACGCGCTGGTGTCGCGCCTCCAGCAGGCGCTCAAGGCCGCCGGGGTCGGGGTCGGCGACCGGGTCGCCGGCTACATGCCCAACATGCCCGAGACGGTGGCCTTCATGCTGGCGGCCGCCAGCCTCGGCGCCATCTGGAGCTCGGCCTCACCGGATTTCGGCGTCCAGGGCGTGCTCGACCGCTTTGGACAGATCGCGCCCAAGGTGATGGTCTCGGCCGACGGCTATTTCTACGGCGGCAAGTCGCACGATTCCTTGGGCAAGCTGGCGGAGATCGTTCCCGCGATCGCCTCGGTCGAGCGGGTGGTGGTCGTCCCCTACACCCGCGAGCGCGCCGACATCGGTGCCGTGGTCAAGGCGGTCCATCTCGACGACTTCATCGCGCCGTTCGCCGCCGCTGCCGTCGAATACGAGCGCCTGCCCTTCGCCCACCCGCTCTATATCATGTATTCGTCGGGCACCACCGGTGCGCCCAAGTGCATCGTCCATTCCACCGGCGGCACCCTGGTGCAGCACCTCAAGGAGCACAACCTGCAGTGTGACGAGAGGCCGGGCGACCGGGTGTTCTATTTCACCACCTGCGGCTGGATGATGTGGAACTGGCTGGTCAGCGCCCTGGCGGCCGAGGCCACCCTGTTGCTCTACGACGGCAATCCCTCCGCGCTCGACGGCCGCATCCTGTTCGACTTCGCCGATGCCGAGGGCATGACCCTGTTCGGCACCTCGGCCAAGTGGATCGACGCCATCGCCAAGATGGGGCTGGAACCGAAAGCCACCCACCGCCTGGACACCGTGCGCACCATCACCTCGACCGGTTCGGTGCTGGCTCCGGAAGGGTTCGATTACATCTACCGCTGCGTGAAGGACGACGTGCAGTTGGCCTCCATCTCGGGCGGCACCGACATCGTGTCGTGCTTCATGCTGGGCAACCCCATCGGCCCGGTATGGCGCGGCGAGATCCAGGCCCGCGGCCTCGGCATGAAGGTCGAGGTCTATGGCGAGGATGCCCGCCCCGTCACCGGCGAGAAGGGGGAACTGGTCTGCACCCAGGCCTTCCCCTCGATGCCGATCGGCTTCTGGAACGACGAGGACGGCGAGAAGTACCGCAAGGCCTATTTCGACCGCTATCCCGGCATCTGGACCCACGGGGATTGGGTCGAGCTGACCGAGCACGACGGCATCATCGTCTACGGCCGCTCGGACGCCACCTTGAACCCCGGCGGCGTGCGTATCGGCACCGCCGAGATCTACCGGCAGGTCGAGCAGTTCGACCAGGTGCTGGAAAGCCTGGTGATCGGCCAGGATTGGGGCGGCGACGTGCGCGTGGTGCTGTTCGTCCGCCTGCGCCCCGGCCTGAAGTTGGACCAGGCGCTCACCGACGCCATCAAGAAGAAGATTCGCGACAACACCACGCCGAGGCACGTGCCGGCCAAAATCGTCCAGGTCGAGGACATTCCGCGCACCAAGTCGGGCAAGATCGTCGAGCTGGCGGTGCGCGACGTGGTCCACGGCCGGCCGGTCAAGAACCGCGAGGCGCTGGCCAATCCCGAAGCGCTCGACCTCTATGCCCAGGTCCCGGAACTGAAGGTGTAGAAACGCTGACCATCGTCAAGTCATCCCCTTGCCATTTGGGGTAAGAGGCGCCATCACTGCGCTGAAACCCAGGGGTGGCTCGGATGAAGATTGGTCTTGATCGCTGGCTGGCTGCGGCCGCGCTTTTGTTGGCCGGCGCGACCGCCGTTCAGGCGCGTGAACCCGGCATCGCGCCGCAATTCCCTCCCGGCCAGACCCTCGGCCTCGCCAATGCGGTGAGCCCGCCGCCGGGGCTCTATCTGATGAACCGACTGGCCTGGTACGACGCCACCCTCAGGGACAACAACGGCGACTACAACGGCCAGGACGTGACCGTGAAGTCCGAGGCGCTGCAGCTGACCTGGGTGCCGGGCTGGACCCTGCTCGGCGCCTCGTACAAGGCCTTCGTCAACGTCCCCTTCGTCGACATGGACGTGAAGCGCACCACCCGGGCCACCGGGCGGGTCGGCAGCTATCATACCTCGGGCATGGCCGACCCCAAGATCCAGCCCCTAGACCTCTCGTGGACTCTGGGCGACGGCTTCTATGCCGGCGCCGGCCTCGGCGTCTACCTGCCGGTGGGCACCTACAGCAAGGGCGCCAACATCAACATCGGGCAGCACTTCTGGACGGTCGAGCCCAGCGTCGCCTTCAGCTATTTCAAGGACGGCTGGAACGCCTCGCTGCACGCGCTCTATGACACCAATACCGAGAATGACGAGAACCACTATAAATCCGGCGACCAGGTGTTCCTCAACGGCACCCTGACCTACAATCTCGCCGGATGGGATCTGGGGCCGGTGGGCTACTACCAGAAGCAGGTCGGCCACGACAGCAACGAGGGCGGCGCCACCACCTTCCGCGGCCGCACCTTCGCCGCCACCGAGCAGGTCGCCGCCGGCGCCCTGGTCAGCCGGATGCTCGGCCCGGTGAGGGCGACGCTGTTCTACACCCACGACGTCGAAGCGAAGAATACCCTGGCCGGCGACAAGTTCTGGTTCAACCTGTCCTTGCCTATTCCGTGAGGGCAAGCCCCCACCCCGGCCCTCCCCCGGCGGAGCCGGGGGAGGGGGAAAAGCCAAGCCCCGCTCCTAAATTACCCCCTCCCCCAGCTTGGCTGGGGGAGGGTTGGGGTGGGGGCCTTCCCATCACGGCAAGAAAAAGGGCGGGAGGACACTCTCCCGCCCTTTCCATTTCCGATGCTGAGACCGGCCTCAGCCGCGCGCCATCTTGGCCAGACGCATCCGGAGCGCGTTCAGCTTGATGAAGCCCTGGGCGTCGCGCTGGTCGTAGACGCTGTCCTCCTCGAAGGTCACATAATCGAGGCGGTACAGGCTCTTCTCGGACTTGCGGCCGACCACGGTGACGTTGCCCTTGTAGAGCTTGAGACGCACGGTGCCGCTGACGTTCAGGCTGATGTGGTCGATCATCTGCTGCAGGGCGATGCGCTCGGGCGCGAACCAGAAGCCGTTGTAGATCAGCTCGGCGTAGCGCGGCATCATCTCGTCCTTGAGATGGGCCTCGCCACGGTCGAGCGTGATGCTCTCGATGGCGCGGTGGGCGACGATCAGCACCGAGCCGCCGGGGGTCTCGTAGACGCCACGGCTCTTCATGCCGACGAAACGGTTCTCGACCAGGTCGAGGCGGCCGATGCCGTTGGCGCCGCCCAGCTCGTTCAGCTTGGTCAGCAACTGGGCCGGGGTCATGCGCACACCGTCGATGGCGACCGCGTCACCCTTCTCGAAGGTGATCTCGACGTAGGTCGGCTTGTCGGGGGCCTTTTCCGGGCTGACCGAGCGGGTGAACATGTCCTCGTCGGGCTCGACCCAGGGGTCCTCGAGCGCCTTGCCCTCGTAGGAGATGTGCAGAAGGTTGGCGTCGGTGGAGTACGGCGCCTCGCCGCGCTTGTCCTTGGCGATGGGGATCTGGTGCTTCTCGGCGAAGTCCAGCAGCTTGGTGCGCGAGGTCAGGTCCCAGAGACGCCAAGGCGCGATGACCTTGATGTCGGGCTTCAGGGCGTAGTAGCCCATCTCGAAGCGCACCTGGTCGTTGCCCTTGCCGGTGGCGCCGTGGGAGACGGCGTCGGCGCCGGTCAGGTTGGCGATCTCGATCTGGCGCTTGGAGATCAGCGGCCGGGCGATCGAGGTGCCGAGCAGGTAGACGCCCTCGTACTGGGCGTTGGCGCGGAACATCGGGAATACGAAGTCCCGCACGAACTCCTCGCGCAGGTCGTCGATGAAGATGTTCTCGTCCTTGATGCCCATCATCTGGGCCTTCTTGCGGGCGGGCTCCAGCTCTTCGCCCTGGCCCAGGTCGGCGGTGAAGGTCACCACCTCGCACTGGTACTGGTCCTGCAGCCAGCGCAGGATGATGGAGGTATCGAGGCCGCCGGAATAGGCCAGCACTACCTTCTTGACTTCGCCCTTCATGAAAACGCCCTCGGACAGGGTGGAACCGAAGCGGCGAAGGTATAGGCAATTGGGCGCGAGGGGCAAGCCCCGGAGGCACATGCCAGTCTGTCATCCTGAGCGCAGCGAAGGATCTTGGCCAGCTGAGGCAGACCGCCTGTGTTCCACGAGATCCTTCGTTGCACTCAGGATGACAGGAGCGCCAAGCTAAGCCTCGCCGCCCTCGCGGACCAGGCGGCGCAGGGCCTCGAGGTCGGTGATCACCATCTCGCGGCCATGGCTTTCCACGCCCACCGCCTTGAGACGGGCCAGGGCGCGGGACAGGCTTTCCGGGGCGATGCCGATGCGGCTGGCCAGCACCGCCTTGGTGATCGGCAGGCGGACCTGGGCCTGGCCCTCGGCGCCGTGGGCCAGCACCAGCAGGAACGAGGCGAGGCGTTGGCCCGGCGACTTGCTTTTCAGCTCCGAGATCTCGCGGATCATGTGCATCTGTCGCCGCGACAGGCCGGCCAGCAGATGGAAGGCGAGCGCGCGCTTCTCGGACAGGCGCTTCATGAACGGGGCGGCCGGCACGTGGACGAGCCGGGAGCCGGCGACCACCTCGCAGTTCAGCGGGAATTTGCCCGAGCTGAACATGGCGGCCTCGGCGAAGGTGCCGATGGGATCGAACACCTCGATGATCGACTGGTCGCCGGCCTCGGTCAGGGCAAAGAGGTTGACGCGGCCGGCCAGCACCACGAAGAAGCGGTCGGCCTTGTCGCCCTGGCTGAACAGCAGCTCGCTCTCGGGATAGCTGACCGCCTGGGCGTGGTCGAGCAGCAGGGCGAGGTCGGACCGCTCGACCGCCGCGAACAGGGGCGTCTTGGCGACCAGGTCGAGGTCGGATGCGCTGAGGCCGGCCATCATCCCACCTCGTCTTCGATGCAGAACTCACGCAGGCGATCGACGTCGGCGATGGCCACCGTGTTGTCGGGGCGCGACTCGACGCCCACCTTGGCCAGCTTGGCCAAGGCGCGCGACAGGCTTTCCGGCTTCATGCCCAGTTCGTCCGCCACCAGCTTCTTGTCGTAGGGAAAGCGCACGATCACCGCCCCGCTCTTGTCCTCGGCGAGCGACAGCAGGAAGGTGCCGAGGCGCTGGGCGGTGGTCTTCAGCTTCAGTTCCGCGATCTGGCGGACCAGCATGCGCAGGCGGAAACTCATGGTCGACAGCATGTGGGTGAGGATGTCGAACCGCTGCTCCAGCTTGGCGCGGAAGGAGTGCACCGGCACCGCCAGCAGGGTCGCCCCCGACAGCACGCGGGCGCTCATCAGGAAGCGGCCGTCGCCGAACATGGCGGCGTCGCCGAGCACGGTTCCCTTGCGCGCCACCTCGACGACACTGCGACGACCGTCCTCGGCCACCGACAGCTCGACATGGCCGTCGAGCACCACGAAGAACCGCTCGATCTGATCGCCGGCTTCATACAGCTGATGCTCGTGCGTCAGACGCACGATCTCAGCCCCCGCGATGAGATCGCGGACGTCGGACTCCATCAATCCAGAGAACAGGGGCGTGAACTGCAATTGCAGCAGCACGCCCCGGTCGAGCGTCTCCGCCCCGTCGGCCATCCTGTCACCCTCGTCCAATGACCTGGGGAAGGTACGACGAAAGCGCCGAGTGAGGCCAGTCCAACCTTTGCCCCGACCGCCGGGGGCCTATTCCGGGGGCCCTATTCAGGCGGGAGGGTATCGGCCACCCGGGCGCCGCGCCGGCCCATCGGCTGCTCCGGCCCCGCCGTGGTGTCCCGGGCGGTCTGGTGTTCCATTTCGGCGTCGAGAAGGGCGCCGAGCAGGACCACGAAGGCGGTCAATTGGAACCACAGCAGCATGACGGCCACCGCCGCCATCGAGCCGTAGGTCTCGTTGAACTTGCCGAAGCGGGCGACGTACAGGGAGAACAGGCCAGAGCCGATCAGCCACAGCGCCGCCGCGATCGCGGCCCCCCAACTGACCCACCGCCACCGCGGCTCGTCGCGCGACGGCGCATACCGATAGACGACGGCCAGACCGATCATCAGGAAGATGGCCAGCAGCGGCCAGCGCAGGGCGGAGGCCACCGCCTTGCCCAGTTCGCCGAACGGCAGGAAGCCCTCCAGCGCCGGTACGGCGGCGATGAGCGCCAGCGCCACCAGGCCGAAGACGATGGCGGCCAAGGTCAGGCCAAGGGCCGTGGCACTCAGGCGGAAGAAGCCGCGCTTCTCGTCCTCGCCGTAGACGATGTTGAGGCCGGTGATCACCCCCTTGATACCGCGGGTCGCTCCCCACAAGGCGAGGGCCAGCGAGATGAACAGCGACCACCCCAGGGTGCTGTTCGATGACGAGGTCACCGACTTGAGTTGGTCCCCCAGCAGGTTCTGCATGTCGGTGGGCAGGACGCCGGCCAGCAGGGAAAGGTGGCGCGCGACCGTGGCCGGATCGGCGATCAGCCCATAGAGGGACACCGCCGCCGCCAGGGCGGGGAACAATGCGAAGAACTCGTTGAAGGCGATGCCGGCGGAGATGACCGACACCTCGTAATGTCCGACGTTCTGCCAGACACGCTTGAAGATGTCGAACCAACCGGCCCTCGGAATGTCCGAGGGCCGGTCCGCTTCGCGGCCGCGGGCGCGGGCATGGCCAGTGGCCATCGCGGGCTCCTTCACAGGCTAATGGGTCATGGTCGATCCGCCGGAGGTCTGCCGCTGGGTCTCTTCCTTGGCGGTCCCGGTGACTTCGCGGATGGCCTCGGCCCCTTCCTCGCGCGCCTTGTCGATGGTGCGGCTGGCGACCGCCGAGGCCTTGTCCATCAGCTCGCTGCCGGCTTCGCGGGCCTGCCGCATCATATCGCCGGCGGCCCCGCCGATCACCTGCTCCTCGGTCCGCGAACGCGGCACCAGGGCGCCGATGACCGCCCCGACCCCGAGGGCCAGCATGCCCATGGTCAGGGGATGGTCCTGGTACGCCTCCCAGGTGCGGTCGGCGGCCTGACTGGCCTGCACCCGCACCGAGCGGCTCCAGTCGGACACGGTCTGGCGGGTCCGCTCGGTGGCGCTCTCCAGCCGCTCGCGGGCCTGGCCGGCGATTTCGCCCGCCTTCTCGCGCACCCTTTGGCCGTTGCCCGAATAGCTTTCGGCGCCGTAGCCGGCAGTGCCGACGCCGGCGGCGGAGACGCCGTAGCCCCGGCCGCTCTCCAGCCCCTCGCTGCCCCAGGCCGACGACGCCGAGGGGCCTTCGGCGCCCTCGTAATAGGCCTCTTCCGATCCGCCGGTCCGCCGCATGCCCGTCACGGCCAGCCAGGCCATGCCGAGGCCGATGATCGCAAGCGGAATCGGGTTCTCGCGCACGATCGAGCCGACGCGAGACTGGTCACTGGCAATTTCACGCATGGTGTCCACCGCCTGATCCATGAGTTGGCGCGGAGATAGCTTCCGCTCGATGGCGTTCAAGGTGCTCGCCATCTCGCCGCGGGTTCGCTCGATCTCGTCTTGTATTTCGTCCGTTTTCATCGCAATTGCTCCCGCGCCCACCGGCCGTTGGCCCGCAACGTGTCGATGGTGCGCCGTGGGGTCAGGTTCTCGCCGCGCAGGTTGGCGATCCCCTTGGACAGCACCAGCGCCCCGATGAGCGCCACCACCAACGCGACGATCAACGCCGCCACCCACCACTGGACGACCTGGGCGAGGGCGATGACCGCCGTCGCCGCCAGGGCCTGCACCGCGATGAAAAGCAAGAGTCCGCCCGCCACCGTGGCCGCCAGCCCCACTCCCGCCTGCCGCACCTTTTCGGTGGCCTCGGTCTTGGCGAGGTTGATCTCCTGACGGAACAGCGTCGAGGTCTCGCGGGTCAGCTCGGAAAACAGCGAACCCAGCGTTCGCTCTTGATGGAAATCGTTCATCGCACGTCCCCCGTCACCGAGCTGGCCGTGGTCCCGGGCGTCGTATAGGGCTGCGTCGTCGTCGACTGGCCGTAGCCTGGCACCGTGCTGCCGGCGCCCTGATAGGTCGACCGCCGGCCGGACACCGACGTCGTCGCCCCGCGCCGACTGGAGTTCTTGACGAAGCGGGCCATGACGAAACCCGCGGCCATGGCCCCGCCGATGAACCAGTACGGCTGGCGCCGGGCCACATTCTCGGCCCCCTCCAGGATGTCGTTCCAGTCGGACTGGCGCAGATAGCCGGCCACCTGGTCCAGCTTGTCCGCGGCGATGTCGGTGTATTGGGCGAGCATGCCATTCTCCGTCTTCAGGTCCTGGGCGCTGCGGTGCAGAGCTTGGGCCATTCCTCCCAGACTTTCCGCCGCCTTGCGGCGCTGCTGATCGGCGGCATCGCGGACCATGGTCTTCGCTTCGTCCAGGGCCTGGCCGGTACCCGCACGGATCATGTCCGCCGCGGATTGCTCGGATGTCTGGCCTTGGGCCGACACGCCGCCGATGCCCTCGCCGGCCCCTGTCGTCCCCACCGATCGCGGTGTGCGTTCAGCCATTGCTTCGGTCCTCCTCGTATGCGCGCAAGCCCTGGGCCCCGATGGCGTTTCAACTTTGGAAACACGACCGCCCGCCTCGGGGTTCCCCGGGCGGCCGAAGGAGGCAGGCCTTTACGGGCGCGGCACCGCGCGGCCGGGGGTTTCGACGGTCGGAACGGGGGCAAAGCCGAAATAGGCCGACACGATGGCGATCACCGCATGGAGCCAGATGTCGTTGCCGTAGACCGGCACCAGCCCGAAGGTGGTGGAGAGCGTGGGAATGAGCCCCATGACCGCCAGGATGGCGTAGATGACCGCCACCGAGCGCGCATAGACCCGCGACGCCGCGAAATTGCGCCACACCACCACGCCCCAGATTCCGAACAGCAGATGGACGGCGTTGTGCAGGACGTTGACCGGGAACAGGGCGAACAGCTGCCCGTAGCCCGAGGCGATCCTCAACTCGTGGTCGCCGGGCGGCGGCGTCAACAGCTTGGGGACGAACCCCAGGACACCAATGACCAGAAAGGCTATGCCCATGATTAGGGCAAAGTAGCGCGTTCTCATGGCGAGCCTCCGCGTCTTGCTTGGTCCGTGGCTGTTGAGGTGGGCTGCCCGCCCGCCACGGCAATCGCCCCCTCCGCCTTCGCCGCCGCCTCTCCCCACTTGCGTCAGGGTTGAGAGCTCCGGCACATTGCCCCGCCGGCCCTGCCACAGGGCCGCACCGGAACTCTCGCCCAGGCAGCGGACCCGCACCGGCTAGTCCTTTTTGCCCTTATGCTCCAGGTAGGCGATCACGTTCTGGCGATCCTGCGGCGACTTCAGGCCGGCGAAGGCCATCTTGTTGCCGGGCACGAAGGCCTTGGGGTCGGTCAGGTACTTGTCGAGGTTCTCGGGCGTCCAGGTGATGTCCGCCTTCTTCATGGCGTCGGAATAATTGAACCCGGCGACCGAGCCCGACTTGCGACCGATCACCCCGAAGAGGCTCGGCCCCACCCGGTTCTTTCCTTCCTCGATCGTGTGGCAGGCCTTGCACTGGTTGAAGACCTTCTCGCCGGCCTCGGCATCGCCGGCCGCCTGCGCCAAGGCCACGCCGGACGCCAGCGTCAGCACGGGAAGGGCGAGAGCGAGCGCACGAAAGATCATGGGGGGTCTCCGTGAGATGGTTGCCGCAGGCGAGAACACCGCCCGGCCTCCGTTGGTTCCAAGCCGCTTGCTTTTCGCGCGCGGGCGCGGATGATGCCGGGCCATGACCTGCGACCTTCCCATCGGCGTGTTCGATTCCGGTGTCGGCGGCCTGACCGTGCTCAAGGCGCTGCGCGACCGCCTGCCGCGGGAATCGCTCGTCTATCTCGGTGATACCGCCCGCCTGCCCTACGGCACCAAGAGCGCCGCCGCCGTCAGCCACTACGCATTGCAGGCGGCGCACGCCCTGGTCCGCATCGGCATCAAGGCGCTGGTCGTCGCCGACAACACCTCGTCGGCCCACGCGCTGGAAACCCTGCGGGCGGAATTCCCCGGGCTGCCCGTCATCGGCGTGGTCGAGCCCGGTGCCACCGCCGCCGGCCATGCCAGCGCCGCCGGGCGGATCGTGGTCATCTCGACCGAGAGCACAGCCCAGGCCGGAATCTACCCGCGGGCCATCCTGAATTCCCGTCCCGGCGCGCGGGTGGTGTCGAAGGCCTGCCCGCTGTTCGTTTCCATGGCCGAGGAAGGCATGGTCGACGGCCCCATCGCCGAACAGGTGGCGCGCCATTACCTCGAACCGCTGTTCCTCGACGGCGAGCCGGACGAGCGCGGCGATTGCCTGCTGCTGGGCTGCACCCATTTTCCGGCCCTGGTGCCGATGTTGCGCCGGCTTCTCGGCCCCGAGGTGGCGATCGTCGATTCGGCCACCACCACCGCCCGCGCCGTCGAGGATCTGCTCGACAATCGGGCGCTGGCCGCCGCCCGCCCGGCGGAAAAGGCCCGGGTGCGCTACCTCGCCACCGACGCGCCCGACCGCTTCGCCCGCGTGGCGGCGGTGTTCGTGCCGTGGACCATTTCGCCCGAGGAAGTCGAAGTCGTCGAACTGGGCTGAGAGGGGAACCACCGCGCCCGGCTGCCGTTGATTCCACCGCAGCAGGCTAGCGGAGGGACATCATGTCATTCATCGGCGCGATCATCATCGGCCTCGTCGCGGGCATCGTCGCCAAGCTCCTCATGCCGGGCCGCGATCCCGGCGGCTTCATCATCACCATCCTGTTGGGAATTGCCGGCGCCTTCCTGGCCACCTGGCTGGGCCAGGCGGTCGGCTGGTACCGCGGCGATGAATCCGCCGGCTTCATCGGCGCCGTGGTCGGCGCCGTGGTCATCCTCTTCATCTACCGCATGGTGGTCGGCCGCCGCCGGGTCGATTAGGGCCGGATCGATGGGGAACGGCCGCCCCTTCGCCTCTGGCGATCATGCACCTGTGGCCGACGGCGGGTGATCGGACCGCCGTTCGCCGCTTGGGGGGAGGGGATTGGCGAACGGCGGCCCTGGTCCGGCGCCGCCTACGGGGGAAGGCGGTCGCCGAGGGGTGACCCAGACCCGACGCCCGAGGGGATCGGCGACGGAACCGGCATGAGACCAATTTAAGCGTCTGCGGTTGCCGAAACTATTGATCCAACGTGTATTAGCCGCCGTTCCTACGAACGGTAATACCAGTGCATCCCATCCTTTCGGATAGGTGCCGCAGCAGGAGGATGAGACGGATCAGGGCTTGGACTCCTCCGCCTTGACGGCCGGCGGGCAGGTCCGCATGCGCCGCAGCTCCTCGAGCTTGCGCACCGCCTGCCAGCGGGTCGGCAGGACCGCCAGTTGGGTCCAGTAATCGCCGCTGACCGGCAATCTGACCACCACCTCGCATCTGTGGGTCTTCTTCCACTGGACCAGGAAGAAATCGGCGGCCGCCGCCTCATGGGCCGCGACCATCATCAGCATCACCAGGACCATCCGCATGTGGGTGCCCTCCTGCCCGACAGGTGGCGCGGTCACGGGGCACCATCCATTGGCCGGGCGGATCGGACGGCCTGGGCAAACGGGCCCCGGAAAGGGGAGGCTACTCCATCCACTGGCGAGGGGGCGAACGGTAGCCGGCCGGCGGGTCCCAGGGCGTCATGTCCGGCTGCCACACCGCCGTCGGCTCCTCGTCCGATTCCAGTCCCGCCGCCAGTTCGGCGATCTCATGCTCGGTGAGAACGGCGTCGTAGCCGTCCTCGTCGGCGATGATCAGCCGCACCTGTCCGCTGGCGACTGCGCTCTCGAAGCCGAAGGCCTGCACCACTTCCAGTGCATGTCGGCTGATGAAATGTTCCATGGGGGCCGCCCACCAAGGTTGGGGTCCTTGGCCGGGGAACACCGGGGTCCATGGCCGGGTTCCCCGGTCGGATGAAAGGAGTTTAAGTCGCCTCGGCGGGCGGAGGCTGCGATGATGCGGCTTTGCAACAGGAGAGCGCCATGACGGATCGCCCCGACGACAACTCGCCCGACCGCGTGGCATGGATCGCCATGGCCGTCGTCGCCATCCTCGGCGCCGCGACCCTGGTGTGGGCCACCACCCTCCCGGCCGGCGTTGCCGGCTGACGCTTCCCGCCGGCGTCGCGGCTGACGCCGCCCGGCCTTCACCCCGGCAATAGGCTGGGGAAGGTCAGCGTGAACACCGTCCCGCCGTCGCTTTCCAGGACGAACTCGCCCCGCAATTGGCGGGTGAGCTGACGGACCAGCATCATGCCCAGGCCGGTTTCCTTGCCCGCGGCGGCGGTCGCGGACAGCCCGCCGCCGTTGTCGGCGATCCGCAGCCGGACGGCGCCCCCATCCTTGCGCAATGACACGAAGACGTCGCCGGCGCCGCCCTCGGGATAGGCGTGCTTCACCGCATTGGTGATGATCTCATTGGCGATCAGGGCCATGGGGACGGCGCAATCGAGCGGGGTTTCCACCGGTTCGGCATCGACGTGGATGCGCACCCCGCCCGCGGAGCGCTCCAATCCCTCGCACAGGCGATGAAGATAGTCGGCGGCCTGGATGCCCTCGAAGCTCTGGTGGTCGTACAGCAGGTGGTGGACGAGCCCCATGGCCTCGACCCGGGCGATGCTGTCGCGGTAGCCGGCCTGCGCCTCCGGTGCGGCCCGGTTCGCCTCGAGCATCAGCAGGCTTTGGACGATGGCGAGGTTGTTCTTGACCCGGTGGTGGACCTCGTTCAGGAGGACGGCGTGCTTGCTGAGTGCCAGTTCTTCGCTGCGGACCCGGCGATAGCTCCAGAAGGTCAGGCCGCCCAGGACCAGCAGCACCACGCCGCAAAAGGTGACGTTCTGGGTGGTCCGCTTGTACCAGGGGCGCAGTACGCCCTGGCGCTCGGAACCGCTGGCGACCACCAGCGGCCAGCCCTCCACCGAGCGGTAGGCGATGATCCGCCGGATGCCGTCGATCGGCGAGGTCGATTCATAGATGCCCACCGGCTTTTGCGGGAACATGGTGGTGAACAGGGCCGACTTGGCGTTGGAGGGAGCGACCTCCCCCTCCCAATTTTCCAGCCGGCGCACCACGGTCATGCCGTCGGTCTTGTAGATGGCGATGTTGTCGGCGGGGGCGAGGCCGAGCTTGGCGTAGGTGCTGACGAAGAACTCGGTCTGGATCGAGGCGATCAGCAGGCCGCGAAACCGCCCATCGCTGTCGACGATGCGCTTGCTGAGCGAGAAAAACCATTTGCGGTCGATCTTGCCCAGGGTCATGGGGCTCACGTAGAACTCCTCCCCCGCCGCATGGGCCTTGAAATAGGCCCGGTCGGCAAAGTTGTAGCCCTCGGTGCTCTGGGGAATGGTGACGTAGACGGCGCGCCCCTGGTCGTCGATCAGCCAGAACGACGAAATTCCGGGAATATCGTGGATCCAGCGCTTCATGCGCGCGGCCAGCGGCGGGGTGACCGTGAGCTTGCCGTCGACCAGCACGTGGTCGCTGAGATCGAGCAGCGCCGCCTTGCTGATGTCGAAGGAACGGCGGGCGTGCTCCTCCAGGATCTGGGCGAGAACGGCGTTACGGCCTTCCGCCTCGCGGATGGTCCCGTCGTAATCGACCTTGACCACCAGCGCCATCACCGCGACGGCGAGAGCGGCGCAGGTCCCCGAGATCACCAGAAGCAGCCGCGCGCCGCTCCAGGATGGCCAACCACTCACCATGCTTTCCAGGCCCGCCCAAGAGAATAGCCGATGAAAGCAGGATCTTGCGATAACCGCCAGTCCCCAACCCGGCAATAACCGCAATTCGGGGCGCAATCCAACTGCAAGGTGATTTCCCGCCAAAGAAAAACCCCGGCCGGTCGATGACACGACCTGCCGGGGTTTCTACTGGTCGGAGTGAGAGGATTCGAACCTCCGGCCCCTGCCTCCCGAAGACAGTGCTCTACCAGGCTGAGCTACACTCCGGTCGCCTGCGAGGCGCTCCTTATAGCGCCAACCGTCGGAGGCTGCAAAGGGATTTTGAGGGCGCGCGCGGCGGGAGTTCAGACCGGGCCGGCGGGGCGCTGCGGCGCCGACGGCCGGGGTCTGACAGAGGCATCGGCGGCCTCGGTGTCCGCCAGGACGATCAACTCGGGGCGGCTCAATCCGTGGCGCAGGGAAGGCCAGCCGAGGAAGGCCGCCTGATGCTCGGGCGTCTCGACCGTCAGGCCGTCTTGGCCCACTTCGATCACCTTGAACCGGCGGGCGGGGATCCGGCCCACCCCCTTGACGGTCACCTCCTGGCCCGGGCGGAACAGCGCGGCCAAGCGCACGACGCGGGCCGGGCTGCGCCTCGGGGTGAAAATGTCCTGCAGTGAGACGGGGCTGATGGTGCCCTCTTCGAAGTCGACGCGGACAAAGCCCGCCGAACCGAAATCGCCCTGCCGATAGCCATGACGGCGGACAAGCAGTTCCTTGAGGGTCATCACCATGAACTCCTTTGCCGCCACCGCCCCTGCAGATGTCGGGATGGCCGCCCGGCAATGCCAGTGTTCATTGGGTCCCGTCGCTCATCTTGCGGCGGCGCGCCTCATTCGCCGGAGGCGGAAGGCATCGACAAGGTGTGCCGATCCTGGCAAAACTGCGGCGACGGCAGGCAGGGGAGTGATCATGTTCGCGCTGGTGGGATTGTTGGTGGCGGTAATGATCATTGCCGGCGGCGAAGACCCCGCCGCGCCGGGCCAGGCCCAGGTGCCGGCCGAGCCGACGCAGGTGCGCGAGGCGGTGACCGCCTGCGCCCCCCAGGCCAACGTCCCCGCCGAATGGGCCGCCCTCGTCCCCGACCCGGCCAGCCGCATGCCCCGGATCGCTCCGGTCAAGCCGGCGGTGACCGCCGCGGTGCTGGAGGTGGACGAGCTGTTCGTGCCGCCGGTCGCCGAGCAGAACGACCCCGACACCGTGCGCATGGTGCAGACCCGGCTACGCGAGGCCGGATACGACGTCCCCCGCACCGACGGTCACCTGGACCGCGACACCCGCCGGGCCATCATGGAATTCCAGCGCGACCGCCGTCTCGTGCCCACCGGCTGGATCAAGGAATTGCTGCTGAAGAACCTGGACACGCCCAAGGTCGAGGCTCCGGTTGCGGAGATCGAGGAGCAGGTCACCCCGCCCTCCGGCACCTGGCCGCTCAGCCGCATGGTCGGCATGAGCGTCCACGCCCTGCCCGGCGATCGTCTGGGCAGCGTCAGTGACGTCGTGCTCTCCGGAGGCTGCGCCCTCGGGGCAGTGATGGAATCGCAGGGGCGCGGGCTGTCCGGCAAGCAGGTCCTGCTGCCGTGGGGCGTGGTGGCGGACCAGGTCGGGCATCCGGCCATCCTGCTGCCGCTGTCGCCCGACCGGGCCGACCGTCTGATGACGCAGGCGCCGGCCTTCCGCCTAGGCGAAGGACGGACCAGCGCGGTTGCTCTTCGCAAGATTGGCGTGCGGTCCGGCGCGGTGACCGTGGGACAGCTCGACGACGTCACCTTCGACCAATCCGGCGCCATCCACCGCTTCGTGGTCAGCCGCCCGGGCAATGCGGTGCCCGAGGAGGTCGAGGGGAGCAAGGCCCGGCTGCGCAAGGGCTTCGTCGAGACAGACGGCCTCCAGTAGCGCCACTCAGGCACTGCCCTCCTGTCGCCCCCCTCCCCGCAGCCGACCGGGAGGCCGAGGCATCGCTGGAGCGGGGGGCATCTCCGCGACCGCTCGACACGCCCCGCCTCATCCCTCCCCAGGCTCTCGCCGCCAATCCGGCCATCCGGGCAACAAAAAACCCCCGCCGGTTTCCCGGCGGGGGTTCTTGTGATCGGACAGGCCCGAATCAGACCGAGTAGTACATGGAGAACTCGACCGGATGCGGGGTGTGCTCGAACTTGTAGACCTCTTCGTACTTGAGATCGATGTAGGCCTCGATGAATTCCTTCGAGAACACATCGCCCTTGCACAGGAAGTCGTTGTCGGCACGCAGCGACTCGAGGGCCTCGCGCAGGCTGCCGCACACGGTCGGGACCTGCTTGAGCTCCTCGGGGGGCAGATCGTACAGGTTCTTGTCCATGGGATCGCCGGGGTGGATCTTGTTGGCGATACCGTCAAGACCGGCCATCAGCATGGCGGCGAAGGCGAGGTAGGGGTTCGCGCCCGGATCGGGGAAGCGGATCTCGACGCGCTTGGCCTTCGGGCTGGTCGCGTACGGGATGCGGCAGGAGGCCGAGCGGTTGCGGGCCGAGTAGGCCAGCAGCACCGGAGCCTCGAAGCCGGGGATCAGGCGCTTGTAGCTGTTGGTCAGCGGGTTGGTGAAGGCGTTGAGCGCCTTGGCATGCTTGATGATGCCGCCGATGTAGTACAGCGCGGTGTCCGACAGGTCGGCGTAGCCCGAACCGGCGAACAGCGGCTTGCCCGACTTCCAGATCGACTGGTGCACGTGCATGCCCGAGCCGTTGTCGCCGTAGATCGGCTTCGGCATGAAGGTGGCGGACTTGCCGTAGGACGCCGCCACGTTGTGGACGACGTACTTGTAGATCTGCATCCAGTCGGCGGCCTGCACCATGGTGCCGAACTTGCAGCCCAGCTCATGCTGCGACGAGGCGACCTCGTGGTGGTGCTTCTCGATGGGCAGACCCATCTCGGCCATGATGGTCAGCATCTCGGCGCGCATGTCGACGGCGCTGTCCACCGGCGGGACCGGGAAGTAGCCGCCCTTGACGCCCGGGCGGTGGCCCAGGTTGCCCTCGGAGAAGTCCTTGCCCGACGACTCGGCGCCGTCCTCGGAGTTCAGCTCGTAGTAGCCGACGTTCATGCCGGTCTTGAACTTGACGTCGTCGAACACGAAGAACTCGGCCTCGGGGCCGAAGAAGGCGGTGTCGCCAACGCCCGACTCGACGACATAGCGCTCGGCGCGCTTGGCGATGGCACGGGGGTCGCGGTCGTAGAGCTGGCCGGTGGCGGGCTCGACGATGTCGCAGAAGATGACCATCTGGGTCTGGGCCGCGAAGGGATCGACCACCGCGGTCTTGCAATCGGGCTTCAGCACCATGTCGGACTGGTCGATGCTCTTCCAGCCGGCAATGGACGAGCCGTCGAACATGATGCCCTCGGTGAGCAGATCTTCATCGACGGTGCAGACATGCTGGGCGGTGTGCTGCCACTTGCCCTTGGGATCGGTGAAGCGGAAGTCGACGTACTTAACGTCGTGCTCCTTGATCAGTTCGAGGACCTTCTTGACGTCGTCGGACATGGTCACATTCCTGGAAAGTTAAACGGTTGCAGGAGAGAAACTTGGTCGGGTCGCCCCGGTCAGATGGCGTCGCTGCCCCTCTCACCGGTGCGGATACGGATGGCTTCTTCGACGTTGGTGATGAAGATCTTGCCGTCGCCGATGCGGCCGGTATGGGCGGCCTGCTGGATGGCCTCCACGGCCCGCTCGACCAGCGCATCCTCGATCACCAGCTCGATCTTGACCTTGGGCAGGAAGTCCACGACGTACTCGGCGCCGCGGTAAAGCTCGGTGTGCCCCTTCTGACGGCCGAAGCCCTTGGCCTCGGTCACGGTCAGCCCCTGAAGGCCGACCTCATGCAGGGCTTCCTTCACCTCGTCCAGCTTGAAGGGCTTGATGATCGCTTCGATCTTCTTCATGACCCGCGTCTTTCGGTAAGCGTGGAACCAGCATCATTCGCGGCCTCCCATTTAGCACGCCTCGTGCCAAATGGACACCGGGAAGAATCCGCGAACATCGGCGGAAATCCTGATTATTCTGCCGCTTTTTGAGGCAAACGCGCCCATTCCTTGGGCATATCCCGCCTGCCCGGTCCGGCGCCCCCTCGCCCACCGCTTTCGGACATGCTAGACAGACAGTCGTCGCCACCCGGAAGGTCACCGTGAAGCCGCCGAACCGAACGTTTGCCGCCTGCGGCACCACCATCTTCGAGACGATGTCGCGGCTGGCCGCGCTGCACGGGGCCATCAACCTGGGCCAGGGTTTCCCCGAGGGCCTGGAGCCCGAGGCGGTGGTGGCCGCCGCCGCGCGCGCCTGCACCGCGGGGCCGCACCAATATCCGTCCATGATGGGGCTGCCCGCCCTGCGCGAGGCGGTGGCCGCCCACGAGGCGCGCCATTACGGGCTCGCCGTCGACCCGGCCGAGGTGATGGTGACCTCGGGCGCCACCGAAGCGCTGGCCGCCTGCCTGTTCGGCCTCATCGAGCCCGGCGACGAGGTGGTGCTGATCGAACCGCTCTACGACAGCTACCTGCCGATCATCCGGCGGGCCGGCGGGGTGCCCAAGCTGGTGCGCCTGGTGCCGCCCGAATGGGCACTGCCGCACGCCGAGTTGGAGGCGGCGTTCTCGCCCCGCACCAAGCTCGTGCTGCTGAACAGCCCCACCAACCCGTGCGGCAAGGTCTGGGACATGGACGAACTCGGTGTCCTCGCCGGCCTGCTCGAACGCCATGACGCGCTGGCCATCTGCGACGAGGTCTACGAGCACCTGGTCTATGACGGATTGCGGCACGTGCCGCTGATGACGCTGCCCGGCATGCGGGAGCGCTGCCTCAAGGTGGGATCGGCCGGCAAGATCTTTTCGCTGACCGGCTGGAAGGTCGGCTGGGTGGTGGCCGCGCCCGGGCTGCTGGCGCCGGTGGCCAAGGCCCACCAGTACCTGACGTTCACCACGCCGCCGGCCTTGCAGGCGGCGGTGGCATGGGGACTGGACCACGCGCGGGATTATGTGGAAGGCCTGGCCGGCGTGCTGGCCGGCCGGCGCGACCGCCTGGCCGACGGCCTGCGCCAGGCGGGCTTCGCGGTGCTGCCGACGGCGGGCAGCTACTTCCTGAGCGCCGACATCCGGCCCCTGGGGTTCGCGGGCGACGACGCGGCCTTCTGCCGCCACCTCACCGAGGCGGCGGGCGTCGCCGCCATTCCGGTCAGCGCCTTCTACGACGGCGCCGGAGCCGGCACCTACGCGCGCTTCTGCTTCGCCAAGACGGACGCGGCCATCGACGCCGCCGTGGCGCGGCTTACCACCTGGGCGGCCGCCCGCGACTGAGGCCGGGCGGCATTCCAGGCCGGCTCAGGTCAAGCAGGGCCGTCTCAGTGGACGCCGGCGATCCACAGCATGAGGCCGCCGGCGCCGATCAGGGCGACGGTGCCGATGCACAGGAAGCCGATGCCGAGGATCGCGGCGACGACTTCGTCGCGCATGGAATGGGTGGAAACGGTCGAGGCCATGGGGGGCTCCAATTGGCTGGGATCCAATTAGCGGCCATCCTGCGCGGCCCCGTGCCCCCCTTCTTTAACATTGGTCATTTGATCTGAATCAATTTCACTTTTGCGCTGAATCAATCAGGCGGCGCGCCGGCCGCTATCCTCCAGCAGCCGGCGCATGATGGGCGTCAACACCATCTCCATGGCCAGTTCGGTGAGGTTGCCGGGCACCACCAAAGTGTTGCGCCGGCTCATCCACGAGCCCTGCAGATTGGCCATCAGCCAGGGGAAATCCACGCCGAACTGCTCGGGCTTGCGGAAGCGGATGACCACCATGCGCTCGCCCAGCACCGGGACGTCGCGGGCGATCACCGGGTCCGAGGTGTCGACCACCGCGACGTGCTGGAAGTTGATGTCGCTGATCTTGAACTGCGGCAGGATGTAATGGACGTAGTCGTGCATGCGGTTGAGGATGGTGGCCATCACCGCCTCCTCGGAATAGCCGCGGACCTTGGTGTCGCGGTGCAGCTTCTGGATCCATTCGAGGTTGATGATCGGCACCACGCCGATCTTGAGGTCGACATGGGGGGCGAGGCTGACCCCGCCGGCCTTGGCCACGCCGTGCAGCCCCTCGTAGATCAGGCAGTCGGTCCCCGCCGGCAGGTCGGTCCACGGCGTGAACTCGCCGGCCTTGAGCTCGGGATGGCCATAGGCCTTGGCGTCGTCGGCGGTGTGCAGGTAGTGGCGCACCCGCCCGGTGCCGCCGGCGCCGTAGCTCTCGTAGAGTTTGGCCTGCTCCTCCAGCAGGTTGGCGTCCGGGCCGAAATGGCTGAAATGGACGTTGCCGGCGGCATGCTCCTTCTTGGTCCGGGCGCTCATTTCGCGGCGCGAGAAGCGATGGAAGCTGGCGCCGTCGACGAAGGCCGGGATGATCGTCTCGCGACGGCAGATGGCGTCGAAGACCCCGCGCACGAAACCACGGTTGGCCCCGGACGCGCCGGTGACGGCGATGATCGGATGTTCCCTGGACATGCCTGCCTCTCCCGCCGGCGGTACGCCGCCGCATTTTTGGGTTGTGGGAAAACCATAGCGCAGGCAAGGGCTTAGCGCTTCACCCGCCCCGGGTGGCGCCCCTCGCACCGTTGGTGCGGGACGGGGCTATTCGCACGGGTGGGAGCGCCGCGCCCCGCTTACGGAAGGCGTAAAGGAAGCGCTTGACGGCCGGGGGCCAACTTGGTTACACATTCCGCCTCCCGGTGGCGGGTGTAGCTCAGTTGGTTAGAGCGCCAGGTTGTGGTCCTGGATGTCGTCGGTTCGAATCCGATCACTCGCCCCACTCCCCTTTCCGTATCGAGCAAGAGCGGCCGCTTCGGCGGCGCACGCCAGCGTTTCCGCGCCTTTGGCCGGAGCGGCGCCGTGGCGTCGGTACTTCCCCTGATACACCGAGTTGGTAGCACCGGCGCGCGAACGGATGAAACGCTACCGATTATGAACGCGCCGCTACCTCCTACAGAAGGTGGGATTGGCGCGCTCCCTCGGATAAAACCAGCGACAGAAGAGAGATTTGCGGGAGTGACGCCGCCAATACGGCGCGCTCGCAGGATGAATCGAAGCTGCCCCTTCCAACGTACGGGGACTACACATGCAGAACGTGGAAATGCTTCTGATCGATGCCAATAAGCTGTTCCGGGAAGGGCTGAAGAAATTGCTCGACGGGTCGGCTTTCGCCATCACCGAGGAAGCCGACAGCATGGCCGAGGGCATGCAGAAGCTTGAAACGGGGATGAAGCCGAAGATCGCGCTGGTCGAGTTCGACGCCGGCACGGACGACATCTCCGTTCTCCAGCAGATGCGCGAGAAGTTCGCGGATCTCAAGCTGGTGGTCCTGGCGGCAAGCACCCGCAACATTCACAACCTGGCACGCTGCTTCGAGGCGGGCGCCGACGCCTACCTGCTCAAGAACATCTCTCCCGATGCGCTCAAGCAGTCGCTCAAGCTGGTGCTGCTCGGCGAGAAGGTGTTCCCGACCCGCCTGGCGGCGATGCTGATTTCCGGTCAGGTCGACACCCAGCGGCCGGCGGCGGCGTCCCCCGACCTCGAGGGCCTGTCCGAGCGCGAGATCCAGATCCTGCGCTGCCTGCTCAACGGCCACCCCAACAAGGTGATCGCCAAGAAGCTCAACATCACCGAAGCCACGGTGAAGGTGCACCTCAAGGGCGTGCTGAAGAAGATCAACGCGGCCAACCGCACCCAGGCCGCCATCTGGGCCCTGAACAACGGCCTGTCGGCCGACAACGTGCCCATGGCCACGCCCCGTCGCGGCGTCGGCGCGGCGGCGCCGGTGCCGGCGTCCAACGTCGAATTCAATCCCAGTGGAATGTGAGGCTGCGGCCGGGGCGGCGTGCCCCGGCAGCAGGCTGTATCAGTGCTGGGCGGGCCCCCGCTCCGCCGCCTCGCCGCCGCCCCGTTCGCGGCTGCGCCGGGCGATGGACTGGCGGATCAGCTCGTTCTGACGGGCGGCGAACACCGCCGCCTCGGTGCGGTTCTGGAACTTGAGCGCCTTCAAGATGGCGCGCACCTTGGTCTTGACGTTGGCCTCGGTCAGCCCCAGCGAGCGGGCGATGGCCCGATTGGTCTTGGCCAGGCGGACCTGGTCGAGGATGGACAATTCGATGAAGGACAGCTTCTGCAGCGTGTCGCAGCGGAGGCGGTCGGTCACGATGTCCATGACCGCCGCCGACGGCAGGATCGAATAGCCCGCCTTCGACAGCTGCAGGATGTCGCGCACCCGTTCGATGGTGGCGTCGGCGAAGATGACGCCGTCGACGAATTCCAGGAATCCGATCGAGTCGAGGAATTCGGGGCTGCGGATCAGCAGCACCACCTTGTGCGCCCGGCAGAATTCCGAGATCTCGTCCAGGTGATATTTGGCCAGCTGCTTCATCACCGGATAGGAGACGATGGTGACCTCGGCCGGCGCCTCGTCCGGGTGCTCGACCAGGGCGCGGGGATCGTCGAGGATGCGGACGTCCTGGCGTTCCGCCGGCTCGAACCGGCCAACGATCTCGCTGACCATGTGGGTGTCCTCGACGGCCAGGGCCACCGGGACGGGGTGGGGCGATGTGACCTCGCTCGCGGTCGCGTCGATCATGGCGCGCCCTTCTCTCAGTTGATTGTGAAGCGGCTTGTGTAGAGACGCTCGAAGTTATCGAACTCATCGTCCGAAAACGTCTCGATCACCTCGTTCAGGCGCCGGCGGCACGCCGGGTCGAGAAGAAAGTCGTTCAGGTCCAGGTCGTCCAGAAGTTCAACAAGGACAGGCACCCGGATGTCCGTTCCGTCATCCACCACCACGAAATGTGCAGGGGGCGGCGTTTCCTTCCTGGTCGGCTGTTTGTTCCTCGGCATTTCGCCCCTCCTGGCCGTTTCAGAAGACAAGATCGGGCGGACCCAAACACAGACTTCTGATATATGATGCAGGCACTAGAATACGGACGAAATCTATAGTCAGGCCAGGGCAAATAAAAGACCCCATTCCAGGGGTATTACCGATGCCCCATTTTAATCCGTCTGAGTTATCCATTCGCGCATCGGCCGCGGAGGATAGTATTGAGCGCGCCCATGCCCGGCGGGAGGTTGCGGCGCACCCCCATTTCGTCAAACACTGAAATCGCCGCTCCGGTATTCTGGTGGCGGTCGAAAGCGAGCGGAATGATGGCGACGCCGACACCCCCCGGACAGCCCCCCGCGCCCTCGTCAGGCGAATCCCCGGCGATGTACCGGAGCGCGCTCGACGCGGCCCCGGTCGCCATCGTCCTGACCGACCCGTCGCGCCCGGACAATCCGGTCGTCTACGTCAACGAGGAATTCAGCCGCATCACCGGCTATGCGCCCGCCGACATCATCGGGCGCAACATGCGGCTCCTGCAGGGGCCCGAGAGCGAGACCACCGAGGTCGAACGCATGCGCGCCGCCGTGGCGGCGGCGCAGCCGGTGACCGCGGAACTGACCAATTACCGGCGGACCGGCGAAGCCTTTCCCATGCGGGTCGACATCCGACCGATCTTGGATGCCTCGGGTCGCCTGACCGGCTTCATCGGCAGTCTCGCCGATTTGACCGGGCAGCAGGAGGCGTTGACCGCGCTGGCCGAAAGCGAGGAACGCCTGCGCGCCGTCATGGCGGCCATCCCGCTTCCCATGCTGACGGTGCGGATCGACGGCACCATCGCCCGCGCCAACGATATCGCCCACGAGGCGCTGGCGGCACCGCCCGGCGCCCTCCCCGGCCGCCGCCTGGAGGAATTCTGCGCCGGCAACAGCCAGCAATCCAATCGCCTGCACGAGGAATTACAGTCCACCGGCGCCGCGCATCGCATCGAACTGGAGGCCAAGCGCCTGGACGGGGTGCGCCTGTGGGTGCTGGCTTCGGCCAAGACCTATTCGGTGCGCGGCGAGACTCGCTACGTGCTGATCTTCCAGGATCTCACCGAACAGAAGCGCAAGGAGCGCGAGCTGCAGGAGGCCAACGAAGAGGCCGAACGCAACATCCGCGCCCGCATGCGGTTCCTGGCCGCCGCCAGCCACGACTTGCGCCAGCCCCTGCAGGCCATGGCGCTGTTCGCCTCGGCGCTGGACAACCACGTGGCCAGCCCCCAGGGCCGCACCATCGTTTCCTCTCTGAAGACGTCGCTGCGCGGCATGGAGGAGATGTTCGATTCCCTCCTCGACATGTCCAAGCTCGATGCCGGGGTGATGAAGTGCGAGACCCACGACTTCATGATCACCGACATCTTCGAACAGCTGGAAATGAACTACCGGCCGCAGGCCGAGGCCGCCGGCCTCGACTTGCGGGTGGTGCCGTCGAGCGTGGCCGTGCACACCGATCCCCGCCTGCTGGCGCGCATCCTCGGCAACTTCCTGTCCAATGCCATCCGCTACACCCGTAGCGGACGCGTTCTGATGGGCGTGCGGCATCGCGGGCGGATCGCCTGCATCGAGGTGCTGGACACCGGCCCCGGCATCCCCGAGAACCAGCGCCTCGATATCTTCCGCGAATTCCGTCAGGGCGCGGCCCCGGCCCCGGTGGGCCGGGACACCGGCATCGGCCTGGGGCTGGCCATCGTGCAGCGTCTGGCGCGGCTGCTCGGCCACGCGCTCGACGTGCGCTCGCGCGAAGGCCGGGGCTCCGCCTTCTCGGTGGAGGTCCCGAAGGCGGAATCCGACTGGCTGCCCTTCGCCGAGGCGGCCCAGGAGGAGGAAGTGCCCGAGGTGGCCGGCGCCACCGTCGTGGTCGTCGACGACGACCGCGACATCCAGGAGGGGCTTTCGCTGCTGCTGGAGGAATGGGGGTGCCATCCGGTCATCGCGGATACCGCCGAGGAGGCGATGGCCGCGCTCGACACCAAGGGACGCCGTCCCGACCTCATCCTCGCCGACCTGCACCTGCGTTCCCAGTCCGGGCTGGCGGTCATCCGCGACATTCGCGACCACATGGGCGGGGCCATCCCCGCCTTCCTGTTCACCGGCGACACCGAGACACCCGCGGATATCGGCGACGCCAGCGGCACCATCCACGTGCTGGTCAAGCCGCTGGATCCCTTGCGCCTGCGCGCCGTGCTGGCCGACACCCTGGGGCGCTAGTCAGCGCAGCGCGGCGGCGAGCCTCTGCAGGTCGCCCTCGCTCGACGGCAGGCCGATGCGCAGCACGCGCGGCCGGTCGGCGAAGGCGCGCACCAGGATGCCGGACCGGCCGAGGCGCTCGTAGAGCTCGGGCGCCCGCGCGTCGGAGACGAACCGGAACAGCGCGGTGCCGCCGGCCGCCTCCATCCCCGCCTGGGCCAGCACCGCGTCCAGCCGTTGGGCCATGCTGGCGAGGTGGGCGCGGGTGGCGTCGGCCCAGGCCCCGTCGGCAAGGGCACGCGCCCCCACAACCAGCGCCGGACCGGACACCGCCCAAGGGCCGAGGGCCTGCTCCAGCCGGGCCACCATGTCGGGAGGGGCCAGGGCGAACCCCAGCCGCAGGCCGGCCAGGCCGTAGAACTTGCCGAATGACCGCAGCACCACCATGCCGGGACGCAGATAGCGCGCCACGGTCAGCTCGGGGGCAACCTCGCCGAAGGCTTCGTCGACCACCACCAGCCCCCCCAGGCCGACCAGCCGCTCGGGGACGATGCGCCGGCCGTCGGGATTGTTGGGGTTGACCACCACCACCACGTCGGCGCCGGCGGCTCCTTCGAGGTCGGCAACCACGCGGGTGTCGTGGCCGGCGGCCGTCCAGGCCTCGGCATGCTCGGAATAGGTCGGCCCCAGCACCGCCACCCGGCAGCGCGGCGTCATCTGGGCCAGCCAGCGGATGAGCGGCGAGCTGCCCGGCGCCGGCAGAACCCAGTCCGGCCCCGGAACTCCGTAGGCGCGGGCGGCGGCATGGCGCAGGGCGCGGTCATCGCCCTGGGACGGCAACCGGGCCCAAACCTCTCCGGATATGGAACCGACCGGATAGGGCCAGGGATTGACCCCGGTCGAGAGATCGATCCACCCATCCGGCGGGCTGCCCCAGCGCGCCGCCGCCGCCGCCAGGTTGCCGCCGTGGGCGGGCAGGCTCAGCGCCATGAGGTCACGACCTCGATGGGGCTGGCGTCGCGGAAGGGCCGGCGCTTCATCGCCCGGGCACCGTCGAGCAAGACCGGCAGCAGCACCTCGACCAGACCGTCATCGGCCTGGATGAGATCCCGGTGACGCCATTGCGGATGGCCGGCGACCTCGGCGGGTTCCAGCACCGGCTCGAAGCAGCAATCGGCGGGGGCGAGCAATTTCACCCATTCGTCGCGGTCACGGCCGGCGAACAAAGCCTCCAGCTCGGCGATCAGGGAAGCCTGCGGCATGGGATCCGTGTGGCGATGGATCCATTCCAGGCGGCCCACCGTCTCGCAGAACTTCCTCCAGAATTTCTCTTCGAGCGCCGCCAGGGCGACGAAGCGTCCGTCCCTGGTCCGGTAGATCCGGTAGCAGGCGGCGCCCCCGGTGATGATGTCGCCTTCGCGCGCGGGGTTTCCCCAGCGATGCGCCATGGTGAGGATGCCGCCCATCCAGGACAGCGCCGCCTCGGACAGGCTGATGTCGAGGTGGGCTCCCTTGCCGGAGGTGCCGCGCCGCACCAGGGCCGCCAGGATCGCCACCACCGCCTGCGCCGCCCCCGCGTGGTCGGCCAGCGGCGGGAAGGTCATCACGGGCCGCTCGGCGGTCCCGCTCGCCCACAGGCCCCCGGTGAGGGCGACGTAGGTGAGGTCGTGGCCGGCCACCGCCGCATGCGGGCCGGTCTGGCCGTAGCCGGACAACGAGCAATGGATCAGACGAGGATTGAGCTCGGCCAGGCGGTTCCGGTCGAACCCCAGGCGGGCCAGCACGCCCGGGCGGTAGGCCTCGAGCAGCACGTCCGCCCGCTCGAGCATCTGTCCGATCAGGCGCCGGCCCTCCTCCGCCTTCAGGTCGAGGGTGACCACCCGCTTGTTGCGGTTCGCCAGCTTGTAGAAGGGGGTGGTGCCGTCGGCGTCGCAGGGGCCCATGGTGCGCATGGGGTCGCCGGCCGGCGGCTCGACCTTGACCACCTCGGCGCCCAGGTCGGACAGCCACAGGGTCGCGAGCGGCCCGGGAATGTATTGGGTCAGGTCGAGGACGCGGATACCGGTCAGGCATTCGGCGAGCATGGCGCACCTCTCGGCGGATGGCGGGACCACAGGGAAGCAGCCCGCCCGTTCCCGGTCAAGCCGGGCCGACGGCACGGCACCGATGCGTTCGCCCGTCCGGCGCGGGGGCTACCAGGCCGGCTTGCGCTTTTCCAGCGCCGCCGCCACCCCCTCGCCGGCCTCGGGCGCGGCGGCCGCGGACGCCAGCCGGGCGGCGGCCAAGCGCATCAGGTCGGGGCCTGCCGGGGTGTCGGCGACCAGGCGGACCATGTCCTTGGCGTCGGCCTGGGCCTTCGGCGCGCCCTTGAGGCACGCGTCCACCAGATGGTCGCGGGCCGCCGCCAGCTTGTCGGCGGGGAACACCCCGTGGAGCAGGCCCAGCCGCACCGCCTCGCGCGCGTCGAACCGTTCGCCGGTCAGCAGGTAGCGCCGGCAGGCCCGCGCGCCCATGGCGGCAACGAGATAGGGAGTGGACAGCGAGGGAACGAGGCCCATGCGCACCTCGGTCAGCGCGAAGCTGGCGCCGTCGGCGGCGATCGCCATGTCGGCGGCGGCGACCATCCCGGCGCCGAGGCCGAGGGCGGCGCCTTGGGCCACCGCGATCACCGGCTTGGCGCACCGGTCGATGGCGTCCAGCACCACCGCCAGCATCATGGCCTCACGCTGGGCGTCGGCACCGTCGAGGGCGGCGAGGCGGCGCATCCAGCCGAGGTCGGCCCCAGCACAGAAGCTTTCCCCCGCCGATTCGAGCAGGACCACCCGGACTGCATCGGCGACCGAGAGTTTCTGGAAGGCCTGCGCCAGGTTGCCGGCCAGGCATTCGTCCAGCGCATTGTGCGCCTCGGGGCGAGACAACGTCACCGTTGCCACGGGCCCCGAGACCTTGAGCTTCAGCGTATCGTCCATCGGCGATCCCCCCGTCTGCCGTATGCAGCGGAGAATGCGCCGATTGGGGCGTGAAGGAAATCCACTTTTCCGGACGCGCCAGAAACCGGCGCTACATCTGGTTGGCGGGCTGACGAGCGAAGCTGCGGTTGGCGGCGATGGCGGCCTGGGTGCGGTTGTTTACCCCCAGCTTCTTCATGATCGACTTCACGTGCACCTTGACGGTGCCTTCCAGCATGCCCAGCGAGCGGGCGATCTCCTTGTTGGAATACCCGAGGGTCAACAGCTTGAGCACCTGGGTCTCACGGGGGGTCAAGGACTTGAAATCGGGATTGAAGTCGCCGCCCTCGTCCAGGGGCGAAGCCCCCTCGACCTCGACACCGGCCTCCTCGGTGGAGACCATTTCGCCGGGGACGTAGAGCTCGCCCGAAAGCACCAGCGGCAGGACATGCTTGAGGATCTCGCCGTTGGACGACTTGAGGACGTAGCCGCGCGCCCCGGCCTCGATGGCGGAGCGGATGGTCGAGCGCTGGCGCGACCCCGAGACGATGACCACCGGCACCGGCGGCAGGGTCTCGATGAACTTCTTGAGATCGGCGATGCCGTTCAGACCCGGCATCATGAGGTCGAGCAGGATGAGGTCGAGCCCCTGCGTCTCATGGGCGAGACGCCGGGTTTCCTCGGCGTTGCTCGCCTGAAGGATGGTGACGTCCTTGCCGTACAGACTTTCCAGCGCCAGGGAGATCCCGTACCGGAACAGGGCATGGTCGTCGGCGATAAGTACTACCATGATGGGTGCCTCATTAACGGCTTGTGCCGCGAGCTCTGGTCTATCGCTAAACGTCTCGTGCATCTATGATAATTTAGTCGATTACGACCATGTGATTACCACTATAGTGGCGACCTGGGGCCTCATTCAGCGAGTTGCGACCCGTGAGGAGAGAAGTACTACCCCATGATCGCCCCACGCCGGGTCATTTAATTATCAGAAAGACAGATTCAATCATTGCATCGTCCAGGGTCGGGCTGCCCGCCCGTCTGCGCATGGAGCTCACACGTTGGTGATAGAGAAATCGGGGCCGGGCGCGGACGGGTGTCCCCCGACATTCCAGGAAACCCGGGCGCGCAACGGAAGATGGTCGGAGGTGATGCGCGACAGCGGCGTGGCATAGGCCGCCAGGTGCTTCATTCCCTCGGCCGGCCACACCCAGATGCGGTCCAACGGCAGAAGCGGCAGGCGGGAGGGAAAGGTCCGGTGCATGAGCGAGCGCCCGAACCGCCGGTCGACATGGCGCAGGGCGCCGCGCGTCGGCTTCCATTCGTTGAAATCGCCCATGACCACGGTGGGCAGGTGGTCCTCGTCCTCCTCCAGGGCGGCCATCAGGCGGTTGATCTGGATATCGCGCTCGGCGGCATTGAGACCGAGGTGGGTCACCACCACCCGGGTGCGGGTGCCGGCGATGTCGATCCTGCAGTCGAGGGCGCCGCGCGGCTCGTAATGGCGGACGGTCAGGTCGACCCGGCGCACCGAGCGCACCGGCCAGCGGCTGAGCAAAGCGTTGCCGAACTTGCCCCGGCGTCCCTTGACGTTGGGTCCGGGGACCGCCGCCATGTCGAGGGATTCCGCCAGGAAATCGAGCTGGGCCCGGCCGTCCACCAGCAGCCGCATGTCGACCTCCTGCAGGCCGATGATGTCGGCGTCGAGCGCCTCGATCACCTCGGCGGTGCGTTCCGGGAGATAGCGCCCGTCGGTGCCGAAGCACCGGTGGATGTTGTAGCTGGCAAGCGCGAGGTCCAGCGTGGCGGGCAGCGTGCTGGGGCGCAGGATCGGATCGTCGTACAAGGGGCGGCCTCGAGCAGTTTCAGCGCGGCGTCCTGCGCCCGAGCGGTCCGGCCCGGCGCAGGCGGTCAACCAGGCTGAAGGTGGCGATGATGACCAAGGCGGCCGCCGCCCCCAGCAAGGCAATGTTGACCGGCGAGGGATTGCGTAGCACCGCAGCCAGCCTGTCGCCCACCACGCTCATGGCGAAAATCCCCGGCGCCATGCCCAGCACGGTCCCCAGGGCGAAATCGCGCAACGCCACCCCCGACGCGCCGGCGATGAGGTTGATGACCGAAAAGGCGGCGACCGGCATCAGCCGCAGCAGCACGATGGCCAGCACGCCGTGGCGGGCCAGGGCGCGATGGACCCGGTTGACCTTCCATCCGGCGAGGCGCCGCACCCGGGCCCGCCCCAGGGTGCGGCCCATCTGGTAGATCAGGGCGGCGCTGGCGAGCGCGCCGGCGAGGGAACTGGCGGTCCCCAACCAGGTCCCCAGGACCATGCCGGTGGCCAGGACCATGACCGCCACCGGCAGGCGGATGAGGCCGCCGACGAGGAACAGCGCGGCGGCGAGGGCGGCGGTCTCCGGCAGGCTGCGCAGCGCCGCCGCCCACTCCACCCACGGGGCGGCGGCCGCCCAGAGATCGTGGGGGGCCCAGCGCCACAGCAGGCCGGCCACACTGACGCCCGCCAGCACCGCCGCCAGGGCCCAGGTGCGGATCTGCAACGGCCGCCGCGCCGGACCCGGCATGGCTTCGTCGACGAGCACCAGGGTTTCGACCGGCTCCTCGGGATCGGGCAGCCGGCTGTCCGCGATCATCTGGATGATGGGGCTGGGCTCGGCGCCGTCGAGCGCGATGAGCGTGTGCCGCCGGCCCTGCAGCGCCTCGATGGCGCGATGGATGCTGCCGTCCAGAGCCTCCTCCGCCGCGGCGACCTCGGCGGGCTCGACCCCCAGATGCTCGGCGAGCAGGTCATGGCGGAAGTAGCGGATCGCCGCGTCCACCCCGGCCTTGCCGCCGGCCTCGACCAGCACGTCGCATTCGGTGTCCAGGCCCATGGAGCGGTTGTTGAGGTTGGCCGAGCCGATGCGGAGCATACAATCGTCCACCACCATCACCTTGGAGTGGACCTTCACGTCGCGCCCCTCGACGGAGGGGTAGTAGATCCGCAGTTGGCCGCAGTGGTCGGCATCGGCCAGACGGCGATAGAGGCGCGCGCGGGCCACCCCCATGGTCGAGCGCTCCATCAGATTGACGGGCTCGCCGGGATTGATGATCACGATCTCGGGACAATCCGGCCGGGACAGGCGCGCTTCCAGCGCCTCGGCGATGCGACGCGACGCGAAGTACTGATTCTCGATGAAGATGAAGCGGCGCGCCGCGGCGATCATGTCGACGTAGAGCATCTCCACCTCGCGCACCTCGTTCAGGCCGTCCCAGGGCGCCCGGGTGCGCGCGATGGCCACGCCGACCTGCGAGAACAGGGTGGGGACGCCGTCCGGCCATGCCGGGGGGATGCCATGGGGCGCAGCCTGGGGGCGGTAACCGCTGGCGTTGTGCCAGCGCTCGCGACAGATGTCGCCGAGGGCGCGGGCAACCGCCCCGGTCATCACGGCGACGACGTCATGATAGGGCGGATAGACGGGAGCGGCGGCATCGCTCCGGCGGGGATCATCGGGGAGGTGGGCGCGGGTGTCCCAGCGCTGACTGGAGACGTCCATGCCGCCGACGAAGGCGAGGCAATCGTCGATCACCACGATCTTCTGGTGCTGGGAGGCCCCGAGGGGATGGCTGTCGTCCAGGCGGAAGCATAATCCGCGATGGGTGAACCAATTCATCTTGGCCACTCCGGCGAATTCGCGGTTCATCGCATAGATCAGGGCGGAATCCCAGATGAGGACGTAGGCCTTCAGGCCGGGCCGCTTGCGCACCACCCGATCAAGCAGCCGGCCGATCTCGTGATCCGGGCCGGAATCGGGTCCCCGGCGCAGCCGGGTCCGGCTGTCAAATTCCCATCCGAGCATGAAGATGCTGTGCCGGGCCGATTTGAACGCCTGTTCGAGGGCGCGATAATACTCGTCGCCGTCGACCACCACCCCGAAGCGGTCGGCGGCGACGATCGACGAGCAATTGCGCCCGGGCATCGCCACCCGCTCCGCGTCACCCCGTCGGTCCGACATCCCCTGCGTAACAAAGGGCCGGCCGCTCGGTTCCAGCCGCCCGGAGATTTCCCGCTAACGCAGTTCGGCCTGCTGGATGTCCTGCGCCTCAAACGGGGGGGCTCCGGACAGGGTGGCGACGAGGTCGCCGGTCAACGCGCCGGTCGGCGGCAGCTTCGCGTCGCGCTGATAGGCGATGATGGCCCGCCGGGTCGCCGGACCCAGGCGTCCGTCCACCGGGCCGCGGTAGTAGCCGGCCACGTTGAGCCGCCGCTGGACCTCACGGACCTGGTCCGGCCCGCCCGTGACGGCGCGGCCGGCGGCGGTCAGGGCGGGGGGCTGGGCGGGCGGCACCACCGCCACCTGACGCGCCTGCTCGCCTGCGCGGGGAATGACGACCGTGGTGCGGCCCGGCTCGGCCTCGGCGACGGACGGGGCGGGCTGGGGTGCGGGCGGCGCCGCCAGGGCCTGGGCCCGGCCGAGCTGTTCCCGCGTCATGATCGCCTGCAGCTGGTCGCGTGCCTCCGCAGCCTCCTTCTCGCCGCCCGTGGCGGCGCGGTCGAGCCAGTACCAGGCCTCGCCCCAATCCTGGGGCACGCCGTCACCCATGGCATAGAGGCGCCCCAGCATGTAGGCGGATTCGGCGTCGCCGGCGCGCGCGGATTCAAGGAACTGGGGTGCGGCGAGATCGTAGCGCCCGGCACCATAGAACCGGACGCCCTTGGCGTAGTCGGCCGGGGCGAACGCCGGCCAGGCGAGGCCGAGCAACAGGGTGGCGACAGCGAGAAAGCGGACCATGGCACGACCTCGAAACCGCTATAGTTCCGAATGTCGCCGCCGCGACCGACGCTTTCACCCTCCCCCTCCGGCCGAGGCCCTGCCCAGCCGTCTCCCCTCGAACGTCAATGACCGCAGGAACAGCCGCCGCCGCAATCCTCGTCGGAATCCTCGGGCTGGTCGTCCGGCCGGTAGATGGCGCCCTGGTAGATGCGGGCACTCTTGCCGTCGCACTCGATGGCGACGAAGTTGCGCCCGTCTTCGTCGGTCTGCAGTTCCATGCCCAGGCGGCCCTGCTCGATGGCGGTGATCACCTCGGTCTCGCTGACGTCCAGCGCCTTGGCCACGGCCCCGACCAGGGCGTTGATCTCGTCGTACATCTCGCGGTTTTCCATGCGGGGACCTCCGGGGGGATGGCTGTCGGGAGCGGGACCATAGCCCCGCTCAGCAGAGTTCCGCAATCGCCTCGCGCAGCACCTCGACCACCCGCGCCACATCGCCCTCCGTCAGGCGGGGATGCAGGGGCAGCGAAACGGTGCGGGCATAGGTGTCCTCGGCCACCGGGAACATCCCGGCCGCGAAGCCGAGCCGGCGGTAATCGGGCTGCAGATGGACCGGGATGTAATGGACCTGCACCCCGATGCCCCGCTCCCGCAGGCGTTGGAACAGCGGCAGGCGGCGGGACGGATCGCCGGTCAGCTGGATGGGGTAGAGATGCCAGCCCGAGCGCACCTCGGGCCGCTCGACCGGCAGGGCGATGGCGGACAGATCGCCCAACGCCTCGCCATAGGCCGCGACGATGCGGCGGCGCGCCGCCAGGAAATCGTCCAGCCGGCCGAGCTGGCTGGCGCCCAGGGCGGCCTGGATGTCGGTCAGGCGGTAGTTGAACCCCAGTTCGACCTGCTCGTAGTACCACGGGCCATGGGGTGGCCCCTCCATCTCGGCCTCGTCGCGCACGATACCGTGCGAGCGCAGCCGGGCCATCCGGTTGGCAAGCGCCGCGTCGCGGGTGAGCGCCGCGCCGCCTTCGCCGGTGGTGATGATCTTGACCGGGTGGAAGCTGAACACGGTGACATCCGACCACCGGCAGCTCCCCACCGGCTGGCCGCGGTAGCTGCCACCCACCGCATGGGAGGCATCCTCGATCACCTTGAACCCATACGCGGCGGCAAGCTCGCCGATGGCCGCGATGTCGCAGGAATGGCCGCCGAAATGGACGGGGATCACCGCCTTGGGCAGGCGCCCGGCCGTCTTGGCGCGGGCGAGCTTGTCGGCGAGCGCCGCCACCGAAAGGTTGCGGGTATCGGGCTCCACATCGACGAAATCGACGTCAGCACCGCAATAGCGGGCGCAATTGGCGGAGGCCACGAAGGTATTGGGCGACGTCCACACCACGTCCCCCGGCCCGACGCCCACCGCCAGGCAGGCGAGATGCAGCGCCGCGGTGGCGCTGTTGACCGCCACGGCGGCCGAGGCGCCGCAACGCTCGGCCAGCAGCGCTTCGAAGCGCGGGACGGCCGGCCCCTGGGTCAGCCAGTCGGATTCGAGGACGGCGCGGACGGCGTCGCAGTCGGCCGGCGAGATGTCCTGGCGGCCGTAGGGGATCATAGCCCCAGCGACCGGTTCAGGCTCCGGATCTCTTCGACGGTGAGGAAATGCTGGTTGGAGCCCGAGCAGTACTCGAACTCGGGCTCGACCAGGGCACCGCGCTCGCCGACTGCATTGTGGGCGAAATCGGTCTCGACGCCGGTGAAGCGGATGCTCGGCATGATGACGAAATGGTCGTCGAACTGCAGGGTCAGCCGGGAATCGTCGGCCGGGCACATCACCTCGTGCAGCTTCTCGCCGGGACGGATGCCGATCACCGTGGTCGGCTTGCCGGGAGCCATGGCCTCGGCCAGGTCGGTGATGCGCACCGAGGGGATCTTGGGCACGAAGATCTCGCCACCCTGCATGCGCTGGAAATTGCGCAGCACGAAATCGATGCCCTCGGTCAGCGTCAGCCAGAAGCGGGTCATGCGCGGGTCGGTGATGGGCAGGTGGTCGGCGCCTTCCTCGATCAGCCGGCGGAAGAAGGGCACCACCGATCCGCGCGATCCCACCACGTTGCCGTAGCGCACCACCGAGAACATGGTCTTGCGGCTGCCGACGATGTTGTTGGCCGCCACGAACAGCTTGTCGGAACAGAGCTTGGTGGCGCCATAGAGGTTGAGCGGGTTGGCCGCCTTGTCCGTCGACAGCGCGATGACCTTGCCCACACCGGTCTCAAGCGCGGCGCGGATGACGTTCTCGGCGCCGTGGATGTTGGTCTTGATGGCTTCCATGGGGTTGTATTCGGCCGCCGGCACCTGCTTCAGCGCCGCCGCGTGGATGACGAAGTCCACGCCCTGCATGGCTTGGCGCACGCGCTCGCCGTCGCGCACGTCGCCCAGGAAGTACCGCATCTCGCGTCCGTTGAACTCCTGCTGCATCTCGAACTGCTTGAGCTCGTCGCGCGAGAACACGATGATGCGGCGCGGCTTGTAGCGCTTGCTCAGGATTTCGACGCACTTGCGCCCGAACGACCCCGTTCCGCCGGTGATGAGGATGGATTTGCCGTTGAACATGTTCTGAAGTTCCCGATCCGGAGCACGGATGCGGCTCGTCCCATGGAAAGAGCCAATCGCGATCTTCTCATCCCTTTTGTGAACAAATCCTAAAGCGGCCGGCGGCTGGAAAATGCCCGAGATGGTTGATATTTCGGCCGAATCCGCTATACTTGGACCCTGAGCCCGCAGAAGCGGGAAACCGGCGCCCCTGGGGCGCGCCACGCAAAGAACTGCCATGGCCGACAACTGGTTCAACAACGACAGCCAGTTCAACGTCTTCCAGAGCACGCTGGAACGCGGCCGGCTCAGCATCAAGTACGCGATGGCCAAGCGTATGGAGACCGCGCTTGCGGAGCTCAATACGAAATACGACGGCCACAAGGGCGCCCAGCTCGAACAGGAAGTCAACTCGCTGAGCGATTCCTCGTACGAGGTCGCCGATTACCAGACGCGCCTCGACGACGGCATGCGGCTGATGAACGACATCCGCACCGAGCTGTTCGCCGCCAAGGATGCGTTGCGGACCAACAGCAAGGACGCCTTCGACCTCGCCATCGACAGCATCAACTGGTGGGTCGGCCGGAGGCTGACCGACAAGGACAGCCTGATCGCCAATCCGACCAACAACCGCGGCAGTTGGACCGAGCAGGTCGACCTGGTGGCCGCCGGCGGCGAGACCACCGAGGTCCGCCACACCTTCATCGGCAACGATTACGCCCTGCAACTGGATGCGCCGCAGACCAACGTGATGGTTCCCGATTCGAAGGGAACCAAGCTGATCGGCGGCCCCAACGGCGAGGTGTCGCTCGACAACGTCAAGCTGGTGTCGATGAACGGCGACGCCGTCACCATCGAGGACACCTCGACCGGCCAGCAATACACCGGCACGCTCAAGCGGGCCGGGCTGGGGATGGTGCATTCCTGGGGCTATGACGACCTGACCACCGACGAGGGCAAGGCGCGCGCCGGTGCCGACATCGATGCGGCGATCCGCAAGCTGGCCAAGATCGAAAACCAGATGACGATGACCAGCACCGCCCTGGCCCGCATGAAGGGTCGGGTCGAGAGCGTCATGCAGGACAAGACCCAGGAATACCGGACGGTGATGGAAGAGGAGCTGAACGCCAAGCAGGCCGAGGCCAAGGCGATCAAGGCCCGCTTCGACCTGGCGACCAACTCCCTGGCGTTGACCGCCGGCACCGCCACCAATTTCATCTACCAGGTGTTCCGCACCTCGCCGACCTACGAGAAGAAGGACATCACCGGGATCCTGATGGACTCGGTGAAGGGCTACTAAAGCCCGCGCAGCAGCGCCCGGGAGGTTGCGATCGAGCAATCCTCGGGAAGCGCGAGATAGTCCGCGGCGGTGGTGATCCCCAGCAGCTCGTATTCCTTGCCGGCTTGCGCATGCGCCCGCTGGATCGCCGGCAGCTCGAGGCGCGTGCCGAGCTCGAACGCCACGTCGTCGACACCGGTTCCCACATCCTCGACATAGGCCAACGGCGCGGGTGGGCCGGTCAGGGCGTCGCGCCCGAGCCCGACTTCCTCGCGCAGCTCGTTGGCCAGGATCTCATCGGCGGCGACGATGCCGCCGTGCACCGCCGTGGAATCGATCGACCCCGACGGCACCAATTCCCACCGCCCCGCATCCATCACGGTGGCGGCCCGCCGGCCGACGATGAAGCCGCCCGGCGCGCGCAACCGGCCGCTTACCCCGACCGCACGCAGACCGACCACCTCGGCGACGGTGGGGTCTCGGCGGCAGGCATGGTAGAGCCGATAGGGAACGAACCATCCGCTGAGGCGGCGCACCAAGCCCGACGGCCCGATCGACAGGGCGCTCCTGGCAAAGATCTGTCCGTCGAACAGGCGGGGATTGGAGGCCTGCGCCTCGCGCCACAGCGAATCGACCAGGGCCATGATGGCGGGCGAGACCTCGGGGCCGCCCTCCATCAGATGGATGGTGAAGTCGGGAGCAAGCGGGTGGAGCGCCGTCATGCCTCGCCGCAGCCGGCCAGGGTGGCGAGGTCGGCGGCCAGCCCGGGCAGGTATGCCTCGAACGGGGCCGAGGGCGCTTCCGAATTGACGCCATGGTGCAGGCTGGCATCACCGTTGATCCCGACCAGCCCGGGATGCGCGGCAAGCACGGCCCCGAGCCCTGCCATGCCGGGAACGGCGGCGTCGGCGGGAAGCCCGGCGGGAAGCAACGCGTGGACGCGCTGGAAGAAATCGTAATCCTGCGGCGTGTCCAGCGTCCAGCGCAGCCCGGCCCACCACCCCCCCGGCCCGCGCAGGGACATCTTGGAGAATTCCGGCCGGTTGCGCAGGTACGGCGTGACGTGCTCGCGGTCATGCGCGACGCTGGTCGCCCTGTCGGCCTGCCGCAACGCCGCCGTGGTGAAGGCCTCGCAGTCGAGACCGTGCGGCCAGCTGGGCGGCATGTTGTTGCAGGCATAGTCGACACGCCGGTCGGCGTGCAGGCGCAGCACCGCGCCGCAGATGTCCGGGTCGATCCACGGGCAATCGCTGGTCACCCGCATCACCCGGTCGGCCTTGACCATGTCGGCGGCGGCGAGGTAGCGCCCCAGCACGTCGCTCTCGTCGCCCCGGAACACCTCGGCGCCACAACGGCTTGCCTCGGCGGCGACCGGATCGCAATCGGGCGTGCCCACGGTGGCGCAGACCACCACGTCGGCGCCCGGAATAGCCTGGCAGCGGGTCAGCACATGCGCCAGCACGCTGCGCCCGGCCAAGGGCAGCAGCACCTTGCCGGGAAGCCGGGTCGAGGACATCCGCGCCTGGACGATCACCGCGGTGGTCATCGCGGCCTCAGTAGGTGGTGCCCGGGACGGTCGGCAGGCCCTTCGTCCATTCGGGATCGAGGGTGCCGGCGACCATGCCGGCGATCTCGTCGATGAGCTGGCGGCCCTCGTCGAGCATGACCGCGTGCAGGTCGCGGAAGGCGTCGTAGAAATCCATCGTCACGGCCTGGCGCTTGGCCTCGTCGGGAATGCGGTTGAGGAAGACGCAGGCCTGCTTGAGGAAGCCCAGGGTCGCGTAATGGATGAGGCCGACCACGCTGAAATCCTTGCCGAGCTCGATGGCCCGCAGGGCCGACCACATGCCGTCGGCGAATTGGGCGAACTCCCACCCCCCGGCCTTCGCCTCGTCGATCACGGCGAAGATCCGCTCCTGGAAGCGATCGAACTCGCTCCGCAGCGGCGCCATGTCGATGTCGGCCAGATATTCCCCGGCGCGGAAGAAGCGATTGTCGTCGTGGATGCGCTTGAGGACGGCGGCGCGGTCGATCGGCCGGGCGCTCAAATCGATGCTCTCGCCGACCTTGGGCACCGCGCCGTTGATCAGGGCGCCGTCACTGCAGTTGAAGGCGGTGGGGCAGAAGGCCGCCAAGGCCTCCTCCAGCATGCTGCGGCTCCAGTCGAAGATCATGCTGGAGCCCATGGTGCCGCCGAAATTGCCGGGCAGCGTGTACTCGTTGATCATCTTGTCGGTCTTGAAGGTGTCCGACGTGTAGTAGATCGAGTCCTTGGTGTGGTGGGCCGTCTCGTCCCGCCACCCGCAATCGAACCCGAACATGTAGATCTCGCGGAAGCCCATGTGGACCGCGGCGGTGAGCGAGGTGTTGGCGACGGTCGGCGCCGCCCCCCTCAGGATCCGGTGGCGGCCGGCAAAGGCCAGGGTGGAACACGACGAATCGCGGAAGAACAGCGTGATGTCGTCGAAGAGCGGCATGGAATTGGGATTGAGCGTCGCCGAGGCGATCAGCTTGATGCCGCGGAACACCCCGTCCGGGAACAGGTGGGCGTTGTCCTCGAGGATGTGCGCCAGCTTCTCGTAGACGCTGTAGGTGTTCTCCAGCTCGGTATGGTAGTCGGGGATGATGCCGTTGCGCAGCAGCACCTGCAGCGCCGAACCGGACGAGAAGAGGACGGCGTGGTCGCGCCACTTGCGGATGGTCTCGATGTCCTGGTCGATGGACGGCCCCGCCCCCACCAGGAATGCCGGCGCGTCGTGGCACAGCCGGTATTCGCCCTCCTGGAGGTGGAAGGTCTGCCGGTGCAGGTTGGTGGCGGCGTTGCGCAGCATCTTGCGCTCGTCTTCGTAGTAGCCGCGCGCCACCATCTGGCGGGGCAGCTCGTTGACGAGCAGGCGATGGACCTCGTCGTACAGCCAGAAACCGTAATGCTGCAGGAAGTAGCTGCCGTCGAGGAACATGGGGCCGACTTCGGTCATCACCGCGCCGATCCCGTTCAGCATGCGCGCCGGCGAATTGGCGCAGACGATGTGCAGGGTCTTGCCCTTCTCGTCACAGCGCTCGATCAGCTGGGCCCAGTCGATGGCATGGAGCGAGGCGCGCAGGAATTCGACGAAGGCCTCGCACACCACGATGTGCGGCGCATCGAGCTTCTCAACCAGCACCGGCAGGTGGTGGCCGAGGCCGCAGCCGAGGACGAAGGCGAAGCCGGTCCGCGTCACCGGCCGGGGGCTCAATTCGTCGACCCGGTGATCGGCCATGCTGTTGACCAGCGCCTGATGAAGCCGGCGCGTCAGCATGCTGTCCGACAGGCAGGTCGTCGGGATGTTGTAGCCGGTCTGGACCGGGTGGGCGATGAAATCCTCGGCCTGGGCCCGCGCCGAGCTGCAGCCGTCGCCGCCGTACAGGCGCCCGGCCCGGATGTCGATGTCGACGGCCTCACCCTGGTCGAACACGATCTCGCTGACCGGTTCGGTGATCGCGATGATCTGGCTGTGGATCAGGGGAAAGCGGGCGGCGAAGGCGCTCAGGTTGCGTTCGTACAGACCCTCATTGGCCATGTCATTCCCCACGGGTCGAGGCCAGCCGCGCGCGGAAGAACCGCTCCCACTCCGCCGCGAAGGCGTTGGCGTCGAAGACCGGCGACGTGGCCAGTTTCGCGGGCGCTTCCTCCCTGAACTTGGCGAGGGCGGCGATGTCGGCGGCCCAGGCCACGGCATTGTCGACGTAGCCGGCCAGGGTGCCCGACACCATGCGCTCGCCCTCGGGCAGGGCGCGGGCCAGCGTGGCGGCCAGCACGGCGGCACCGCCCGCGGCATGGGCGATGACGGGCACGCCCAGAGACAACGCCGCCCCGGCCGGCGCCGGGCGGGCGACCGGGAAGGGTGCCAGGGCGATATCGACCTGCTCGAAGAATCCCCCGCCTTCCAGAGCCTCGGCCACCTCGATGCGATGGGCCACGCCGAGATTGCCGAAACGGTCGACCAGGCGGTCGATGGCCGGGGTGCCGCTGAGGCCGCGATCGGCCAGGACGAGGACCGATTCGGGGACGGCGTGCAGGATCTCGCTCCACACCCGCACGACTTCCATGTTGAGTTCGGCGAGCGCGACATCCGCACCGAAGGTGATCCGCCCCGCGGTGGCGGCCGGCAGGCCGGTGGCGGCGGCGGTGGCGCGCTCCAGCAGCAGCGCGCCGCAGCCCAGCCCGGGCTCGCGGGCGAGGTCGCCGTGGGCGCCGGGCGCCATCCAGCCGCGCCCGCCCCCGAGCCAAGCGAATTGCAGGGGAGCGGCCTTGCGCGAGAACAGACTGAAGCGCTCGGTCGCCAGCAGGCCGTCGGCGTCGATCAGCACGTCCACCCCCTCGCCGCGGGCCAGCTGGGCCAGGGTCAGCTCGTCGACCTTGTCGGTATTGCGCCAGCGGTCGAAGGCGCCGCGATAGAACAGGTTGGCGGGGTCGGCCAGTTCGCCGCGGCCGAAGCCGACCACCTTCGTCGTCTTGCGGTCGAAGCCCCCCGCGAGGCGACCGATGAGCCGGCGCGTCTCCGGGGCGTGCAACGCACTGCACAGGAAGGCGACGCACAGCCGGTCCTTGCCGGCGGCCGGCGGGAACGGCCGCGTCGTCTTGGGCGCGCCCTCCGTCAGAAGGTCGTCCCAGGCGGCAAGCGCCTCGCTCCAGGCCGCGCCATCCGAGAACGGCGCATACGACCAGCAATGGAGCATGGCCGCCCACAGGCTCTGGGCCTTGGGCGCCCGCCGCACGGCGGCGCGGTGCAGCGAGACCGCCTCCTCCAGTTCGCCGCTCTTCAGCAGGCAGTCGCCCAGGCGCGACATCAGGGTGGCCGACGGGCCGGCCATGGTGAGCACGCTGCGCAACACCGCGATGGCCTCGGTGTAGCGTCCGAGCTGGCACAGGATCAGGCTGTGGAGGTCGAGCGCCTCGACATCGGCGCGATTGAGCTGGAGGTGCTGCTCGACCTGGGCCAGCGCGGCCTCGTACTTGCCGGCATCGGCCAGATCGCGCGCCTGACGCATCATCGGCTTGTGCCCCATCTGGGCGAAGGCGGCGGCGAACTGGGGGAACCCGGGACCGAACAACGCCAGGAGGTGGCCATCCTGCGGCACGGTAGTCGACAGCTTGGCGTAATAGAGGGCGTCGGCCACGTTGCCGGCAAGGCATTGGAGGACGGCCAGGACCTCGGGAACATCGGCCGGGCGCCCCGGCAGATCCAGCACCTTCTCGAACAATTCGATCGCGCTGGCGATGCGGCCCTGGCGGGCGGCGATCACGGCCAGCGCACAGATGGCCTCGGTGGGATCGCCGCTGCCGGCCAGGGCGGCCTCGGCCAATTCCAATGCCTGGGGAAGGTTGCCCTCGTGCAGGAGCGGCGCGATGCTCTCAAGGATCCCGCCTTGGCAGGATTGGCGACTATCCATGGGGCAAGGTTTCCTTCGGCAATTGGGCCCGGGGGCGAATCAGGCGCTCAGGTCGGACAATCCGGCGGCGGCCCCGGGAGCCGGCGGGCTGGCTTCCTCGGGATTGGTGAACAGGCCGGCGGCGATGTTGCGGTTGATGGTGATCAGGATGTCGAGCTTCTGCGGCTGGGGATCGGCGATGAGATCGACCGTCGTCTTGTCGACGAAGTTGGCCAGCGACAGCATGTTGGACCGGATATCGTCCGGCAGCGGACATTCGGGCGAAGACAGCTCGGCCTGGAAGATCGTCCACAGGCGCCAGTTGAGACGAACCGCGCCCAGCAGCTCGTCGCCGGGGCCGCGGGTCTTGGCATCGAGCATCCGCCGCGCCGCCTCGGTCAGCGCCCAGGCCTCGGTTTGCCGCGGATTGCCACCCGACGGCGTCGTCTGGTAGCCCCCACGCATGTTGGGATAGCTCATGGTCTTCTCCTGCGTCCCTTGGCGGCGCACATAGCATTGCCGACCATGCTACGGTGACACCGTTAACGCATTGTGAATTCGGACCGGCACCGGCCGGGCGAATGCACGGAGAAACAGGCAAAAAAGAAGGAGGGCCTTGCGGCCCTCCCCCAATCGACTACCAGGCTGACCGCGATTAGCGGAACAGCGCCAGCACGCCCTGCTCCTGCTGGCCGGCGAAGGACAGCGCCTGGATGCCGAGCTGCTGACGGGTCTGCAGCGACACCAGGTTGGCGCCTTCCTCGTTGAGGTCGGCGAGCGTCAGCTTGTCCGAGCCTTCCTTCAGGTTGTTGACGTACTGCTTGGTGAAGTCCAGGCGGGTCTGCAGCAACGCCACGTTGGTACCCAGCGTCTTGGTGCTGGAACGAACGCTGGTCACCGCGCTGTCGAGGGCCTTGATCACCGCGTCGAACTTCGAGACGGCGGCGGACACCTTGCTCCAGTTGGTGGTGGCGAGCGCCGTGGCGGCGTTCGAAGCCTTCTGGCCGATGCCGGCCAGCTTGGAGGTCTGAGCGTCCACGCCCTGGATGGTCAGAACCGCGGCGCTCTTGTCGGAGAACTCGACCTTGAGCTTCGAAGCGGTGCTGTTGATCAGGTTGAGGCCCTGGTACGACGCGTCGTTGGCCAGGTTGTTCAGCTGGGTGGCCAGCGTGGTGAACTGCTTGGTCAGGTCGACGCGCTCGGCGTTGGTCGCCGACTTGGCGCTCAGCACCACACCTTTCATCTGCACCAGGGTCTTTTCGATCGCCTCGAGGCCGGTCACTGCCGACTTCACGGTGCTGATGCCCTGGTCGATGCCGTCCTTGCGCACGGTCAAGTCACCGGCGCGATCCGACAGACCCTTCGCCTGGAAGTAGGCGACGGCGTCGTCGATGGCGGAGGCGACCTTCAGGCCGGTCGACAGACGGTTGTTGGTCCGGTTGACCAGATCACCGGTCTTCTGGAGCGACAGCAGGTTGGAGCGGAGGGCGGAGGAGAGGGTAACGTTGTCAGCCATGATGCTATCCTTTCTGGATAAGGCTCTTCACTATCCCGGCCGGGGAAGACGTTTCGTCTTCTGGTGCGACCGAAACCTCGATGGAGGGCTTTAGCTCGCAACGGTGTGCGGTCAACTCTCCATGTGAGACATACCCTACTCCAAAGGAGCCTTCCCTTCAAGGGAAAGCAGCACCACGGCCGGCAGAGGATTTCTCCCCCACCGTCCGGGCGTTCTGGCCTTGGGCCGGCGGACCGGGTTCCCGGTCACGCCGCCTTATGTATCAGGGGCTTAGCGGAAGAGCGCCAGCACCCCCTGTTCCTGTTGACCGGCGAAGGACAGCGCCTGGATGCCGAGCTGCTGACGGGTCTGCAGCGACACCAGGTTGGCGCCTTCCTCGTTGAGGTCGGCCAGCGTCAGCTTGTCCGAGCCTTCCTTCAGGTTGTTGACGTACTGCTTGGTGAAGTCCAAGCGGGTCTGCAGCAGCGCCACGTTGGTACCCAGCGTCTTGGTGCTGGACCGGACGCTGATCACGGCGCTGTCGAGGGACTTGATCACCGCGTCGAACTTCGACACCGCGGCGGACACGGTGTTCCACGCCGCACCGGCGAGAACACTTGCCACGTTCGAAGCTGCGCTGGTGCCGCCAAGCGCTGACGTGCCGGGCAACGTACCGATTTGAGCGTTCACGCCGTTGATGGTGAGAACCGCGGCGCTCTTGTCCGAGAACTCGACCTTGAGCTTGGCTGCGGTGCTGTTGATCAGGTTGAGTCCCTGATAAGAGGCGTCATTGGCCAGGTTGTTCAACTGAAGGGCCAGAGTGTTGAACTGCTTGGTCAGATCGGCGCGCTCGGTATTGGTCGCCGCCTTGGCGCTCAGCGCCACACCCTTCATCTGCACCAGGGTCTTTTCGATCGCCTCGAGGCCGGTGATCGCCGACTTCACGGTGCTGATGCCCTGGTCGATGCCGTCCTTGCGCACGGTCAGGTCGCTGGCGCGGTCCGACAGCCCCTTCGCCTGGAAGTAGGCGACGGCGTCGTCGATGGCGGAGGCGACCTTCAGGCCGGTCGACAGGCGGCTGTTGGTCCGGTTGACCAGATCACCGGTCTTCTGGAGCGACAGCAGGTTGGAGCGGAGGGCGGAGGAGAGGGTAACGTTGTCAGCCATGATGCTATCCTTTCTGGATTAGGCCTTCACTTTTTCGACCCCTGAAGGCGTTTCGCCCTCAGCTCGT
>JBLNCP010000010.1:0-33076 GCA_050260775.1 Solirubrobacterales bacterium | reverse complement strand
CGTTGGTCACGAAGTACGGGCTGGTGTAGCCGCGGTCGAACTGCATGCCCTCGACGACGTCCAGCTCGGTGTCGAGGCCCTTGGCCTCTTCCACGGTGATGACGCCCTCGTTGCCGACCTTTTCCATGGCCTTGGCGATCATGTCGCCGATCTCGCGCTCGCCGTTGGCGGAGATGGTGCCGACCTGGGCGATCTCGGCGTTGGTCGAGACCTTCCGGGAGCGCTTCTTGACGTCCTCGACGACGGCGGCGACGGCCATGTCGACGCCGCGCTTGAGGTCCATCGGGTTGAGGCCGGCGGCCACGGCCTTGGCGCCCTCGCGCACGATGGCCTGGGCCAGCACGGTGGCGGTGGTGGTGCCGTCACCGGCCAGGTCGGCGGTCTTCGAGGCCACTTCGCGCACCATCTGGGCGCCCATGTTCTCGAACTTGTCGGCCAGCTCGATTTCCTTGGCGACCGAGACACCGTCCTTGGTGATGCGCGGAGCGCCGAACGACTTCTCGATGACCACGTTGCGGCCCTTGGGGCCGAGCGTCACCTTGACGGCGTCGGCGAGAATGTCCACGCCGCGCAGCATCTTGGCGCGCGCCTCGGTGGAGAATTTGACTTCCTTAGCAGCCATTGTCGCTATCCCTCAAAAATTTCTGTGGCGGGGTTTCTTAGGCGAGGACGCCCAGGATGTCCGACTCCTTCATGATCAGCAGCTCTTCGCCGTCGATCTTGACCTCGGTGCCCGACCACTTGCCGAACAGGATGCGGTCGCCGGCCTTGACGTCGAGGGCGACGACCTTGCCGTCCTCACCCCGGACGCCGGACCCGACGGCGATCACTTCGCCCTGCATCGGCTTTTCCTTGGCGGTATCGGGGATGATGATGCCGCCCGCGGTCTTCTCCTCCGCGTCGATACGCTTGACCAGGACGCGGTCGTGGAGCGGTCTGAACTTCATTACAAAACCTCCGTTGAATCGGTTGAGGTTGTTGTCAGCAAAAGGTTTTGCCGACCGGCGGTGCCTGTTAGCACTCCCCGGCGACGAGTGCCAACGATCTAGGAGGGGGTGGCGCACCTGTCAAGCACGAACGGGTGTATTTTGTCAGCACTTGGGGATGGTTGCTGCTAATCGTTTGAAATAAAAGGAAAAATTATTGACCCGCCGTGCGGCGCGGCGGGATGATCGATATGAGACCCAGGGAGGACATGCCATGACCACCCTCGCCCTCCAGCTCCGCGGCTGGCGCCTCACCACCGCCGAGATCCTCTATTTCCTGCCCGATCATCCCAGCCTGCTGCAAAGTTTCATCTGGCAGCAACTCGACCGGGCGCCGGACTTTCCCCAGTTGCACAGGTTCCTCGACTTCTGGGCGCACTCGCTCGACGGCCGCCTGCATTCGGTCACCGTCGCCAGCTGCGAACTGGTCAAGCCCGCCGAGGCGCGGGTGGTGCACGAGGCCGGCTGGCTGCACTGACCGCTTTAGGGGGGGGTCAGTGGGTGAAGATGTCTTCCTCGGCCCAGCCGGCGAGGTCGAGCTCGGCGCGGTCGGGCAGGAAGCGGAAGCAGGCCTCGGCCAGTTCGCGGCGGCCCTCGCGGTCGAGCAGCGCCTCCATCTTGGCCTTGATCTGGTGCAGGTACAGCACGTCCGAGGCGGCGTAGTTGAGCTGCTCGGGGGTCAGTTCGGCGGCGCCCCAGTCCGAGGTCTGCTGCTGCTTGGACAGGTCGACCCCCACCAGGTCGCGGCACAGATCCTTGAGGCCGTGCCGGTCGGTGTTGGTGCGCACCAGCTTCGAGGCGATCTTGGTGCACCACACCGGCTCGCAGCGGACGCCGAGATGGCGGCGGATCATCGCCACGTCGAAGCGGGCGTAGTGGAACAGCTTGACCACGCCCGGGTCGGCGAATAGGCGCTTGAGGTTGGGCGCGTCGTAGCGGGGCTCGGGGAAGTGGACCACGTGGGCGGTGCCGTCGCCCGACGACAGCTGCAGCACGCACAGCCGGTCGCGGTGCAGGTTGAGGCCCATGGTCTCGGAATCGACGGCGACGACGGGGCCGAGGTCCAGGCCCGAGGGAAGATCGCCGAGATGGTAGGAGATCGACACGCGAACGGCTCCTCGAGGTATCCCCCGGAGGAGCCGTTTGTCGCGTCAGAACCCCGCGAGACCGCTCGATCCGTTGGGGGCTCCCGGCGTTTGGTCCCGCTCGGGAAAGGATGGTGCCCAGGAGAAGACTCGAACTTCCATGACCTCGCGGCCACACGGACCTGAACCGTGCGCGTCTACCAATTCCGCCACCTGGGCAGGTGGGTCGGACAACCGCCGTCGTCCGAGGCGCAGAGGGATATCCGAGACCGCCCACCCCTGTCAACAGGGATTCTTTCGTCGGGAAAAATCGGGCCATCCGTCCGCTTGACCGTTTTCGTGCTGCGGCATAAAACTGAACCGTTCAGTTTAGCGGGTGCCCCCATGAAGAAGCCTGTCCTGGCCCTGGTCGCCGTCTCGGTCGTGCTCGCCGGATCCTTTGCCGCCTGGCGGTGGGCGACGGAATGGCGCTGGGTGGAAACCACCGACGACGCCTATGTCGAGGGCGACATCACCAGCATGGCGCCCAAGGTGGCGGGCATCGTGGTCGAGGTGGCGGTGGGCGACAACCAGGCGGTCGCCGTGGGTGACGTGCTGGTCCGCGTCGACGACACCGACTACCGCGCCCGCGTCGCCGAGACCCGAGCCGTGCTCGCCGCCCGCGAGGCGGCGCTCGCCCAACTCGACGACCGCCTGGCGGTACAGGTGGCGCTGGCGCAGCAGGCCTCGGCCGGCATCCTGGCCGCCCAGGCCGACGTCACCCGGGCGCGCGCCGATTTCGAGCGCGCCCAGCGCCTGGTCAAGGACGACTACCTCAGCCGCCAGCGCTACGACACCCAGGCGGCGGAGGCGGCGCGGGCTTCGGCCGGTTTGAAGGGCTCCAGCGCCGCCGCCACCGCCGCCAAGCACCAGCTCGCCGTGCTCGAGGCCGAGCGCGACGTCGCCCGCGCCCAGGCGGAGCAGGCGCGCGCCGCCCTGGTCCAGGCCGAGGCCGACCTGGCGGCGACGGTGATCCGCGCCCCGGTGGCGGGCTCGGTCGGCAACCGCGCCGTCCGCACCGGGCAGTACGTCCGCCCGGGCCAGCACCTGCTGGCGGTGGTGCCGCTGGCCACCGTCTGGGTCGATGCCAATTTCAAGGAGACCCAGGTCGGCCGCATGCGCCCCGGCCATCGCGCAATCATCGAGGTCGACGCCTATCCCGGCGTCACGGTCGAAGGCCGGGTCGCCAGCTTCTCGCCGGCCTCGGGCGCCAAGTTCAGCCTGCTGCCGCCCGAGAACGCCACCGGGAATTTCACCAAGGTGGTGCAGCGCCTGCCGGTGCGCATCGCGCTGCCGCCCGACAACCCCCTGGCCGGGCGTCTGCGCCCCGGCCTGTCGGTGACCGCCCGCGTCGACACCCGCGACTAGCCGGCCATGAGCCACGAGATCGCCGATCCCCGTCTCGTCATCCGCCCGGAGGACCGGGTGGTGACCACGCGCGGCTGGGTCGGCTTCCTGGCGATGGTGGTCGGCATGTTCATGGCCATCCTCGACATCCAGATCGTCGCCAGTTCGATCGCCCAGATCCAGGCCGGCATCTCGGCCTCGGCCGACGAGATCAGCTGGGTGCAGACCGCCTACCTCATCGCCGAGGTGGTGATGATCCCGCTGTCCGGCTGGATGGCGCGGGTGTTCTCGACCCGCTGGCTGTTCTTCGCCAGTTGCGCCACCTTCACCGCCGCCAGCGCGCTGTGCGCGTTCTCGTGGTCGATCGAGTCGATGATCGTCTTCCGCGCCATCCAGGGCTTCCTGGGCGGGGCGATGATTCCGACGGTGTTCGCCACCAGCTTCCTGATGTTCCCGCCGCGCATGCAGGCCGGGCTGTCGGTGGTGATCGGCCTGGTGGCGACCATGGCGCCGACGCTCGGGCCGACGCTGGGCGGCTGGCTCACCGAGCAGCTGAGCTGGCACTGGCTGTTCCTGATCAACGTGCTGCCGGGCATCGCCGTGGCCAGCCTGGTGGCGACGTGCCTGCCCGCCGATCGCCCGCGCCTGGAGATGCTGAAGGGCTTCGACGTCTGGGGCATCGTCCTGGTGGCGGTGTTCCTGGGCTCGCTCCAGTACGTGCTGGAGGAGGGGCCGCGCGACGACTGGTTCGACGACGCCCGCATCGTCCTGTTGTCCGCCGTCTCGGCCGCCGCCGCGCTGGCCTTCATCTGGCGCGAGCTTACCGTCGAGCACCCGGTGGTCGACCTCAAGGCCTTCGGCGACCGCAATTTCGCGGTGGGCTGCCTCTACAGCTTCATCATCGGCGTCGGCCTCTACGGCTCGGTCTACGTCATCCCCCTCTATCTCGGCCGCGTCCGCGGCTATTCGGCGCTGGAGATCGGCATCACCATGATGGTCGTCGGCCTGTTCCAGTTCCTGTCGGCTCCCCTGGCCGGCGCCCTGGCGCAGAAGGTCGACCTTCGCCTCATGCTGGCCGCCGGTCTCGGCCTGTTCGGCACCGGCCTGCTGATGAACAGCCATCTCACCGCCGAATGGGGCTATTGGGAGATGTTCCTGCCCCAGGCGGTGCGCGGCCTGTCGCTGATGTTCTGCTTCGTGCCGATCAACGCGGTGGCGCTCGGCCACCTGCCGCCGCACGAGGTTCAGAACGCCTCGGGCCTCTACAACCTCATGCGCAACCTGGGCGGCGCCATCGGGCTCGCCGCCATCACCACCCTGCTCAGCCACCGCGTCGACGTCCACATGCTGCGGCTGTCCGAGCGCTTCACCGTCCAGAACGGCGAGGCCGTGGCCCGGCTGGAGGGGCTGGCGGCGCGCTACGCCGACCTCATCCCCGGCGACCCCGACCGCGCCGCCCTCATGACCATGGCCCGCCTCGTCAAGCGCGAGGCCATGACCATGGCCTTCGGCGATGTCATGCTGTGCATGGCTGCGGTGTTTGCCTTCGGGCTCATGCTCATGCCGCTCGTCCACAAGGTCCGCCATCCCAGCGCCGGTGGCGGTCACTAGTTGCCGTCGATCCTGTCCGGGTCTACTGTGCTGCTACTACCTATGGATAGGGTTTGATGAGCGGGATCGCCGGCATTCTCGACAGCTCCGCCTCGGTGGCCGAGGGCGCCGCCGCGGCCGCGCGCAGGATGATGGGGGCCCTGGCCAACCGCGGCCAGGGTGGCTATCAGGTGTGGACCGACGAGGGCGCCGGGGTGGCGCTGGCCGTCCGCGGCGCCGGGACGTGCATGGGCCAGCCGGCCCGCTCCCAGGACACCCGCTGGATCGCGGTGTTCGACGGCACCATCCACAATCGCGCCGACCTCCACCGCCGCCTCGACCCGTCGACGGCCGCGCCCGAGAGCGATGCCGCGCTGCTGGCGGAAGCGGCGGCGCGATGGGGTGTCGAGCGCGCCCTGCAGGCCATCGACGGCAGTTTCGCCGCCGCTTTGTGGGACCGGCAGCAGCGCACCTTCGTGCTGGCGCGCGACCCCATGGGCAAGCGGCCGCTGGTCTGGGCCCGCATGGGCAAGGCGGTGCTGTTCGGCTCGGAAGCGCGTGCGTTTTCGTCCATTCCCGGGTTCGCCGGCCACATGGACCGCGAGGCCCTGGCCCTCTATCTGCAACGCGGCTGGGTTCCCGCCCCCTTCACCCTGCACCGCGAGGTGCGCAAGCTGGCCGCCGGCACCATGCTGGTCATCAAGGGCGGAGACGCCCAGGTGCGGCGATACTGGTCCGCGGCCGAGCGGGCGCGCTCGCTGGCCGGCGCCTTCACCGGCGGTCCGTCGGCGGCGGCGGAGCGGCTGAACCGCCTGTTGCGGGCTTCGGTGGCGCAGCGGATCGCCTCCGATACCCAGGTGGGGGTGCTGCTGTCGGGCGGTGCCGCGCCCGCGCTGATCGCCGCCATCGCCCGGGAACTGATGCCGGGCCCGCTGCGCACCGTGGCCCTGGCGTTCGAGGGTGAGAATGCGTCCGGCGCCCGCGCCGTCGCCGCCGCGCTCGCCACCCGTCACGAGGAGGTGCGGATCGCGGACGCCGACGCCCCCGCCCTGGTCGCCGGACTGGCGCCGATGGCGGACGAGCCGTTCGCCGCCCCCGGATACCTTTCCACCATGCTGGCGGCCCGGGCGGCGCGCGAGCATGTGACGGTGGCCTTGTCCGGCCAGGGTGGCGACGCCTTGTTCGGCCTGGATGGCTTCCTCGACACGGCGGTGCGGACGTGGCGAGGCGCGCGCGACTCCAATTCCTGGCTCAAGCGAGGCGTCCGCGCCCTGCCGGGGCCGGTGCGCGGCGCCTTTCCGGGCCTGGACCTCCTCGAGGCGCAGGGGGCGGCCGAGACGGCCGTCTTGATGCGCGCCCTGTGGCGGGGCATCCCGACACCGCTGGCGGACATGCCCCGACCGATGCCGGCACCGGAGGTCGAGGATCCCCGGCTGCAGGTGTTGGCCGCCGAAGTCGAGACCACGCTGCCCGACGACGTGTGCGCCCGCTGCGACCGCGCCGGAGCCGCGCATGGATTGGACGTCCGCCTGCCCTTCCTCGACGGGGCGCTGGCCGACCTCGCCTTCAGCCTGCCGGACGGCCTGGCCCTGTCCGCTTTCGAGGAACTGTTGCCGCGTTACCTGCCGGACACGCCGCCGCCTCTGCCCTGCGCCGGTCCGCCCCTTGCCCGGTGGCTGGCGGGCCCCCTGAAGGACTGGGCCGGCGACCTGCTGTCGCCTGAGCGCCTGCGCGGTCAGGGGTGGCTGGACCCCACGGCGATCGCGCGCCTCGTCCGCCGGACGCGCTCGGGACGGGGGATCGCGGAATTGTGGGCCGTGCTGATGTTCCAGGCTTGGCTCGACGCGCAAGGATAGAGCCCCGTCCGGGTCATGGCTCCGTCACGACGACGGACCAATGTGATGGTCCATGGGTCTTTCGGGAATCGCGCCATGCCCAGGTTCATCGTCCTGCTGCTGGTCCTTGTGGTGGCCGCCTGCGGACCGACCATGGTCCAGACCGACGTCACCCGCTTCCACCAATTGCCGATCGCCGACGGCACCCGCTCCTTCACCATCCTGCCCGACGATGGCCAGCGGGGCAGCCTCGAGTTCCAACGCTATGCCGAACTGACGGCCAATCAGCTGGCCGCCTACGGCTGGCACCCGGTGCCGTCCAGCGCCCAGGCCGACGCGGTGGCCTTCCTGCATTGGGGCATCGGCCCCAGCCGCACCGAGGTGTGGTCGAGCCCGTCCACGGTCTACGGCGGCTATGGCTACGGCTGGCACCATCCCTACTGGTACGGCGGCGGCGCCATGCCGTTCGGCGATCCCTTCCCCTACTGGGAGACGCAAAGCGCCACCTACTATCCCAAGTGGGTGTCGGTCGAGATCCTGGATGCGGCGGCATGGAAGGCCGGGCAGCGGCTGGTGCTGTTCGAGGGGCGTGCGGTGACCGAAAGCGGCGGACGCGAGATCACCCCGCTGGTGCCCTACCTGATGCGGGCGCTGTTCACCGGGTTCCCGGGCGCCAGCGGCCGCACCGTCCATGTGAACGTGCCGCTGGAGAAGGGCTGAGAATCAGCCGGCGGCCTCGTCGCCCGCGGTCTGGGCGGCGGCGACGATCAGGTCGCCGAACTCCCGCAGGAACACCGACCCCTTGACGGTGCGCTGCACCAGCACGCTGCGGCGGTCGGCGTCGTCGGTCTTGCGCTTGACCATGCCCAGTTCGGACAGGCGGTCGAGGGCCCGCGTCACCGCCGGCTTGGAGACGTTGAGGGTGGCGGCGAGCCCGCGCACGGTATGGGGCGGTGGCGTCAGGTAGACGGTCAGCAGCAGCGCCATCTGGCGCGCGGACAGGTCGGGACCGTCGCGGCGCACGCTCTCGACGATCGCTCCGCGCCACAGATCGAGCGCCTGCACCGCCTTCAATTGGAAACCCATGATACTGCCCATTCGTTCCGCCGACGAAATCTTTTAGCCGACGCCGGCCCATCCGGCAATCGCCATTGTCATCCCTTGGCGAAACGCTGTTCGACCGCGGCGTACAGGGCCCGCAGCGCCATGGCCTCGCCGCCGTCCGGCCGTCCCGGGCGTGAGGCGGCGTTCCAGGCGAAGATGTCGAGGTGGGCCCAGGGCGTCTGCGGCGGCACGAATTCCTGGAGGAACAATGCGGCGGTGATCGCCCCGGCGTGGGGGCCGTCCGAGACGTTGTTGAGATCGGCGACCTTGCTGTCGAGCATGCGCCGGTAGGGCTTGTGGAGCGGCAGCCGCCACAGGGGATCGTGCTCGGCCTCGCCGGCCCTCAGCAGGTCGGCGGCCAGCAATTCGTTGTTCGAGAACAGCGCCGGCAGGTCGACGCCCAGCGCGGTGCGCGCCGCTCCCGTCAGGGTGGCGAGGTCGATCAGCAGGTCGGGCTTGTCGCGCCCGGCCTCCCACAGGGCGTCGGCCAGGACCAGGCGGCCCTCGGCGTCGGTGTTGCCGATCTCGACGGTGACGCCCTTGCGGGTCCTCATCACGTCCAGCGGCCGCATGGCGTCGCCACCGACCGCATTCTCGACGGCCGGGATCAGCACCCTGAGGCGCACCGGCAGCCCGGCGGCCATGATCATCGAGGCGAGCCCGAGGGCATGGGCTGCGCCGCCCATGTCCTTCTTCATCAGCTTCATGTTGGACGAGGCCTTGAGGTCGAGGCCGCCGGTGTCGAAGCACACGCCCTTGCCCACCAGGGTCACCCGCGGCGCCTTGTCGTCGCCCCACACCAGGTCGATCAGGCGGGGCTGGCGCTGGAACGAGGCGGCGCGGCCGACGGTGTGGATGGCGGGATAGTTCTCGGCCAGCAGGCCTTCGCCGACGATGACCCTGAGACTGGCGCCGTGCCGGGAGGCCAGCGCCTCGGCGGCGCCGGCCAGTTCGGCCGGGCCCATGTCGGCGGCCGGGGTGTTGACGAGGTCGCGCACCAGCACGGTGGCGGCATGGGTGCGCTCGACCCAGCCGCGGTCGGCGCCTTCCGGCCACACCAGCGCCGGCCAGTCGCGGCCGTTGCGGGTCTTGTAGCGGCTGAACGCGTAGGTCGCCAGCTCCCAGGACAGCGCCGCCCAGGAGGCCGCCTTGCGGTCGAGCCCCGGCGCCACCCGGTAGCGCCGGCCGGCCGGCAGCTTGGCGGCCAGGGCCGCGAAGGCCCAGGGATCATCGTCGTCGCCGAGCCCCGCCAGCACCCCGGCCAGCGAGCCGTCGGCGGCCGGCAGCAGGCATGGTGCCCCCGCCTCGGCGGCAAAGCCGGTGGCCTGGACCCAGGTCCGCACCGGGGCCGACTGGCCGGTGAGCCAGTCGTCTAGGGCGGCCTTGCGCAGGGGAGTGATCTCGATGGACTCGGCAACGGTCTCGATCAGATGGTCCGGCACTTACGGCGTCCTCGTTCTGTCCTGCCATTAACATTGGCCCAGTTGCCTGCGCCTGAAAAGATCCCCTGGGCGGCGGGCTTGCCCCCTGGCCGCCGCCCGGCAATCATGGAGGGCCCCGATCCACCGGAAAGGCCCGTCATGACCCGACCGCTCACCCTCGTCATCGGCACAAAGCGCTATTCGTCGTGGTCCCTGCGCCCCTGGCTGGCGCTCAAGGTGGCCGGCATCCCCTTCGACGAGATGGAGATCGCGCTCCGCCAGCCGGACACCAAGGCCAACATCCTCGCGGTGTCGCCGTCCGGCAAGGTGCCGCTGCTGATCGACGGGTCACGCAAGATATGGGACTCGCTGGCCATCTGCGAATACCTGGCCGAGCAATTCCCTGAGGCCAATCTTTGGCCGGCCGAGGCCGAGGCGAGGGCGGTGGCCCGCTCGGCGGCGGCCGAGATGCATTCCGGCTTCGTCAATCTGCGCTCGCAGTGTCCGATGGACGTGTGCGCCGACACCCCCATGGCCGCGGTATCCGACGAGGTGCGGGCCGAGGTCGCGCGCATCCAGGCGCTGTGGGCCGAGTGCCGCGCCCGCTTCGGCGCCGGCGGGCCCTTCCTGTTCGGGCGGTTCTCGATCGCCGACGCCATGTGGGCGCCGGTGGTCACCCGCTTCACCACCTACCACATCCCGCTGGACGCGGTGGCCGCGGCCTATTGCGACGCCGTCTGGTCGCTTCCGGCCCTGCGGGAATGGCAGCAGGCGGCCGCGGCCGCACAGTGACGGAGGTTCCCATGCTCATCACCACCACCGACGGCGTCGAAGGCGCCCGCATCGCCGAGTACCTGGGCATCGTGTCGGGAGACGCCGTGCTCGGCTCGAACATCTTCCGCGACATGTTCGCCTCGGTGCGCGACATCGTCGGCGGCCGCACCGCCGGCTACGAGAAGGTGTTGCAGGACGGCAAGGACGCCGCCCTGGCCGAGATGACCGAGCGGGCCCGCGCGCTGGGGGCCGACGCGGTGGTCGCCGTCGACCTCGATTACGAGGTGATCGGCGGCGACTCGCGTACGCTGCTCATGGTGTGCGCCAACGGCACGGCCGTGCGGCTGGCGCGCTGAGCGGTCAGTGCAGGTAGGTGGGGACCACCGCCTCGGCGGTGGTCGGCATGATCCCGAGATCGGCGAGCCCCGGCTTGCCGCCGCGCACCACGTTGTCGGTCTGCATGAGCGCCACCTGGTCGGGGGTGAGCGGCGGCTTGGGCAGGAACTGCAGGACCGCCGCCTGCACCTTGGCCAGCCCGAACGGCAGCGGCACCAGCATGCGCGAGCGTCCCGAAGCGCGGCCGACCAGTTCGAGGATCTCCTTGAGGGTGTAGCGGCGCGGGCCGCCCAGCTCGTAGATGCGGCCGCCCAGCGACGGCTCGTTGATCACCTTGGCGAAGGCCAGGGCGACGTCGCCGACATAGACCGGCTGGAAGGCACAGCCGCCCGACCCGAACAGGTCGAGGCCGAAGCCGTTCTCGGTGCGCACGACGCGGAAGCCGTCGCCGGTGATGACCGGCAGCACCGGCGACAGCTTGGCCATGCGGTTGAAGCGGTTGAAGAAGTCGTCCTCGGCCCCGAACACCACGCTGGGGCGGAAGATGGTGGCGCCGGGGAAGGCGGCCAGCACCGCCTCTTCGCCGGCCGCCTTGGTGCGGGCATAGGCCGAGGGCGAGTTCTTGTCGGCGCCCAGCGCCGACATGTGGACCATAATGGAGGCCCCGGCCGCCTTGGCGGCGGCGGCCACGTTGGCGGCGCCCTGGCGGTGGACCGCGTCGAAGGTGGCGCGGCCCTTCTCGTGGAGGATGCCGACCAGGTTGACCACGGCGTCGGCGCCCTGGACGGCGTTGCGCACGCTGGCCTCGTCGGTCACGTCCGCATAGATCGGGTTGACCTGGCCCACGTCGCCCATCGGCTTGAGGAATTCGCCGCCCACCGGATCGCGCACCGCCACGCGCACCACCCACCCGCTGGCCGCCAGCCGCTGCACGACGTTCCTGCCGATGAAACCGGATCCTCCGAACACAGTGACGAGCCGCCGGGCCATGATGCTTTCCTCCGAAGTCTGCTCCCGTGGGCCCCGGTACGCGCCGAAACCCTACATATTTGGGTAGGAAACTAGATCTTTCCGGAAGCAAGCGCAACCGCACGGCGGAATCGGGCGAGCCTCAGCGTTCGCCGGGGCTCACCAGGCCGGGGCCGGTGCTGGGGATCGGTCCGCCCGGGGGCCGGTTGGTGGTGGCCAGCGCGCGGTCGGTCTCGTAGATGCGCATCATGTCGCGGGCGGTGGCGGGGTCGCGTTCGGCCTTGCGCTGGATGTCGTCGAGACGGCGGTCGCCCTCGCGCTGTTCGGCCGGCGACAGCCGGTCCTGCTGCACCCGGAGCGATTGGCGTTCGGTGCCCACCCCCTGCTCGACGCGGCGGCGGGTCTCGTCGTCCTGGGACGAGGTTTCCGGTCGCCGGCCGCCATGGCTGGAGGTCAGCGGCCGGCAGGTGTCGATGGCCTTGAACAGGGCCTCGCGGGCCCGCTGCTCCTGCTCGGGCGTCATGGGCTCGTCGCGCATGTTCTTGACGATGCGCGCCACCCGCGCGTCGCACACCACGCGCGAGCCCGCCTGGGCGGCCGCCTGGCTGGCAGGGGCGAGGCCGGCGGCCGCCATCAGCAGGACCAGGGCGAGCCTCATCGAACGCTTGGGGCTAATCGAACGCATGGGGATCATCCACGAACAGGGGGTCGAAGGCGGCCTGCGGGCCCGGCCCGCGCATCCCCAACTCGGCGCGCAGCGCGACGATGTTGGCATTAGCCTGGCCGTCGGCGAAGGAGCATTGCGCGGTGGCGACCGCGAGCTTCTCCCGCTGCTCCCGGGTCAGGACCACGCCGGAATTGCCGAGATCGCCGCGGGCGTAATGCACGATCCGCCGCACATCATGCTGGCAGGCGATCTTCCCCGCCGACGCCGGGCTGGCCAACCCGGCCGCCGTCAACCCGACCACCGCCGCCACGCCGGCAAGCATCCGTTTCCGCATGCGAACCTCCTGCCTGAACGATTTGCACATGGGCGGGCGAAGGATCTCCAAAAAGACGCGCAGTCGACTCACTCCCAAGGATGGTCCCCGCCTGTCCGGGCGATCAAGCCCAGCAATGATCCCCCTAGGCCGGCAAAGGCACTTCCGCTATTGTGCGGGCCCATGACGACCGACGATCCCGGGCAGGCGCCCAAGACGACCCATTTCGGCTTCCGTACCGTCCGCGAGGAGGAAAAGGTCTCGCTGGTGCGTGATGTTTTCGATTCGGTGGCGGGCAAGTACGACCTGATGAACGACCTGATGAGCGCCGGCATCCACCGCCTGTGGAAGTCGGCGTTCCTGGACTGGCTGCGCCCCCGTCCGAACATGACGCTGCTCGACGTCGGCGGCGGCACCGGCGACATCGCCTTCGGTTTCCGCAATCGCGGCGGCGGCGCCGCCATCGTCTGCGACATCAACAAGGAGATGCTGGCGGTCGGCCGCGATCGCGGCATCGACAAGGGCATCGTCTCCGACATCGCCTGGGTATGTGGCGACGCCGAGCATCTGCCGGTGGCCGATTCCTCGGTCGACGCCTACACCATCGCCTTCTGCCTGAGGAACGTCACCCACATCCAGCAGGCCATCAACGACGCCTACCGGGTGCTCAAGCCGGGCGGCCGCTTCATGTGCCTGGAATTCAGCCGGGTGGTCATCCCGGGCCTCAAGCAGGTCTACGACGCCTATTCGTTCAACCTGCTGCCGCTGATCGGCCAGGCGGTGACCGGCAACCGCGACGCCTACCAGTACCTGGTCGAGAGCATCCGCCGCTTCCCGCCGCAGGAGGAACTGGCCGGCATGATCGAGCAGGCCGGGTTCAAGCGCGTCGAGGTCCGCAACCTCTCGGGCGGCATCGCCGCCATTCATTCCGGCTGGCGCCTGTAAACCTAGATGATCCGCGCACTCCGTAATCTCCACCGCCTGTTCACCATCGGCCGTGTGCTGGCCCGCCATGACGCGCTCGGCATCGTCGACCTGCCGATCGCGGGCCTGGCGGCCTCGGTGTTGCGCCTGGGCCGCCCGCCCATCCATGACGGCCGTCCCGGCCAGCGCCTGGCCGCGGCGCTCACCGAACTGGGGCCGACCTTCATCAAGCTGGGCCAGGCGCTGTCGACCCGCGCCGACCTGCTGGGCGAGGAGATGGCCGCCGACCTGTCGCATTTGCAGGACAAGCTGGCGCCCTTCCCGGCCAAGGAAGCGAAACGGATCATCGTCGAGGAGCTGGGCACCGGCCTCGACCAGCAGTTCCAGTCCTTCGAGGACGAGCCGGTAGCCGCCGCCTCCATCGCCCAGGTCCATTTCGCCGTCACCACCGAGGGCCGCGAGGTCGCGGTCAAGGTGCTGCGGCCGGGCGTCGACCAGGCCTTCAAGCGCGACATCGACCTGTTGTACTGGCTGGCGGAATGGGCCGAGATCGCCCAGCCCAAGCTGCGCCGCCTGCGCATGGTCGAGAGCGTGAAAACCTTCGAGGAATCGGTGGTCCTCGAGATGGACCTGCGCTTCGAGGCCGCCGCCGCCGCCGAACTGGCCGAGAATTTCCGTGGCGACGAGACCTTCCGCGTCCCCGAGGTGGACTGGCTGCGCACCGGCAAGCGGGTGCTGACGTTGGAGCGCGTCTCCGGCATTCCGGTGGACGAGGTCGACGAGATCCGGGAGGCCGGCCACGACCCCGACGCGGTGTTGAAGAAATGCGCCGAATCGTTCTTCAACCAAGTCTTCCGCGACGGCTTCTTCCATGCCGACATGCACCCGGGCAACCTGTTCGTGGATGCCTCGGGCAATCTGGTGGCGGTGGATTTCGGCATCATGGGCCGGGTGGACCGCCGCACCCGCCGTTTCCTCGGCGAGATGCTGATCGGCTTCCTCAACGGCGATTACCGCCGGGTGGCCGAGGTGCATTTCGAGGCCGGCTACGTGCCGGCCGACAAGTCGGTCGACACCTTCACCCAGGCCTGCCGCTCCATCGCCGAGCCCATCCTGGGTCGGCCGATGCACGAGATCTCCATCGCCCGGCTGTTGGGCCAGCTGTTCCAGATCACCGAGACCTTCGCCATGCAGACGCAGCCGCAGTTGCTGCTGCTGCAGAAGAGCATGCTGGTGGCGGAAGGCGTCGGCCGCCGGCTCGATCCCACCGTCAACATGTGGGAACTGGCGCGGCCGCTGATCGAGGCGTGGATGCGCCAGCACCTCGGTCCCGAGGCGCGGGTGAAGGAGACGGTGGTCAGCGCCATGCACACCATCGAGCGCCTGCCGCGCGTGCTGGCCGAGACCGAGAAGGCCTATTCCATGCTGGTGTCGGGCGGGCTGAAGCTCCATCCCGACACCGTCAAGGACATGATGAGCGAGCGCCGCAAGGGCGTCTTCCCGTCGTGGGTGCCGTGGGCGTTGGCCGCGGTGCTCGGCGCCTTGCTGGTATTGCGCTGACGCGCCCCTTTCTCGCCAGGCATTTCCCTTGCCGTCATGGCCGGGTCAAGCCCGGCGATGACGACGAGGGATGACCTCAGCAGCCGCAGCCCTTGTTGCAGTTGGCCGCCGGCGGCGTGTCGATCAGTTCGGCGGCGATCTCGGCGGCGCGGCGGGTGAAGCCCAGGCAGCGCGCCGACAGGCCTTCCGAACGGAACTTCTCGCGCCCCTCCTCGGTGCCGAGGTCGCAGCCGAGCAGGTCGACGCAGCCGATGGCCCCGAACTCGCCCTCGAACAATCGCGCCAGGGCCTGGACCGCCCGGTAGTTCTGGTCGACGCCCTGGTCGCCGCGGTCGCGGCCGTAGGCGAGGCCCAGGCCCATGACCGCGCCGGTCAGCGCCCCGCACGGACCGCGCGTCCGGCTCATGCCGCCGCAGAACCCGGTGGCGATGGCGGGCAGGGCGTCGGAATTGACCCCGAGATGGTCGGCGAGCGCCAGCAGCACGCTCTCGGCGCAATAGAGGCCGCCTTGGAAATGGGCGGCGGCGGCGTCCCCGGTCTTGCGGGGGTCGGAGGGGCCGCTCATGGGGCCAGCCACTTGTCGATGGCGCCGGCCGCCGGCATGCCGCCGGCATGCACCACCTTGCCCTCGACCACCACGCCAGGCGTGGACATCACGCCGTAGCCCATGATGGCCGCCATGTCGGTGACCTTCTCCAGGGCGACCTCGACCCCCAGTTCCTTGGCGCGGGCCTCGATCATCCTCATCACCGTGTCGCAGTTGCCGCAGCAACCGCCCAGTACCTTGATGTCCTTCATGGGTCTCCCCCTCAAGCGTAGATGGCGTTGAACAGGTAGCCGACGATGACGAAGGCCACGAACAGGATGGCCACGAACACCGCGATCAGCGGCAGCTTGATCACCTTCTTCAGCATGATCAGCTCGGGCAGCGACAGGGCGGCGATGCTCATCATCAGCGCCATCACGGTGCCGATGGGGACGCCCTTGGCCAGCAGCGCCTCGGCCACCGGGATCACCGCCGTGGCGCTGGAATAGAGCGGAATGCCGATGATGACGGCCAGCGGCACCGCCAGCGGGTTGTCGGCGGTGGCGTAGGTCAGGAAGAATTCCTGGGGGACGTAGCCGTGCAGCGCGGCGCCGATGCCGATGCCGGCCAGAATGTAGAGCCACAGCCGGCCGACGATCTCGCGCACCTGCTGAGCGGCGTAGGTCAGGCGGTCGCGCAAGGTGTCGGGGGCGTCGGGCAACTGCACCTCGCCCATGCGGATCTTCCAGACATAGTCCTCGACATGGCGCTCGAGCTTCATGCGGTCGATGGCCAGCCCGCCGACCAGGCCGACGGTCAGGCCGGTGGCGACGTAGAGCGCGGCGAATTTCGCGCCGATGGCGGAGACCAGCAGCACCACGGCGATCTCGTTGATCATCGGCGAGGCGATGAGGAACGACATGGTGACGCCGAGCGGGATGCCGGCCTCCAGGAACCCGATGAACAGCGGCACCGACGAGCACGAGCAGAACGGCGTGACCGCGCCCAATCCCACCGCCGCCGGGTAGGAGAACAGCCGCGAGCGCCCGCCCAGGATGCTCCGCACCCGTTCGGGCGCCAGCATGGAGCGGAAGAAGCCGATGGCGAAGACGATCAGCGCCAGCAGGACGAAGATCTTGCCGGTGTCCTCGATGAAGAAATGCACGGCCTTGCCGGTTCCGGCCTCGGGGTCGAGGGCGAGCCAGCGGAAGGCGACCAGGTCGGCGAGGGCGGTGAAGACATCCATGGTCTAGTCCTTGGCGCGGGCGCAGCAATTCTCGGTCATGAAGTCCACCAGCGCCCGCATGCGCGGATAGTCGACCGAATAGATCAGCGACCGGCTCTCGCGCCGGCAACCCACCAGCCCGGCGTTCTTGAGGGCCGCCAGGTGGAAGGACAAGGTGTTGGCCGCGATGCCCAGTTCGTCGGCGATCTGGCCGGCCGGCATCCCGGCCGGTCCGGCGGTGACCAGCAGGCGGAAGGCGGCGAGGCGGGTTTCCTGCGACAGGGCCGCGAAGGCGGCGAGGGCATCTGGCGTTTCCATAATTCAAGAATTATCGAATTAGGCTATTGCCGTCAAGTTGCATCGCGCGTCCAGCATTCACATCCGCGCTTGCGCCGGTCTTCGGTGGGCATTACCCTAACCACACCATCAGGCCCGTAATTATGTCGGGGTTTGCACAGTGCTCGACGGTCGGCGCATCCTGCTCATCATTTCCGGGGGTATCGCGGCGTATAAATCGCTCGACCTCATCCGCCGGCTGAAGGACCGCGGCGCCAGCGTGCGCTGCATCCTGACCAAGGGCGGGGCGCAGTTCGTGACGCCGCTGTCGGTCGCCGCGCTGTCGGGCGACAAGGTCTACCAGGACCTGTTCTCGCTGACCGACGAGGCCGAGATGGGCCACATCCGCCTGTCGCGCGAGGCCGATCTCGTGCTGGTCGCCCCGGCGACCGCCGACCTGATGGCCAGGATGGCGGCCGGTCTGGCCGACGACCTCGCCGCGACCGCGCTGCTCGCCACCGACAAGCCGGTGCTGGTGGCGCCGTCCATGAACGTCTTCATGTGGAACCATCCCGCCACCCAGGCCAATGTGCGCACCCTGGAGGCGCGCGGCATCCGCCGCGTCGGCCCCGGCGCCGGCGATCTCGCCTGCGGCGAGGTGGGCGAGGGCCGCATGGCCGAGCCGGCCGACATCGTCGCCGCGGTGGAGGCGATGCTGGCGTCCGGCCCCCTCAAGGGGGTCAAGGCGCTGGTGACCAGCGGCCCCACCTTCGAGCCCATCGACCCGGTGCGCTTCATCGGCAACCGCTCGTCGGGCAAGCAGGGCCACGCCATTGCCGCCGCCCTTGCCGGCCTGGGCGCCGAGGTCACCCTGGTCACCGGGCCGGTCAAGCTGGCCGATCCCGCCAATGTGCAGACGGTGCACGTCGAGACCGCGCGCGAGATGCTGGGGGCGGTGCTGAGCCGGCTGCCGGTGGACGTGGCGGTGTGCGCCGCCGCCGTGGCCGACTGGACGGTGTCCAACGCCTCGAAGGAGAAGCGCAAGAAGGAGGCCGGGGCGCCGCCGCCCGACATCGAGCTGGCGCCCAATCCCGACATCCTCGCCACCCTGTCCGAGCCGGGCGCCGCCCGACCGCGGCTGGTGGTGGGGTTCGCCGCCGAGACCGAGAAGGTGATCGACCACGCCCAGGCCAAGCGCGCCCGCAAGGGCTGCGACTGGATCGTCGCCAATGACGTCTCGCCCGCCTCGGGCACCTTCGGCGGCGACTTCAACACCGTGCACCTGATCACCGCGGCCGGCATCGATTCCTGGCCGCGCATCGCCAAGGCCGACGTTGCCGAGCGGCTGGCCTGGCGGATCGTCGACGCTTTGGGGAAGGGGGGAGCATGACCGAGGTCGCCATCGCCATTCTGCGGCTGCCGCACGCGGACGACCTGCCGCTGCCGCGATACGAGACCCAGCACGCCGCCGGCATGGACCTGATGGCCTGCATCCCGGCCGACATCACCCTCGCCCCGGGCAAGCGGGCGCTGGTTCCCACCGGCTTCGCCGTCGGCCTGCCCGACGGCTACGAGGCGCAGGTGCGGCCGCGGTCCGGCCTGGCGGCGCGGCACGGCGTCACCGTGCTGAACGCGCCGGGCACCATCGACGCCGATTACCGCGGCGAGATCGCCGTGATCCTCGTGAACCTGGGCGAGGTCCCGTTCACCATCGAGCGCGGCATGCGCATCGCCCAGCTGGTGGTGGCGCCGGTCACCCGGGTGAGCTGGATCGAGGCCGCCGAATTGTCCACCAGCGAGCGGGGCGCCGGCGGCTTCGGCTCGACCGGCCTGACGCAGACGAAGGGTTAGACCATGCTGAGACCGTCCAAGAAGATGCTGTTCGCCATCGAGGCCGTGCTCGACATCGCCTACCACGCCGGCGGCGAGCCGGTGCAGAGCCGCGAGATCACCCGCCGCCAGGGCATCCCGCGGCGCTATCTCGAACAGACCCTGCAGCAACTGGTGCGGTCGGGCATCCTGGTGGGCGTGCGCGGACCCCGCGGCGGCTACCGTTTGGCCCGCGAGCGCCGCCGCATCTCGGTGGGCGAGATCGTCCGGGTGGTGCGCGCCATGGAGACGGCCGAGGATCCCTTCCAGGACGTCCCCGCCTCGCAGCTCGGCAAGAGCGTGATCCGGCCGATGTGGGGCGACCTGCAGGAGGAGATCATGGCGCAGCTCGACGGCATCAGCGTCGACGAGCTGTGCATGCGCGCCTACAAGACCGGCATCCCCAGCGAGGCCCACCAGAAGCTCGACTTCATCATCTAATGGGCAGTTGCCGAACCAAGAAGAGTGTGTACACTGTTATTTGAGTATTAATTACATCGCAGATAGTGGGGAATAGCCATGAGCGCACCCGAGTTCCGCGGCCGCATCTATGATTCCATCGTCGACACCATCGGGGCCACGCCCCTGGTGCGCATGCCGAAGCTGGCTGCCGAGGCCGGGTGCAAGGCCGACATCGTCGGCAAGTGCGAGTTCTTCAACCCGCTGGCCAGCGTCAAGGACCGCATCGGGCTGGCCATGATCGAGGCCGCCGAGCGCGACGGCCGCCTCAAGCCCGGCGCCACCCTGGTGGAGCCGACCTCGGGCAACACCGGCATCGCCCTGGCGTTCGTCTGCGCCGCCAAGGGCTATCGCCTGATCCTGACCATGCCGGATTCCATGTCGCTGGAGCGGCGCAAGATGCTGGCCCACCTGGGAGCCGAGATCGTGCTGACCCCGGCCGCCAAGGGCATGACCGGCGCGGTGCGCGAGGCCGAGCGCATCGTCTCCGAGACCCCCGGCGCCTTCATGTGCCAGCAGTTCGAGAACCCGGCCAACCCCGAGATCCACGAGCGCACCACCGCCGAGGAGATTTGGAAGGACACCGACGGCAAGGTCGACGTGGTCATTTCGGGCGTCGGCACCGGCGGCACCCTGACCGGCGTCGGCCGCGTGCTCAAGGCGAGGAAGCCGAGTGTGCGCATGATCGCGGTCGAGCCCGAGGACAGCCCGGTGCTGTCGGGCGGCGCCCCCGGCCCGCACAAGATCCAGGGCATCGGCGCCGGCTTCGTGCCGGGCAACCTCGACCGCGCGGTGGTCGACGAGATCCTGCAGATCGGCAACGAAACGGCCTTCGCCATGGCGCGCAAGGCGGCCAAGGTCGAGGGGCTGCCGGTCGGCATCTCGTCGGGCGCCGCCATCGCCGCCGCCCTCGAGGTCGGCAGCCGCCCCGACATGGCCGGCAAGCTGATCGTGGTGATCCTGCCGTCCTTCGCCGAACGCTACCTGTCGACGGCGTTGTTCGACCAGGCGTGAGGACCGTCTTGCTGTCATCCTGAGCGCAGCGAAGGATCTCGTTTCGGGTTCGGGGATGTCCCCGCGGGACGAGATCCTTCCTCCCTCCGTTCGTCAGGATGGCCTGGGGGAGGACAAGGAGAGCTGATGGACTTCACCGAAGAGCAGATCCACCGCTATGCCCGCCACATCATCCTGCCCGAGGTCGGCGGGGTGGGGCAGGCGCGGCTGCTGGATTCGCGGGTGCTGGTGATCGGGGCCGGCGGGCTCGGCTCGCCGGTGATGCTCTATCTCGCCGCCGCCGGAATCGGCACCATCGGGGTGGTCGACGACGACGTGGTCGATCTTTCCAACCTGCAGCGCCAGGTGCTGCATTCCACCGCCCGGGTCGGCACCGCCAAGGTCGACAGCGCCGCCGAGGCGGTGGCCGCCATCAATCCCGACGTGCGGGTGGTGCCCATCCGCGCCCGCCTCGACAAGGACAACGCGCGCGCCATCATCCGCGACTTTCCCGTCGTGGCCGACGGCTCCGACAACTTCCCCACCCGCTTCCTGGTCAACGACGCCTGCCGCCTCGAGGGCGCCACCCTGGTGTCGGCGGCGATCCTCAGGTTCGACGGCCAGCTCTCTACCTTCAAGCCGGGCGGGCCTTGCTATCGCTGCATCTACCGCGAGGAGCCGCCCGAGGGCGCGGTGCCGACCTGCTCGTCGGCCGGCGTGCTGGGCGCCATCGCCGGCACCATGGGGGCGCTGCAGGCCACCGAGGTGCTGAAGGAAGTGCTGGGCATCGGTGAGTCCATGAGCGGCCGCCTGCTGATCTACGACGCGCTGTCGGTGGCCTTCCGCACCGTGCGGGTGCCGCACGACCCCGGCTGCCCCCTGTGCGGCGACGCCCCCACCATCACCGACCTGTCGGGCCACGGGAGCACCGCCCATGTCTGCGGATAAGACCTCGCCCGACAAGCTCTCCATCGTCGTGTTCTCCGGCGCCTTCGACCGCGTCCACTACGCCCTGGTCATGGCCGCCGCCGCCATCGCCTCCAACACCCCCGTCACCCTGTTCTTCACCATGTGGGCGGGCCGCGCCCTCGAACGCGAGCAGGGCTGGCGCCGCCTGCCGGTGTCGGACGGCTCGATGACCGCCGGCGAAATGGACGACCAGTTCAAGGCCAAGGGGGTCGGCACCTTCGAGGAATTGCTGGAGGCCTGCGTCGCCCTCGGGGTGCGGGTGATGGTGTGCGAGATGGGGCTCAGGGCCCTGTGCATGGACGCCGACACCCTGCGGCCCGACGTGCCGGTGGAAAAGGGCGGAGTGGTCACCTTCCTCGCCGATGCGAGCAAGGACGGCGCCATGATATTCGTCTAGCGGTTTGCCGACGGTTCATGATCGGTTGATTGCTTTGTCACCCGCAGTTGATAGTCCTGTCATATAGAACGATTACAGTTTCCCCCGGGCGTAGCTTGGGGGCGCGTCCTCGGATCCAAATTACCGAGGCGGACCACCATGTCCTTGCGCTGGAAACTCAATGCCGCGATCGCGTCCCTGCTGGCGGTCATCGGCGTCCTGATCGCCACCGAGCAACTCGCCCTCGATGACATCACCGGACTGGCCCGGCACGCCGAGGAGCTGAACGGCGACCTCGGCGACCAGGCGCTGCCGATCGCCATCCTGGCCAAGGACATCCAGATCGACGTGATCCAGGTGCAGCAGCACCTCACCGACGTGTCGGCCACCCGCGCCCAGGACGGCCTCGGCGACGGCTTCGCCAAGGCCGAGCAGTCTGCCCGCAAGACCAGGCAGGATCTCGCGCAGGCACGCCAGCTCGCCGGCCAGATCGGCCACCCTGGCGTAGGGGAAGCCTTGGCCCGGGTCGAGCGCGCCTTTCCCGCCTATTACGAGGTCGGCCAGCGGATGGCGCGGGCCTATGTCGACGGCGGGCCGGCCGCCGGCAACAAGATGATGGACGAGTTCGACGGCAAGGCCGACATCCTCAACAAGGACCTCGAAGTCATGGTCGAGGCGGTGCACACGCTGGCCGACGGCAAGATCGAGGAGAGCAACCGCAGCGCCCAGCGCACGGTGGCGGCCGTCCAGTCGACCATCGTGCTCTCCATCGTCGGCGCCCTCGTCGCCCTGGCCATCGGCGCGGGAGCGGCATGGCTGGTGGCGACCGTGGCCAAGTCCATCGTCGGCACCACCGGCACCATGCGCCAGTTGGCCGACGGCGACCTGTCGTTCGCCATCCCCGGTGCCGACCGCCGCGACGAGCTGGGCGAGATCGCCCGCGCCATGGAAGTCTTCAAGGCCAATGCCATCGAGCGCAACCGCCTCGAGGCGGCGGAGAAGGAGGCCCAGGCGCTCCGCATCCAGCGGGCGGCCCGCCTGGAGGCTGCCACCACCAACTTCCGCACCAACGTGGTCACCCTGCTGCAATCGGTGGGAGCGGGGGTGGAGGCCCTGCTGCGGGCCTCCGAAACCCTGTCCGAGAATGCCGAGCAGGCCGGCCAGCGCACCGCCCTGGTCGCCGAGGGGACCGAGGAGGCGACCAACAACATGGATACCGTCTCGGCCGCCAGCACCGAGCTCAGCGCCTCCATCAGCGAGATCTCGCGCCAGGTGCAGAGTTCGGCGGCCACCGCCGAGGACGCCGTCCTCCAGGCTGAGGAGACCAACCGCAGCATCGCCGACCTGGCCACCACCGCCCAGAAGATCGGCGAGGTGGTGCAACTGATCAACGCCATCGCCAGCCAGACCAACCTGCTGGCCTTGAACGCCACCATCGAAAGCGCCCGCGCCGGCGAGGCCGGCAAGGGGTTCGCCGTGGTTGCCAACGAGGTGAAGAACCTGGCCGGGCAGACCGCGCGGGCCACCGAGGAGATTGTCCAGCAGATCGCCGCCGTGCAGGCCGGCACCGGGCAGGCAGTCAAGGCCATCGACGACATCACCCGCACGGTCCGCCATATCAACGAGATGACCTTCGGCATCGCCAGCGCGGTCGAGGAACAGACGGCGGCCACCGCCGAGATCACCCAGAACATGGACAAGGCCTCGCAGGGCAGCCGCATCGCGTCGCGCAACATCGCCGACGTCGCCGCCGCGGCCGGGGAGACGGGGGAGTTGGCCAAGGGGGTGTTCGAATCGGCGTCGTCGCTGCGGGCGGCGGCCGCGTCTCTGCAGGCGGAAATCCAGTCCTTCCTGGACACGGTGAGAGCCGCCTGAGGCCGTCGACCGCACCGGCGCTTGATCCCGGCCCCCTCTCCGTGGTGTAAAGCAGCAGCCTTACCGTAGGGATCGCCCGCGTTGGATTCGGTCACCCGGGGCTTCAGGCCCTATCTGCTGCTCTCGCTGTTCTGCCTCGTCCTCTATCTGCCGGGCCTCGCCGCGCTGCCGCCGCTCGACCGCGACGAGTCGCGCTTCATGCAGGCGACGCGGCAGATGATCGAGACCGGCGACTTCATCCGCATCCAGTTCCAGGACGAGATGCGGGCCAAGAAGCCGGCCGGCGCCTATTGGCTGCAGGCGGCCAGCGTCGAGGCGCTGTCGCATCCCAAATCCACCCGCACCCTGCCGTACCGGCTGCCGTCGGCGCTGGCGGCGTGGGCGGCGGTCCTCATGACCTTCGCCTTCGGCCGCTCCCTGGCGGGAACGCGGCCGGCCCTGCTGGCCGCTGGTCTGCTGGCCTCGGCCCTGATGCTGGTCTCGGAGGCGCACCAGGCCAAGACCGATGCCATCCTGCTCGCCTGCGTGGTGGCGGCCCAGGGGACGCTCGCCCGCTTCTACGTGGCCGGACGCACCAAGGAGCTGACCGGGGCCGCGGCCTGCGGCAGCGGCGGCGGATGCGGCAGCGCCACCCCTGTTCGCGCGCCGCTCGGCGGCCCCGGGATCCCCGAGGCGCTGCTGTTCTGGGTGGCGCAGGGCGCCGGCATCCTGGTCAAGGGGCCGGTGGTGCCCATGGTCAGCCTGCTCACCATCGCCGTCCTGGCGGCGTCCGACCGCAACCTGCGCTGGTTCGGCGCCATGAAGCCGGTGCTGGGCACCATCATCGCCGCCGCCATGGCCGCGCCCTGGTTCGTGGCGATCTCGCAGGCGACCGGCGGCGCCTTCGTCGGCGCGGCGGTCAAGGGCGACCTGCTGCCGAAGCTGCTGGGCGCGCAGGAATCCCACGGCGGCCTGCCCGGCATGTACCTGCTGCTCGCCACCGTCACCTTCTGGCCGGGCTCCATGCTGCTGTGGCCGGCGCTGTCGCAGGCCTGGCAGCAGCGGGCCCGCATGGTGCCGCGCTTCCTGCTGGCCTGGGCGGTGCCCACCTGGCTGGTGTTCGAGTTGATCCCCACCAAGCTGCCCCATTACGTGCTGCCGGCCTTCCCGGCCCTGGCGCTGCTGGTCGCCATGCTGGTCAGCGAGGGGCTGGACGTGTTCCGCTCGCGCTGGGCCAGGATCTGGTACGCGGCGTGGTGCGTCGTCGGCCTGACGCTGGCGGGGGCGGTGGTGGCGCTGCCCCTCAAGCTTGGCGGCGGCTTCGATCCGTCGACGGTGCCCGCCGCCATCGGCATCGTGCTGGCCACCCTGCTGCCGGCCTGGCTGGCCATGCGCGGCCGCCTGGTCACCGCCGCCTTCACCCTGGGCTTCGCGGCGCTGGCCACCTATCCGGCGGTGTTCCAGACCGTGCTTCCTCACCTGGACCGCATGTTCGTCAGCCGGGCGGTGGCGGAGACGATCGATAGCCTCGCCATCAACCACCCGGTGGCCTCTGCCGGCTTCCACGAGCCCAGCCTGGTCTTCCTGATGGGGACCGGCACCCGCCTGACCGACGGCGCCGGCGCCGCCGATTTCCTGGCCGCCGACCCGAAGACCGTGGCGGTGGTGGCCGAGCCCGAACGCGCCCGCTTTCAGGACCGTGCCCAGGCCCTCGGCCTTCCGGTGCGCGAGCTGGCGCGGGTGGACGGCTTCAACTACTCGCGCGGCAAGCCGGTTTCCCTGGGGATCTGGGGAGCCAACGGGCCATGAGGCGGCGGATGGAGCGCGGCATCCTCGACCTGTTCGAGCGCCTGCTGCTGGCCTGGGAAGGCCTGTCGCTCGCCGCCTCGGGGGCATGGGCCGGGCTGGCGCCGCTACGCCGTCTGGCGGCCGCCCAGGCGGCGCGCACGCGGGCGTGGCCGCTCACCTGGGGCACCGTCTACGTCGTCCTGTTCTGCCTGCTCTCGATCTGGGCGATCGACCGCCCGCTGGCCCTGCTGCTCAAGCGCAGCGTCGGCGGCGACGTCCAGGGGTTCTTCCGCGTCGTCACCCATCTGGGCGAGGCCCAGCTCTACCTGATCCCGGCCGGCCTGCTGTGGGTCGGCCTGATGGTGGCCGCGATGCGCGGCAAGGCCGAGGCCGCCCGCGAGCGCTGGCGCCGGCTGTCGTTCACCCCGGCCTTCCTGTTCCTGTCCATCGCCTTGTCCGGCCTGGTGAGCAACGCCATCAAGATCTCGCTGGGGCGCATGCGGCCGCGCTATCTGTTCGAGAGCGGCGCCTACGGCTTCGAGCCCTTCAATACCCAGTGGGCGATGAATTCGTTCCCGTCGGGGCACAGCCAGGCCGCCTTCGCCGCCATGACGGCGCTGATGGTGATCTTTCCCCGCTATGACGTGTTCTGGGTGGCCATCGCCGTGCTGGTGGCGATGAGCCGGGTGGTCATCACCGTCCACTACCTGTCCGACGCGGTGGCGGGGTCGTATCTGGCGGTGATGGTGACCATCCTGCTGGCCCGCGCCTTCCGCGCCCGCGGCCTCGATCCGCGCTTTCCCCCACGGGGATAGGCAGGGCTACTCGATCCACTCGCCCTTGTAGACGCCCCAGATCTCGTCGCGCCGGACCCAGCCCTGGACGCCGCCGGCGTCGACGCGGCAGAAATCGCGGTTGCGCGGGCACTGGATCAGCCGGCCCAGCACCCCGGGCTCAAGGATGGCGACCGGCTCGGCGGAATCGGCGTCCGAGCTCCTGAGCGAACGGGCGCTGCCGATCACCACCATCATGCGCCGGCCGGATAGCATGCTCTGGTGCACCCATCCCTCCGTGCCTTGCCAATCGCGTATCTTGCGCCACGATTCGAATTCGGCGATGACTTCCACCGGCAGGTCCTTGCGGGCATAGATCCAGTCGATGGGGTAGCGCTGGCCGGGCCCGGTGCGCAGATTAACCTCGTCGGACCGAAGCGAGACGAAGCGGGGCAACGGCAGCCCGCTGGTCTCGCCGGCCCGGGCGAGGGGGATGACGGCGATGGCGCCGACTACCGTGAGTATCAGTATGCGGAGGAAATTCATCCGCTCAAAGCCCCGAAAGAAGTTGCCCGGCATCCGCATTATAGGCGGGAGCCTGCCGGGGAGGTCAAGGCGACCCCCGGTGTTAACTCGCCGCTGGACAAGCCCTCGCCGTCTTGCTAGTCCCTGAACGAAACGGGGTCCCGGGAGGAGAGAGAAGAATGGCGCAGAAGAAGCCCCTCGTCGTGGTCACGCGCAAGCTGCCCGACGCGATCGAAACCCGCATGATGGAATTGTTCGACACCCGGCTGAACCTCGACGACCGGCCGCTGTCGAAGGCCGAGCTGATCGACGCGGTCAAGACCGCCGACGTGCTGGTGCCCACCATCACCGACCGCATCGACGCGGCGGTCCTGGCCCAGGCCGGCCCCAATCTCAAGCTGATCGCCAATTTCGGCACCGGCGTCGACCACATCGACCTGGCCAGCGCCCGCCAGCGCAACATCATCGTCACCAACACGCCCGGCGTGCTGACCGAGGACACCGCCGACATGACCATGGCGCTGATCCTGGCGGTGCCGCGCCGCCTCGCCGAGGGCGAGCGGGTGATGCGCTCGGGCGAGTGGAAGGGCTGGACCCCCACCTTCATGCTCGGGCACCGCATCTGGGGCAAGCGCCTCGGCATCATCGGCATGGGTCGAATCGGCCAGGCGGTGGCGCGCCGCGCCAAGGCGTTCGGCATGTCGATCCACTACCACAACCGCAAGCGCGTGCATCCGGACATCGAGGCCGAGCTGGAGGCGACCTACTGGGAAAGCGTCGACCAGATGCTGGCCCGCATGGACGTGGTCACCGTCCACTGCCCGCACACGCCCGCCACCTTCCACCTGCTGTCGGCCCGCCGCCTGGCGCTGCTGCAGCCGCACGCCTATGTCATCAACACGGCGCGCGGCGAGGTGATCGACGAGAACGCGCTCACCCGCATGCTGACCCGCAAGGAACTGGCCGGCGCCGGCCTCGACGTGTTCGAGCACGAGCCGGCCGTCAATCCCAAGCTGGTGGAGATGGACAACGTCGTCCTGCTGCCCCACATGGGGTCGGCGACCATCGAGGGCCGCGTCGACATGGGCGAGAAGGTCATCATCAACATCAAGACCTTCGCCGACGGCCACAACCCGCCGGACCGCGTGCTGGCGAGCATGTTCTAACTCTTCAGGCGGGCGGGGCAGACAAGGGCCCCGCCTGGCTCCTGGGGGCGAGGGAGCGCGAGCGACTGGCCCGTTGAGGGCCCGCGTAGCGCAAGCGGAGCGTGAGCCAAGGCGCGCGGAGGCGCCCCGCCCGGCGCCTGAGGGCAGGTAAGCCATATGAGCAAGGCCTTCACCAAAGAGACCGACGACGACGATGATGACCTGCCCGAGGGCGCGACGCCGCTGCCCAAGGGCACGCCCAACTACATCACCCCGGCGGGGTTCCAGGCGCTGCAGGACGAACTGCGCGCCCTGACCCGGGTGGAGCGCCCCAAGGTGGTCGAAGTGGTGTCGTGGGCCGCCGGCAACGGCGACCGCTCCGAGAACGGCGACTACATCTACGGCAAGAAGCGGCTGCGCGAGATCGACCGGCGCATCCGCTTCCTGACCAAGCGGATCGAGCGGGCCAAGGTGGTCGATCCGGCCGCCCAGACCAACACCGACCAGGTGTTCTTCGGCGCCACCGTCACCTACGCCAATGCGCGCGGCGAGGAGAAGACGATCCGGATCGTCGGCATCGACGAGGCCGACCTCGACCACGGCAAGGTCAGCTGGATCGCCCCCGTCGCCCGCGCCCTGATGAAGGCCTACGAGGGGGACACCGTCAGCCTGCGCACCCCCGGGGGCATCGAGACGCTGGAAGTGCTCGAGGTCTCCTACTCTTGAACTAGTTCCTCCCCGAAATTGCCAAGACCGCCGCGGCCAATTAACTTGTCGTTAAGGGGTCGCGGCCGCTGCCGCGCAAGGGGAGAGACCAGTGCATACCACCGCAGCTTCGCATGGCGCGGCGCTCAGCGCCTATGAGGCACCCAGCCGCATCGTCGCCGTCATCGATCCGGACGCCCGCCAGCGCGACCGCCTGGATCGCGTCTTGTGGCCGCTCTATCGCGCCTCCCTGTTCGCCGACGTGGACTCGGCGGTGGGACGCCTGCGCACCGCTCCGGCGGCGATCCTGCTGGCCGATACGCTCGAGCCGGTCAAGGGCGTCTCCCCGGTGGCCGCGCTGCGGCGCGAACGGACGTTCGAGGGCGTGCCCCTGGTGGTGCTGAGCACCAATGGCCGGCAACCGGACGGGGCGGTGGATGCCGTCATCCGCATGCCGGCACCCGACCGCGAGCTGATCGAGACGGTCTCCAGGCTCGGCAACCGTGCCGTCGAGGCCGGGTGGGAGCGGCTTCCGGCCGGACCGCGCGAGGCGCTGCGCCGCAGCCTGTCGGCCTTCACCGGCCTGACCCAGCTGATCGGCAACGGCACCAAGCTCGATTTCGACATGGTTTCGCACGCCTGCGCGCCGGTGCTGGACGTGGTGAAGCAGGCGACGCACTGCCATCTGTTCGAGGGCCTGCGCAACCACAACCACCTGGAGTTCGTCCACTCGGTCCGGGTCTCGACCCTGCTGGCGCTGTTCGGCTTCACCATCGGCCTCGACGACACCTCGTTGATGACCCTGGCCTCGGCCGGCCTGGTGCACGACATCGGCAAGACCGTGCTGCCGCCCGAGGTGGTCAACAAGGTGGGGGCCCTGACGCCGACCGAGATGGAGACGGCGCGCAGCCACGTGCACCTGACGGTGCAATATCTGGAGAAGCAATCGGACGCGCCGCGCAGCGTGATCGCGGTAGCCGGCCAGCACCACGAGCGGATGGACGGCAGCGGCTACCCGCGCGGGATGCCGGGCGAGCAGATCAACGACCTGTCCCGCATGGCGGCGATCGTCGACGTCTTCTGCGCCCTGACCGAGCGCCGGCCGCATCGTGCGGCCATGGGACCGTTCCAGGCGCTGGAGGTCATGCAGGAGACCATCCGTGAGAAACTCGACCAGCGCCTGGTCCGGGTGTTCAGCGGCATGCTGGTGAAGGCAGCCGCCTGAGCGATCAGTAGCCGCCCTTGCGCTTGGTCTCGGGCAGGCCGGCGATCTTGCCCGCCTGCTTCGAGGGCTGCATCGGGAACAGGTCGTAGAGCTCCTTGGTGCCGATGGTCTCGCCCCAGCGCTCCGACATGGCCTTGACCATGTGGCGCTCGTTGGGCTGATTGCCCCCGTTCTCCAGGTACTCCTCGCGCAGGTAGTTGAGCAGGTCCCAATGGCGCGGGGTCAGTTCGGCGATGTGCTCGGTCGCGGCGATTTCCTTGGCGACGCTCTCGTTCCAGTCCTCGATGTTGACCAGGTACCCGTTGGCGGTCTTTTCCAAATCGGCATAGGACACGGCGGTTCCTCCCAATCCGTCTTGTTTTGAAAGTTGATATATTAGGATGGCGGAATGGAGGGATGCAAGTCGCTGGTCCGTGCCGGCGCCGGCGCGGGCAGCAGCAGGGCGGCAAGTTCGCGCACCGAGTGAGCCTCCGGAGCCTCGCCCGCGGCGCGGTCGCCCCCGCCGGTGAGGGCGAGCACCATCACCTCGACGTCCCTCAGGCGCATGCGCAGCCGCTTCACTTTGCGGCGGGCCCGGTTGGCGTCGAACGCCAGCGTGCACAGGCAGATGGTGGTGCCGGCGTCGCCTGGCTCGCCATCGCCCGACCCGGGCAGGCGGGCCGAGGCTTCCGCCTGGATGCCGTGTTCGGCCAACTGGGCGACCACCACCCTGGCGAAGGAGTGATCGAGCTCGCCGTGGACGGGCACGCAGACGATTCCGCTCCGCCGCGGCGGCGGCACGGGCCCGTCGTCGGCCAGCAGGTCGACGATGTCGGCCATGGTCGCCACGATCTGGCGCTGGTGCTCGCGGCTGAGGTGGCCGCGGGCCCGGTCGCGATCGGCCAGCACCAGCGCGGGGATGACCAGGCTGTCGTAGACGGCCCCGCGGTCCTTGTCCTCGGCGAACTCCTCGACCACATGCAGCGCCTCGTCGGGGGCGTTGGCCAGCATGCGCTGATAGAGTTGCACCTCAGGGGAAAGGGGCTGGGTGTCTCCCAGCAAGACCTCCAGGAAGTGCAGCCCGGGGACGTGCCGCCCGAGCACCACCAGGCATACGGATAGCGGGGTCGCCAGCAGCAGGCCGACCGGGCCCCAGATGGTGGTCCACACGATGGCGCTGACCAGCACCGACAAGGGCGACATGCCGGTGCGGCTGCCGTAGAGCAGGGGCTCGGCGAAATTGGCGGCCAGCAGCTCCAGCACCACGAACAGCGCCAGGACCAGCACCGGCATCACCCATCCCGGGCTGACCGCTACGGCCAGCAGCACGGGCAGGGCGGCGGCGATGAACGACCCGACGAACGGCACGAAGCGCATCAGGCCGCCCAGCATGCCCCACAGCAGCGGGTTGGGCAGCCCGATCGCCCACAGTCCCAGGGCGATCAGGGCGCCGAACGTCATGTTGAGGCTCAACTGCGCCAGCATGAACATGCTGAGGCGGTGGGCGGCATCGTTGATGGCCGAGGTCGTCCGCTGCAGGTCGCCCGATCCGGCGAGCCGGATCAGCCGGTCGCGCAGGTCCTCGCGCTGGAGCAGCATGAAGATGGTGAACACCAGCATCAGGCCGAACACCACCAAGGGGTGGAGCACCGGGGCCAGCACGTCGTGCAGCACCTTGAGGGGCGAGCGGTCCTCCTGCACCTGGACGGGGACCGGCGGCCCGCTCGCGGTGGGTGTGGCCGGGGCGGGCGCCGCCTGCTTGACCGCCTGCTCGAGGTCGGCGCCCAGTCGGGCGATCCGGTCCATGGGGCCGCCCCGTGGCATGGCGCGGCGCAGGACGTCGATCTTGGCCAGCAGGTTCTGCTCGTAGCGGGGCAGGGTCTGGACCAGGTCATAGAACTGGCTGGTCACCAGCCCGGCCACCCCGAGGATCAGCATGAAGGTGAGCGCGACGGTGCCGAGGATCGCGGCGACGCGGGGAATGTGGATCCGGTGCAGCAGCTTGACCGCCGGCGCCAGCGCCAGGCTGAGCAGGCCGGCCAGCGCCAGCGGCTGCAGGATGTCGCGGCCGAAATACAGGGCCAGCACCGTCAGCACCGCGATGGTGAGCACGGGGGACGCGGCGGGCGGCGCGGCGGGAGGAACGGTGACGGCGCCCCGCTCGCTCGGCTCGGGGGCGTGGGGCATGACGGCTTACCCGGTCGGTCGGACTGTATCCGGTAAACGGATCGTGGCCGTTCGGGTTCCGTGGGTGCGGAAACGAGGCGGGCAAAAGTGAAGGGCTCCGGCGATGTCCTCACCGGAGCCCTTCACTTAAACCTGGCGATTGCTCAGCGGGTCGGGACCGGCTTCTCGCCCGAGTAGTCATAGAAGCCGCGGCCGGTCTTGCGGCCGAGCCAGCCGGCTTCGACGTACTTCACCAGCAGCGGGCAGGGGCGGTACTTGGTGTCGGCCAGGCCGTCGTGCAGCACCACCATGATGGCGAGACAGGTGTCGAGGCCGATGAAGTCGGCCAGCTCCAGCGGGCCCATGGGGTGGTTGGCGCCCAGGCGCATGGCGGTGTCGATCGAATCGACGCTGCCGACGCCCTCGTAAAGGGTGTAGACCGCCTCGTTAATCATCGGCAGCAGGATGCGGTTGACGATGAAGGCGGGGAAATCCTCGGCCGACACCGGGCTCTTGCCCAGCTTGACCACCATCTCGCGCACCAGGGAGAAGGTCTCCTCGCTGGTGGCGATGCCGCGGATGAGCTCGACCAGCGCCATCACCGGCACCGGGTTCATGAAGTGCATGCCCATGAACTTGGCCGGGCGGTCGGTGGCCGCACCCAGGCGGGTGATGGAGATCGACGAGGTGTTGGAGGCGATGTGGGCCTCGGGCTTGAGGACCGGGCAGAGCTGCGCGAAGATCTTGCGCTTGACCTGCTCGTCCTCGGTGGCCGCCTCGATGACCAGGTCGCTGTCGCCGAAATCGGCGTACTGGGTGGTCGGCTTGATGCGCCCCAGGGCCGCGGCCTTGTCGGCCTCGCTGATCTTGCCCTTCGACAGCTGGCGGGCCAGGTTCTTGTCGATGGTGGAGATCGCCTTCTTCAGCGAGTCCTCGGACACATCGAGCAGGACGACGTCGAAGCCCGCGACCGCGCAGACATGGGCGATGCCGTTGCCCATCTGACCGGCGCCGATGACACCTATTTTCTGGATCATGGTGATGCTCCCGTGTGATGGGTCAATAGGCTCTCGGACGTCTTATCGAAGGGTTAGCGGGCCCTATTTCTTGTCCAGTTCCTCGGCCAGCTCGGGCAGGGCCTTGAAGAGGTCAGCGACCAGGCCGTAATCGGCGACCTGGAAGATGGGGGCCTCTTCGTCCTTGTTGATGGCGACGATGACCTTGGAATCCTTCATGCCGGCCAGGTGCTGGATGGCGCCCGAGATGCCGACCG
>JBLNCP010000009.1:0-34099 GCA_050260775.1 Solirubrobacterales bacterium | reverse complement strand
GAGCGACAGCAGGTTGGAGCGGAGGGCGGAGGAGAGGGTAACGTTGTCAGCCATGATGCTATCCTTTCTGGATTAGGCCTTCACTTTTTCGACCCCTGAAGGCGTTTCGCCCTCAGCTCGTGATCGAAACCCGCATCAGCCAGCCGCCACAGCCCGTTTGACTGCCCTACGGCGGATGATTGCGCACGTTTACAATACCACGCTTGCGCACAAATGCAATCGCGAATCGCATTTGATTTCCTAATGAATCTAGGACAGGGCGTCGTCGCGTATGTGAACCCGCTTCACCACACCTGGCATTTTACGACAAACCGTAACCGTCGTTGTCAAACGTCTTCGGCACGACGACAACAGGCTTACGCACAGGCCATATGTCGCTCTGCGGCGTATCAATAATCCGTCGCTCGCATGAGTGGTAATCCCACCCCCATCTCGAGGCCGCCAAACGCAAGAAGGCGGAGGGTCTCCCCTCCGCCTTCGGATGCCTGGTTTATCGCGCCGCTTGGGCGGCGGAACGAGGATGGATGGTGCGGACGCCGCTTCGTCTCGGCCGCAATCTCGCGGCCCTGCCCGCAAAAGCAAGAAGGCGGAGGGAAACCCCTCCGCCTTCGGAAGAACGGCGATGGAACTGGCGCTTAACGGAACAGCGACAGCACGCCCTGTTCCTGCTGACCGGCGAAGGACAGCGCCTGGATGCCGAGCTGCTGACGGGTCTGCAGCGACACCAGGTTGGCGCCTTCCTCGTTGAGGTCGGCCAGCGTCAGCTTCTCGGAGCCTTCGCGCAGGTTGGTGACGTAGACCTTGGAGAAGTCGAGGCGGGTCTGCAGCAGCGCCACGTTGGTGCCCAGCGTCTTGGTGTTGCTGCGCACCTGGGCGATGGCGGTATCCAGCCCCTTGAGGACCAGGTCGAAATAGGACACCGACTGGGACACCGCGCTCCACGGCTGGGTGGCCAGCTTGGTGGCCACGTTGGATGCCACGGTGGCGCCCAAACCGTTCAACGCCGACATCTGGACGTTCACGCCCTGGATGGTCAGGACCGAATTGCTCTTCTCGGAGAATTCGATCTTGAGCTTGGCGATGGTGCTGTTGATCAGGTTCAGGCCCTGGTACGACGTGTCGTTGGCCAGGTTGTTCAACTGCGACGCCAGGGTGTTGAACTGGGTCTTGAGGTCGGTGCGTTCGGCATTGGTGGCCGACTTGGCGCTGAGCACGACACCCTTGAGCTGGACGAGGATCTTCTCGACCGATTCCAGGCCGGACACCGCGGCCTTGACCGAGCTGATGCCCTGGTCGATGCCTTCCTTGCGGGTCGAAATGTCGCCGGCGCGATCGGCCAAGCCCTTGGCCTGGAAGTAGGCGACCGCATCATCGACGGCGGAAGCGACCTTCAGTCCGGAGGACAGTCGGCTGTTGGTGCGATCCAGCAGCCCGCCCGTCTTCTGCAGCGCCAGCAGGTTGCTCCGCAGCGCGGCCGAAAGCGCAACATTGTCCGCCATGGGTCTTCTCCCCTGATCAAATCTCTTGGCCGCTCTCGGCCACTGCCCCCGGGGCGTGCACGGTTCGCATGCAGCCTTCCCTCAAGGTAACCTTTACCCGAGAAATGCAAACAGATCGTTAACGCCGCGACGAATTCTTGACCAATTCACCCTGCAATGCTTCCGAGACTTGGTCGAGCACCGGTTCCCAGGCCCCGGGGTCTGGCTGCCGGAACAGGCGGGCGGTCGGGTACCAAGGGCTGTCGGCCCGCCCGACCATCCACAGGAAGGCGTTGTTGGGCTGGGCCAGCAGCACCCACACCGGCTTTCCCAGCGCTCCCGCCAGGTGGGCGATGGCGGTGTCGACGGTGATCACCAGATCCAGCCGGTCGATGGCCGCCGCGGTGTCGGCGAAATCGCCGAGACGGCCGGAGAGATCCACCACCGCGGGAGCCTCGGCCGCCAGTTCGGCAGCCGCAGGGCCGACCTGCAGCGAATAGAGCCGGCAGCCATCCATGACCAAGGCCCTGGCCAAAGCGGCCAGCGCAACCGACCGCGCGGCATTGTCCCGACGAGTCGGGCTGCCGCTCCAGGCGATGCCCACCCGCAAGACGCCGCCGTCGATGTCGGAAAACTCGGCAGCGCCCACCGGCACCGAAAGGTACGGACGCCGTCCGGGCAGGGTGTCGAGCGTCACCCCCAGACGCAACGGCAGGCTCATCATGGGAAGGTGGACGTCGAAGGCGGGCAGCTCCTCGCCGGCCGCCACCACCTGCGCTACCCCCTCGACCGCGCCCAACAGGCGCTTGAGTTCCGGGCGGCACTCCACCACCACCTTGCCGCCTTCCGCCGCACGCGCCAGGAAACGGGCGGCCAGGATCGCATCCCCGAACCCCTGCTCGACGTGCACCAAGAGCGTCCGCCCGGCCAAGGGCGAGCCGTCCCATTCCGGCTTGCCGAAATCACGCAGCAGCGGCTGGAACTGGTTGAGGCGCCACCGCCATTCGTACTCGCGCCAGCCCTCGGCGTAGTCGCCGTTGCGCAGCAGCGCCAGCGCCAGGTTCCAATGGAGTTCGGGATCGTCGGACTGCTCCAGTCCGGCACGCAGCACGGCGATGGCGGGCGCCACCTGGTCCTGCTCGATCAGCAAGTTCGACAGGTTGATATAAGGTGAGGAGGCGACGGGATCGCCCGCGATGGCCAGCCCGTATTGTTCCGCCGCTTCCGCCGGCAGACCGGCCTTGGCGAGGACGTTGCCGAGGTCGAAGCGCCACTCGGGGCGCTCGCTCAGGGACAGGGCCTCGCAGTAATGGTCGATGGACTTGTCGAGACGCGCCAGTTCCGCCTCGGCCGAGGCCAAATTCGCCCAGGCCTGGGCGAAGGACGGAGCAAGGGCGGTCGCCTTGCCATAGCTTTCGGCCGCCTCGTCGGCACTGCCAAGAGCGAGCAGCGCATTGCCGAGATTGTTGTGCGCCTCCGCCATGTCCGGGGCGAGGACCACGGCCTCGACCGCCGCGTTCACCGCCTCGTCCGGCCGCCCCATTTCATAGAGGACGTTGGAGAGATTGCAGTGGGCCTCGGCCGATTGCGGCTGAAGGGCGATGGCCTGCTGGAAGGCGCCCGCGGCTTCCTCCAGACGCGCGCCGGCCTGCAGGGCATTGCCCAGGCTGACATAGGCCGGGGCGAAGTCGGGAGCCAACTGCACCGCCCGTTGCGCCAGGGTGGCCGCGAATTCGGCCTCCCCCGCCGCCATGGCCAGGGCGCTCATCAGATGGAGGGCGTCGACGTTGTCGGGATCGGCATCCAGGACGGCGCGGTAGCACGCGGCCGCCGCGGCCAGATCACCGGTGCGATGGAAGCCCAGTCCTCGTTGGAGCTCGGCTTCGACGGTCATGATGGCGCGGACCTCTGCCCGACCCTAGTGGCTGGAGCCTTCGAGGAAGCCCTCGGCGATCTGGAGATTGATCCCCACCAGCGTGTCGAGCCCCCGGTCGGACAGCTCCATGCCCTCGAAGGTCTTCTGGCTGACGAACTTGGCCAGGCGCCGGAGGTTGTCCTTGGCGTCCCGGTTGAGGAGGCAGCCTTCGTGATTGACGATGGTTTCGATCTTGGTCCACAGCTCGAAATTGCTTTCGAGGGCGCCGGCGAACAGGTTGAGGTCGCGCGCGCGCTCGGCCTTGGCCTTATCCAGCAGGATCGCCGATTGCGACAGGTGGAAGGCCACTTCCTCGGCCAGCGAAACAGTCGACTGCACGGTCATTTTCATCCCCCCTTCCCGCCGCCAGACAGGGGCGACGACGTATCGCGGACGATGATGACCTCGAAATGGTTAACAAGTTGAAAGCGCGTTTCAGCGCCGGAGCGGCACCCAGCGGTCCTCGGCGGACGGCGCGTCCAGCGTGAGCGGGCGGCTGGCGAGATCGTCGCGCAGGACAGAACCGTCCGGCGCGGTCGGCAGCGCGTCGACGAATTCGATTCGGCGCGGCACCTCGTGGGCGCCGCGCCGCCGGGCCAGCCACTCCTGCAGCTCGCCGGCCAACTGGGTGTCGCCCGCCTGACCGGCGGCCGGCACGACAAAGGCCTTGAGGCCGTCGTTGAACGGCACCACCCCGGCGCCCCCCACCCGGGGATGCAAGGCCAGGGCGGCCTGGACGTCATCAAGCGCCACCCGCAGGCCGGAGACCGTCACGACACCGTCTTCCGCAGGCTGCGGTTCGAGCCAGAGGTAGCCGTCGAGGTCGCGCGATCCCAGGCGGCCGGTCATGATCCACCCGGTCGGCAGCTTCTGCCGGCTGGGACCGCCCTCGCCGCCGGTGCCGAGCAGCCCCCCCGGAGCCCCCGGCGACACCGCCAGCATCCCGACCTCGCCCGCGCGCATGATGCGGCCGGTTCCGTCGATGGCCTCGACGGTGACACCGGGCGAGGCGCGACCCGGGGACCCGTGACGCAGCTCCATGACCTGGGCGTTGTTGGCGGCGACCGCGCCGGTCTCGCACACGCCCCACAATTCGTTGGCCGCCACGCCGAACGCCGCCTCTATGGCCTGATGGGTCTCGACGGTCAGCGGCTCGCCCCTGGTCGCGATGGCACGCGGCATGGGATGGGGATGATGTTGCGCCGCCTCCGCCAGCCGCCGGGCATGCCCGCTGTCCAGCAGCGCGGCGCGCACGCCGTGCCGCGCCATCAAGCCCAGCCCCTGATCCGGCTCGGCGCTGCCGTCGGCGGCGCCGGCGACGACCGGCACGCCGTGGTGCCAGGCGGGCAGCAGGCCCCACAGCAGCCCCTCGAAGCTCATCCATTCGCCCGGGGACCACAACACGTCGCCGAACTGGGGGAAGAAGCCGAGGGCGAACTCGACCGGGGGCAGGTTCCCCGGCAAGGCCCGGTGGGCATGCAGGGTTCCTGCGGGCTTTCCCACCCCGTCGCAGGGATAGAACAGGAAGGCGGGATCGTCGGCCGACGACACCGCCGGGGCGAAGGAATCGCCGGCGCGTTCGAGCACCGCCCAGAGATCCTCGGCGCCGTCGGGCGCCTCCCCGGCGGCGATCACCACCGGCTTGAACTCCATCGCGGCGGCGGCGGCCATGACCCGGGCAGCGAGCCGGCCGTCGACGAGCGCGGCGACCGCGCCGGAATCGGCCAGCCGCCAGGCCACCGGCTGCTCGCCGAGGCCGGGGGGGACCGGAACCACGACGGCGCCCATCTTGGTGACGGCCAGGACGGCGACGGCGGCCTCGACCGAGGCGCCGAACCCCACCACCACCCGGTCCCCCGCGCGCACGCCCCTGGCCACCAGCACGTTGGCCAGCCGATTGGACAGCAGACGCAGGACGTGGAAGGTGTAGCGCTCGGCCTGGCCGTCGGCGCCCTCGACGATCAGCGCGGTACGGTGGCCGTCGGCGCCGGCCATGGTCTGGCGGTCGCACACGTCGAAGGCGACGTTGTAGCGGTCGGGGATGCGCCAGCGGAACGTCCGGCACGCTTCCTCGTAGCTGCGGGTGGCCTTGAGCATCGGTCGCTCAGCCCCCCGGCAACGGCATGAGGTCCTCGAACCACAGGAAGGTGTCGAGGTCGTCGATCAGCACGCCGTCGAAGCCGAGGTCGACGATGCCGGCGATGGTCTTGCCCAGGAGCTCCTTCCACTTGGCATCGCCCACATCGGTGTAGAACGATCCAAGCTCCTCGGAATTGGGGGCGAACAGGAAGGGCGGGTTCCCGGCCTGCCAGCCTTTCTGCCAGTACCAGCGCCAGTCGTAGGCAATGCCCACCGGCAACTGGGCCAGGACGAGGCGGGGCGCGCCCAGCTGCTTGTACTTGAGGCGCTTCACATCGTCCTTGGTCAGGGGATCGGCGCCGCGATGGGCGACGTCGACGACCAGCAGGTCCTGGTTGGTCCCCTCCAGCGCCATCATCCACGCCGCGCGGGTGCCGAAGCGGTCGCCCCGCACCATGGGCAGCCAGTTGCGCGCGCCGGTGATGGTGGTGACCGGCTGCGCATTCTCGGCCCGGGTGTGGCCGTGCGGCAGACGGTCCAGCCGGCCGATGTCGATTCCCGCATAGGTCAGCACGTGGTCGCGGTCGGAATTCCTGGCCGCCTTGTCGGCCTCGGCCTGGTTGCGGCAATCCTCGATCGACAGGATGCGGCGGCCCTGATCGCGCATGGCATCGATGGCATAGACCACCCGGCGCTGGCGCTCCTCGCGCTCGAGCTGCCGCTTGACCTCCTTGTGGCGGGCCATCTCCACGTTGGGGTCGATGCTGAACGGGCCCATGGGCATGGGCACCGGCGGGCGGACGATGCCGCGCTTCTTCTCCTCGGCAATGGCGGCATCCAGCGCCTTGCGGTCCTTCACCGCCTGGTCGAGGGGCTTGTCGAAGGCATAGGGGCCGCAATAGAGGCCGTCGAGCACCACACCGTCCACCGCCTTGACGTAGGGGCGCAGCACCGTGCCGAGCGGCAGGCGCTTTTCGAAGGTGCGGCCGTCGGGGTCGCGCAGTTCCTCCCACAGCGCCTCGCGCTCGCCCTTGACCGCCAGTTCCGGGGCGCCCCGCACCAGGACGATGAAATCCTTCTTGCGGCCCTTGGCGTAGGACGACAGCTCGATCACCACGTTGCGCCACAGCTCGCGGTGGTTGGGGACCTGCTCGGGCACCGGCGCCACCCAGTCCTTCGGCCGGTCCATGGCGGCGGCGGGCAGGGAGACGGCGATCAACATGGCGGCAATCAGCCCCCTCCCCCGGCTTGGCCGGGGGAGGGCTGGGGTGGGGGCAATCGGACGCTTCATGCCACCAACTCCTTCACCAGATCCGCGAGCGCCAGGCAGGCGGTCAGCCCCGGCGATTCGATACCGTAGAGCCCCACCACCCCGGGCAGGCCATGGTCGCGCGGCCCCGCCACCACGAAGTCGCGCGCCGGCTCGCCGGGCGCCTGGATCTTGGGGCGGATGCCGGCATAGGCAGGTTCGAGCGCGCCGTCCGGCAGTCCCGGCCAATAGCGGCGGATGGCGCCGTAGAACGCCTGGGCGCGCTCGGGGGCGACCCGGTAATCTTCACTTTGCACCCATTCCACGTCGGGGCCGAAACGGCCGCCGCCGCCGAGGTCGAGGGTGAAGTGGACGCCGAGCCCCGCGGCCACCGGCATGGGATAGACCAGCCGGCGGAACGGCGCCTTGCCGGTCAGGGTGAAGTAGTTGCCCTTGCACAGATAGTCCTGCGGCACGCCGGGAAGCCCCAGGGCGCGCGCCACCGCCGGCGCCCTCAGTCCCGCCGCCACCACGACGGTGCGCGCCAGCAGGCGGGTCGGCTCCGCTCCGCCGATTTCGAGCAGAGTTCCGCCGTCGCGCACGGAACCACCGAGCACCGGCGCGTTGAAAGCCACGACACCGCCCCGGTCCTCCAGGTCACCCTCAAGGGCCAGCATCAGCGCGTGGCTGTCGATGATCCCGGTGTCGGGCGAATGCAGGGCGGCGGTGCACGCCACCTCGGGCTCCATCGCCCGCGCTTCGGCGGCGGACACCGGCGACAATTGGACGCCGTTCTTTCGCCCCCGTTCCAACAGATCGGCCAGGGCCCGCTCCTCGTCGGGATCGGTGGCGACGATCAGCTTGCCGACCATCTTGAGGGCGACGCCATGCTCCGCGGCATAGCCGCGCAGCCGGCGATTGCCTTCGACGCACAGCCGGGCCTTGAGGCTGCCGGCCGGATAGTACATGCCGGCATGGACCACTTCGCTGTTGCGCGACGAGATGCCGGTGCCGATGGCACCTTCGGCCTCCAGCACGACCACCTCGCGGCCGGCCAGCGCCAGCGCCCGGGCGACGGCAAGCCCCACGACGCCGGCGCCGATCACCGCGCAGTCGATGCGTTCGAGGGGGCCTTCCGTCAACGTGTTGTCCTTTCCGGGCGAGTCGGCCTCAAGATGTCGCGCGACAATAACACCGTGCGCCTTGGCGGAAAAGGCGGCGGGCGCTAGAGTGTCGCGTCAAAGGAACACGACCATGACCATCGCCACCGTCCCGAGCGTCTGCCCGCACGATTGCCCCAGCGCCTGCGCCCTCGAGGTCGAGCGGCTGCCCGACGGCGGCATCGGCCGGGTGCGCGGCGCCGACATGCCCTACACCGACGGCGCCGTCTGCGCCAAGGTCGCCCGCTACGCCGAGCGGGTGCACAATCCCGCCCGCGTGCTGCACCCGATGAAGCGCGTGGGACCGAAGGGCGAAGGCCGGTTCGAACGCATCGGCTGGGACGAGGCCCTCGACACCATCGCCGCACGCTTCAAGGCCACCCCGCCCGAGCAGGTGTGGCCCTACTTCTACGCCGGGACCATGGGCCTGGTGCAGCGGGGCTCCATCAACCGCCTGCGCCGGGTGATGGGCTATTCCGGTCAGGACACGACCATCTGCTCGTCGATCGCCGGCGCCGGCTGGATGGCCGGGGTCGGGGCCAAGTGGGGCGTCGACCCGCGGGAGATCGTCGACTCCGACCTGGTCGTCATCTGGGGCGCCAATCCGGTGGCGACGCAGATGCACCTGATGAGCCTGATCGTGAAGGCCAAGCGCGAGCGCGGCACCAAGGTGGTGGTCATCGACCCCTACCGCTCACCGACCGCCGAGAAGGCCGACCTCCACCTGATGCCGGCGCCGGGCACCGACGGCGCCCTGGCGCTCGGCGTGATGCACGTCCTGTTCCGCGACGGCCTGATCGACGAGGACTACGTCGCCCGCTACACCGACGGCGCCGACCGCCTCAAGGCCCACCTGGCCTTGCGCAATCCGGGCTGGGCGGGGGACGTCACCGGCCTGTCCTCGGACGCCATCGAGGCGTTCGCCACCCTCTACGGCGCGACCAAGCGCAGCTGGCTGCGCGTCGGCTACGGCATGAGCCGCTCGCGCAACGGCGCCTACAACATCCACGCGGTGAGCTGCCTGCCGGCCCTTACCGGGGCATGGAAGCACCCGGGGGGCGGCGCCACGCAGAGCCTGGGCGGCGTGTTCGACCTCGACCGCACCCTGATGGAGGCGCTCGACGCGCCGGCCGCGAAGGTGCGCACCCTCGACATGTGCCGCATCGGCGACATCCTCACCGGCGATGCCGACGCGCTGTGCGGCGGTCCGCCGGTCACCGCGATGCTGGTCCAGAACACCAACCCGGCGACTGTGGCGCCCGACAGCAATGTCGTGCGAAAGGGGCTGGCGCGCGACGACCTGTTCCTGGTGGTGCACGAACAGACGCTCACTTCGACGGCGCTGTTCGCCGACATCGTGCTGCCGGCCACCACCTTCCTTGAGCACGACGACCTCTACACCTCGTACGGACACACCTTCCTGCAGGCGGCGAAGGCGGTCATCCCGCCGTTGGGCGAGGCGCGACCCAACCACTGGGTCATCTCCGAACTGGCCAAGCGCCTGGGCGCCCGCCATGCCAGCTTCGAAATGGACGAGTGGAGCCTGATCGATGCCTGCCTCAAGGCGTCCGAGCTGCCCGGGGCGGACGAGCTCTACGCCCGCCGCTGGCTCGATTGCGCCCAGCCGTTCGAGAAGGCGCATTTCCTCGATGGTTTCGGGCATGCCGACCGGCGCTTCCACTTCGTGCCGGACTGGGGCCTGCCCGAGCACCGCGCCGTCGAGGACGCCACCGCCGAGCATCCGTTCCGGCTGATCACGCCGCCGTCACGCCACTTCCTCAACACAACCTTCAACGAAACCTCCACCTCGCGGCGCATGGCGGGACGGCCGACGGCCCTGATCCACCTCGACGATTGCGCCCGCCTGGGCCTGTCGGACGGCCAGAGCGTCACCATCGGCAATCGCCGCGGCGCGGTCACGGTGGTTGCCAAGCCCACAGACGGCGTCGCGCGCGGGGTGGTCGCGGTCGAGGGCATCTGGGCCGACGACTGCTTCCCCGAGGGCGTCGGCATCAACCAGCTGACCGGGGCGGACCCGGCGCCGCCGGCGGGCGGAGGGGCGTTCCACGACACCGCCGTCTGGCTCAGGCCGGTTTCTTAAGATTTATTCGGCTAAAGGGTTCGGCATGAGCAAAGCGCACGTCATCGTCGTCGGCAACGAGAAGGGCGGCACGGGCAAGTCCACCGTGTCCATGCACCTCATCGTCAGCCTGCTGAACCGGGGTCTGTCGGTCGGCTCGATCGACATCGACGCGCGGCAGGCGACCTTGACCCGCTACATCCAGAACCGCAAGAACCGCAAGGACGCCGCCCAGCTCGGCCTGACCGTCCCCGACCATGTGGCGCTGCCGCCCACCGACGACCGCGCCGCCGACGAGCAGCGGCTGATCGAGGCCGTCAACCGGCTGAAGACCGGTCACGACGTGCTGGTCATCGACACCCCCGGCTCGGATCATTACCTGTCGCGGCTGGGGCATTCCTTCGCCGACACGCTGGTGACCCCGCTCAACGACAGCTTCATCGACCTGGACGTGCTGGCCCTGGTCGACGCCGAGAGCATGAAGATCGTCCGCCCCAGCCACTACGCCGAGATGGTTTGGGAGACCAAGAAGGCACGCGCCATGCGCGGCGAGAAGGCCGTGGTCGACTGGATCGTGCTGCGAAACCGTCTGGCCCATGTCGACGCCCGCAACAAGCGCGACATGGAAAAACTGCTGGGCGACCTGGCGCGCCGCATCGGCTTCCGGGTGATTCCCGGGCTCGGCGAACGCGTCATCTACCGCTCGATGTTCCTCGAGGGCCTGACCCTGCTCGACCTGCGGCAGGACATCCCCGGCTTCGAATTCAACATGAGCCACGTCGCCGCCCGCCAGGAACTGCGCACGCTGGTCGACGCGCTGGCGCTGCCGGCCGAGGCCGTCCCCGCCTGAGTTTCAGCGGCAATCCTTGCCGTCGGTATCGGCCACCGGCTGCGCGAAGCCGCTCCCCAGTCCGCAGGCCTGCGCGCCCTTGGGCACCACGCCGCTGGCGGTCAGTTCGACGCCGAGGTCGGCCGGCCCGTGCCCCATCATGCGCGCGATGATCAGCCGGCCGAGCGCCGGCTTGAAGTGGTTGATCTCCCAGAACCACGCCATGGGGGTGCGACGGTCCCCCACCGGCGGCACGGTCTCGGACGTGTAGCGGCTCACCCCGCCGAAATCCCATAAGGCGACCTTGGCGCCATCGTCGGCGAACTGCTTCACCATGGCGGTCACCTCGTCCTTCCAATGGAGGTGGGCATCGGTCAAGCCGTTGCGGCGGTAGATCTCCAGTTCACCGACGTGGCCGGGGGACAGGAAGACGACGACGCGGGCCCCGTGGTCGAGCGACAGCCGGATCATGTCGCGCAGCGGCTTGAGATCGTAGCCGGGGTGCCTGGCCCAGCGCAGGGCGACCTCGGCCTTCTTGCGCTCCTTGGCCTTGAACAGGCTGTGGTAGCCCTCGGCCTCCGCCGCGGCGGTCATGCCGCCGCCGTCGTTGAAGCCCAGCGGCGTCATCTTCGACACCCCCGGACGCCCCTGCTGCCAGACCGTGATCAGGCTGTCGCCCAGTGCCGTCAGCGACAGCAGCGCGAACGCGGCGTCCTGGGCTCGCGCCCGCCAGAGCTCCCGGTTGGGCCCGCCGCCGGCATCCACCCTGAGCCGGGGCTGATAGTCCTCGGTGGTGCGGGCGACGTCCAGGGTGTCCTCGACCGCCAGGCCGATCACCACCAGGCTCGGCGTGGAGACGGCAAGGCTGTGCTGGAGCAGGCGGTAATTGGCGTAAAGGTTGGCGCCGCCGATGCCGAAATTGAACACCGGGCGGGCGTCGGCCGGCCAGGCCTCGCTCTCGGGGTCGAGCCCGCTCTGGATGCGGGAATTGCCGACCAACAGCGTCTTAGGCTGGGCGCGCTCGACCAGATAGGTCTTGGCCAGATAGGGCTGCGCTTCCCCTTGCGGCTTTTCGCGGTTGAAGCCCTCCACCAGCGGCGTGCCGAACACCCCGTACGGATCCACCGCCAGGTTGATCCCGGCCCCCAGCACCACCATCCCCGCAAGCCCGGCGAAGAACGTCCCGATGAAGCGGCGCATGATTGCCCCTCAGAACTGCCAGTAGAGGAATTCACTGACCCGGTTGAGTGCGAAGACGCCGCCGGCCATCAATGCGGCCGAGGCGCTGGCCCAGCGCACACTCGGATACCACGCAAGCCGCCCTGCCTTGGGGGCACCCAGGGCGATGGCCGGATCGTAATCGGCCATGATCTCGAGCGCATTGGGGCAGAACAGCACGATGGGCAAGAGGGCGGCGACCCACAGGCCGAGCTCCAGGAGCGCCGTCATCGAGGAGGTGTCGAAGGCGATGCCCCCCCACGACAACACCGCCGCCACCTCGGGAAGGCGGGTGGGGATGGCATCGGGCAGCGCGACGCCGTTGAGACCGACCATTCCCCCCAGCATGTTGAAGGCCGCATCCATGGAGGCGGCGTGGAACACGGTCATGCCCGTCGTGGCGGCGACGAAGGTCATCACCAGGCCGACCGGGGCCATGACCCGCTGGTAGTGGGCCTGGTCGCGCCAGAAGCGGGGGCGCACCAGGCGCCAGGCGTGGTTGACCACCAGGAAGACGCCGTGCATGGCACCGAAGACGACGAACTGGTAGCCGGCGCCGTGCCAGATGCCGGACAGGAACATGGTGACCAGGGTCGGCATGGCGAGGATGGACGCGAAGGCGCCGACCGAGGTCGCCTGCCCGGCGAGGCCCGGCTTGCCGCGCGCCCGCCGCCGCCGGGACATGGCCAGCGCCAGCTTGTTGAAGACGTAGGTGGTGAGGAACCGGGTCAGGGTGATGTGCCAGCGGCTCCAGAACGCGATGATGCTGGTGGCCTTGAGGGGGGAGTTGAAGTTCATGGGAAGCCGGATGCCGACCATGCGCCCCAGCCCGAGGGCCATCTCGGAATAGCCCGAGAAGTCGAAATACATCTGCAGCGTGAACCCGACCGCCGCCGCCCACGCGTACACCATCGAGATCGGCTTGCCCGCCGCCGCATCGGCGAAGATCGGCGAGACATGCAGGGCCAGACCGTCGGCGAGCACGGCCTTCTTGAACAGCCCGATGGCGAACAGGCTGAACCCGACCGCCAGGTTGCCCCAGTCGAGGCGGAACTCCGCCTTCTGGAACTGCGGCATCATCTCGCGATGGTGGACGATGGGACCGGCGATCAGGTGGGGGAAGAAGGTGACGAACAGGACGAAGTCGCGGAACCGCATCCTTCCGGCGGTGCCGGCCGCCACGTCGGCCAGAAGCGACAATTGCTGGAAGGTGTAGAACGAGATGCCGAGCGGCAGCACCCCTTCCTCGACCGTCAGATTGGTGCCGGCCCAGGCGTTCACCATGGAAACCAGGAAGCCCAGGTACTTGTAGTACCCGAGCAGGCCGATATCCACGACGGCGGCGCCCATGAGCAGCAGGCGGCGCAGGGTCGGATCCTCGCGGGCCGCGATCAGGCGGGCGACGGCATAGTTGAATCCGATCGACACCAGCAGCAGCGGCAGATGGACCAGCGTCCAATTGGCGTAGAAGACCAGGGAACAGGCGATCAGCCAGTTCATCGCCAGGCCCGGCCGCGCCAGTTGCGCCAGCAGGAAGCACCCGCCCAGGGCGACCGGCAGGAACAGGAATAGGAACTGGTAGGAATTGAACAGCATGCGCCCCTCCTCCCGCGCCACAATATCGGGGTAGAGCGGAGCGCAGGCAAACGGCTCAAGCGGATGTCGATCTATGGGCGAGGCGCATGACCGCCGACGGCCCACCGGAAGCTTCAAGGGTAAGACCCATGGGTGAGCTTGCGGTTGGGCCTGGACGGCGGGCCCCGCCACCGCCATATGGCGAGAATGTCGGCGCGTATGGCCAAGAGCCTGGCCTGGGTCGGCGGCGGACTGGCACTCCTGGTCGCCGCTTTTGTTCTATTTTTCACCTTGCTGTTCAACTGGAACACCATACGGGCGCCGCTGGCGGGACGAGCCGGCACCGCCTTGGGGCGCAGCGTCTCGATCGACGGCGACCTCACGGTCCATCTGGGGAGTGTGACCAGGATCCGGGTCGAGGGCCTGCGGCTGGCCAATCCCCCCTGGGCCAGCCGGCCCGATATGGCCAGGATCGAACGTGCCGACGTGGCGGTCCGCCTGTGGCCGCTCCTGCGCGGCCGCGTGGTGCTGGCCGACCTGACCCTGGTCGGGCCGGACGTGAAGCTTGAGAAGAACGACCGGGGCGAGGCCAACTGGCACCTCGGCGAGAACCCGGCACCGGCGACGGCCGCCAAGGCGGTCACTCCGAAGAAGCGCTCGCAGGTACCGGTCATCGAAAAGCTGGTGATCCGGCACGGCAGCATCGGCTACGTGGATCAAACCAACGCCATCGACATCGATTCCCAGATCGACACCGCCTCCGGAGGCGATCCCGCCTACGAGCAGGTCAGCCTCCACGGGCAGGGCCGCTTCAAGGGCGAGCCGGCGCGGATCGACATCGTGGCCGGCTCGCTGCTGGCCTTGCGTGAAAGCGACCGCCCCTACCCGATCCATGCCCAGGCCGCCATCGGCGCCACCCGCGGCCTTATCGAGGGGACCGTGGGCGACCCGGTCAAGCTGCAGGGCATCGACCTGCGCATGCGGCTGGAGGGCCCCGACCTCGCCGCCGTGTTCCCCATCTTCGGCGTGCCGGTGCCGCGGACGCGGGCGTACCGCATCGAGGGCCACCTGGAGCGGCACGGCGACACCTGGAGCTTTAGAGACTTCGCCGGGCGGGTCGGCGACAGCGATCTCTCGGGCAGCCTGTCGGTGGCCACCGGGGATCCCCGGCCGCTCATGCGCGCCAATCTGGTGTCGCGCCGGCTGGCGCTTGACGATCTCGCCGGCTTCATCGGTGCCAAGCCGGGGGGCGGAGAGCCCACCGCGCCCCCCGGCCGCGTCCTGCCCGACCGTCCGCTCCACCTCGAGCGCCTGCGGGCGATGGACATGGAGGTGTCGTTCCGGGGCGACCAGGTCGAGGCGCCTGGCCTGCCCATCGATGCCCTGGACGCCAAGCTGGCCATCACCGACGGCAAGCTGACGCTCAAGCCGCTGTCCTTCGCCATCGCGCAAGGGTCGTTCGCCGGCACCGTGGTGCTGGATGGACGGCGGGAGACACCCCAGGTCCAACTCGACATGGATGTCGGCCGGATGAACCTGCAGCGCTTCTTCGCCAACACCCGCTTCGGCCCCCAGACCTCGGGCATGCTGGCCGGACGGATCACTCTCGCGGGCAAGGGACGGAGCACCGCCGAGGCGCTGGCCCATGCCGACGGCCGGATCACCCTGGCGATGGCGGGCGGGACCCTGAGCGCACTGGTACTCGAGGCGTCATCCGTCCATATCGCCGATGCGCTCGGAATCGTGGTGACCGGCGACGCGCCGATCCCGGTGCGCTGCCTGGTCGCCGATTTCGGGGTCCGCCGCGGCATTGCCGCCAGCCGCGTGTTGGTGCTGGACACCACCGACACCGTCGTCACCGGTACCGGCAGCATCGATCTCGCCTCGGAGCGGCTCGACCTGCGCCTGAAATCCGCCCCCAAGCACCCGAGCCCGCTGTCGGCGCGATCGCCCATCACGATCGGCGGCAGCCTCGACAAGCCGGACATCGGCATCGAGGCCGGCCCGGAAGTGGCCCGGGGCGGCATCGCGGCCGCCCTGGGGGCGCTGCTGACGCCGCTGGCGGCCGTGCTCCCCTTCCTCGAACCGGGGCTCGGGGAGGATCAACCGTGCGGTCAGCTGATCCAGCAGGCCCAGACGCGGTAGGGAATGGCACGCACGTTGTCTCCCAGCCCGCTGGGGGAGGGGGCACAAAAAAAGCCCCGCCATCACCGTGGCGGGGCTTCGTCTTGCGTGCGGCCGGAGGGTCAGTCCTCGCGGTGGGTCCGCTCCATGCGCTCGTGGCGTTCCTGCGCCTCGATCGACAGGGTGGCGATGGGGCGGGCTTCGAGGCGGCGGATGGAGATGGGCTCCCCGGTCTCCTCGCAATAGCCGTACGACCCGTCCTCGATGCGCTCGATCGCGGCGTCGATTTTGGCGATCAGCTTGCGCTCACGGTCGCGGGTGCGCAGTTCCAGGGCGCGGTCGGTCTCGGCCGAGGCGCGGTCGGCGATGTCGGGCTCCTGCAGACCGCCTTCCTGCAGATGCTGCAGGGTCTCGTCGGATTCGCGCAACAGCTCGGATCGCCATGCCAACAGCTTCTGGCGGAAGTATTCCTTCATGGTGTCGCTCATGAAGGGCTCGTCTTCAGACGGGCGGTAATCCGGCGGCAGAGTCACGGTCATCCGTTCCCTCGATGCAACGGTCGGTGCAAATTCGCAGCGGAATATATGGGGTGGGCTTCCCCGCCGCAAGGGGAGACGTTCATCCAACGCTTATCACGGCGAAAGGAAAACTCTTGCAGCACGTGCTTAGTCGTCACGGGTCAGTTTGGCCAACTCGACTTCGGCGCGCAGCTCGATCTCGTCAAGCAGAGCGCCGAGCCGCGGATCCTCGCACGCTTCACGGCGGGCACGGACCAGTTGCGCGAGGTGAACCAGCTTTTCCTTGGGCACCGTCCCCAGCAGCAGGCCGTGGCGGATCTCCTCCAGCTTGTCGAGGATATCCTCGCCACGCTGGATCAGGCGGCGGCGGGCCTCGCGCTCGCCGGTTTCGCCCACCGACTGGACAAGCAGCAGCGCGTCAACGCCCCCGATGCCGGACGCGCCGTCCACGGTGGGGGTGTCGTCCACCGAATCCATGGCTTCGACCAGGGCTCTCTTGAACTCGCCCTTCTTGCCGTCCGTCTTGTCGACGCGCTTGGCACCACCCGCTGGGGCGCCGGAGCCGACTGAGGAAACCTTCATGCTCTGCGATTCTTCGGTCAGCTGAACCGGTCGGTATTCTAACTGCTGCACGCCCTGGACGAAAGCCGTGATTTCCGGGGGCCCTGGCCCGGCAGGAATTGCCGGCCAAGGCGGAAAATGCCGGGCCGCCGCTGCCCCCGACGGGCCGCAACCTCAAGCCAAGCCATTGATTTTACTTGATGATGCACCCTGGCACACCGCCTGCAAGGGGATTGGGGCATCAGTGTGACCATTGGGTCTAACGAGGACCACCATGATCCGAGCCGCAAGAGCCACCGCCGTTTTCACCACCAGCGTCCGCGCCCTCCTGTTGGCCGCGTCCCTGGTGGCAGCGACGCTTGCCGCCAGCCCCGGCACCGCCTTCGGCGCCTCGCGCATCAAGGACATCGCCGACTTCGAAGGCGTGCGCGACAACCTGCTGGTCGGATACGGCATCGTGGTCGGCCTCAACGGCACCGGCGACAGCCTCAACAACATCCCGTTCACCAAGGAATCCCTGGTCGGCATGCTGGAGCGTCTGGGCGTCAACATCCGCGGCGCCAACGGCGTCATCCCGCCCCTGCTGCCCAAGAACGTGGCGGCGGTGATGGTGACCGCGGTGCTGCCCCCCTTCGCCCGCCAGGGCACGCGGGTGGACGTGTCGGTGTCGGCCCTCGGCGACGCCAAGAGCCTGCTGGGCGGCACCCTGCTCGTCACTCCGCTGATCGGCGCCGACGGCGAGGTCTATGCGGTCGGCCAGGGCGGCCTGGCCAGCGTCGGCATCACCGCCACCGGTGGCGGTGGCGGCGGCGCCGGCGGCAACACCACGGTCACCAAGGGCGTCCCGACCACCGGCAAGATCGCCAACGGCGCCATCGTCGAGCGCGAGCTGCCCTTCGAGATGCAGCACCTCGAGACCGTGAAGATGTCGTTGCGCAACCCCGACCTGACCACCGCGCGCCGCATCGCCCAGGCGGTCAACGCCTACCTCGGCACCCAGGTGGCGCGCCCCACCGACCCCGGCACCGTGCAGGTGGTGGTGCCCCCGTCCTACCAGAACGACGTGGTCAGCATGCTGACCGACATCGAGCAGTTGAAGGTCGAGCCGGACCAGGTCGCCAAGATCGTCATCGACGAAGCCACCGGCACCATCGTCATGGGCGAGAACGTGCGCATCAGCACCGTCGCCATCGCCCAGGGGCAGTTGACCATCCGCATCACCGAGACCCCGCAGGTGTCGCAGCCCTCGCCGTTCTCCACCACCGGCGAGACCACCGTGGTCAACCGCACCGACATCGAGGTCGACGAGGGCGCCCAGAAGAAGCTGGCCGTGCTCAAGCACGAGGTCACGCTTCAGGAGCTGGTCAACGGCCTCAACTCGCTGGGCATCGGCCCGCGCGACATGATCGCCATCCTGCAGGCCATCAAGGCCTCGGGCGCCCTGCAAGCCGACATCGAGGTGATGTGATGGACGCGCAAGCCCTCACCAGCCAGGTGGAAACCGCGGCGGCCCAGCCGCGGCAGCGCCCCCTGCCCAAGGTCAAGAGCCCGGAGCAGGCCAAGGCGGTGGCCAAGCAGTTCGAGGCGGTCTTCGTGACCCAGATGATGTCCCACATGTTCGCCGGCGTCGAAGGCGAGGACGGCATGTTCGGCGGCGGCCACGCCGAGGCCATGTTCCGCCCGATGCTGCTGGACGAATACGGCAAGATGGTCTCCAACCATGGGCGCGGCATCGGCATCGCCGACAAGGTCGCTCGCTCCCTGCTGCAGACCCAGGAGGTCCAGTGATGCCCGACGTGCTGTCCTATGAAGACCTCGTGTGGTGCTGCACCAACCTCTGCGACCTGCTCGAGGTCGAGAACGAGGCGCTCGCCCGCCACGATGCCTCGACCGTGCACGAGCTGTCCGAGAACAAGGCCGCGCTCGCCCGCATCTATGAGCAGACGGTGCTGCCGCTGGCCGAGGATCCCTCGCTGGCCGACGCCCTCGAACCCGAGCAGCGCGAAGAACTCACCGAGCTGGGGCGCCGCCTGCAGGAGCTCGTCGAGGCCAATGCCCGCATGCTGAAGGCCGAGATGGAGGCCCGCCAGCGCCTGATGGACGCGGTGGTGTCGGCGGTGAAGAGCAATTCGAACCAGAACGTCACCTACGGACGGCGCGGCGCGTTCGACAGCCATCTGGGCCCCGAGGCCAATTCGGTCTCGTTCAACCAAACCCTCTGACGCCAGAATGGCGGGGAGCTTGCCATGTCTTTGACGCTCGGACTGAACACCGCCCTGTCGGGCCTGCTGACCAGCCAGCGCGGCCTGGACGTCATCGCCCAGAACGTGTCGAACGTGAACACGCCCGGCTACGTCCGCAAGGTGATGAACCAGGAATCGCGGGTGCTGGCCGGCCGCGGCGCGGGCGTGCAGGAAGGCGCCATCAGCCGCATGGTCAACGAGGGCCTGCTCAAGGACCTGCGCAAGCAGAGCACCGAGCTGGGCAAGCTGCAGGTGGAGCAGGATTACTTCCCGCGCATCGACGACCTCTTCGGCAACGTCGACGACAACACCTCGATCGCCCACAAGATGGAGAGCCTGCTGGAGAGCTTCGAAGCGCTGGGCGCCGATGCCAACAAGCCGGCCAGCCAGTGGCAGACCGCGCAATCGGCCCAGGACGTCACCTCCCTGCTCGGCCACATGACCGACAGCCTGCAATCCCTGCGCCTGCAGGCCGACCGCGACATGGAGCAGACGGTCACCGAGATCAACCAGCAGCTCGCCAACATCAACGACCTCAACCAGAAGATCGTCAAGAACGCCGCGGTGTCCACCGGCGTGGCCGACCTGCAGGACAAGCGCGACGCCGCCCTCACCAAGCTCTCGGAGCTGATGGACATCAGCTACTACAGCCGCAACGACGGTTCGGTGATCGTCTACTCCAGCTCGGGCCTGTCCCTGGTCGACAACACCAACGCCGTGCTGAACTACCACGCCCGTACCAGCGTCGATCCGTGGATGAGCCGCGCCGGCGGCGCCTTCGGCCAGCTGACGGTCAATAGCGACCCTACCGACATTTCCGACCAGATCGGCTCGGGCAAGCTCAGCGCCCAGATCGAGCTGCGCGACACCGTCATCCCCAACATGCAGTCCGAGATCGACAACCTCGCGACGAAGCTCAAGGCGGTGGTCAACCAAGTGCACAATCGCGGCACCATCGCCCCGGCGCCGTCGAGCCGGTACGACGGCACGCGCACTTTCGCCAAACAGGGCACCATCACCCCGACCTCGACCGAAAGCCTGGCGACGCTGCGCGCCGGCGGCACCAGCATCGCGCCGGCCGCCTACGGCTCGCTGACCTTCGGCTACGACCAGAACGGCCAGGCCACCATCACCGCCGCCAACAACGGCAGCCTGACCTTCACCGCCGGCACCACCTTCTCGGTCTACGGCAGCGATGACGCCGACGGCAACACCGTGGCGGGCGACAACGACGGGACCTACGTCGTCGACCACCATTACACGGACTCGTTCGGTAACGACGTCATGGTGGTGCGCAAGGCCAACCCGCTGCAGACCTTCAAGATGTCGGGAACCGACGACTCGGCGGTGGTGCTGTTCGACAGTTCGGGCACGCAGGTCGCCCGCTCGACCGTGCGCAACATCATGGGGCAGGACTTCCAGGCCCTGTCGCCCAGCGATCCCGAAATGGGGCCGCAGCCGACCAGCGGGCCGTGGACCGTGGGCTCGTTCAGCAAGCACATGCAATCGTGGCTGCAGTCCCAGGGCTGCACCAACGCGTCGGTCGGGCTCAGCGCCGAGGGCAAGATGGTGATCAACACCGGCTCTACCGCCGTGTCGCTGGCGTTCCGCGACCAGGTCAACGGGCAGGCCGGCGCCGCCACCAAGGACGCCTCGGTCGAGTTCGACGCCGACGGCGACGGCGAGACCGACGAGAAGGTCAGCGGCTTCGCCAACTTCTTCGGCCTCAACGACATGTTCGTCAACAACGAGGCCAACAAGCTCTACGATTCCAAGGTGCTCGACTCCAATTTCCGCACCCAGCGGCCCCGCACCCTGCGGCTCCTGGATTCGACCGGCCAGATCGGCAATCAGATCAACATCGGCGCGGGCTCGTCGCTCGACGACATCGCCAAGGAGATCAACAAGCAGACCCAGGTCTCGGAATCGGCCTTTCAAGCCAAGCCCAGCTTCAACCTGACCAGCGCCGCGACCATCAGGGTGTCCAACGGCAACGGCTCGCTCGTCACCGCGACGGTCGGCCCGGGCACGGTGACGATGGCCGAGATCGCCGCCACCCTGACCGCGAACGGCGTGGTCGGCCAGGTGGTGCAGGACGGCAATTACCTGCGGCTGCGCGTGAACAGCACCCAGGGCGAGCCGCTGTCCATCGGCATCTCGGGCGGGACGATCAACGCCGACACCGATCTGGCCAAGCAGCTCGACATCCGTCAGGCGCAGCGGATCTCCGCCGCGGTGGTGCCGGATGGGGCCGGGTATCGCCTGCGCATCCTCAACGGCCAGGGCCAAGAGACCTATGTCGCGTCCGACCTCGACAAGACCAACGAGAGCCTGCTGACCGAACTCGGGCTGGAGCGGTCCAGTTCCGGCATGGCGGGCGGCCTGACGGTGCGCCAGGACATCATCACCTCGCCCGAGAAGATCTCGCGCGGCGCGGTGCAATGGAACGCCGACACCAGCGAATATTATGTGTCGGAAGGCGACAACACGACCGCCCTGCAACTGGCCACCGCCGTGGGCACCAAGAACGACATGCAGACCGCCGGCACCATCTTCGCCGGCAAGTACACCCTCGGCGAATACGCCGCGTCCTCGATCTCGATGGCCTCCGAACTGGCGAGCCACTCGAAGGACACCTACAACTACCAGACCACCCTCAAGCAGTCCCTCGACTTCCAGTACACCTCGTATAGCGGCGTGAACCTGGACGAAGAGGTGGCGCATATGGTGGACTTCCAGCAGGCTTATGCCGCCTCCGCCAAGGTCATCACGGTCTTGTCGGAAATGCTGGAGAAGCTCACCGAGATGGTCCGCTAAAGGAGGCCCGGCCATGACCCGCATCGCCACCTACGGCGCCAATCAGCTCTACATCAGCCGCCTGCTCGAAGTGCAGCAGCGGATCCAGAAAGAGCAGGTCCAGGTCGCCACCGAGAAGAAATCCGAGGCCTATTCCGGCATCGCGGGCGAGACCAACCGCCTGATCAATTACGAGGCCGAGAAGACCAAGGCCCAGGCCTACGTCCAGGGCAACGCCCTGGCCGAGACCAAGCTCAAGGCCGCGACCACCGCGATGGATGCCGTCCAGAAGACGATCACCGACTTCCGCAAGCGGCTGGACACGTTCGCCCAGAACTCCAACACCAATCAGATGGACATCGAGCAGGTCCAGAAGTTTGCCTGGCAGGCTCTGGTCGACATGAAGTCCTATCTGGGCGTCACCGTCGGCGGCCAGTACCTGTTCGCCGGCGGCCGCACCTCGGTCGACCCGGTGGAACTGCCGGCGGGTTCGCTCAAGGACTTCCAGAAGATGTACGACGGCGCGGTCATGACCGTACCGACCACCCGGACGGCCAGCATGGTCGACTTCACCTCGCGCAATGCGGATACCGGGGACTTCACCTGGGATCCCACCACCGGAACCCTGACGGCGGCCAACCCCAACGCCTTCGCCCGCATCACCGCCGGCGCCCGCATCACCGTGAACGGCATCGGCGGCCCCAAGGACTTCACCGTGGCAGCGGTGAGCGACCAGGACGGGACCCATCCCAAGAACGTGCTGCGCCTGTCGCGCTTCACGCCCAGCGTCGGCGAGACCAGCGTCACCCTGACCTCGAGCAACCCGGCGCTGTCCATGACCAACGCCACCTACGGCTCGCTCGACTTCGCGATGGACGCCGTCAACGGCGAATACATCTACGCCTCGAACACCGGCTCGGTGGCGGCGCTGTCGCCGGGTCAGGTCTTCAACGTCACCAACTCGGTCGATGGCGACGGCGACGGCAAGGGCGACAACGACGGCAGCTACACCGTCAAGTCGGTGGACCCGGCCACGGGGCGCATCTACGTCGACTCGGTCAAGCAGTCGTTCCTCACCCCCAGCACCGGCGAGAACGGGGTGACGTTCCGCTACACCGACGCCACCGGTGCGGTGAAGACGATGACCAGCGCCGTCTACGGCTCCATCGATTTCGACGTGGATGCGGTGACGGGCACCGAGCAGATCATCAATGCCGGGGGGCTGCTGGACGCCGCCAACCTGACCGCCGGCTCGACCTTCACGATCACCGGGTCGGTGGACGCCAACGGCGACGGCAAGGGCGACAACGACGGCACCTACACCGTCAAGAGCAACGACGGCACCAACCTGGTCATCGAGAAGGCCAAGGCCACCGTCTCGCTGGAGAGCTGGTACAAGGGCGACACCATCACCCTGGAGCACCGCGTCGACGAGAACCGCACCATCGATCTCGGCATCTACGCCTCCGATCCGGCCTTCGAGAAGGCCATACGGGCGATGCAGCTGATCGCGCAAGGGACCTACGGCACCGCCGGCGGCCTCGACAACAACATGCAGCGGGTCAACCAGGCGCGCTACCTGCTCAACGATTCCATCGAATATCAGGGGGGCGGCAAGCCGCCGTTCGGGGCCGAGGCCCGCAGCGACATCAATTCCCTGGGGGCCCGCATCGGCACCAACCTGTCGCTGATCAACTCGACCAACGACAAGCACAAGAGCTTCGTCGGCTTCCTCGACACCCGCATCATCGGCATCGAGAACATCGACAAGACCGAGACCATCACCACCCTGCTCGACGACCAGCGTGCGCTGGAGGCCGGCTACCAGACCCTGGCCAGCGTGCGCAATCTCTCGCTGCTCAACTACATGAAGTAGCGCGGGAACGGGCGTCAGGCCCCGGTCCCGGGGTGATCCCTCACTCCGGGGCCTGTCCGGCCTCCGCCGCCTGCGCCAGCCGGTGCAGGTTTTCGAGCACGGTTTCCTCGTGCTTCATCAGCGCCCGCGCCGCCTTGAGCCCGCGGTAATAGGTGCCGTCGTCGACGTCGGCCATGATCTCGCTGGCGATCTCGGTCGCCGACGGACAGGCCTCGATGTACTGCTTCAGGTATTCCGACAGCTTGACCAGGTACTTCGCCCGCTCTTCGGTGAAGATGTAGGCGCACTGGAGGCAGAAGTAGACCAGCGAGGCCGGGGTCGTGGCGTCCTCGGCCGTCATGATCTCGCGCTGCCTGAGGATGTTGGCGCGATTGTGCACCCTGAGCTTGGTGCTGGATCCGGCGTTCTCGATGACGGCGCCGTTGATGATGATCTTCTCGCCCGGCTTGAGATCGATGATGAGGGGCAAGGGGTTGGCCTCCGCGTTTTCCGTGCGTTCCACATTACGGTTTTGCCCGGCGCCCTTCAACGTCCAAAGGCCCCGAGGTCCTCAGATTGCCCTTGACATTCTTTTGTGATAAAGTTCAACCGTCAGAATGATCGCCTTCACGGCACCTGCTCACGAGAAAGGTGAGAGCCATGGCGTTGAACATCACGCCGATCGCGGCCGGCCAGACGCCCGAAACCACCCACAAGCTGCAGCCGCACCAGGTCGCCGGCGCGGTTTCCGACAAGACCGTCTCGGACGTCGTGCAGTTGTCGACCGACGCGCGCAAGCGCCTGGACGAGATGATCCAGGGCCAGACCATCGCCGAGGCCTACCTGCGCCACGTGGTCGAGGCGGCGATGCAGGGCCCCCAGGAATCCAACACCGACCAGCAGCAGCCCAAGGACGACGAGGCGTCGAAGAAGTTCAAGCAGGCCCTCGACAACCTCTCGGTCGACATCGGCTGGCTGATCGACGCGCTGGGTCTGTCGCCGGTGGAGGCGGACAAGCTGAAGAACGCCATCGCGGTCCAGGGCGCCGCCTACACCCAGAGCGCCCCCGCCATGCCGGAACTGATCGTGCGCGCCCAGGCCAGCGGCAGCGCCGTCGTGTTCGTCAGCGGCCTGTCCTTCGACATGGGCAAGGACGGGATCGACAACGTCGGGGTGGAGCAGGTGTCCGTCACTCCGGTGGCCCCGTCGCTGGCGCAGCAGATCAACGACCCCAACGCACCCAAGGTCATCGTCATGGGCGACCACGAGGACGGCTCGGTCCAGGCCGGCGCGCCCCGGGATCCCTTCCGCGACCCGCACAGCGTGGCGTCCCGGCTTGCCGCCACCCCCAGTCAGGAGCTTCAGGGCATGCTGATCGTGCGCGAGCATGCCCCCTCGCCCGGACTCCGGCGGGTGCGGGTCGATGCGCTGATGCCGATCTGAAAGCTCCCAGGCCCGTCGGGGATCACCACCCGCCGCGGGTCAGCCACTCGCGGACCATGTCGAGCCGATCCCAGCCCCAGAACGCCTCGCCGTCGACGACGACGAACGGCGCGCCGAACACACCCCGTGCCACCGCGTCCTCCGTTTCCTGCCGGAGCTTGGCCTTCCAGCGCGGATCCTCGATGGCCGCGAGGGCGTCGCTCCGCCCTATTCCCAGCCCCTCGGCCAAATCGGCCGTGACCTCGCGCTCGGCGATGTTGCGGCCCTCGGCGAAATAGGCGGCGAACACCGCGTGCGCGAACCGGCGCGCCAGTGCGGGGGCCTCGGCCTCCAGCCACCAGTACACCCGCGCCGGCGCCAGGGTCGCCACGGGGAACGGCTCGGGGAACCGGTAGGGAATGCCGGTGAGGCGCGACACCCGCTCCCAGTCGTGGCGGGCATAGGCCCCCTTCAGGGGCTGGTCGATCAGGCGGGCATTGCGCGAGGCCGCGAAGGCCGGGCCCAGCAGGATCGGCCGCCACCGCACCGGGCGGCCGAACGGGGCGACGAGCTCGTCGATCCGACGACTGGCGAAGTAGGCATAGGGGGACGCGAAGTCGAAGTAGAATTCGACCGGCGCGCTCACCAAGGAACCTCGCTGCCGTCGTAATGGAAGAATTTGCCGCTGTCGGCGGAGGTCAGACCGGCCAGGACCTTGCGCATGCCGGCCACCGCCGTGGGGGCGTCGAGCGGCGCCGACGGCCCGCCCATGTCGGTGCGGACCCAGCCCGGCGACAGCGCCACCGTGACCACGCCCTGGCCCTTCAGATCGTTGGCCAGGGTCTTGACCACCATGTCGAGCGCCGCCTTGCTGGCGCGGTAGGCGTAGAACCCGCCCGAGGTGTTGTCCGAGATCGATCCCATCTTCGAGGAGACCGAGGCGATGATCTTGGGTCCCACCAACTGGGCGGCGAATGCCTCGACCATCTTGAGCGGCCCCACGACGTTGGTCCGCATCACCTGCAGGAAGGCATCGGGGTCGACCGCGCCGAATTCCTGGCGGTCGCCGTAGATCCCGGCATTGTTGAGCAGCAGGTCGATGCCGACCCCCTTCAGCGTCCCCTGCAGCCGGGCGATGCCGTTGGGGTCGGCCACGTCGCAGACGTACACTTCCGCCCCGGCGTCGGAGGCGGCACGGCCCTTGGACGGATCGCGCACCGTGGCGAGCACGCGCCAGCCGTCGGCGGCGTATTGACGGGCGAATTCCAGACCCAGGCCGCGATTGGCCCCGGTCACCAGGATGGTCGGCATGGCGTCCTCCTCCGTCGGTGGGGCGGTCACCCCCGCCCGTCATGGGCGGGGGCGGTCGGTCTTCAGCGCTTGAGCGCGGTGACCTCGATCTCGACCTTCATGCGGGGATCGACCAGGCCGCACACCACGGTGGTGTTGGCCGGCTTGATGCCCTTGAAGGCCTTGCCGAGCACCGGGGCCACCGTCTGAAAATAGGCGGCGTCGGTGATGTAGACCACCACCCGGACGACGTCGGCGAGCGAGGCGCCGGCCTGCTCGAGCGCGGCGGCGATGGTGGCGATGGCCTGCTCGGCCTGCGCCACCTCACCCTCGGCGATCTGGCCGTCCTTGAAGCCGGAGGTGCCGGCGACGAACACCCAGGGGTCCTGGACGACGGCACGGGAATAGCCGGCAACCTCTTCGAAGGGCGAGCCGGAGGAAATCAGGCGACGGGTCATGGTCGATGGTCCTTGAACGATGGGAAAATCACCGCCCCTGTCTTGCCGCGAAACGCGACCCGGAGCAAGGGCTTAAGGGATGACGCCCTCGATGAAGGGCACACGGCCCGAGGGAGATTCCACCTCGATGACCCATAGATCGTAGTCGATCTCGCGGGCCCGTGCGATGTAGGCGTCGGCCTTTTCCTCGGGAACCGGCTCGCCGCCGGTGGCGGCCATCCAGGCCAGCCGGCCGTCCTTGTCGCGCACCTGGGCGAACACCACGCAGCCGGCGGCGCCCCGGTTCAGCTTGACCAGCACCGCGCCGGCATCCTCGTCGCCCTTCTTCACCACCGTGGCGTAGAGCCCCTCGACCGTGCAGCGCCGGATGGCGGCATGGATGAACAGCTTGGCCTTGAGCTTGGGCTCGGTCATGCCGCCTCGGTGGGGTGATGCTCCGGATCGTTCTGCGACATGCGCAAGCGGGCCGTCTCCCAGATGGCTTCCAGCAGATGCGGATAGCCGGCGACGAACTTGTGGAAGTCGCGGGCATCGAGAATCAACAGCTGACAGCGGGTCAGGGCCTTGACCGTCGCCGTCCGCGCGCATTGCTCGATCAGGGCGATCTCGCCGAAGAAGTCGCCCTGCTTGAGGATGAAGGTGCCGGTACGCGCCCGCACCTCGACCTGGCCGGAGACGATGAAGTACATGGTCTCGCCCACGTCGCCCTCGCGCATCAGCACCTCGCCGCGCACCGCGCGGTAGGTCCTGAGCAGCGAGGCGATCTCGGCGATCTGGCCGGCCTGCAGACGGGTGAAGAAGGGGACCTTCGCCACCAGGTGCCAGGTGGAGACGAAGTTCTGCCGCCGCATCTCCTCGGTGAAGCCCGAGGCCAGGATCGAGGCCGGCAGCGCGAACATGCACAGGCCGAGGATGGCGACGCCGCCGCCCAGGACCTTGCCGAGCGGCGTCAGTGGCACCACGTCGCCGTAACCCAGGGTGGCCAGCGTCACCACGCTCCACCACAGGGCTTCCGGGACGCTGGCGAAGCCGGGATTGACCGCACGTTCGACGAAATAGAGAAGAGTCGAGGTCGACACCGCCAGCAGCGCCATGATGAACATGGCGGCGGCGAGCGGTCGCGCCTCGGACAGCACCACCACGCCCAGGGTCTCCAGCGCCGGCGAATAGCGCGCCAGCTTGAGAAGCTGCAGGATGCCGAAAACGGTCTCGCCGTCCTTGGGCAGGCCGACCGCCTCGCCCAGCAGGAAGGGAACCACCGCGAAGAAGTCGAACAGCCCATAGACGCTGGTGACGTAGCGCAGCATGGAGCGCCAACCGGTCTCGCCCTCCCCGGCCCGTGCCCAGGACAGCCACAGGCGGATGGCGTAATCCGCGGTCATCAGCAGCAGGGCGGCATCGACGCTGGCCCCGACCGCCGCGCTCCAGCCGCCCCAGACGTTGGGCAGGGTGTCGACGATGGCGACGCTGGAGGACCAGATGATGGCCAGGGTCAACGCATGGCGGTGGATGTTCGCCCGCCGTGGCGGGAAAGGCCCGTCCGCCACCAATCCGCCGATCCACTCTCCCAGCGCCATTCAGGCTCCCTCCCCCGTCCGCGGGGAGATTAGCGCGGCGGGACGCCTCCGTCACGTGTCGCGGGATCCGCCTTGTCGCGCCCCGATCCCGACGCGATATCATCTGCTGGACCCTGATGAGAGGCCGTCATGCTTGAACTTCGCCCGTTCCATCAACTCGGCACGTTCGAGAACGAGTGGCTGGACGCCCACTACCATTTCAGCTTCGCCGACTACTTCGACCCGGCCCGCATGGGACTGGGCACGCTCAGGGTCTGGAACGACGACCTGATTCGCCCCCATACCGGCTTCCCGCCCCATGGCCACCGCGACATGGAGATCGTGACCTACGTGCGCGAGGGCGCCATCACCCACGAGGATTCCCTCGGCAATCGCGGGCGCACCGAGGCCGGCCAGGTGCAGGTGATGAGCGCCGGCACCGGCATCCGCCATGCGGAATTCAATAACGAGGACATTCCCTGCCGCCTGTTCCAGATCTGGATCCTCCCGCGCGCGCAGGGGCTGCAACCGCGCTGGGAGACCAAGCCGTTTCCCCGGCGGCACGGAACCCTCGAGATCCTCGCCTCGGGGCAGCCCGAGGACGGCGCGGCGACCATCAACCAGAACTGCCGCGTCCTGGGCGCCACGCTCGACAAGGGCGACCGGGTGCGCCATTCCCTGGGCGGCCGCAAGGCCTACCTGGTCCCGGCTCGCGGCGACCTGATCGTCAACGGCCAGCCGGTCGGACACCGTTCGGGCCTGGTCGCGATGGAGGAGGACGCGCTGGAAATCGAGGCGGTGAGCGACGCCGAGCTGGTGCTGGTCGATATCGCCTGAATTGCGGCGCGGTTTAGCGAACCGCGCCATGCAATCACGGCGCTTTTCGCGCGGTCGACTATTGCTAAGATGGTGGACAGCTGAGCGGCAACAGGAGGGGGGCATATGCCCGTTGTCGAGTGGACCGACGACTTGAGCGTCGGAGTCGCGGTGCTGGATGAACACCATCGTCGCTTGATCGAGCTGCTGAACGACGTTTTCGACGTTCTGCGCACCAATCCGGCACAGGAAGTCATCGAGCGCACGCTCGGGGAGCTGGTCCGTTACACCTACTATCATTTCGGGGTGGAGGAGAAGCTCATGGACGAGGCGGGCTACGCCGATTGTGAAGCCCACCGCCAGTCCCACCGCGTCATCGCCGAACACGTCCGCGAGCTCGACCGGCAGTACGAGCGGGACCCGCGCACCGTGGTCGCCGCGGAAATCTTCGAATTCCTGTCGGACTGGCTGATCCACCACATCCGCAACGAGGACCAGCGCTACAAGGCGGCCCTGGCCGGGGCTTAGTCCACCTGATACGGGCGTATATGCCCCCCTTCGGAAGAACCATGCGTTTTCGCCGGGCGGTCAATTGTCGGAGACGGCCGCTCTGCCTAGCCTGATTTCCAGGTTTCAGGGGAGGAGGTGACGATGCTCGACCGGTGTCCGTACTGCCACAACCCGCTTCCGGCCCACGGCCAGTGCTGCCGGGTGCCGGTGGACCTGGACCGCTTTGAGCGGGTCTATCACCTGCTCGACAGCGACCATCACAACGAATTCCTGCAGCACAACCTCGCCCGCCACCTGAAGGCGTTCGGCCGCTGGATCAACGAGCCGGGGTACTGACGTCAGCGAAAGGGGCCTCAGCCGGTGCGCGGCGGCGCAAACTCGGCGACCATGGGGGCGTGATAGGCCTCGGGCGATCCCCACACCGCCGCCGGCGACACCAGTTCGTCCCCCAGCGCCTCGTTGTGGATCTCCGCCTGCAGGTACCAGCCGAGCAGGGCGCGGGACACCAGGATGTGGTCGAGCATCACACGGCGGCCATGATGGATCACCGAGAAGCGCTGGCTTTCCGACACCGTGCGTTCCAGCGGCACCAGCACCCGCGGCGCCAGATGCCCATTGCCGGTGTCCTCCTCGTCGCCGCGGATGGTGCGGAGCGGCGCCTCACGGTCGTCGGCATTGAAGTCGCCGCACACCGCGATCAGCGCGTCGGGCTCGCCGTCGAAGATCGATTCGACCAGAAGGCGGGCCTCCAGCGCCTGGCCGGCCCCCTTGACCGCGGCCAGGAAGAAGCCTTCCGCCCAGCCGCCGACGCTTTGCCAGCGGCCGTGCGGCTCCTTCTGGCCGGGCAACCAGGCGGCACGCGGCGCGCGGAGGTGGAGGTTCAGCACATTCAGCCTGCGCCCCCCGGGCACCTCCATCACCGCATGCAGCAGCGGCCGGTCCCATTCGACGGCGGACGGCCCATCGGGCGCCGGTCTCGCGGTCACCGGGCGGTACTGGGCCGGCGGCACGAGGTCGTGCCAGACCTGGCGGTGCTCGACGACGGGAAAGCGGCTGAGGATGACGAGGTTGTGGCGGTCGGCCGGCCGCACGCCGCCGCGGCTCAAGGACACCACGCGATGGAAGCGTTCGTACTCGGTGCCGGCGAGCAGCTTGTCGAGGGCGCCCAGTTCCCGCATGGCGCGCCTGGTCGGCGCGTGGGCGTTGACCTCCTGAAGGCACAGGACGTCGGCGCGCAACCGCTGCAGCTGGGGCCCGAGCACCGCCAAGCGGTCGGCGAACTCGATGCCGCCGGACGCCCGCTCGTCCAGGCTCTCGACATTGAACGTGGCGATCCTCAGCCGCTTCATGGCGCCTTTCCCGCTCAATGAGGATGGGGACGCCGCCGGCGCGCCGCCCCTCCCCTGCCCGAAGGATATCACGTTCAGGCCGGACGGAAACCAGGGCGGTGCTTGTCGCGGGTACGGTGAACGGTGTATTCAGGTCAGGTGGAGAGGAGGCGGGAACAGCCATGGCAGTGCTGGCATGGATTGAGGCGTTCAGCGTAGGCAACGAGCTGCTGGACGCGGACCACCGCATCCTCATCGATCTGGTCAACCAGTTGGACGATGCCGTCGAAACCGGCCAGAGCCGCGACGTGGTCGGCAGCGTGCTCAACGTCCTGACCGAATACGTCCAGCACCATTTCCGCCGCGAGGAAGCCATGCTGGCCAAGTCCGGCTTCCCCGAGCGCGACGCGCACGCCACCCAGCACCGCGCCCTGGAGCAACAGGTCCGCGACATCCGCCAGCGCTGGATGGCCGGCGACCGGACGGTGCTGCAGGAGGATGTTCTTGCCTTCCTCAGGAAGTGGTTGACCGATCATATCCTGGTCTCCGATAAATCCTACAGGGCGTGGGTGGGCAATGCGTCCGCCCGGGCGTCCAGGGGGGAAGGGCACGCATCGTCATGACCGTTGAACGCAAACTGTTCACCGCCGAACTGCAGCGCCTCAAGCAGCAGGCCGGAAAGGGCGAGTTCGTGCCCCAGCTGGCCGGCCCCGCCAATGCCGAGGTCATGCAGGCGCTCGACGACGTGAAGGCTGAGCTTCGCGCGCTGCAGCACCTGGTCAAGGGCGAGGAACCGCCGCCGGCATCGGCGCAGCTGGCCTCCATGGACGAAGCGATCCACCAGAAGCAGGCGGAAGTGCAGATGCTCAAGACCGAGCTCCGCGCCCTGGCGGTCTGCATCGAGCAGACCAAGCAGGAGATCGCGGCGCTCCGGCCCAAGGATTCCGAGGACGACCGCCTGATCGCGGTCACCTACGAGCTCGATGCCATCGTCAGCTCGACCGAGGGTGCGACCCAGCAGATCCTGGAAGCCGCCGAGAAGATCGAATCGCTGACGCGCGAGATCCAGGCGCACGGCGCCGACAGCTACGTCGCCCGCGTATGCGAGGACATCAATGAGACCGTGATCTCGATGTTCGAGGCCTGCAACTTCCAGGACATCACCGGCCAGCGCATCACCAAGGTGGTCCGCACCCTCAAGTACATCGAGGCCCGCGTTAACGCGATGATCGAGATCTGGGGACCCGACAACATCGCCGAGATCGTGCCCAAGAAGGAAGATCACCCGATCGACGAGGAATCGAAGCTGCTCAACGGACCGCAGCTCGAAAACCAAGGCATCAGCCAAGCCGACATCGACGCGCTGTTCAGCTAAATCCTCAAGCGCTCAGAAAAGCCCGCCCCGAATGGAGCGGGCTTTTTTCCTTTATGGCGCATAACTTCGACCAGCAAATCAACCTAAAGTAGCCTTTCCGCAAACGCTTTGCCAAAGAGAGATGACACAGCAGAAACAGCGCCGCCGGGTTGCATTTTTATTAGTCATAAGGGTATTCGCGCTATACATTAGACAGTCGACGTCTGCCGGGGAGGCCCCAGGTGACCCAGAAGCAATTCATTACATTCACGATTGGTGATGAAGAGTACGGGGTCGACATCATGGCCATCCGCGAAATCAAGGGATGGACCGCGACCACCGCGCTGCCGAATGCACCGGCCTATATGCGCGGGGTGATCAACCTGCGCGGCGCCATCATTCCCATCCTCGACCTCAAAGCCCGGTTCGGCCGGGGCCCCGCCGAACCCTCGGCGCGCAACGTCATCATCGTGGTGGCGGTGGGCACGCGCCTGGCGGGATTGCTGGTCGATGCGGTCGCCGACATCCTGGCGGTCCAGGACACCGACATTCAGCCGGTGCCGGAACTGGAGCACTCCTCCGAGAAGTTTCTGGCCGGCCTCGTCACCGTCGAGGGCCGCATGGTCGCCCTGCTCGACCTCGACATCGTGTTCGACCTGGATACCGCCCCCACCGCCGAGGCCCAACTGGCCGTCGCCTGACGTTTCGAGAGGACAACACCATGAGCTCCACCCAGGTCGGCGTTCTCGGCAACGCCAAGATCATCGTCAAACTGCTGCTCCTGATTGGCGTCATGTCGGCGGTCACCGCGATCATCAGCGCGGTCGGGGTCCACAACATCGGCCAACTGAGCTCGATGGGCGCCGAAATCCAGGAATCGGGAAAGGAGGCGCTGACCGGCGCCCGCCTGAACCAGGAGGTCATCCGCCTCAACCGTGGTGAGTTCCGTATCGCGGCCAACCCCTCGGTCGACGAGATGCGCGAAGTCGAGAAGCTCATGGACGGCCAGCGCAAAAGCCTGGAAGACAAGCTCGCGACGTTGAAGACGACCGCCGACGACAAGCAGGCCGAACTGCTGGCCGAGGTGGACAAGAACTACCAAGCCTATCTCGTCGAGTTGCGCGACACGCTGGGAAAGGCGCGCCAGCACGGCAACCAGGTCAGCAACAACGAAGCGCAGAAGATCATCATCGATGCGGCGATTGCCAGCCGGGCGGCGGCCAAGCGCCTGGAAGACAGCGTCATCGCTTACAACAACTTCGCCGACGAAAAGTCGCACAAGCTGGCCCAGGAAGCCGCCGACAACGCGGCGGCGGTCCAGAAGCTGATGATCGTGGTGGCGGCGCTCGGCGTCGTCGGCGGCCTGGGCATCGGCCTGGCCATCGGCAATTACGGCATCAGCCGGCCGATCTCCTTCGCGGTGGACTGCCTGCGCCGCCTGGCGAACGGCGACACCGAGGTGCAGGTGTTCGGCGTCGGCCGCAAGGACGAGATCGGCCAGATCGCCGAGACCATGCAAGTGTTCAAGGACAATTTGATCGCCAAGATCCGCATGGAAGCCGAACAGCGGGCCGCCGAGGAGGCACAGCGCAAGGCCGAGGCCGAGCAGCGCGCCCGCGAGGCCGCCATCGTCGCCGAGGTCGCCGAGGTGGCCAAGGCGGCGTCCGAGGGCGACCTCGACCGCC
>JBLNCP010000008.1:0-99764 GCA_050260775.1 Solirubrobacterales bacterium | reverse complement strand
GAGCCCCCGGGCGCCCGCGCCCGCGTGGCCCTGACCGGCCTGACCGTCGCCGAGTACTTCCGCGACGCGGAAGGTCAGGACGTGCTGTTCTTCGTGGACAACATCTTCCGCTTCACCCAGGCGGGCTCCGAGGTGTCGGCGCTCCTGGGCCGCATCCCCTCCGCGGTGGGCTATCAGCCGACGCTGGCCACCGACATGGGCGCCATGCAGGAGCGCATCACGTCGACCAAGAAGGGCTCGATCACCTCGGTGCAGGCCATTTACGTGCCGGCCGACGACCTGACCGACCCCGCGCCGGCCACCTCGTTCGCCCACCTGGACGCCACCACCGTGCTGTCGCGTCAGATCGCCGAGCTGGGCATCTACCCGGCCGTGGATCCGCTCGACTCGACCTCGCGCGCCCTCGACCCCCGCGTCGTCGGCCAGGACCACTACACGGTCGCCCGTGAAGTGCAGCGCGTCCTGCAGACCTACAAGTCGCTGCAGGACATCATCGCGATCCTGGGCATGGACGAGCTGTCGGAAGAGGACAAGCTGGTCGTGGCCCGCGCCCGCAAGATCCAGCGCTTCCTGTCCCAGCCCTTCCACGTGGCCGAGGTCTTCACCGGCTCGCCGGGCAAGCTGGTGTCGCTGGAAGAGACCATCAAGGGCTTCAAGGCGATCGTGGCCGGCGAGTACGACCACCTGCCGGAGGCCGCCTTCTACATGGTCGGCGGCATCGACGAGGCCGTCGAGAAGGCCAAGAAGCTCGCCGCCGAGGCGGCGTAAGCTCAGGGAGGTCCGGCTTATGGCCGACAAGATCAAGTTTGAGCTGGTGTCGCCGGCGCGGCTGCTGGTCAGCCAGCCGGTGGACATGGTGGTGGTTCCCGGGACCGAAGGCGACTTCGGTGCCCTGGCCCTCCACGCGCCGATGATCGCCACCGTCCGTCCGGGTGTCATCGACATCCACGACAACGGCCGCGTGACCAACCAGATCTTCGTGGCCGGCGGCTTCGCCGAGGTCAACGAGGAGCGGGTGACCGTCCTCGCCGAGGAAGCCATCCCGGTGGCCGACCTCACCAAGGACATGGTGGCGGCGCGCATGAGCACCGCCCGCCAGGCCCTGGCCGACGCCAAGACCGAGCACGAGAAGGCGCATGCCGAGGGCCAGCTGGCCATCGCCACCGCCATGGATGCCGTCACGCTCTGAAGCGTGGCCCGTTAGACGATCAAGGGGGTCGGCCCGATGGGCCGGCCCCTTTGTCGTTCAGCCGCCTGGGCCGTCGTCCTGAGCCCAGCCGCGCTCCTCAGGACGACAGCCCGTCGCCCTCCCCCTTGATTCCGCCCATCGTCCCCAACACCTGTGGGAGAATTGGCCGGGCACGGAAGGGCACCATGGCGCGGTGGAGCGAAGACGACATTCCCTGGTCGCAGTTCGACCCCGGCCGGCTCGATCCCGAGACGCTGAAGGTGGTCAAGGCGGCGGCCATGGTCGAACGCAACGCCGCCGACTACGCCGCCTACCTCAACAACGTGTTCGCCGACGACCCGGCCTTCCGCGAACTGGCCGCGACCTGGCGCGACGAAGAGATTCAGCACGGCGACGTGCTCGGCCGCTACGCCGAGATGGCCGACCCCGGGTTCAGCTTCCGCGACCGTTTCGCCCGCTTCGTGGCCGGCTATCGCATCCCTACCGAGCTGGCCGCCTCGATCCGCGGCTCCCTCACCGGCGAGCTGATCGCCCGCTGCATCGTCGAGACCGGCACCAGCTCGTTCTACTCGGCGCTCCGCGACGGCACCGACGAGCCGGTGCTCAAGGCCATCTGCCACCGCATCGCCGGCGACGAATTCCGCCACTACAAGATGTTCTACGACGCCATGGGGCGCCATCAGGCGCGCGAGGGCGTGCCGCTGCCGCGGCGGGCGCTGGTGGCGCTCGGACGCATCTCCGAGACCGATGACGACGAGCTGGCCTACGCCTGGCATGCCGCCACCGATCCCGCCGACCTGCCCTACGAGCGGCAGCGCTGCTCGCAGGCCTACGCCGCCCGCGCCTTTCGCCACTACCGCCCCCCCCACATCGACCGCGCGGTCAACATGGTGCTGAAGGCAGTGGGGCTCGATCCGCAGGGGTGGGTCGGCCGGCTGGCGCGCGCGTTCGCGGGGTGGAAGATGCGGGCGCGGGCGGCCGGTTAGCCTCCTTCCGTGTCATCCCGAGCGCCGCGAGGGATCTCGTCCACGTCCGTGCGCGACGGCGCCCTACGAGGTCCCTCCTCGCGGCGCTCGTCGGGATGCCACCGCGTTAGCGCGCGACCAGCGGCAGGAACTCGGCCACCACGCTCTCATACAGCGCGCGTTTGAACGGGACGATCAGGCCCGGCACCTCGGCCAACGGCATCCACCGCCATTCGCAGAATTCCGGATGGGCGGTGTCGAGGTTGATGTCGCCGTCGGCGCCCAGGAACCGCAGCAGGAACCATTTCTGCGCCTGGCCGCGGAAGCGGCCCTTCCAGCAGCGGTCGGCCACCTCGCGCGGCAGGTCGTAGGACACCCAGTCGCGGGTCTCGCCGACGATCTCGGCGTGATTGGTGCCGATCTCCTCTTCCAGCTCGCGCATCACCGCCTGGCGCGGCTCCTCGCCGTCGTCGATGCCCCCTTGCGGGAACTGCCAGGCGTCGGGGGTGTCGACGCGCCGGGCCACGAAGGCCTCGCCGGCGCGGTTCAGCAGCACGGCGCCGACGCCCTTGCGGTAGGGGCGCTGGTCGAAGGGCAGAAGGGTGCGGGTCATGATTTCCCCGGGCTGGTGGCCAGGGCCGAGGCCGGCGCCACCACCACGCCCTGATCCTTCATCTTCAGCATCCAGTCGACGGCGCGGTCGAGACTGAGCGGCCGGGCCTGGACCACCACGACGGCGCGGCCAACATCCTTGGCCTGGGCGGCAGCGCGGGCGAGGCGGGCATCGATGGCGTCGCGGAACGGATCCTGGTCGGCGATTTCGGCGATGGCGGCATTGGGCGGCACGTCGCCGCCGCGGGTCCCATCGCCCACATACAGGAGCCCCCGCTCCTTGAGCGCCGAGAACACCGTCGCCAGGTGCTTGGGCGAGCGCACGAACGGGCCGTCCTCGGCGAGCACGCCGACATAGCCGGCGGCCCGCGCCAGCACGCTTTCCAGCCGGGTCAGGTTCTCCTCGGCGTCGGACGAGGTCAGCAGCCCCAGCGGCCCGGGATCACGGCCGGGAAAGCCCGACGGCTCGGTGGGCAGCGCCAGCAGCACCTCGTGGCCGGCGGTGCGCGCTTGCTTGACCCACTTGTCGAGCGTGGGCGCATAGGGGCTGAAGGCCAGCGTCACCTCGGCGGGCAGCTTCTTGATGGCGGCATCGGTGGCCTCGCGGTCGAGGCCCAGGCCGGTCACCACCACCGCCACCGCCGGTTTGCCGGGCGGTACGGTGAACGGCAGGCCGTATTCCTTCCAGGGCTGGCGGCCATCCATGCCGATCACCGGCAGCGGCCCGACCGGACTGTTGCGCTGGAGGATGTCGATGGGCGCCGCCGCCAGGGCCTTGCCGGGGTTGGGGTTGGGCAGATTGGCGAAGCTGGGCACCGGGCTGCCCTCGCGCGGCTGCGGCACCACCGGGATGGCGGGCGCGGCGACGGCGGGCGTCATGGCCGGAGCGGTCCCTGCCCCGGCGGCCGGCGGCGTGATCGTCGGCAGCTGGACGGCAGCCGGCGCGGCGGATGACGCGGGGGAAGGAGGCGCAACGGGAGCGGGCGGCGTCAGCAGGCCGCCCGCGGTTTCCGGCTTGGCGGCAGGCGAGGCCACTGGGGCGGCCGGGGCCGACGGCGCGGCTCCGGAGGGCGGGGCGCCGGCGCGGCCCGGCATCTCCATGGACAGCCGCGGGCGGTTGTCGGCGACGTCCAGGACCCCGATGACGTCGCGGACGTCGAGGTCCTGGAGGAAATAGCCGGCGGTGCCGAGACCACCGCCCACGACCAGCACACCCAGGCCGACGAGGATCGGGCGGAGGTTGATCGAGCGGGGTGGAGTGGGCTCCACCACCGCGAAATCGATCGCAGCCTCGGGCTCGTCCTCGTCGAGGGTGAGCATCGCCGCCTTAGTGCGCCTTGGGGTGCAGGACCGACTCGGCGCGGATGACGTCGAGCGCCCGCGCCAGCTGGTAATCCTGCGCCGGGTCGCCCAGCTTGATGGCGGCCATGGCCAGGGCCGGATCCTTGTCCGTCCCTTCCGGGGCCTTGGATTCGGGCTGGCCGGCCGGCGGGGCCGACGGAGCGGGAGCCGGCGCGGGAGCCGGCGCCACCGGGGCCGCCTTGTCCTTGTCCTTCTGGTCCGGGTTGGGCAGGGCCTTGCGCAGGCTGGCTTCCGAACGGCGCTCGCGTTCCGGCACCACGATGGGCTCGACCTTGGACTGCAGCACCTTGATGTCCGGCTCGATGCCGACCGCCTGGATCGAACGGCCCGACGGCGTGTAGTAGCGGGCCGTGGTCAGGCGGATCGACGATCGGCTGGGCAGCGGGATCAGCGTCTGCACCGAGCCCTTGCCGAACGACCGGGTGCCGAGCAGCACGGCGCGGTGGTGGTCCTGCAGGGCGCCGGCGACGATCTCGGAGGCCGAGGCCGAACCGTCGTTGATCAGCACCACGATCGGCAGGCCGTCGGCGATGTCGCCCGGCTTGGCGTTGAAGCGCTGGGTGTCCTCGGCCCGGCGCGAGCGGGTCGAGACGATCTCGCCCTTCTCGAGGAAGTCGTCGGACACGGCGATCGCCTGGTCGAGCAGGCCGCCCGGGTTGTTGCGCAGGTCGAGCACGAAGCCGGCGATGTTGCCCTTGCCGATCTGGCCCTTGAGGGTGTCCATCGCCTTCCTGAGGTCGGCGTCGGTGGTCTGCGAGAACTGGGTGATGCGCAGGTAGCCGATGTTGCCCATGGCCTGGGCCCGCACGGTCTGGATGCGGATGACGGCGCGCGTCAGCTTGACGTCGAAGGGCTGGGCGCCGTTGCGGCGCACGGTCAGGCGGATGTCGGTGTTGGCCTTGCCGCGCATGCGGTCGACCGCCTCGGACAGGGTCAGGCCGAGCACCGGCTCGCCGTCGAGATGGGTGATGTAGTCGCCGGGCTGGATGCCGGCGCGGAAGGCCGGGGTGTCGTCGATGGGCGAGACCACCTTGACCCAGCCGTTCTCCATGGTGACCTCGATGCCGAGGCCGCCGAACTCGCCCTTGGTGGTGATCTCCATGTCACGCGAGTTCTTCGCGTTCATGTAGCTCGAATGCGGGTCGAGGGAGGTGAGCATGCCGTTGAGCGCCGCCTCGATCAGATCCTCGTCGCTCACCGGCTCGACATATTCGGATCGGACTTTTTCGAAGACTTCGGCGAACAGCTCCATGAGCCGGTAGGTCTCCTTCCGCTCGGCGGCGTAGGAGGGGGCGGGCGTAAACATGGTGGTCGCCAGCAGTGCTGCCGCGCCCGCCGCGATCAGGGTCTTACGAATCATCCACGAACCTTACTTTTCTGTGCCGTGAGCCAAGGCAACGGATTGACAGGCTGGCCATTGCGGCGCAGCTCGACGTAGAGGTCGGGTCTGGCTTCGTCCTGTCCCATCACTCCGACAGGTTCCCCCGCCAGCAACCGCTGGCCGACGTTTACGTCGATCCGGGCCATCCCCGCAAGCAACGTATGATAGCCCTCGCCATGTTCGATGATCAAGAGCAGCCCATACCCCCGGAAGGGTCCGGCAAAAGCCACCTGACCATCGTAGGGGGCGATGACCTGGGCGCTCTTCCGCGTCTCGATGGTGAGGCCTTTGGACACCACCCCAAGGTCGTTGGACTGCCCAAACCGTGATACCACCTTGCCTCGCGCGGGATAGGGCATGCGTCCCTGCGCCATGCTGAACGGCTTGTCGGACTGCACCGGCTTCGCCTCGGCGGCCTCGCGCGCCGCCTTCTCGGCCTCGCGGCTAGCCTTCTGCGCTGCCAGCTCCTTCTCTCGCGCGTCGGCCTGCGCCTTGATCTCGGCCTCGCGGGCGGCGCGGGCGGCGGACAGCTCGCGCTCCTTGCGCTCCTTCTCGGCCCGCTCGGCGGCCTGCTGCGCGTCGCGCGCCGCCTTCTGGGCGGCGATCTCGGCCTCGCGGGCGGCGCGGCGGGCGGCGAACTCGGCCTCGCGCGCCGCCTTCTCGGCGGCGGCCTTGGCGGAGGCCTCGGCGAGGCGGCGCTGGCGCTCCTCCTCCAGCCTTTGCACCAGGTCGCGCAGATCCTCGGCCTCGTCGGCCAGCGCCTTCATGCGCCGCTCCACCGCCTCGGTCTCGGCCAGCACCACGCTCTGGACCTGCGACTTGCGCTGATAGAGGTCCTTGAGCCGCGAGTGCTCGTCGTCGAGGCGGGAAGCGGTCAGGCGGATGCGCTTCTTCTGCTCGCTGATGTCGGCGCGCAGCCGCGCCATCATGTCGATCTCGCCGCGCAGGTCCTGCACCGAGCGCTCGATCTGCGGCACGGCGGCGCGCAGCAGGATGGCGGAGCGCACGGTGTCGGCCGGCGTCTGCGGCTGCGCCATCAGCGCCTCGGTCGGCCGCCAGGCCAGCCGCTGCAGCGCCGTCAGCACGCCGGTCATCTGGGCGGAACGCCGCCGGAGGGCCGCCGACTTGTCGCCCTCCAGCGTCTTCAGGTCCTCGAGCTGGGTCTCGAGCTCGGAGAGCGTCTCCTCGCTTTCCTGGGCGGCGCGCGCCGCCGCGACCATGTCGCCGCGGATGCGCCCGAGATCCTCGGCCATCTCGGCGGCCTTGCGCTTGCGCTCGTCGTGCTCGGCCCGGCTGCGGCGGAGCTCGTCCTCCAGCTCGCGCAGGCGGCGGTCGGCCGCCGCCGCGTCGGGCGACGGCGAGGACGCGCCGTTGGGGTGGGAAAGGGTTTGCGGCCAGGCCGGCACCACTGTGCCGGCCTGCCAGACCAGGGCCAGGACGAGGAGGCTAGCCCGCCGCACGGCGCCCAGCCGCCTCCGTCACCAGCAGCGACCGGCCGGTCATCTCGGCGGGCTGTTCCAGGTGCAGCAGCTCCAGCATGGTCGGCGCCACGTCGGCCAGCCGTCCGCTGCCGATCGACGTGCCGGCCGGCGCGTTGACCAGCACCACGTCGACCGGGCCGGTGGTGTGGGCGGTGTGCGGCTGATGGGTCGAGGGGTCGCTCATCATCTCGGCGTTGCCGTGGTCGGCGGTCACCAGCATGACGCCGCCGGCCGCCTTGATCGCCGTCTCCAGCCGGCCGAGGGCGGCATCCACCGTCTCGGCCGCCTGCATGGCCGCCGACAGGATGCCGGTGTGCCCGACCATGTCGCCGTTGGCGTAATTGACCACGACCACGTCGTACTTGCCCGAGCCGATGGCCTCGACCAGGCGGTCGGTGACCTCGGGGGCCGACATGGCCGGCTGCAGGTCGTAGGTGGCGACCTTGGGGCTGGGGACCAGGATGCGGTCCTCGCCGGGGAAGACCTGCTCGCGGCCGCCGTTGAAGAAGAAGGTGACGTGGGCGTACTTCTCGGTCTCGGCGATGCGCAGCTGGGTCATGCCGGCCTCGCACACCACCTCGCCCAGGATGTGGGTCAGGCTTTCGGCGGGGAACAGGGTCGCCAGGAAGGCGTTGAGGTCCTTCGAGTACTCGGTCAGGCCGGCCTGGGCGGCGAACTTCACCACCTTGGCGCGGGCGAAGCCGTCGAAGGCGGGATCGACCAGCGCCGACAGGATCTCGCGGGCGCGGTCGGCGCGGTAATTGCCCATCAGCAGGCCGTCGCCGTCGGCCATGCCGGCATAGCCGCCGACCGTCACCGGCAGCATGAACTCGTCGGTCTTGCCCGCCTGGTACGAGGCCTCGATGGCCCCCACCGCGTCGGCGGCGGCCGGCGCCTGGCCGGACACCATGGCGTCGCAGGCCAGCTGCACGCGGTCCCAGCGCTTGTCGCGGTCCATGGCGTAGTAGCGCCCGGCCACCGTGGCGACCGTCACGGCGTGCCCGGCCACGTCGGCCTGGAAGCGCTGCATGTACTCCTTGGCCGAGGACGGCGGGGTGTCGCGGCCGTCGAGGAAGGCGTGCACCAGCACCGGCACCCCGGCATCGGCGACGATGCGGGCCAGCGCGGCCAGGTGATCCTGGTGGGAGTGGACGCCGCCCGGGCTCATCAGCCCCAGGAGATGCAGCCGGCCGCCGCTGGCCTTCAGCGCGGCGATCATGTCGCGGAGCACCGGGTTGGACGCCAGCGAGCCATCGGCCACCGCCTGGTCGATGCGCGGCAGGTCCTGCATGACCACGCGGCCGGCGCCCAGGTTCATGTGCCCCACTTCCGAATTGCCCATCTGGCCGTCGGGAAGTCCGACCGCCAGGCCCGAGGTCGCCAGCATGGCGTGCGGGTAGGCCTTGAGGAAGCGGTCCCAGTTGGGGGTGTCGGCGAGGGCGATGGCGTTGTCGTCACGCTCTTCGCGGTGTCCCCATCCATCGAGGATGCACAGGACGACGGGTCGCGGGCGCGAGGCACGGGCTGAGGAATTTTCCATTGCGGCCACTATTGTAGATCAATCCGATGCTGCACCGCCACACACGGCGGCGGAGGGGCAGAGCCTATACCTTTTTGCGGGGTCCCGCTATCCCAAGGCGTAGGGTGCGCCGCCGTCAGCTCCTCCCGTCAACTCAAGGATTTCGGTCGCCTGGGCCATGCCTTCAACCCCGACCACGGTCAGCCTGCCGCGCCCGGCATCCAGGGTGCAGGCCAGCCGGGTGTCGGGACAGAGGATCGGCGCCGCCAGCCAGTTCAGGGGCCGCCCTTCGCCGATGGTGGCGAGGCGGTCGAGCATGGCGGCGTGGCGGGCGCGGCTGCCTTGCGTGTAGGGAGCGGCGGCGTCGATCCGGCACAGGGCGCGCGGCGTGTTGCCGTGCAGGCCGGGGTAGTGCCAGTGGTTGGCGCAGGCGACGGGCGCCTTGTGCAGGTGGGCGCGCTGCGGCTCGCGCTCGATCACGGCCCCCCGGCCGTCGGCGGCGGCGATCGAGAAGAACACCGGCATGCACAGCGGCGTCTCGCTGAGCATCCGCACCGCCGTGTCGTAGTCGGGGGCCTCGTCGCACACCCGGCGCAAGAGGTGGGTGGGCGGCAGGGCGGTCGAGGCCATGACACGCAGCCGCGTCACCGGCCATTCCAGCACCCGCGTGAGCGGCCCGTGCAGGGCCTTGGCCTGGTTGATGGCGACGGCGAACCGCCCCGGCGCCAGGGCGGTGAGCGCGCCGGCAAACCCCGGCCACGTCACCGACAGGGTGCGGCCCGCCACCCCCTGGCCGTCGAGGACCGCCACATGGCGCCCGAGGCCGGGAAACGGCCAGTCCAGCGTCCGGTGGAGCACGCCGTCCGCCACGCCGGTGGTGCAGCCCCACTCGTAGCTGAGATTGAGCAGATGCAGCCCGGGCTCGCCAAGCTCGGCCGCCAGCGCGTCCATTTCGGCGAGGTAGGGATTGCGCGTGCGCGCCAGCCACGCCCGCGACGCGGCGTCGGCCACCCGCACCGCCACCGGCGTGTACATCCGCCGCGCCTGGGCCACCAACGCCCGCGCCGCCGGCAGCTGGGCGCGGAGCAGGTCGACGGTGGTGCCGGCAACGACGGGAATGGTGGGCAGCATGGTCCGGTCCTCCATCAGTGGACGTGAGGACCATAGCACGGGAGTCAATGAGAGTGAACATTCATTCACAGCAGAACACGTGTCATCCCGAGCGCAAGCGAGGGACCTCGTATGCCACCGTCCGCACCGGCGGATAGACACGAGATCCCTCCTCCCGGGGGTCGTCGGGATGACAGGGACGCGCGCGCAGTGAGGGAACTCGTACGGCACCGTTCGCACGGGCGGTTGGACACGGGATCCCTCCTTCCGGCGGTCGTCGGGATGACAAGGGGGTGGCGCGACCGATGACAGGAAAGCGGTCAGTGGCTCTCGGGAGGCCGGGTCAGGCGTTCGATCTCGCTGAGGAGGAGATAGGCCTCGTCCTGGCCGCGCAGGTCGCCGGCGCGGCCGCGTTCGGCGGCCCGGCGGGTGGCGATTTCGGCGGCGTCGACGCCGTAGCGCTGCACCAGGAAACGGGCCTGGGACGCGATATCTTGAGGGGATGAGATCAACATGTTGTTGCCCTCCACCTGATTGCTCCCATTATTTGGCATTTTTAAAGAAAAACGCAAGGTTTCATTGTTGCCTTTGCGGGCCACGTCGCGCGGCGACCCCGCCGGCGCCTCCGGGTGTTGGCGATTCATGGGTGAAGCGGGGGCGGGGTTGGCCTATGTTCGGCCGCGCCCAGCGAAAAGGAGCCGACATGGATCAGGCGACCAGCAAGAAACTGTTCGATTACATCTACCAGTCCCTCGACGACGAGAACGCCGCCGACCTGGAGACCTTCGCCCGCAACTTCTCCAACAACAGCGAGGTGTGGGACGTCATCGCCGACCACTTCCCCGACGCCAAGCCCTCGGAGGTGCGGCAGATCCTCATGCAGGCCTTCGCCGCCTGGCAGCAGGGGCGATCCTAGCCGCCGCGACAGACGGCTCACCCGATTTACCTTCGGTTTATTTCTCCCCCATACCCCGTTCATACCTTTGGTATATACTAAAGGATAGGGATTCGGATTGGGGGCGATCGCGATGACGGCTTCGAATGCGACCGAAGCCATGGGCGGGGAGGCCGCCCTTGAGGTGTGCGGCGGCCTGACGTCGAAGGTGGCGAAGGCGGCAGCCCCGTTCCGCATGCCCGACGACGGCCAGGCCCTCAAGCTCCCCAAGACCATCAACCAGCCGTTCCAGCGGGCGATCCGGGTTCTCCTGGTGGAGGACAACCCCGGTGACGCCATGCTGGTGCGCATCGCGCTGGGCAACACCCCCACGGACGGCGGCGGCTTCGCGGTCAGGCACGTGGAGACGCTGGCCGACGCCCTGGACTACCTGGCGGACAATTCCGTCGACGTGACCCTTCTCGATCTGTCGCTGCCCGATTCCTTCGGCATGCGCACGCTTACCCGGGTGCAGGAGGCGGCGCCGATGCTGCCCATCGTCGTCCTGACCGGCCTCGACGACCCGCGCGTGGCCGATTACGCCCTCGAGGTCGGCGCCCAGGATTTCCTCATCAAGGGCGACAGTCCCGCGCACATGGTCGAGCGCGCCATCCGCTACGCCATCAGCCGCATGAGTTCCGAGCTGGAGCGGCGCACCCTGGTGGCCCGGCTCGCCTCGGAACGGCTGCAGATCGCCCAGGAGCTGGAGCGCGCGCGCGACACCCAGATGTCGCTGCTGCCGCGTGCCGACCGCATCGACCCCGCCCTGACCCGCCACCGCCTCTCGGTCGAGGGGCATTTCGAGCCCTCCTCGGCCATCGGCGGCGACATGTGGGGGGTGGCGGACCTGGGCGAGGCCGGCGTCGCCTTCTACGCGTTCGACTTCTCGGGTCACGGCATCAGCGCCGCCCTGAACGTGTTCCGGCTGCACACGCTGGTCAACGACCACCGCGAACTCATGGGGGACCCGGCGGCGTTCCTCAGCTGCATGAACGAGGGGCTCCATCAATTGCTGGAGCGGGGCCAGTACGCGACCATGGTCCATTGCGTCGTCGATGCCGCGGCCGATCGGCTGGTGTGGTCGGCGGCCGGCGCGCCCCGCCCCGTCCTCATCGACGGCCGGAGCACCTTCTTCCTCGACACCGCCGGCCTGCCGCTCGGCATCGCCGCCCGGGCCGAATACCACAACCGCGAGACCCGGTTCCGCGCGGGATCCTCGCTGCTGCTCTACAGCGACGCCATGACCGAGGCCACCGACGAGCGGGACGGTTTCCTCGGCGAGGCCGGGTTGCTGGACCTGGTCGCCGCCGGGCTGCCCGATGCCGGTGCCGGCCGCCTGGACCGCCTGCTGGAGCGCCTCTTCAGTCGAACCGCACGCCCCCTGGCCGACGACCTTACCGCCGTCTGGATCGCCAGGGCCTGACCCGGAGCCGGATCATGAATGCCCTTCCTCCCCTCCACACCATGCCGTCCGCGGCGGCGTCGCCGCCCGAACTGCTCGACACCATCGGCCGCCAGGTCGCCGAGGTGGGCGCCGTGGTCGCCTCCACCTCGCAGGGCCTCACCGCCGAGTTCATGGACCTGTCCCGCCTGGCCACCGACCAGACCGGCAACGTGCGCACCCTGGTGGAGCGCGCCAACACCGTGGTCGTCAATGGCCGGACCGTGTCCATGGCCGACATCGTCGCCCTGTTGGGAGCCACCCTCAGCGAGTTCTCGGCGCAGGTGCTCGATCTGTCGAAGCACGCGGTGATGATGGTGCATACCATCGACGCCATCCTGGGCGACATCCACCAGCTGCGCGCCTTCGTCGACGACATCGACAAGATCACCGGCAAGACCAACCTGCTGGCGCTCAACGCCCGCATCGAGGCCGAGCGGGCGGGCGAGGCCGGCCGCACCTTCCGCGTCGTCGCCGGCGAGGTCCGCGAACTGTCCCAGGCCACGGCCTCCCTGGCCGGCAGCATCAAGGCCCAGATCACCACCGTGTCGGACGCCCTGACCAAGGGGCACGAGACCCTGGTCGAGGTCGCCAGCATGGATTTCACCCGCGAGATCGAGGCCAAGGACAAGGTCGACCGCACGCTCGCCGCACTGGTCGAGCAGAACGCCTTCATCGGCGAACTGGCGCAGCACAGCCTGGACAACGCCAACGGCATCGCCGCGGCGGTCGGCCGCATCGTCACCGACATGCAGTTCGCCGACCGCGTCACCCAGCGGCTGGAAGCCGCCGCCGACGGCATCGCCGCCGCCGGCGACACCTGGCGCGGCGGCGACCCGGCGCGGCTGCCGCTGATCGTCGCGCACCTGCTGCAACTGGCGGCCGGGGCCGGGCAACCGGCCGGAACGGCATCCGACGATGTGGAAATGTTTTGAAGGAGCGCCCCATGGAACTCAAACACTTCATCCATGACGGCGTCGTCACCGTAAGCTTCACGGGGCGGTTCACCAGCCGCGACAATGACGACTTCCTGCCGGTCATCGCCGACGTCGCCGCCCGGGGCGGCCGTCACTTCGTGTTCGACTTCGCCGGGCTCGAATACATGGATTCGTTCGCGCTGGGGCTCCTTCTGCTCGCCCACGAAGAGGCGACCAAGGCGGGAAACGCCATCCGCGTGCGCGGGGTCCAGCCGGCGCTGCACCACATGTTCGAACTGACCGGCATGGGCAAGGTGCTCGACATCGAGGGGCTGGATACGCCGCAATCCCCCCAGAGCAACCAGCCCCGCCCCTTCCGCTCGCACGCGGCGGGCGCCGCCGGGCGCCTGGCGGCCATCGCGGTGCTGGACGGCCGCGGCGAACCGGCGCTGCGGCTGTCCGGACGGTTCACCTTCGCCGACATCGACGACTTCACCCACAGCCTGGAGCGCCTTGCCGCCCCGTCGGGATCGCGCCTGACCATCGACCTCGAAGGGGTCGAGTTCATGGATTCGGCGGCGTTGTCCTCGATCCTCATTGCCCGCGAGGACAGCCTCACCCGCGGCGTCGACCTCAGGCTCGCCAATCCCCGGGGACGTATCCGCCAGTTGCTGGAGCTCACCCACGTGGGCGAGGTGGTGCCGATTGACGACGACCCGTCCCACTGACGCCCCGCCCCCTGCGGCGCTGGTCGTCGCCGGCGCCGGTCCCGACCGCGCGCTCCTTGCGCGCGAGGCGGCCGGGCTCGGGGTCGGTGTCGCCAGCTTCGAGGCGCCAACCGACAGTCCGCTGATCCTGGTGACCAGCGAGGTCGACGTCCCCGCCCTGTGGGAAAGCCTGACTCCGCCGCTGTGCGGCCTGATCGAGCCCGATGACGACGGACGCCTGACCCTGGGCGCCCCGGTCATTGCCGCCGCCCAACGGGGAGGCATCGGCATGTCCCTGACCACCAAGACCGCCTACCGGGCCGTTCCGGCGGAACAGCTGGCGGCGGCGCTCGTCAGCCGGCAGGGCGTCGGCACGGACGCGGAGTGGAAGATCGAGCTGGCGGTGCAGGAGGCGGTGACCAACGGCCTGATTCACGGCAACCTGGGCATCGACAGCGGACTGCGCCGCAGCCTCTGCGGCATGAAGGCCTTCGGCCAGCTGCTGACCGACCGGCTGGCCGAGCCGCGCCTTGCCGCGCGGCGCATCGTCGTCGTCGCCGTGCCGACCGGAGACGGCATCGAGGTCACGGTGACCGATGAAGGCGCCGGCTTCGATTTCGCCGCGCGGATGGAGCAGCCGGTGGAGCGGGAAGCCACCAGCGGCCGCGGCCTCGGCATCATCCGCAAGATCGCGCGCTCGGTCCGCTACGGGGATGGAGGACGGTCGCTGCACATGCTTTTCTGACCCTAGATCAGCAGGCGATACTGCACGATCCACACGGTCAGCAGGACGACGGCGAAGGCCACGGGCGCCAGCCACCACGACGCCAGGCAGCCCACGCCCAGCGCCGCCGCCGCCGGCGGCGCCAGCATCACGCCGCCGATGTAGAGCGCCGGGCGCCGGTTGTAGAGGGCGAGCCCGTTCCACAGCGGCCGACGGCGCCAGCGCAGGGGCACGCCGGTCATGGCTCGTCCTCCGGCGCCTGCGCCCGCACCCAGGCCAGCATGGCCTCGCGCGGCCACAGCACCAGGGTGGTGCGGGGCCGGAACCGCCCCTCGGCGAACAGGCGGCGCCGGGCGGCGCTGCCGACCAGGAACCCGGCATCCTCGGGGGCATGTTCCATGGGCACGACCACGGCGCCGTTGTCGAGGAAGAACCGGCGCAGCCAGCCGAGATGCGGGGTCAGCTCGGCGACCTGGGGATCGTAGAACCACGACCGCGCCATCAGGCCGCGCATCCAGTCCTGTCGCTCCAGCGAGCGGGCGATGCGGGCCATGGAGGTGCGCATGCCGCTCTCCAGCATCATCAGGCGATTGCTGCGGTAGGCGTCGAGGTGCAGGGCGGCGAACGGGGTGAAGCCACCCATGCGCCCCAGTGCCAGCGCCACCCGCGGCAGATCGACGGGGTGGAACTTGAACACCCACGAGCGCGGCAGCCCCGCCACCTCCCAATCGTGCTGCCCCGCCGCAAAGCGTCGCAAAGTCACGAACTGCGCCAACTCGGCCCGCCGCCACGGGTCGGAGAAATGCGGCTCCCAATCCGGCGGCGGCGCCGCGATGCGGCCCAGCATGTCGAGCGTCAGCCGCCGGACCGCGGGATCGAGCGGCGTCTGCATCAACCGCGGCACCGCCTCGATGATGGCGTTGACGAGGGCGTAGCGGAACGCCTCGGCCGGGGGCAGGCCGAGCACGTCCAGGGCGCGCCTCCCTTCCCGGTCATGGGGATAGAGCGACAACAGCGCGAACCAATCGGCGGGGCTGCCCACCTCGATGCCGGGAAAGCGCCCGGCCAGCACGGCGCGGCACTGGGCGGTGGCCGGTTCGGCGGATCCGATCGAGAGCCCGACGCTCATGCCGCCTCGTCGATGGTGTACGCATCGGCCAGGGTGCGGGCGGCAACCCGGCGCTTGCCGGCGAAATCGGTCCACACCCGCTCCACCTCGGTAGCGGTCAGCCCGACCATGGCGCCGGTATCCTCGGCGCTGAGGCCGGCGTCCATGGCATAGAGGACGAGGTCGGCCTTGTCCCAGGGCAGGGCGAAGTAGAACTCCTCCTGGGTCTGCGGCAGCCCGTAGGTGTCGGTGCTGGGCGGGCGCTGGCGGATCTCGTCGGGGATGCCCAGGAATTCCGCCAGGGCGTAGACCTGCGTCTTGTAGAGGTGGGCGATGGGCTTGAGGTCGGCCAGGCCGTCGCCGCCGCGCACGAAGAAGCCGAGCTGGTACTCCAGCCGGTTGGGGGTTCCCAGCACGGCGGCGTTCAGGCGCTCGGCGTGGAAATACTCCACCGACTTGCGGACCCGCTGCTTGTAGTTGGTGGCGGCGACCACCTGCAGGTAGACGTCGGCCGGCATGCGTTCCTGCACCGTGCGCCCGCCCGGCGACTGCGCCACCAGCCGGAAATGCGGGATGCCGCCGCCGGCCAGCACCACCTTGTGCCGCCAGCCGGGACCGTATTCCGGGATCATGCGGCGGATGGCCGCCTCGGCCTGGCGGTAGCAGCCGATGGCGGCCAGGGCGTCGGTGACGTCCTCGATGGCATGGTGGACGCCGAGCGAGCGGCACAGGCGGGCGGCCCGCCCGGTGCCGCCGTCGTCGGCGGAGCCCGCCTCGGGCATCATCAGCGCGAACACCTTCTCGGGCCCGAGCGCGCGCACCGCCACCGCCGCGCACACCGCCGAATCGACCCCGCCGCTGACACCCACCACCAGGCCGCGCCGCTTCATGCGGGTCAGAGTCTCGCGGAGGAACGTCTCGATCCGCCGCAGTTCGGCCGCAGGGTCGATGGCAAGGGGAGAACGGTTCATGGTGAACCTCCGCGGTCAACGAGGACGGTGGGGGGAATGCGGTCGAGGGCGGCGCGGCCCTGCGCCAGCCGGTCCGCCAGGCGCGGACCGAAGGCCTGGGCGAGCAGGCCGAGGGTGGCGGTGCCGACCAGGCCCATTTCCTCGCGCTCGCCCGGCAGGTGGCCGTCGAGGCGGCGCAGGCGGTCGATGAGGCGGCGCACCGCCACCGCATCGACCAGGCCGTCGGCGGCGGACACGGCGGCGTCGGCCAGGCCGTCGGCGAGCAGCGCCTCGGTGATGGGGGCGCGGTAGGGCTGCTTGCGCCGCTGCCAGATCTCGGCGGGGAGACGCTTGGCGGCCAGCCGCCTCAGCGCCAGCTTGTCCTTGAGCCCCAGCAGCTTGGTGCGGGCCGGCAGTGTCAGGCAGAAATCCACCAACTCGGGATCGAGGAAGGGGTAGCGGACCTCGACCCCGTGGGCCATGGCCACCCGATCGCCCTGGCAGGCCAGCAGCCACGGCGACAGGAAGGTCTGCATCTCGATCAGCTGGGCCCGGAGCAGCGGATCGCCGGCCCGCCAGTCCGCGGGAAGGGCCGCCTCGGTCGCCGCCCCGGCGGCGGCGTCGTCCCACGACGCCCGCACCGCCGGCGCCAGCAGGCGCAGCGTCCAGGCGGCGGTGCGCCAGCGCGGCCGGTGCGAGTAGAACGGATCGGCGACGGCGGCCAGGTCCTGGGCGAAGAATCCCTGCCACAGGCCGGTGCCGCGCGCCTCGTCGGCGCCGACGTAGTGGTGCACCCTGGACAGCAGCGCCGGGCGCATGCGCGAGTCGGGGTCCCGCGCCCAGAAGCGGCGGATGCGGTCCTCCTTGAACACCGAGTAGCCGGCCAGCAGCTCATCGGCGCCTTCGCCGGTCAGCACCGCCTTCATGCCGGCAGCGCGGACGGCGGCCGAGAGCAGGAACAGCGGCACCGGCGAGGTGCGCAGCATCGGGGCCTCGCAATGCCACACCACGTCGTCGAGCGCGGCGCCGATGGTGTCGGCATCGCAGACGATGTCGTGATGGCGCGTGCCCAGGTGGCCGACCACCAGGCGCTGCTCGGCGGTTTCGTCGAAGCGGGGATCGGCGAAGCGGATGCCGAAGGTCTCGATGTTGCGGCCGGCCCGCTCCACCGCCAGCGCCCCGATCACCGACGAATCGAGGCCGCCGCTGACATAGCAGCCGACCGGCACGTCGGCGTGCAGCCGCAGCCGGATCGCCCGGTCCAGATGGTGTTCCAGCACCGCCGCCGCCTCGTCGAGCGAGATCGGCTGCACGACGGTCTGCGGCTGCCAGTAGCGGGTGGCCGTCTCGCGCAGCGACATGTCGATGCACAGCGCGGTGGCCGGCGGCACCTGGCGCACCCCCGCGAACACCGAGCGGGGCGCCGCCGCCGACCAGCGCACGAACGCCTCGGCGAGGCCGGCGCCGTCGAAGCGGGGCGAAATGCGCCCGCCGGCGAACAGCGCCTTGACCTCGGAGGCGAACACCACCGCCGCCCCGGCGCGGGCGACGAACAGCGGCAGGATGCCCATGCGGTCGCGCACCAGGAACAGCAGCCCGGCCCGCCAATCCCACAGGGCGAAGGCGAACTGGCCATTGAGCCGCGCCCACGCCCCCTCGCCCCACTGGTCGTAGGCGTTGATGATGACCTCGCCGTCGCCCTCGGTGTGGAAGCGCCGCCCGAGGCGCTTGAGCTCCTCGCGCAGCTCGCGGTAATTGAAGATCTCGCCGTTGAACGACAGCCAGACGCTGCCATCCTCGTTGGACAGCGGCTGGAAGCTGCCGCCCAAATCGACCAGCGACAGGCGGGCGTGCCCGAGCCCCACCCGCCCGTCGCGATACATGCCCCAGCCGTCCGGCCCCCGGTGGGCCAGCGCGGCCACCATGGCCTTGAGTTCCTCAGGCGACGGCGGCGGGGCGTCGAGCCCCGCCATTACACCCGCGATGCCGCACATGGGTCCGCCTTTCGCTCAGCCCGCCGCGCCCGAGGCGGCGGCCCGCAGCACACTCTTGGTGATCTTGCCCGAATCGGTCTTGGGCAGGCTGGCGCACAGCTCGACGAACTTCGGCACCAGCCTGGGCTCCAGCCGTGCCCGGCAATGGCGCCGCACGCTCTGCTCGGAGAGTTCGATGCCGGCGCGCGGCACCACGCAGGCCTTGATCGCCATGCCGTCGATCTCGTCGGGCACGCCGATCACCGCGGCTTCGGCAATCTCGTCCATCTCGTAGAGGACGTATTCGACCTCCTTGGGGCTGACCTTCTCGCCGCGGCACTTGAACACGTCGTCCTTGCGGCCGACGAAATAGAGGTCGCCGTCCTCGTCCGTGCGGAACAGGTCGCCGGTGAACAGCATGGTCTCGCCGCCGATCTGCCGCAGCGCGCGGGCGGTTTCCTCGGGGCGGCGCCAGTAGCCCCGCATCAGGCTGGTGCCGCGCACCACCAGTTCGCCGATCTCGCCGGGAGGCAGCGGGCGGCCGTATTCGTCGACCACCAGCGTCTCGGAATTGGGCATGGCGCGGCCGACCGAGGTGGGCTTGTCCATGACGCGGGCGGGATCGAGATAGCCGACCCGCGTGCATTCGGTCAGCCCGAACATCGAGAAGATCGCCGCCTGCGGCAGCAGCTGGCGCAGCCGCGCGATGTGGGCGGGCGGCAGGGCGGCGCCGGTATTGGTGAGATAGCGCAGCGCCGACAGGTCGAGGCCCTCGAACGGGGCGAAGTGCAGCAGGGTGGCGAAGATGGTCGGCACGCCCGGCAGGCCGGTGACGCGGTGCTCGGCGATGCGCTTCAGGACGTCATAGGGATAGGCGAACGACTTCTCCAGCAGGACGGTGAAGCCGACCCGGGCGCCGGTCAGCACCTGAAACAGGCCGTAGTCGAAGGACAGCGGCAGCACGCAGCACACCACGTCGTCGGGGGTGTTGCCGATGTAGCTGGAGATCGACCACACATTGTTGACGATGGCGCGATGGCTCATCATCACGCCCTTGGGCTGGCCGGTGGAACCGGAGGTGTAGATGATCAGGCTGAGGTCCTGGTCGATCAGACCGGGATCGCTCGGTTTGCGGGAAGCGCCCGCCAGGATCGCCTCCAGGCGCGGGCCTGAGGCCTGGGGATGGTCGCCGGCCCAGATCACCGCCTTGAGCGACGGCGTCCTCGCCGCCTCCTCGGCGCGCTGGCACAGCTGCGCCGGGGCGATCAGCGCCGCCGCCTCGGAATCGGAGACGATGAACGCCAGCTTGTCGCCCTTGGTCGCCGGGCCGACCGGCACGAACACCGCGCCGGCCTTGAGGATGGCCCACAGGGCCACCACCATCTCGGGGCCGTTCTCCAGCATGGCGACCACCCGGTCGCCGCGGGCGACGCCCATGTCCTGCAACGCCGCCGCCAGGCGGTCGGAGAGGGCGTCGACCGTGGCGAAGGTCATCCGCTCGTCGCCGCACACCAGCGCCAGCTTGTCGGGGCTGCGCCTGGCGGTGGCGCTCAGGTAGCCGTGAAGCAGCAGATGGTCGAGGGGAACGCTCATCGCGCGGCCCCCTGCTTGCGCTCGACGAAGGCGGCGATGGCGGCGACGGAATCCAGGTTTTCCGGCACCAGCTCGTCCTCGGCGACGCGGATGCCGAAGGTTTCCTCGATGAAGGCGACCAGCTCGATGGCGCCGGTGGAGTCGAGGATGCCGGCTTCCAGCAGCGAGGTGCCGTCGTCGAGGTCCTCGGCGGCGCCGAGCAGCATGTTGTCGACGATGTAGGCGCGCACGGCGTTCGTGACGCCGGGCTCCGGTTTGCGGTCGGGGAAATGGGTCATGGCGCTCTCCAGCCAGTGCGACGGAGATGACGCCAGAACAGGTCGGCGCGGTAAACGAACCGGAGGTCAGGCCCGACCGTTGCGCCGCCGCCCGGCCGGACGGGTCGGCCGGCCTATCCGGGCGGAGAGGCGGGGCGCCGAGGGCGAGGAATGGGCCTCAGGCGGTCTCGCCCAGTTTGGCCGCGATGCTCTCCAGCCGGTCGGTCTCGACCGCCGAGACGCGGGTGGCGACGATGTCGTCGTATTCGATGGGGCCGATCCCGACCCAATAGGCCTTGTCCTTGCCCAGCAGCTTCACCCGTTCGGCGACGCGCTGCATCAGCCGGGTCTTGCGGAACAGCGAGGCCGCGCCCTGGATGGAAAAATGCTCCTCGAAGCCGTCGGCCATGATCCTCTCCCGCTTGCCGAGAGGGTGTAGCAAAGCGATGTGAACCGCTTTCGGTTCGGGGATTGAACAACGGGTAAACGGCCGCCTCGTCCTCCCGCGCGCTTGGCTTCGCGGGTCCGGCATGGGAAAACCGACGCGGCTGTCCCAAGGAGGTTCCATGCGTCTTCAGCTCGCCACCTGGCCCCAGGTCGAGGCCTATCTCGCCCGCTCGCGCGCCGTCATCCTGCCCATCGGCTCGACCGAGCAGCACGGCCCCACCGGCCTGATCGGCACCGACGCCCTGTGCGCCGAGGCCATTTCCTGGCGGGTCGGCGAAATGCTTGACGTGATGGTGGCCCCGACCATCGCCGTCGGCATGGCCCAGCACCACATGGCGTTCCCCGGATCGATGACGCTCAAGCCCTCGACCCTGCTCGCCGTCATGCGCGACTGCCTGCTGTCGCTGTCGCACCACGGCTTCGAGCGCGTGCTGGTGGTCAACGGCCACGGCGGCAACGCGGCGACCATCCACGCCGCCTTCGCCGAGACCCAGATGGAGCTGGACGGCATGAGCCCGCGCCCCACCCTGCAGGCGCGCCTGCTCAACTGGTGGGAACTGCCCGAGGTCGACCGGGTGTCGCGCGAACTGTTCGCCGACGGCGTCGGCAGCCACGCCACCCCGCCCGAGGTGGCGCTGACCTGGGCGCTGCATCCCGAGACCGCCGACCCCCGCCCGCTGCAGCCCAGGATCGCCCCGCGCGGCGCCTTCTCCGGCGCCGCCGACTTCCGCCAGCGCTTCCCCGACGGCCGCATCGGCTCGGACCCCTCGCTGGCGAGCCCGGCCAACGGCGAGCGCATCCTGGCGGTGGCGGTCGAGGAGATCGCGGCGATGGCCAAGGGGTTCTTCGGGGCCGCCTGACCGCCTCCCTGCCGTCACCCCCGCGAAAGCGGGGGTCCCTCTTCCGTTCACCCCCGCGAAAGCGGGGGGGGGCCGCTGAAAAGTCGCCGCGGCGGACGCATGGATTCCCGCTTTCGCGGGAATGACGGCTTCTAGACCGGGATGTCCTCGGGCGTCGCGGCGTCGATGACCCGCCGCGCGGTGTCGAAGTCGAAGCCGGCCCGCGCCAGGGCCGCCATGTCCTTCTGGCGCGTGGCGGCGCGCTGGTCCTCGGGCCGCCACGGCCCCAGGCGGCGCTTGCGCGCGAGGGTCGCCGCCGAGACAAGGTCGGGCTCGGGCTGGTCCTCGGCGAGGCGGGCCAGGGCGGCGTCGGCATCGTCGCCCGCCACCCCCTTGACGGCCAGTGCCGCCCGGATGGCGCGCACGCCCTTGCCGCGACGGTGCAGGCCCTGCACCTTCTGCGCGGCGTAGGCGGCGTCGTCGAGGTAGCCGAGGCGGGCCAGCTTGGCCAGCGTCGCCTCGACCTGCCGGACGGCAGCCTCGCGCTCGCCGCCCCAATGCGCCAGCGAGCGGTCGACCTTGCGGATCAGCACGCGGCGCAGGTTCGCGCTGGACGAGGCGAAGCGTTCGAGGTAATGCAGCGCGGCATTCTCGAGATACTGAGGTGAGATCTTCGCGGGCGGGCGACGGTCCGTCATGCCGGGAACCATACCGCCAACACGAGGACGGCGCCATGACGTCACACCACCCCTCCCCCGCCCTGCCGCGTCCGCCGCGCACCTACGGCACCATCAACTGGCTGGGGTTCTGGACGCTGTTCATGAAGGAGGTGCGCCGCTTCCTGAAGGTCTACTTCCAGACCATCCTGGCGCCGGTGGTGACCACCTTGCTGTTCCTGGCGGTGTTCGTGCTGGCGCTCGGCCGGGTGGCGGCCGACGTGCACGGCGTGCCCTTCAGCCAGTTCCTCGCCCCCGGCCTGGTGATGATGGCCATGGTGCAGAACGCCTTCGCCAACACCTCGTCCTCGATCATCATCGCCAAGGTCCAGGGCAACATCGTCGACATGCTGATGCCGCCCTTGTCGGCCACCGAGCAGACGGTGGCGGTGGCGGCCGGCGGCGTCGCCCGCGGCCTGGTGGTCGGCGTGGCGGTGACGGCGGCGATGGCGCTGTTCGTCCCCGTCCATCTGGCCCATCCGGCGATGGTCGCCTACCACGCGGTGATGGGCTCGCTGATGCTGTCGCTCTTGGGCATGATGGGCGGCATCTGGGCCGACAAGTTCGATCACATGGCGGCGGTGACCAACTTCATCGTCACGCCGCTGTCGTTCCTGTCGGGCACCTTCTATTCCATCGACCGCCTGCCCGAGAACTTCCACGCCTTCGCCCTGGCCAACCCGTTCTTCTACATGATCGACGGCTTCCGTTACGGCTTCATCGGCCGCGCCGACGGCGACCCGCTGGTCGGCGTGGCGGTGATGGGGCTGGCCAACCTGGCCCTGTTCGCCGCCACCTGGCGCATGCTCGCCACCGGCTACAAGCTGAAGGCATAGGCCTTCCCTCTTTAGGCCGGCAGCCCGCTGGCCGGGGGCCCCAGGGTTGACTTTCCTGGCGAACATGGAGATATTCGCCGCTTTCCATCATAAGGCCGAATAGTTCGCCCGTTCGGGCGAGGCTTCCGGCATTGGAGTTGCGTGCCGTGTTTCCTGTCGTTCTGCCGACCTATGCGCGGGCTGACGTCGCCTTCGAAAAGGGCGAAGGCGCTTACCTGTGGTCGACCGACGGGCGACGTTTCCTGGATTTCGGCTCGGGCGTGGCGGTCACTTCGCTGGGCCACTGCCACCCCCACCTCGTCAAGGCGCTGACCGAGCAGGCCGGCAAGCTGTGGCACACCTCGAACCTGTACCGGGTGCCGGGCCAGGAGACGGTGGCCAAACTGCTGGTCGAGCGCACCTTCGCCGACACCGTGTTCTTCTGCAACTCGGGCGCCGAGGCCAACGAGGCCGCCATCAAGATGGCGCGCAAGTTCCATTACGAGCGCGGCGACAAGAACCGGCACCGCATCATCTGCGCCACCGGTGCCTTCCACGGCCGTACGCTGGCGACCATCGCCGCCGGCGGCCAGGAGAAGCACCTCAAGGGCTTCGACCCGGTGGTCGAGGGATTCGACCACGTGCCGTTCGGCAACCTGAACGCCCTGAGGGCAGCCATCACGCCTGAGACCGCCGCCATCCTGGTGGAGCCGGTGCAGGGCGAGGGCGGCATCGTCCCGGGCGACCCCGACTACCTGAAGCGCCTCAGGGCCACCGCCGACGAGTTCGGCCTGCTCTTGATCTTCGACGAGGTGCAGACCGGCATGGGCCGCACCGGCCGCCTGTTCGCCCACGAGCATGCCGGCGTCACCCCCGACATCATGCCGGTGGCCAAGGGCCTGGGCGGCGGCTTCCCGGTGGGGGCCTGCCTGGCGACCGCCGAGGCCGCCTCGGGCATGACGGCGGGCACCCACGGCTCGACCTTCGGCGGCAATCCGCTGGCCATGGCCGCAGCGCAGGCGGTGATCGAGGTGATGACCACCCCGGGCTTCCTCGACAGGGCCGAAGCCACCGGCCGCAAGCTGCGCGCCGGCCTGGAGGAGGTCTGCGGCCGCTTCCCCGCCGCCATCGAGGAGGTGCGCGGCCTGGGCATGATGATCGGCCTCAAGTGCCGCATCCCCAACACCGAGCTGTCGGCGAGGCTGCTCGCCAACGGCCTTCTGACGGTCGGCGCCGGCGACAACGTCGTCCGCATGCTGCCGCCGCTCATCATCGGCGAGGCGGAGATCGGGGAAGCCCTCGACATCCTCGCCCGTACGCTGTCCGAGGTGACGTCATGACCGTTTCTCAGGGCTGTGGCCAGGCGGCCCAGGTCCGGCACTTCCTCGACCTCGACGGCCTCGATTCCGCCACGCTGCGGCGCATCCTCGACCTCGGGGCCGCCTACAAGCGCGGCGACACCCCGCACGGGTCGGCCCGCCCGCTGGCCGGCAAGCTGCTGGCGATGATCTTCGAGAAGCCCTCGACCCGCACCCGCGTGTCGTTCGAGGTCGGGATGAAGCAGCTGGGCGGCGACGTGGTGGTGCTGTCGCGCGGCGACACCCAGCTGGGGCGCGGCGAGACCATCGCCGACACCGCCCGCGTGCTGTCGCGCTACGTCGACGCCATCATGATCCGCACCGACAAGCCCGAGAAGCTGGAGCAGCTGGCCCGATACGCCACCGTGCCGGTGATCAACGGCCTGACCGACGATTCGCACCCCTGCCAGGTCATGGCCGACATCATGACCTTCGAGGAGCACCGTGGCTCGCTGGCCGGCAAGGTGGTGGCGTGGAGCGGCGACGGCAACAACGTGGCCGCCAGCTGGATCCAGGCGGCGGCCCAGTTCGGCTGCGAGATCCGGATCGCCTGCCCCGACACCCTCACCCCGGACCCCAAGGTGGTGGACTGGGCGATCGGCCGGGGCGCCAAGGTGACGGTCCTGCGCGACCCCAAGCAGGCGGTGGCGGGGGCCGACCTCGTGCTCACCGACACCTGGGTGTCCATGGGCATGCAGGACGACGGCCGCACCACCCTGCTCGCGCCCTACCAGGTCAACGACGCCCTCATGGCGCTGGCCAAGCCCGGCGCCCTGTTCATGCACTGCCTGCCCGCCCATCGCGGCGAGGAAGTCACCGACTCGGTGATGGACGGCCCGCAATCGGTGGTCTGGGACGAGGCCGAAAACCGCTTGCATGTGCAAAAGGGCGTCCTTACGTGGTCGCTGTTGTAAGGCGGTTGGACGCGGTTTCGTGAGCGATCTTCTTCTTCCCTTCCAGTTGGGCGGCGGCGCGGTGCGCGGCCGCGTCGTGCGCCTCGGCGCCGCGGTGGACGCCATCCTGGGCGGACACGGCTATCCCGAGCCGGTCGCCAAGCTGCTGGCGGAAACGCTGGCGCTGGCCGCGGTGCTGGCCGGCTCGCTGAAATACGAAGGGGTGTTCACCCTGCAGGCCCAGGGCGACGGCGCCGTCGGCCTGGTGGTCGCCGACGTCACCAGCCAGGGACACCTGCGCGGCTACGCCCGCTTCGACGAGGCCAAGCTGGCCGGGGTGACCGAGCACACGGTGCCGCACCTGATGGGCGGCGGCTACCTGGCCTTCACCGTCGACCAGGGCCCGCGCACCGACCGCTACCAGGGCATCGTCGAACTGGCCGGGGAAAGCCTGGCCGAATGCGCCCACCAATATTTCCGCCAGTCCGAGCAGCTGGAGACCGCGGTCAAGGTCGCGTCGCGCGCCCCCGCGGACGGCGCCGGCTGGCATGCCGCCGCCCTGATGATCCAGCGCATGCCGGCGAGCACGCCCGGCGCCCCCATCCTGACCACCGACGAGGCCGAGGAGAACTGGCGCACCGCGGTGATCCTGATGTCGAGCCTGACCGACGGCGAGTTGCTGGACGAAGGGATCGAGCCGGCCCGCCTGGCCTACCGCCTGTTCCACGCCGAGCAGCTGGTGACGTTCGAACCGCGCGCCGTCGAGGCGCGCTGCCGCTGCTCGCGCCACAAGGTCGAGAGCACGCTGCGGTCGTTCCCGCGTCCCGAGGTGGAGGGCCTGAAGGACGAGCACGGCCGGGTCCAGGTGACCTGCGAGTTCTGCCGCACCACCTATTCCTTCACGGATGAGGACCTGGAGAAGGTCTACTGTCCTTGACGGTGGCGCTTCTCGCGCCAAGAATGGCCCCGGTCCCAACCCCCGAATTCGGATGCCCGTCATGCTCGCTCGCACTTCCCGCCTGGTGATGGCGCTTGCCGCCGTGCTGGCCGTGACCGCCTGCCAGTCCAAGCCTCCGGTGCAAAGGCTTCCCGAGATCAGCTTCGCCAACAAGCGGCCGATCTCGCTGAACGTCGCCGAGCTCCGCATCGATCCCCAGTACCAGTCGCCGGGCCGCAAGCCGAACATCGAGCACCTGATGCCGGTGTCGCCCGAGGCCGCCACCGTGCGCTGGGCGCAGGACCGTCTCAAGCCCATGGGCGGGGTCGGCTCGGGCACCGCCCGTGTGGTGATCTCGGACGCCAAGGTGGTCGAGGTCCCGCTCAAGACCGACAAGGGCATCACCGGCCTGTTCAAGGAAGAGCAGGCGGAGCGCTACGAGGGCTCGCTGGAGGTCGCGGTGCAGATCCTCGATCAGCGCCAGTTCCCGATCGCCGACGTGGTGGCGCGCGCCACCCGCGCCCGCTCGGTCCCGGAAGGCATCAGCCTCAACGAGCGCGACCGCGTCATGCACGAGCTGACCGAGGCGCTGATCACCGACATCGACGCCCAGATGGACGGCCTGATCCGCTCCTATCTCGGCCGCTGGGTGATGTAGCGACTTAGGGTCGTTGCACCAGCTGTCATCCTGAGGCGCGAAGCGCCGAAGGATCTCGTGCCGACTAACCCACGGCACGAGATCCTTCGCTTCGCTCAGGATGACAGAAAAGCCGCCCCCTTGATTAGCGATCACACCGCCCGCACGTCGGCCAGGAAGCGGTTGATGGACTCGCCCAGGCTCCCGGCTTGGCGGGCCAGCTGGCTTGACGCCTGCAGCACCTGCTGCGAGGCGGCGCCGGTGTTGCCGGCCTCGTCCTGCACGCCACCGACATTGCGCGACACTTCCGCCGTCCCGGCCGCGGCCTGATCCACGTTGCGGGCGATCTCGCGGGTGGCGGCGGTCTGTTCCTCCACCGCCGAGGCGATGCCGGCGGCGATGTGGCCGACCTCGCGGATGACCTGGACGATCCCCTCGATGGCGGCCACCACCTCGCCGGTCTGCTGCTGGACCGCGGCGATCTGCTGGCCGATCTCGTCGGTGGCGTGGGCGGTCTGGGTGGCCAGCGACTTGACCTCGTGGGCGACGACGGCGAAGCCCTTGCCGGCGTCGCCGGCCCGCGCCGCCTCGATGGTGGCGTTCAACGCCAGCAGGTTGGTCTGGCTGGCGATCTGGGTGATCAGGCTGACCACTTCGCCGATGCGCTGCGCCGACTCCGCCAGTCCGCCGACCACCGATTGGGTGCGGTCGGCGGCGCCGATGGCGTCGGCCGAGATGCGGGCCGACGCGGCGACCTGGCGGCCGATCTCGTTGATCGAGGCCGAGAGCTGGTCGGCGGCCGAGGCCACCGTCTGCACGTTGACCGAGGCCTGCTCGGCCGCGGCGGCCACGGCGGTGGCCTGCTGGCTGGTCCGGCTGGCGGCCTGGGACATGGCCTGCGCCGTGCCGTCCAGTTGGCGGGTGGCGCTGGCTACGGTCTGCAGCATCACCCCGGCGCTGGTGTCGAAATCCCTGGTCAGCCGCTCGATGGCGATGGCGCGCCGCTCACGGGCGGCGCCCTCGTCGGCCTCGCGGCGGGCGAGGTCGCGGTTGCGCACCAGCGCATCCTTGAACACCTGGACGGCGCGGGCCATGACGCCCACCTCGTCGCGCCTGTCGACGCCGGACACGGCGACCGAGAGGTCGTCGGCGGTCAGGCGCTCCATCACCCGGGTCAGCGCCGCCAGCGAGCCCGCCAACTCGCGGACGATCAGCCACATGCCGGCCAGCGCGATGCCGAGACCGGCGACGACGGCGACCACGGTTCCGATCAGGACGCCGTTGGCATGGGCGTGCTCGTCCCGCGCCAGGCCCTGCAGGTCGGCGGACAGGCGATCCTCGACGGTCTTCATCAAATCGATGCGAGCGGTCGAGGCGGCGAACCACGCGGGGCCGGTGACCTCGGCCAGCGGCGCACCGGCCAGGCTGTCGAACGCCACCTTGCGCATGCGGTCGACCGTGCGGGTCGGCTCGGCGTCCATGGTGGCGCGGAAGAACGCCGCCTGGTCGGCGGACGCCAGGTCGAGGAACTCGCGGAAATAGGTTTCCTGGTCGGCGACCAAGCCGACGAAGCGGCGGAAGGTCTCGGGATCGAAGGCCCCGGCGGCGAAGGCGCCGGCCCCGACCGCCCGCTCCTGCCCGGCCTTCTCCTTGGCTTCCATCAGCTTGACCAGGGCGCTGGTCATGCCGCCGACCTTGGGTTCGGTCGACAGCACGGCGATCTGGTCGACCACGTCGAGCAGGGCGCGGATGGTGGTGGTGAAGCCGCCGATGGCGGTCTTGGTGTCGGTGGCGAGGCGGTCGGTGCCGGCGCGGGCAGCGATCAGGGCCTGGACCTTGCGGCGGCCCTCCTCGACCTTGGGCGGGAACGAGGGGCTCAACGCCGCCAGGTCGATGGTCGCCACGGTGGCCTCGAAGCGGGCCAGAGCCTGGTCGGTGCGGCCGCGCTGGCTGCGCATCTCGTCGCCGAACCGCTCGCCCTTGCTCCCGAGGAAGACGGCGGTGGCGCCCCGCTCCTTCTGCAGTTCGTGCACCAGGGTGCTGATGTCGGCGGTCAGCGGCGCCACCGCCTGCAGCACCGACGTCTCGGCCGAGGTCCGCGCCTTCAAGGTCACCAGATACCCGGCCAAGGCGAGCACCAACAGCAGCGGGAGAACCAGCGACAGGGCGATCTTGGGGGCGATGCGGCAGTTGGACAGCCAGTTCATGAAATCTCCCGGTCCTCGAAAGTGGTAGCCACCCCCGGGAGATATTGCCTCATGAATGAATGTTCAATAAATGAAAATAAAAATCATCCGCGAGTTGAGCGGAGCCGGTTACTGTTTCCAGAAACCGGGAACGAACAGCACCAGCACGGTGAACAGTTCGAGGCGTCCGAACAGCATGCCGGCCGACAGCAGGTATTTGGCGGCATCCGGCAGCGGGGCGTAGGTGCCGGCCGGACCGATGGCCTGCCCCAGCCCGCCGCCCTTGTTGGCAATGGCCGAGGCGGCCCCCGAGAGCGCCGTCATCAAATCGACGCCGAGGAAGGCGAGCGCCATGGCCAACAGGGCGAAGGACAGCGCGTAGACGAACAGGAACCCCATCACCGAGCCCAGCACCTCCTCGGAGATGGGCTTGCGGTTGAAGGTGGGGATGAGGATGGCGTGCGGCCGCATCAGGCGGCGCACCTGCACCAACGCGTTGGCGAACAGCATCTTCAGCCGGAAGACCTTGACGCCGCCCGCGGTCGAGCCCGAGCAGCCGCCGACGAAGGTGAGGAAGAAGAGGACGGCCACCGGCATGCCGGTCCACTCGCTGTAATCGACGGTGTAGAGGCCGGTCCCGGTCATGGCCGAGATGGCGGTGAAGGCGCCGGTGCGCAGCGCCTCGGCGGCCGCGAGCCCCTTGGCCCGGGCCAGCCACAGGGACAGTGCCGCGGTGCCGAGGAAAAGCAGGCCCAGGTACCACCGCACCTGCTCGTCCTTGAGCAGCCCGCGCCAGTTGCCGTGCACCACTTGGAAGAACAGCAGGATCGGCATGCCGCCCGCGATCATGCCGAGCATCAGCACGACCTCGATCGCGGCGCTGTCGAACGACCCGGCCGACCCGTCCGAGGTCGAGAAGCCGCCGGTGGCGATGGTGCTCATGGCGTGCACCATGGCGTCGAACGCCGGCATGCCGGCCAGCAGCAGCAGGAACAGCAGGACCGCGGTCAGGCCGACATAAAGGGCGACGATCGCGCCCGCGAACCGGGCGGCGCGCTCGTGGGCCGACAGGATCTCGATGCGGAACATCTGCATGCCGCCGACGTTCAGCGCCGGCAGCACCGCGACCGCCATCACGATGAAGGCCAGGCCACCCAGCCATTGCAGCAGCGCCCGCCACACCAGGATGCCCGGCGGCAGGCGGTCGAGCCCGGCGATGACGGTGGAGCCGGTGGCGGTGATGCCGCTGGCGGCCTCGAACAGCGCATCGGCGGGGGCGAGCGCCAGCGGCCCGAAGGCGAAGGGCAGCGCGGCGAAGAGACAGGGAACCGCCCAGCCCAGCACGGTGGCCAGGAAGGCCTGGCGGATGGACAGCACGGCGGCCGGCGACCGGGCGCCCAGCACCAGCACCATGCCGATGAACACGGTCACGCTCGCCGAAGCGACGAACACCTGCCATTCCGGCTCGCCCACCGCGGCGTCGGTCAGGGCCGGCACGAGCATGGCGGCGGCGAGAAGGCAGAGCACGCTGCCGACGATCTGGAGCACCGGCCGGAGGTCGATCATCGCGCTCATTCCCGCCAGTACGACCGCGACAGCAGCACGAGCACGCTGAAAAGCTCGAGGCGCCCCATCATCATCTCGAAGGCCAGCAGCCACTTGGCGGCGTCGGGCAACGGCCGGTAGCTGCCGAGCGGGCCGATCACCTCGCCGAGGCCCGGCCCGACATTGCCCAGCGCGGCGGCCGAACCCGAGAGCGCTGTGACGAAGTCGAGCCCGACTACGGTCAGCGCCAGCGCCATCACCGCGAAGGTCAGGAAGTACATGACCACGAAGCCCAGCACCGAATCGACCACCGACTGCGACACCGTGCGGCGGTTGAAGCTGATGACGAAGATGCCATGCGGGTGCAGGAGCTGCTTCAGGTGGGCGCCGGCCATCTGGAACAGCACCTCCCAGCGGAAGATCTTGATGCCGCCGGCCGTCGAGCCGGTGCAGCCGCCGATGAAGGTGAGGATGAAGAAGATGACCTGCGGAAAGCCGCCCCATTGGGCGTAGTCGGCCGAGGCCAGCCCGGTGGTGGTGACGATGGACACCACGTGGAAGGTGGCGTGCGTCAGGGCGTCGCCGAGGTCCTGGTCGTCCACCGCCCACAGCCACAGGGCGAGCACCGCCGAAAACAGCCCCAGGAAGGACAGGTACCACCGCGTCTGGGTGTCGCCGAGGATCTCCCAACGCCCGCGCCGCCACGGCCGGATGAACAGGGCGAGCGAGGCCCCGCTCACGGTCATGAACACGGTGACGATCCAGGTGATCGCCGTGGAATCCCAGTGGGCCAAGCGGGCGTCCGAGGTGGAAAAGCCGCCGGTCGACAGGGTGGCCATGGCGTGGCACAGCGCCTCGAACGGAGTCATGCCGGCCAGCCACAGCAACACCGCGCAGGCGGCGGTGAACAGGCCGTAGACCACGGCGATGCCGCCGGCGGTCTGGGATACCCGCGGCTTGATGCGGTCGCTCTTGTCGGAGCTTTCCATGCGGAAGAACTGCATGCCGCCGATGCGCAGCAACGGCAGCACCGCCACCGCCATGACGATGATCCCCATGCCGCCCATCCAGTGCAGCATGGCCCGCCACAGCAGCAGGCCGTAGGGCTGGTCGTCGAGGCCGGTGATGACGGTGGCCCCGGTGGTGGTCAGTCCCGACATGGCCTCGAAATAGCCGTCGGTGTAGCTGAGGCCGAGGCCGGAGAAGACGAAGGGAAGCGCCGCCGCCGCCGCGGTGACGATCCATGAAGTGGTGCTGAGCATGAAGGCCTGGCGCGCGGTCAGCGACAGCCGGCCCTCGGGCTTGGCGCCCAGCACCATGGCCAGGGCGATGAAGCCGGTCACCACCCCGGAGGCCGCGAAGACCTGCCAGTCGGGGTCGGCGTACACCACGTCCACCAACGCCGGCACACCCATGGCAGCGGCGAGGACAAGCAGCAGGAAGCCGTTGACGAAGATTACCGGCCGTACGTCGATCAAGCGCGAATATCCCCTGTCCGGGCAAGACTATTGGCGCGGCCAGGGGAGAGAGTCCAGCGATTATAGACGCATCGACGCTATGCTTGGATCGGTGCCGTCCCGTTTGCGGTCATCCCGAGGTGCCCTCATCCGGCGCCGCCCGTCCAGGCCACTCCGGACGCGATCCCTCGCGGGGCTCGGGATGACAGAAGGGATCAGACGTTCGACAGGCCGTTGTGCTGGCCCTGGATCAGGGACATGAACTCGCGGCGGGTGGCGGGGTTGTCGCGGAAGGCGCCGAGCATGCGGCTGGTGACCATGGTCACCCCCGGCTTGTGGATGCCGCGGGTGGTCATGCACTGGTGGGCGGCCTCGATCACCACCGCGACGCCCTTGGGCTGCAGCACCTCGTTGATGCTGTTGGCGATCTGCGCCGTCAGCTTCTCCTGGATCTGCAGCCGGTGCGAGAAGATGTCGACGACGCGGGCCAGCTTCGAAATCCCCACCACCCGGCGGTCGGGCAGGTAGGCCACGTGCGCCTTGCCGATGATCGGCACCATGTGGTGCTCGCAATGGGATTCCAGGCGGATGTCCCTGAGCAGCACCATCTCGTCGTAGCCGTCGGTCTCCTCGAAGGTCCGCTGCAGGATCTCGACCGGGTCCTGGTCGTATCCCGAGAAGAATTCCTCGTAGGAGCGCACCACGCGGTCCGGGGTGCCGACGAGGCCCTCGCGCTCGGGGTCGTCGCCGGCCCAGCGCAGCAGCGTGCGCACCGCCTCTTCCGCCTCGGCCCGGCTGGGGCGCGTGAGGTCCTTGGGCTGGAGTTCCTTGGGCAGGATCAGGTCGTCGGCTTTCACGGCGGAAATCCCTCGTTTACGGATGCGGGGCACGGATGCGGGGCTGGAGAGTGCCACTTTGGGGGTATCGCCTCGGAGATGTGGCGTCGCGCTGCCCCGTTTGCAAGCTCAGTTGAGGCGGGTGACCACGTGCGGGCTGTCCAGCGAGAACGCCGGGATGGTCACGTCGAACCGTTCGCCGTCCTCGGCTTCCATCAGGTAGTTGCCGAACATGATGCCCGACGGCGTCGGCAGCGGCGTGCCGCTGGTATATTCGAACGCCTGGCCGGGTTCGAGCACTGGCTGCTCGCCCACCACCCCGGCCCCCTGCACCTCCTGCACCCGCCCCAGGGCGTCGGTGATGGTCCAGTGGCGGCGCTTGAGCTGGACCGTCCCATCGCCGTGGTTCTCGATGCGGACGCGGTACGCCCAGACATAATGGTTGTCGTCGGGGGACGACTGGTCTTCCAGATAGACCGGATCGACCGTCACGGTGATGCCGCGCGTGGTTTCGGTGTACATGGCGTGTCCTGCGGGACGCTGTCCTGTCGGCTCATATTAAGCCGGAACACGGGGATGTCCACCTCGCCGGGCCGGCGTATCCCTCCGCGCGAGGGTCAATAATCGACGATCACGGCCCGTTTTGCCGGGGTGTAGCGGGAATTGCCGCGGGGTTCGAGGTCGATTCGCGCCGGGGGGACGCCGGCTTCCTCCAGCACGTCGGCCACCGCCAGGCTGCGCCGGCGCGCCAGCTGATAATCGCCGTTCTCGCTGCCCGTCTCGTCGGCGACGGCGACGACCTGCACCGGCTGGGACAGGTCACGGCCGATCTCGGCGGCCGCGTCGAGCACCGCCCGGCGTCCCGAGGGCGTCAGCGCCGCCGAGCCGGGCGCGAACAGGATCGTGGCCACCTCCCGCTCGGGCCGGGCCAGCCGCACCAGGTCGGCCGGGCCGGGGGCGAACGGGTCGGCATAGTAGGTGTCCCGCACGTCGGGCACCGTGCAGGCCGCCACCAAACCCGTCAGGAGCATCGGCAGGAGCGGGCGCATGCACCCGATGTCGGCCCTACCCTACGCCCGGCCCAGCCCCGCTCTCCCGAATTTCCGGGCCGCTCAGCCGGAAAGGGCGGCGGCCAGGTCCTCGATCAGGTCGTCGGGATCCTCCAGGCCCACCGACAGGCGCAGCATGCCTTCGTCGATGCCCATGGCCAGCTTGGCCTCGGGCGACAGGCGCTGGTGGGTGGTGGTCCAGGGATGGGTGGCCAGGCTCTTGGAATCGCCGAGGTTGTTGGAGATGTCAATGATGCGAAGACCGTTGAGCAGGCGGTAGGCGGCCGGCTTGCCGCCCTTCAGGCTGAGCGCCAGCATGGTGCCGCCGCCCTTCATCTGCCGGCGCGCCAGTTCGTATTGCGGATGGCTTTCGAGGCCGGGGTAGAGCACCCGTTCGACCTCGGGGCGGCCTTCGAGGAAGCGGGCGATGGCCAGGGCGGACTCGCTCTGGGCCCGCACCCGGAGGTCCAGGGTCTCCAGCCCCTTGAGCAGCAGCCAGGCATTGAAGGGCGACAGCGCCGGGCCGGTGTGGCGCAGGTACGGCCCCAGCACGTCGGCACAGAATTCGGCCGAGCCGAGCACGGCGCCGCCGAGACAGCGTCCCTGGCCGTCGATATGCTTGGTGGCGGAATACACCACCACGTCGGCCCCCAGTTCGAGCGGGCTCTGCAGCAGCGGCGTGGCGAACACGTTGTCCACCACCACCCGGGCGCCGGCGCGATGAGCCAGCTCGCACACCGCCGGCAGGTCGATGATTTCCAGGGTCGGGTTGGAGGGGGTTTCGACGAACACGGCGGCGGTGGGGCTCGACAGCGCTTTTTCCCACTGGGCGAGGTCGCAGCCGTCGACGAACTCCGCGGTGACGCCGAAGCGGGGCAGCAGGTCGCCGACGATCCAGCTGCACGACCCGAACAGGGCCCGCGACGCCACCACGCGGTCGCCGGCCTTCAGCTGGCATGCCAGGGCGGCGTGGACGGCGGCCATGCCGCTGGCGGTGGCCCGGCACGCCTCGGCGCCTTCGACGGCGGCCAGGCGCTCCTCGAACATGGCGACGGTGGGGTTCTTGAAGCGGGAATAGACCATGCGGTCGCGGGTGCCGTCGAAGCTCTCCTCGGCCTCCTCGGCGGAGTCGTAGACGTAGCCCGAGGTCATGAACAAGGCCTCGCTCGTCTCGGAGAAGCCGGTGCGATTGACGCCGGCGCGCACCAGGCGGGTGCGCGGCCGCAGGGATGAGGCGGGGCGGGAGGCGGGAGTGTCGTCGCTCATGGATCTGCCCTTCGATGATGCGTTCGGCCAAACAAAAACCCCGACCGGGCAGGGGTCGGGGCGCGGATATAGCCGGACGCTCTGACCTCTTTAGCGGAATATTTAACGTGGCCGCAAGCCGGTCGCTCAAATCGCCACGGGCAAACACATAGCGCGACGGGGACGGCAGGGTCAAGCGTCGCAAAACTCTGCGCCGGACGTGTGAAACTACCCCATTGGGTGCGGTCCTACACGAACACGGTAGGGGGAGGTTGTGGTCCTACCTCATCCGTCCTATGCTGCAGCGCAACATCACCGAGCAAGGAACCCAGACATGATGGACGGCATCGCGCAGGTGAAGACCCTCAACCTGACCGGCAAGAAGGGCCTGGTAATCGGCATCGCCAACGACCAGAGCATCGCCTACGGCTGCGCCAAGCACTGCCGCGCCTACGGCGCCGAACTGGCGGTCACCTACCTCAACGACAAAGCGGAGAAGTGGGTCCGCCCGCTGGCCGAGACGCTGGAAGCGCCGATCTTCATGCCGTGCGACGTCCGCGGCGAGGGCGAGCTGGAAGCCGTGTTCGCCGAGATCGAGAAGACCTGGGGCAAGCTGGACTTCATCATCCACTCCATCGCCTTCGCCAACCGCGAGGACCTGCACGGCCGCGTCGTCGACTGCTCGCGCGACGGCTTCGCGCTGGCCATGGACGTGTCCTGCCACTCGTTCATCCGCATGGCCCACCTCGCCGAGCCGCTGATGAAGGACGGCGGCTGCCTGATGACGGTGTCGTTCTACGGCGGCCGCAAGGTGGTCGAGCACTACAACGTCATGGGTCCGGTCAAGGCGGCGCTGGAGAGCGCCACCAAGTACATGGCCCACGAGCTCGGGCCCAAGGGCATCCGCGTGGTGGCGCTGTCGCCCGGGCCGCTCAAGACCCGCGCCGCCTCGGGCATCGACCGCTTCGACGAGCTGATGGAGCAGGCCGCCGCCAAGGCGCCCATGCACCAGCTCGCCACCATCGACGATTGCGGCTCGATGGCGGCCTACCTGGTCAGCGACCTGGCCAAGGCGGTCACCGGCACCACCATCTTCATCGACGGCGGCTACCACATCGTCGGCTAGAGGCGGGCGCGCCGCTCGCCGTCACCCCCGGGCTTGACCCGGGGGTTCGATTCTGGCGGCGCCGCGTGGATGGCCGGGGCAGGCGCGGCCATGCCGGAATGGCGCCACGCCAGGGCCTGCCGGCGGCAGGCCGACAATTCCTGCCCCAATTCGGAGAGGTGGTGGTCGGCCGGGAGGCCGGCGGCGCCGAGACGGGCTCGCCTGAGCGCTGCCGCGCGCCGGGCCTCGGCCGCCAGCCGCTCGAACAGCCGCGCCCGCAGGACCGCGTCGGGCCGACCGATCATCGCCGGATCGGCGGGCGGGATCGGGCCGTCGTAGCGGCACTCCAGAAGGTGGGGCAATGGCATCCCGGATATAGAACATATCACGAACATTTTGTCAAGTGACCCGCCTTCGTCATCCCCGCGGCAGCGGGGATCCAGCCCTTAGGAGGGCATTGCGATCACTGGATGCCCGCCTTCGCGGGCATGACGGAGGGAGCTAAACCGCGCTACTGGCTGGCCCACAGGATGCGGGCGATCCAGGCGATGTCCTCGGCGGCGAGGCTGCGGCCGGGGTGGGCGGGGTTGAGCGAGGCCAGCTCGATCCACTTGGCGCTTTGCCGCACCAGCTGCTTGACCATGACCTCGCCGTCCAGGGTCTTGACCACCACCCGGTCGCCGCGGCGGACGCTGGAGGCCGGCGAGACGATGACGATGTCGCCGTCGCGGTAGAGCGGCTCCATGCTGTCGCCCGACACCTCGAGGGCGTAGGCGTTGGGGTCGCCGATCTCGGGGAAGGGGATCTCGTCCCAGCCGCCGCCGGTGGGGTAGCCGGCATCGTCGAAGAAGCCGCGGTCGCCGGCCTGGGCGAAGCCGATCAGAGGGACGCGGGCCGAGGCCCCAACCTTGCCGTTGTTGCCCTCGATGACGCGCACCAGGTCGGCCAGCGAGGAGCCGGTCGCCTCCAGCACCTTGGCGACGCTCTCGGTGGAGGGCCAGCGCGGCTTGCCCTCGCGGGTGATGCGCTTGCTCTTGTTGAAGGTGGTGGGGTCAAGCCCGGCCTTGCGGGCCAGCGCGGACGCCGTCAGCCCATGATCCTTGGCCAGCGCGTCGATCGCGGCCCAGATGTCGGCGTGCTTGAGCATGGGAATATCCTCTCGCAATTCCCCAAACGGGGCATCAGGAATATTTTCTGACCCCCCTTGACTCGATCCCCCGCGGCGCGGCTAATGTTCGCCATCTGTTCTATTATGAGGAGAACATCGATGCGCCGAGGCAAGTTCACGGCGAGGTCCCTGTCCCCCGCCGACGGCCAACCCTTCGCCACCGCCGAGGAGGCGTGGCTGTGGTTCGCCCGCTGCCAGATCGCCCGCCTCGAAGGGGTGCGCTTCGTGGCCGGGGCGGGCGAGGTCGCCCGCCCCTGCGATCCCGACGACATCTACCGAGCCGTCGACGCCCTGGCGCGGTCCGGGGCCATCGGCCACGACCATGTGACGGTCCTGGGCCGCTTCGGGCTGCGCCTGGCGCCGCCCGACCCCTGGGCCGGGGACGGGGCCGCCGACGCGGCGCGCTGGCAAGAGGCCATGGCCCGGCTGGAGGCCGCGCTCAAGGCCAAGGGCATCGTCGCATGAGCCCGCGTCGCGCCCTGGTGATGTTCTCGGGCAGCGCCGACGCCTGGTGGCTTTGCCTGCTGCGCCGGGGGTTCCGCCACTGCTTCCTGGCCATCGAGGACGGCCCGTGCTGGCTGATCCTCGATCCGCTGAGCCACCGCACCGAGCTGGCCGCGGTCGCCGCCGAGCCGGGCCGCGACCTCGCCGCCGCCTATCGCGGCGCCGGCCTGACCGTGGTGGAGACGGTGACCCGCACCGCGCCGCGGCGCCTCGCCCCGATCAGACCATATTCCTGTGTCGAGGCCGTCAAGCGCACCCTCGGCATCCATGCGGGTGGGGTGCTCACCCCCTGGCAGTTGTACAAATTTCTCATGGACAGGAAAAATTGCGTTGACACCTTCCGTCGATAGGAGTAAATACCCTTTCATCAACGCCACAATTGCGCCCGTCGCACCGGTCCACCCCAGGGTGGCCCGCATGCCTGCCGACGCGGGCACCGATTAGAACAAAACAGGATCAGGAGACCGCCATGGGTGGCTTCAGCACGATGTACACCACGCCCAAGGGCGAGCAGGCCGGCGCGCCGCGCCGCGACCTGATCGGCGAGACCGAGGCCGAGGCGGCCGCCGCCCGGGCGCAGCGGGGCCGCGACGGCATGGTCGCCACCAGCCTGCGCGGCGTCCTCACGCCGCCGACCGGCCTGCTCAAGTCGCTGCTGGGGGAATGATCATGGCCGAACACCCCGACGGCGGAGGTGGCCGCGCCCAGCTCTTGCGCCGCTACCGCCGCGCCAAGGACCGCCGCCAGGCCTGGGAGGCCCATTGGCAGGAATGCTACGACTACGCCCTGCCCCTCAGGGACGCGGTGATGCACCGGCCCAATCCCGGCGAGAAGAAGGGCGACCGCCTGTTCGACGGAACCGCCCCCGACGCCGTCGACCAATTGGCCGCCAGCCTGCTGTCGGAACTCACGCCGCCCTGGGCGCAGTGGTTCGGCCTCACCGCCGGCGCCGCGCTGACGCCCGAGGAGCGCGAGACCGTCGCTCCGCTGCTCGACCGCATCGGCGCGGTGCTGCAGTCGCATTTCGACCGCTCGAACTTCGCGGTGGAAATGCACCAGTGCTACCTGGACCTCATCACCGGCGGCACCGCCTCACTGCTGTTCGAGGAGGCCGGGCCCGGCGGCCACTCCGCCTTCCGCTTCACCGCCGTGCCGCTGGCCCAGGTGGTGCTCGAGGAAGGCGCCGAAGGCCGCCTGGACGTCACCTTCCGGCGCTCCGAACCGAATGCCGCCGCGCTGGCCGCCCGCTTCCCCGACGCCTCCCTGCCCGAGGCGACCGCCCGCCGCCTCACCGAGGATCCCGAGCTGCGGCTCGCGATGGTCGAGGCGGTGGTGCCGGACGGCCATGGCTACCGCTACACCGCCCTGCTCGATGGCGACGACGACACCGATACCGTGCTGGCCGAGGGACGCTTCGCGCAGTCGCCCTTCGTCAACTTCCGCTGGCTGAAGGCGCCCGGCGAGACCTACGGCCGCTCGCCGGTGATGAAGGCGCTGCCCGACATCAAGACCGCCAACAAGGTGGTGGAGCTGGTGCTCAAGAACGCCACCATCGCCGTCACCGGCATCTGGCAGGCCGATGACGACGGCGTCCTCAACCCAGCGAACGTCCGGCTGGTCCCCGGCACCATCATCCCCAAGGCGGTGGGGTCGGCCGGGCTGCAGCCGCTGGAGGCGCCGGGCCGCTTCGACATCTCGCAGCTGGTGCTGGACGACCTGCGCGGCCGCATCCGCCACGCCCTGCTCGCCGACAAGCTCGGCCAGCCGGACGCCCCCCGCATGACGGCCACCGAGGTGCTGGAGCGCGCCTCCGACATGGCCCGGCTGCTGGGCGCCACCTATGGCCGCCTGCAATCGGAGCTGCTGACGCCGCTGGTGATGCGCGCCGTGGCCATCCTGCGCCGGCGGGGCGAGATCCCCGAGCTGGTCCTCGACGGCCACATCGCCGACCTGGAATACCGCTCGCCGCTGGCCCAAAGCCAGGCGCGCCGCGATGCCCGCAATACCCTAACCTGGCTGGGCGCCCTGGCGCAGCTGGGGCCAGCGGGCGTCGACGCGGTCGACGGCGGCGAGGCGGCGCGCTGGCTGGGGCGCACCCTCGGGGTTCCCGCCGAGCTGATCCGCCCGCAAGCGCCGATGAGCAGGCAAGCCCCGGGGGCCGGCCATGCCTGAGCCCGGATGGCCCTGGCCGGCGGCGCCCCAGGTCGCCGCCGGCGACGACGCCCTCGCCCTGGCCCGCGCCGCGGCTCGCGTGTTCGCGGGCAGCGAGGGCGACATGGTCCTCGCCCACCTGAAGGCGCTGACCGTTGACCGTTGCGTCGGCCCCGACACCCCCGGGCGGGCGCTCAGGGCGCTGGAGGGCCAGCGCGCCCTCGTCCACCACCTTCTTTCGCTGATCGCGCGCGGCCGCCACGGCTGATCCCGCACCATCCCCACCAACGGAGACCGCCATGTATTACGAGGATTCGCTGGAGCCCGGCCCGGGCGAGGCCCCCGAGACCGCCCATCTGCCCGCCGCCCGCCCCGCCGGGGTGCCCGAGAAATTCTGGGATCCGGCCAAGGGCGAGATGCGCAACGAGGCGCTGCTGCGGGCCTACCTCGACCTGGAGCGCCACCTGGGCGGGTCCGTGCGCCTGCCCGGCGCCGACGCCTCGCCCGAGGAGCAGGCGGCGTTCCGTCGCGCCATGGGCATTCCCGACACGCCGACCGGCTACGAGATCGCCGAGCGCCACGAGCTTCTCGCCAGCGATCCCGAGATCAACGCGCGGCTGCATCAGGCCGGGTTCACGCCGGCGCAGGCCCAGCTGGTCTACGACCTCGCGTTCGAGCGGCTGGTGCCCATGATGGAGCACATGGCGGCGGACCATGAGACCAGCCGGGCGCTTGACCGCCTCACGCAGCATTTCGGCGGCGAGGCGCGCTGGGCGCAGGCCTCGCGCCAGCTCGCCGCCTGGGGCAAGGCCAACCTGCCGCCGGCCGCCTATGCCGCGCTGGCCGCCACCCCCGACGGCGTGCTGACGCTGCAGCGGATGATGGAATCGAGCGAGCCCCGCATGGGGGCGGCGCCGGTCCCCGCCGACGACGCTCCCACCGAGGCCGACCTGAAACGGATGATGGCCGACCCGCGCTACTGGAAGAGCCGCGATCCCGCCTTCATCGACAAGGTGCAGGCCGGCTTCCGCCGGCTGTACGGGGACGAGTGACCGTAGCACACGGTGTCATGCCGAGCGGACGCGAGGGACCTCGTTCGGGGCCGACCTACGAGGTCCCTCGTCGCATCGCTCCTCGGGATGACGGATGTGGCTAGCGGGTCATGGCGGCGACGCCGCTGCCGACCTCGATCTTCGAGAACCACTCGATGAAGCGCTTGACGTCGTCGCCCTTGAAGATCAGGCCGTGCTGCGGGCACAGCATGTCGATCTCGAGCTTGGACACCGTGTTGACCCAGGCGTCACGCGCCCGCGTCGAGGCCATCCAGCGGCGGTGGAAGCCGTCCATGTACTGGATGTGGTTGTTGAAATCCTGCACGAACATGCCGGACTTGACCCGCTCGGGGATCAGGGCGGCACCGACGTCGCCGGTGAACAGGATGCGGGCCTTGGGGTCGTAGACGTGGAAGTTGCCGGCGCTGTGCAGGTAGTGGGCGGGAATGAACCGCAGCCGCACGTCGGCCAGCTGCACCTCCAGGCCTTCGTCGGGAATGTTGGTGAGCTTGGCGTCGCGGTCGAAATGCGAGATGAAGCTCGACCACATCCACGACAGGTAGACCTTGACGTCGGGCTTGCACACGCGGCGCCACAGCGGCAGCGACGAGCCGACGTCGGGGTCCTGATGGCTGAAGAACAGCATGGCGACGTCCTCGACCGCGACCTCGTGGGTCAGCGCCGCCAGCATCGCCGGGAAGACCTCCATCCCGCCGGGATCGATCAGCATGGCGGTGTTGCCGGCGCAGACCACGTACTGGTTGGTGTCGATGACGTTCTCGGGACGCTCGGGGTCCTGGCCGAAAGCCAGCCAGCGGTGGTCGTCCTGCCGGAAAAGGGGGGTGCACTTCATCGCGATTACTCCGCCAGGCGGTATTCGTGGTCTTCGAGGCCCTGCAGGCTGTCAAGGCCGATGCGCCGCAGCGAATCGCCCTTCTCGAGGGCGCGACGGACGGCGTCCGAGGCTTCGTCGATCATCTTGCGCAGGTCGTCGACGTAGCGCCGCATGGTGTCGGACACCGTGCGGAATTCCTTTTCGTGGACGCCGGCGGCGGCGGCCTCGATGGCGATGTTGGTGGCGATCGAATCCGACTGGCTGACCACCTCCTCGACGCCGTGGGCGCGCCGCGACAGGTCCTCGACGCTGGTCGCCATCTGGTCGAGGGTCTCCACCAGCATGCGCATGGTCTGGGCGAAGGCCCGGTTGACCGAGGCCCGCGCACGGGCGTCGTGGGCGCCGTCGTTGATCAGGTCGGCGGTGCGCTCGAACAGCTGCAGCTGCAGCAGCCCGCGCAGGATGGTCGAGGACAGCGCATAGGTGCGGATGCGCAGGTTGTTCATCTCGCCCTGGATCTGCGCCAGGCGATTGACCAGCTCGCGGGTGTACTGGGTCAGCGCCCGGACGGCGCGGCCCTTGTCGCCGGCCCGGCCGGCGGCCAGCTCGGCGTTGAGCGACAGGATGCGCAGATTCTCGGCCAGCTCGTCGAGCTCGCCGAAGGCATGGAAGGCGCGGCGGCAATCGCCCAGCAGGGCGCTGGCACGCGCCTCGATGCGATCCGTCCGTTGCGTGCCCGCACCGGTCCTGGGCGGCGGCGAAATCTGGTTCATCGATTCTGATCCCCGGTCCCCTGCGCGGACCCCGCTGCAGGCGGGTGGCGCAGCCAGGATCATAGCGATTTTCCCGGTCCCCGACAGCGGGAATTTTCCGGGGAAATTTTCCGGTCCGGCCGCTCCGGCGTCGCCTTCTCGCCGTCGAGCGCCGGCCGCCCGCTTTCCCGTGTGCCAGTCCCCTGGGCACCGGGGAAGCGGGCACCGACCAACCGGCGTGCGGACAACCGCGGCGACAGCCCCGGCCCGCCGCCCGACCGTCGGCCGCACCCGGCGGCCCCCGATGGTAAGGGGCCACAACCGGGCCCGCGGCGACGCCTTGAACCCCGAAAGGAAGCAGAGATGTCCACGAGCATCGTCAACGCCTATTCCAAGGCCTACGGCGCCGAGGTGCACCTGGCCTACCAGCGCCAGGGCACCAAGCTCAGGAACACCGTGCGCACCCGCAACAACGTCACCGGCGCGGTGGCGGTGTTCCAGAAGGTCGGCAAGGGCACCGCCGCCACCAAGGCCCGCCACGGCAAGGTCCCGGTGATGAACGTCGACCACCAGGCCGTCGAGTGCGCGCTCTACGACTATTACGCCGGCGACTGGCTGGACAAGCTGGACGAGATCAAGGTCGAGCACGACGAGCGCGCCGTGCTGGTCAATTCCGGCGCCTACGCGCTGGGCCGCAAGACCGACGAGCTGATCATCGCCGAGCTCGACAAGTCCACCAACTACGTCCTCGACGGCACCACCGGCCTCACCAAGGACAAGGTGCTGGCCGCCTTCGAGGCCCTGGGCAGCGCCGATGTGCCGGACGACGGCGAGCGCACCGCCGTGGTGGGCTGGAAGCAGTGGTCCGAGCTGCTGTCGATCCCCGAGTTCGCCGATTGCGACTACGTCGGATCGGACGAGCTGCCGTGGAAGGGCACCCAGGCCAAGCGCTGGCTGGGCGCGCTGTGGATGCCGCATTCCGGCCTGACCAGGTCCGGCAGCGTCCGCTACTGCTACTGGTACCACAAGACCGCCATCGGCCACGCCTGCGGCGCCGAGGTGAAGAGCGAGATCACCTACCACGGCGACCGCGCCGCCTGGTTCGTCAACAACATGATGTCGCAGGGCGCCGTGCTGGTCGATCCGGCCGGCGTGGTGTCCATGCGCTGCAAGGAAGCCTGAGGAGAACCGGTCATGGCCTACCAATCCAAGGATCTGAGCGTGCTCGCCTATGCCAACGGCTTCACGCTGTGGCACTACACCACCGCCGATGCCGCGGCCACCGTGGACACCCTCGGCTACTTCAACCCCGCCGCCGACATGCTGCGGGCCGGCGACATCATCATCGCCAACCTCGACACCGCCGGCGCCCCCAAGGCCGGCCTGTTCTTCGTGTCGCAGGCCGCCGCCGGCGCGGTCGACGTCAACGACCTGACCCAGATCGGCGCCACCGACAGCGATTGAACTCCCTCCCCCGGCTCCGCCGGGGGAGGGTAGGGGTGGGGGCCCTGCGAGCGGAGCGGCGCAGGGTGCTCGTGCGCCACCATCGCCGATCGCGTGGGCTCCCCGCAGCCCCCACCGCCCCTCCCCCAGCCAGGCTGGGGGAGGTTTGGCGACGATGTTGCCCCAACTTCCCGGTTTCTTCCCGCCCTCCCAGGAGTTTCCCGCCATGGCCCTGTCCGCCATCGCGCTTTGTTCGCGCGCGCTCTTGAAGGTGGGCGCCGCCACCATCGCCTCGTTCACCGAGGGCACCGCCGAATCCGAGGTGGCGGCCAACCTTTACCCCACCGTGCGCGACGCCCTGCTGTCGGCCCATCCCTGGAACTTCGCCTCCGGCCAGGCGACGCTGCCCCGGCTGGCGGCCGAACCGGTGGCCGATTACGCCTACGCCTTCCAGCTGCCGTCCGACTTCCTGCGCGCCCTGTCGGCCGGCGTGGCGGGCAGCGGCCAGGGACTGGCCTACCGCATCACCGAGGCTCGCCTGCACTGCGACTGCGACGAGGTGGTGCTCACCTACGTCTTCCGCCCCGACGAAGCGGCCTTCCCGCCCTTCTTCGACCAGGTGCTGATCGCCCGGCTCGCGGCGGAATTCTGCCTGCCGCTCACCGAAAGCACGGCGCGGGCCGAGCTGTTGTACCGCCTGGCCGAGGACGAGTTCCGCCGCGCCAAGCTGATCGACGCGCAGCAGGACGTCCCCGCCGCGCTGACCAGCTTCCCGTTGGTGGAGGTGCGGTCATGAGCCGCGTCACCCTGGCCAAGACCAACTTCACCGCCGGCGAGCTGGCGCGCGAGATGCTGGGGCGCACCGACCTGTCCGCCTACGCCAACGGGGCCCTGACGCTGCAGAACGTGGTGATCGCCCCCACCGGCGGCGTCAGCCGCCGCCCGGGGCTGCGCTATGTGGATACGGCGCGGGGCCCGGGCCGGCTGGTGGCATTCGAGTTCAACACCCAGCAAGCCTACCTGCTGGTGTTCACCGACCGGCGGCTCGACGTCTACGCCAACGGCGCGTGGCAGGCCGGCCTCGCCACCGACTGGACGGCGGCGCACATCGCCAACCTCAACTGGGCCCAGACCGCCGACACCCTGCTGGTGGTCCATCCGGACGTGCGCCCCAAGAAGATCACCCGCACCTCGCACACCAGCTGGACCATCACCGACTGGAGCTACCCCAAGGACGAGGACAAGGACGTCATCCACCAGCCCTACCACAAGTTCGCCGCCGACGAGGTGACCCTCGATCCCAGCAGCACCTCGGGCACGGTCGCGGTGGTGGCGTCGGCCGACGTCTTCACCTCCCAGCACGTCGGGAGGCGGCTGCGCCTGCGCGGCAAGGAGGCGGCGATCACCGCCGTGACCGACGCCCGCCACGCCACCGCCACCCTCAAGGAGGCTCTGACCACTCACGCGCCGACCACCGATTGGGAGGAGGAGGCATTCTCGGACGTCCACGGCTGGCCGATCTCGGTGTGCTTCCATCAGGACCGGCTCGTGGTCGGCGGCAGCCGGGACGCACCCAACCGTCTGTGGATGTCGGCGTCGGGCGACCTGTCCAACTTCGACATCGGCACCGGATTGGACGACGAGGCGATCGAGTTCGGCCTGCTGTCGGACCAGGTGGACGCCATCCGCGGCGTCGCCTCGGGACGCCATCTCCAGGTCTTCACCTCGGGAGCAGAGTGGATGGTCTCGGGCGCCCCGCTCACGCCGACGCGCATCCAGGTGTCGCGACAGACGCAGGTCGGCTCGCCGGTGGACCGCACGGTCAGGCCGCGCGACGTCGACGGCGCCACCCTGTTCGCGTCGCGCGACGGCCGCTCGCTGCGCGAGTTCCTGTTCACCGACGCCGAGCAGGCCTACCAGTCCACCGACCTGTCCATGCTGGCGCACCACCTGGTGTCCGACCCGCTGGACCAGGACTATGACCCCGGCACGCGCCTGTTCCACATGGTGATGGCCGACGGGACCATGTCGACGCTGACGCTCTATCGCTCCGAGAAGGTGACGGGGTGGACGAGCTGGCGGACCGACGGCGCCTTCACGGCGGTGGCGGTGGTGGCCGGGAACGTCTATGTCCTGGTCCAACGCGGCGCCCTGACGCTGGTCGAGCGCTTCGACCCCACCCTGGCGCTCGATGCCGCCCTGACCGGCACCGCGACCGATCCCCGGTCCACCTGGTCCGGCCTCTCCCACCTGGAGGGGCGCACCGTCCGGGTGCTGGCGGACGACGGCATCATCGTCGACGCCACGGTCGCCGGCGGCGCGGTCACGCTGGTTGACCCGGCGCGATCGGTCCAGGCGGGGCTGCCCTTCACCCACGTCGTCGAGCCGCTGCCGCCTGCGGTCCAGGGCGGAGGCGGCGGACCGGGGGGGATGGCACGCCTGGTGCGAGCCTCGTTCCGCCTGCTCGACACCCGGGCCCTGCACGTGGACACCGGCAAGGGCCCGTCGCCGATCGCCTTCCGCCGCTATGGCATCGACGGGTTCGACCGCCCTCCGCCCGGCTTTTCCGGCGATGTCACCATCCGTGCCATCGGGTGGATGCGCGACGCCTTCCGGCCGCTGTGGCGCATCGAGCAGGACGCCCCCCTGCCCTGCACGGTCCTCGCCGTCGCCACCGAGATCAAGCTGTCCGACCAGTAGCCCCCTGAATTTGGAGAAGACCCCATGCCCGATCACATCCAGGTCGGCGATGTCGCCCCGCGCATCCAATACGTGGCGGACGGCAAGCAGATGGCCTTTCCCTACCCCTTCCCCGTGTTCGATGCCCAAGACATCGAGGTCTCGGTGGGAAGCGTCCAGCAGACCACCGGCTACTCGGTTTCCGGCGCCGGGCAGTCTGGGGGCGGCACCGTCACCTTCGTCGCCGCGCCGGCCGCCGGCCTGGCGGTGACGCTGCGCCGCCGCCTCGCCATCCACCGCACCAGCGACTTCCAGGCCGACGGCATCATCCGCGCCAAGGCCATCAACGACGAGTTCGACTATCAGGTGGCAGCCATCCAGCAGGTGGCGGACGACGTGGGGCAGGCGGTGCGGCGCGCGCCCACCTCCCGCTCGACCGCCGACCTCACCCTGCCCGAGCCCGAGGCCGGCCGCTCGGTGAAATGGCGGGCCGACCTCTCGGGGCTGGAGAACACCCGGTTCGACATCGACGAGCTGGGCGCGGCGGCAAGCGAGGCGACGGCCAGCGCCGAGTCCGCGGCAGTCAGTGCGACCGCCGCCCAGGCCGCCCAGGCAGCGGCGCAGACCGCGGCCGCCACCGCCCAGGCCTTCGGCGGCACCATGGCGGTCGAGGTGTTCACCGGCACCGGCGCCCAGACCGCCTTCACGCTGGCGGCCAATCCCGGCCACATCAACAACACCTGGCTGTTCGTGGACACGGTGTACCAGGAGAAGTCCACCTACTCCCTCAACGGGACCGTGGTGACGCTGTCGGAAGCGCCGCGCGCCTCGGCGCGCATCGAAATCATGGTCGGCAGCCGGTCCTATGGCACCCCGGCCGACCTCACGGTCTCCACCGCCAAGATCATCGACGGTGCGGTCACCGCCGCGAAGCTGGCCGATGGCAGCGTCGTCACCGCCAAACTGCCGGATGCGGCCATCGTATCGGCCAAATTGAGCGACGGCGCCGTCACCGCGGCCAAGATCGGAGCCGGCGCGGTGACCCGGGCGAAGATGGCCGGCGGCGCCGCGGTCGACGTCCAGACCTTCACCGCCACCGGCACCTGGACCAAGCCCCAGGGGGCCACCCTGGTCATGGTCGAGGCCTGGGGTGGCGGCGGCGGCGGCGGCGGCGGCGGCAACGGCAGCACCTACCGCAGCGGCGGCGGCGGCGGCGCGGGCGGCGAGTGCATCCGCCTGATCATGCCCGCCAGCCTGCTGGCCACCACCGAAAACGTCCAGGTGGGCGCCGGAGCCAGCGGTGGCTCGGGAGGGTTCTCGGCGCCGGGCAACAACGGCGGGACCGGGGGGTATTCGTCGTTCGGCAGCTGGGTCATCGCCCGGGGCGGCTTCGGCGGCAGCGGCGGCGGCGCCACCGAAGCCCCCGGGGCCGACGCCCAGGGCATCCATTGCGCCTTTTCCACCGCCGGCGGCGCCGGCGGCGCCGGCGACGATGCCCCTTATGCCCAGCCTGGTCAGGCCTCACCGGGTGCCGGCGGTGGCGGCGGTGGCGGCGGATGTGCCTCCGGCGGAGGATCCGGCGGCAACGACGGCGGCCGCGGCTCGCTGCTCACTACCGGCAGCCTGGCCCACCTGCCGACAACACAGGGTGGTGGCGGCAACGGCGGCGGCGGCGGCACGCCCGGCCAGGCCGGGTCGGCGCGGGCCTGCGGCGGCGATGGCGGCGGCGGCGGCGGCGGCAATTCCTCGGGCACCCCTGGAGCGGGTGGCGCCGGCGGCGTCCCGGGCGGCGGCGGCGGCGGCGGCGGAGCAGGCTCCCTGCTGTCGTACGGCGCCGGGACGGGAGGGGCCGGTGGCCGCGGCGAGGTCCGCGTCTACGCCTGGTAGGAGGAGGCAGCATGTCCGAGCGGATCGAGACCTGGGCCCTCGTCCAAGCGGGCGAGGTGGTGAACCTGTGCGTATGGGACGGCGACTTCGACACCTGGGCGCCGCCCGCCGGCACCGAGGCGGTGAGGCTGGCCAAGGGACAGCCCTGCGACATCGGATGGATCTACGACGGGGCCGGCTTCGCCGCGCCCGCGGACAAGGAGGACTAAGATCATGGGTCTGTCGCGCATCGCTCCCGGCATGGTCGAGGGCGGCGGCGTCCTTCTGGGCGTCACCCTCTACACCATTCCGGGCACCTACACGTGGTCGAAGCCGGCCGGCTGCAACGCGGTGATCGTCGAAGTGGTCGCCGGCGGCGGCGGCGGCGGCGGCGGCGACGGCGCCGCCAGCAGCAGCGGCTGCGGCGGCGGCGGCGGGGCCGGGGGATACGGCTGGCGCCGCGTCACCAACCCGGCCGCCAGCTACGTGGTGACGGTGGGGAACGGGGGCTACGGCGGCAGTGGCGGAGCCTACGCCGGTGTCCCCGGTGGCTTCAGCACCTTCGGTGGGCTGGTGTCCTGCGACGGCGGCTCGGCCGGCGACACCATGGTCGCCGGCACCGTGCTCACCCAGGCCATGGGCGGCATCGGGGGCGGCGTGTCCGGCGCCACCGTCGCCATCCCGGGCCAACCCGGCAGCGCCGGCTTCCGCCAGAGCGGCACGGTGGCCAGTTCCGGCGAAGGCGGCTGCTGCCCCCTCGGGCAGGGCGGCAAGAGCGTCTACGGCTCGAACCCCGGCATCGCCGGGGTCGGCTATGGCGCCGGCGGATCGGGCGGGGTCGCCAACTCGGCCACCGACCAACCGGGGGGCGGCGGCGCGGCCGGCATGGTCCGCGTCTGGGCCTACGCCTGACCGGTGCCGCTCTATTCCAGTCTGGAGACCAGGATGTCCGAAGATCTTGACGGCCTGCGCCGCCGGCTGCAGGCGTCGCTGCCGTCCCGCGTGGAGGCGGCGCTGGCGGGCTACGAGCGCTTCAGCGCCGAGCAACCGCCCGCCGACGCGAAAGGGTTCGGCGCCTGGCATGGCGCCGCCAAGTCGGCGCTGGCCCATGTGGAGCTGCTGGTCAAGATGGCGCGCTGGGCCGAGGGCGGCGCCGACGTCGCCGCCCCCGATCCGGCGGCGGGCCTCGACCACCTGCTGGCCGAGGCCCGTGCCGCCCTGGACGAGTTTGACGAGTATTCCGAAAGCGGAGGCGACGACCGATGACCACCGTCGACTTCCCCGAATTCGCCTGGATCTGGAACCACCGGCTGGGGCTGTCGACGCCCCGGCATCATCTTCACATGGCCCGCTGGCTGTCGGCGCGATGGGCCGGCCGCGACCGCGACCTGCTGCTGATGGCCTTCCGCAACAGCGGCAAGTCGACCATCGTCGGCCTCTTCTGCGCCTGGGCCCTGATGGGCGATCCCGACCTCAGGATCATGGTGCTGGCGGCCGACTTCGCCCTGGCCAAGAAGATGGTCCGCAACGTCAAGCGCATCATCGAGCGCCACCCGCTGACCGCCGGCCTCAAGCCCCGGCGGCGCGAGCACTGGGCCAGCGACCAGTTCACCGTCAACCGTCCGGGCGAACTGCGCGACCCCTCGATGGTGGCCAAGGGCATCGGCGCCAACATCACCGGAAGCCGCGCCGACATCGTGATCTGCGATGACGTCGAGGTGCCCAACACCTGCGATACCGCCCCCAAGCGCGCCGACCTGCGCGAGCGGCTGGGCGAGATCGACTACGTGCTGGTCCCCGGCGGATGGCAGCTCTACGTCGGCACCCCCCACAGCTACTACACGATCTACGCGGCGGAGCCCCGGCTGGAGATGGGCGAGGGCGTCGCCTTCCTCGACGGGTTCGCGCGCCTCGAGATCCCGCTGCTCGACCGCCGGGGCGCCAGCGCGTGGCCCGAACGCTTCCCGCCCGAGCGCATCGCCGGCATCCGCAAGCGCACCGGCCCCAACAAGTTCGACAGCCAGATGATGCTGCGGCCGGTCAACATCGCGGACGGACGGCTCGACCCCGACCGCCTGCGCCTCTACGACGCCGAACTGGACTATGCCGAGGGCAACCGGGTGCCGGTGCTGGCCCTGGCCGGGCGGCGCCTGGTCTCGGCCTCGTGCTGGTGGGATCCCGCCTACGGGGCGCCGGGCAAGGGTGATTCCAGCGTGGTGGCGGCGGTGTTCACCGACGAGGACGGCGGCTATTGGCTGCACCGGGTCCGCTACCTGGAGCACGACCCGGCGCGGCCGGACGTGGACGAGGCCACCCAGTTGTGCCGGCAGGTGGCCGCCTTCATCGCCGAATCGCACCTGCCGGCGGTGACGCTGGAGACCAACGGCCTCGGCCGCTTCCTGCCCGGCCTGCTGCGGCGCGAGCTGGCCGCCGCCGGCCTGGCGTGCGCCGTGGTGGAGGCCACCACCAGCCGCGCCAAGGACCAGCGCATCGTCGACGCCTTCGACGCGGTGCTGGCGGCCGGCGCGCTGCACGCCCACCGCAGCGTCTGGACCACCCCTTTCATCGCCGAGATGCGCGAGTGGTTGCCGGGCGGCCGGGGCCGCGACGACGGCCTCGATGCCGTCGCCGGCTGCCTGCTGTCGCAACCGGTCCGCCTGTCGCGGCCGCGGGCGACCGCCCCGCGCGGCGACTGGCGGCCGGGCGGCGGCGCCCACCGGGCGGTCACCGAGTTCGAAGTCTAGGAGAACAAATCATGGACAATCACTGGAGCATCGACGTGATGTGGTGGATCACCGCCGTCGAGCTGCCGGCGCTGGCCGGCCTGTTCTGGCTGATCTGGCACACCCGCGCCGATGCGGACGCCCGCATGGACGCCATCGACAAGGCGCTGGAAGGCGGGCTGGGGCAGGCGCGCGAGGCGCTGGCCGCCTACAAGCTCGACGTCGCCAAGAGCTACGCCACCACCGGCTATCTGAAAGACGTCGAGCGTCGTCTCACCGAGCACCTGGTGCGGATCGAGGCCAAGCTGGATGCCGCCAACGGGGTGCGGCCATGACCGCCGCCGACGATGATTTCGAGCCGGACCGGGAGGCGCGCACGCCGCCGCCGGTGGCGGGCGGCACCGTCGACGTGCTGGCCCGCACCCTGTGGGGCGAGGCCCGCGGCGAGCCGGTCGCCGGCAAGGAGGCCGTCGCCTCGGTGGTCCTCAACCGGGTCGCACGCGCCAAGGCGGCCGGTGGCCGCCACTGGTGGGGCGGGACCGTCGAGGAGGTGTGCCGCCGCCCCTGGCAGTTCTCGTGCTGGAACCCGGGGGACCCCAACCGCGCCAAGATCGAGGCGGTGACCATGGAGGACCGCACCTTCCGCACCTGCGTGCGCATCGCCCGCCGGGCGCTGGGCGGCGTGGTCGCCGACGCGACCGAAGGCGCCACCCACTACCACGCCATCGGCCTGTTGCCGCCGTGGGCGCGGGGATTGACGCCGACCGCCGAGATCGGCGGCCACCTGTTCTACAAGGACGTGGAGTGACTCATGATTCCCGCGATTCTCGCCTCGATCGGTTTGCCGCTGCTGGTCAAGGCGGTCGGCCAGGCCCTCGGCACCCTCGATCACCCGGCGGCCCGGACGGCGGCGGAGGCCCTGAGCCAGGTGGGGTCGGCGCTGGCCGGCCGGGAGATCACGCCCGAAGCCCAGGCCGAGGCCAACCGCCACCTGGAGCGTCTGAGCGAGTTGGACACCCAGGAGGCCCGCACCGCCCTGGCACAGGTCAACGCCACCTTCCGCACCGAGCTGCGCTCCGAGGACGCCTTCGTCCGCCGCTGGCGGCCCACCTTCGGCTACGCGGTGGCGGCGACCTGGACCTCGACCATGGCGGCGCTGTCCTGGGCCATCGTCGCCGAGCCGGCCCAGGCCCCGGCCATCATCGCCGCCCTGGTCAACACGTCGCCCATCTGGGGCATCGCGCTCGGCGTCCTCGGGGTATCGGTGGTGAAGCGCAGCCAGGACAAGGCGCGGGGGCTGGCCCCCTAGGCCGCCGCTTCCCATATGCCCGGTATCGAGGGTTGCGCGAGGGCATCGCCATGACCGCCGACGACCATGTCTACAAGATCGTCCAGTTGGCCGGCAGTTCGACCAAGAGCTACGAGGACGCCATCCAGACCGCGGTGGCCCGCGCCTCGAAGTCGCTCAGGAACCTGCGCTGGTTCGAGGTGATGGAAACCCGCGGCCACATCGACCAGGGCCGCGTCGCCCACTGGCAGGTGGTGATCAAGGTCGGCTTCACCCTGGACGAGGGCGACTGACGGCGCCTTCAGCTAGGCCGGCGTGGCGTCGGCCAAGTCCTTGAGGGCCGCCGCCATCCTGGCCACCGGGCCGTCGACGTCGAACGGGTCGGCCTGGCGGAACAGGCGCATGGTGGGATACCAGGCGCAATCCTCGGGCTCGTCCAGCCAGCGCCAGTCCGACACGTAGCGCAGCAGCACCCACACCGGGCGCCCGAGCGCGCCCGCCAGGTGGGCCACCGAGGTGTCGATGGTGATGATCAGGTCGAGATCGGACATGACCGCGGCGGTGTCGGCGAAGGACTTGACCTGGCCCCCCAGGTCGCGCAGCAGCCGGTCGACGCCCAGCGTGGCCAGGTCGCCGGTCCGCGGCCCCATCTGCAGGCTGTAGAACGCCACCCGCGGATCTGTGAACAGCGGCAGCAGGCGATCGAGCGGCCACGAGCGGTCGCGCGGCGTGGTCTTGCCGGCCCACACCAGCCCCACCTTCAGCCTGCTCCCCGGCGGCTTGTCGAGCGGCCGGACCAGCCGGCGCGGCGACGTCAGGTACGGCACCTCGGCCGGGAGGTTGTCCCAGGTGGTTCCCAGGATGTGGGCGAGGCTCAGCATGGGCGCCCACAGGTCGTATTCCGGCGGGCGGGCATGCTTCTCCACCACGGCGGTGACGCCGGGCAGCGTGCCGAACAGTTCGATGAGCTCGGGCATGCATTCGAGAATGATCTTGGCGCCCTGGGCGGCGAGCATGGGCACGAACCGGGCGAATTGCAGGGCGTCGCCGAAGCCCTGCTCGCTGTGCAGGAACACCCGCTTGCCCTTGACGTCCATGCCGCGTTCGAGGCGCGTGCCGGGGAATTTGCGCGGCGGGCTGCGGGTCAGCCGCCAGCGGGCCTCGTAACCTTCGAAACCGCGCACGTAGTCGCACTGGTGCAGGCGGGTCAGCGCCAGGTCCCAGGCGTAGTCGCCGTTCTCGGGTGCTTCCGCCAGCAATTCCTCCAGCATGGCCGAGGATTCAGGAATGCGGCGGAGATCGCGCAGCAGCAGCGCCAGATTGTAGTAGAATGAGCGGTTGTCGGGGGCGAGCTCCACGGCGCGGCGGAGCATCGCCTCGCCTTCCTCGAGGTGACCAAGTTCGCGGAGCGCGTTGCCCATGTTGGAATAGAGGGCGGGATCGCGCTGGTCGAGGGCCAGGCCGCGCCGATAGCACGCCACCGCGGCCTCGACCCGCCCGCCCTTCCTCAGCGCCACGCCGAGGTTGTTGTGCGCCTGCGCCGCATCGGGGGTGAGCAGGGCGGCAACGCCGAAATGCGCCGCGGCCTCGTCGTTGTTGCCCGCCGAAAAGGCCTGGCTGCCGGCGGCGGTCGCCCGCGCCGCGCGGATCCGGCGGTCGTCACTGGCCTCGCTGCTCATTCTCCCCCCTTGATCTCGTACGGCACGGCCGCGACCTCGCGCAGCTTGGCAAGGCATTCGCCCCGATCGGGACGATAGTCAAGCTCTTCCCACCATTTTTCCACTTGTCCGAGCAGGTGGCCATAGACCGGACCGGGCGGAAGGCCGAGGGCGCCGCAATCGGAGCCCCGCACCGGCAATTCCACCGGCACCCAGGCAGCCGCGGCATCGAGCAGGGTGACCCACCGGGCCGTTTCATCCGCGCTCGGCCGGTCGGACACCGCGCGGCTCCCCGCCCAAGCCACCAGCACGAGGTCGCGGAAGGTCGACGCGCCCACCCGCCGCAGGGCCCGGCGGACCGCCTGCCGGTCCATGTCGCGGGAAACCGCGACCTTGGGGACGACGATGGCCGCCACATGGTCGCGCTGGGCGTTGGACAGCTTGAGACGCTCGGCCATGGCCTGCACGCCGGCGGGGTCGGTGCACAGCACCGACGCCAGGCGGCGCATCGGGTCGGGGCGCACGTCGGCCCTGGCCAGGGCCCGGGTCTCCAGCCAGGTCAGCACCTTGAGGCGGCTGAACTCCTTGGCCTCGGGCAGCACGTGGCCCAACACCCCCTCGCCGTGCATCACCAGCAGCACCGCGGCCGGATCGGCGGCCTGCAGCAGCCGGATCAACTCGCCCGCCACCCGCTCGCCCGACAGCGTCGCCAGCCGTGGCGCCATCTTGCGGCAGGCGGCCAAGGCCTTGGGGTCCATCGGCGGCCGGCCGTAATGGGCGTGGAAGCGGAAGAAGCGCAGCAGGCGCAGCACGTCCTCCTCGATGCGCTTCATGGGATCGCCGACGAAGCGCACGTGCCCGGCACCCAGGTCCCTCAGCCCGTTGAACGGATCGTAGATGTGCCCCGCGGGGTCGGCGAACATGGCGTTCATGGTAAAGTCGCGGCGGGCGGCGTCGGCCGACCAGTCGTCGGTGTAGGCGACGCGGGCGTGACGGCCGAAGGTCTCGACGTCTTCCCGCAGCGTCGTCACCTCGTAATGGGCCTTGCCCACCACCGCGGTGACGGTGCCGTGGGCCAGCCCGGTGGGGATGACGTGGATGCCGGCCTGCTCCAGCAGCGCGATCACCCGCTCGGGCGGATCGTGGGTGGCGATGTCCACGTCCTTGATCGGGCGCCTGAGGACGGAATCGCGGACGCAGCCGCCGACGAAACGCACCTCGGCGCCGGCGGCGGTCAGCGCCGCCACCACCGCCCGGGTCTCGGGGGCCTCCATCCACGGCTGGGGAGAAAGCTGGCCGACCGGCTCGTCCCGTTTGGTCACGGACGCCCCAGGATGTCCGACAGGTTCACGAGGATTCCGGCGGTGGCGCCCCAGATCAGGCGATCTTGCCAGGTCATGGCCCAGAACGGCCGGCTGCGCCCGGCGACCTCGCGACGGTGCAGGCGATGGTTGGCGGGGTCGACCAGGAATTCCAGGGGCACCTCGAAAATTTCGGCGACCTCGAAGGAATCCGGGGACAGGTCGACGGGAGGCGTGATCACGCCCACCACCGGAGTCACGGCGAAGCCGGTGCCGGTGACGTACTCGTCGAGTTGGCCGAGCACCGTCACGTGTTCGCGGGCCAAGCCCACCTCTTCCTCGGTCTCGCGCAGCGCGCAGGCGATCTGGTCGCCGCAATCGCCGGGATCAAGGCGTCCGCCGGGGAAGCTGATCTGGCCGGGGTGGTTGGCGAGATGGGCGGTGCGCTGGGTGAGCAGGACCGTCATCCCGTCCGGGCGCTCGAACAGCGGCACGAGCACGGCGGCCGGAGTCGGCGGCGCCTGCCCCCCCAGCCTGAGGCCGGGGACGGGCTCGCCGTCGAGCATGGCTTCGACCGCGGCATCGGAGCGGCCGCGGGGATCCGGCCCCGCCGCCAGCGCGCGCGCGATGTCCTCGCGGGTCAGCCGGGCTCGGTCAATTGCCCCAAGGGAAAGAATGTGCCTCTGCTCCATAGGCCGTAGAGATCGACTCCTCCCACCTTTTCCTCGAAGCCGCGGGACACCAGCTCATAATACACTGAGCGGGTGAGCCGGGCTTCCAGGCCGTCACGCACCGTGACATAGGGAACCTGCTCGCCGCTGTGAGGACAGGTGACCACGCGCAGGGGATGCTCCGCATCCACGGTGACCAGCTCGTCCACATTGGTGCGGAAGCTTATCACGAGGTCGCGCCCACCCCCACAGGTGAACATTTCCACCGCGAGGAACGGGGCGTCCTCGACCTCGATCCGCCCCATCTCGTCGGGCGTGACCAGCCAGAAGGAGCCGTCGGCGCGGCGGCACAACAGGGAGGCGAACAGGCAGACCATCTCTTTGCGGCCGATCGGCGAGCCATGGTAGAACCAACGGCCGTCCCGGTCGATCCGGATACCCAGATCGCCGCAATCGGTGGCGCGGTCGGGCGCCGTCTCTGGCAGGTTGTCCACCGACCCGCCCTCCCGTTCGAGCATTACGCTTCCGTTATATACCATGACCGCCACACAACCACGCGTTGGAGGGGCCCCCAGTGAAGACCTTATCCGGTTTCGACGCTACCAGCCTTTCGGGAGCCTCTTCCGACCTCAATGATGTGGTCGGGGCGGTCGATCTCCTCAACACCCGTATGGCAGAAGCGCGCGCCGGCATAGGACGGGTGATCTTCGGCCAGGACAGGGTCATCGACGAAACTCTTATCACGCTGCTGGCGGGGGGTCACGCCCTGTTGATCGGCGTTCCCGGTTTGGCGAAGACCCGGCTGGTGCAGACGCTGGGCACGGTCCTGGGTCTCGACGACAAGCGGGTCCAGTTCACCCCGGACCTGATGCCGGCCGACATCCTGGGATCGGAGGTCCTGGAGGAAACACCGTCGGGCGCCCGTTCGTTCCGCTTCATCCGCGGACCGGTGTTCTGCCAGCTGCTGATGGCCGACGAGATCAACCGCGCCAGCCCGCGCACCCAGTCGGCGCTGTTGCAGGCGATGCAGGAGGGCCGGGTGTCGATCGCCGGCCATTACCACGACCTGCCGACGCCCTTCCACGTGCTGGCGACCCAGAACCCGCTGGAACAGGAGGGCACCTACCCGCTGCCGGAGGCCCAGCTTGACCGCTTCCTCATGCAGGTGGACGTGGGCTATCCCGACGCCGAGGCCGAACGGCGCATGCTGCTGGCCACCACCGGTGCCGAGGAACCCGAGCCGCAGCCGGTGATGACCGCCGACGAATTGCTGGCGGCGCAAAGGCTGGTCCGCCGCATCCCGGTGGGCGAGACGGTGGTCGAGGCCATCCTGGCCCTGGTGCGGGCCGGCCGCCGCGAGACCACGCAGCTGGAGGAGGTCCGCCGCCACGTCGCCTGGGGCCCCGGGCCGCGCGCCGCCCAGGCGCTGATGCTGGCCGCCCGCGCCCGCGCCCTGCTGGAAGGCCGCCTGTCTCCGTCGGTGGACGACGTGGTGGCGCTGGCGCCGCCCATCCTCAGGCACCGCATGGCGCTGACCTTCTCCGCCCGCGCCGACGGCGTGACCGTCGACGACATCATCGCCCGGCTGATCGAGGTGCTGGGGTGAACGGCCCCGGCGCTGGCAAGGACAGGGGCGGCAAGGACAGGGGCGGCAAGGACAGGGGCGGCAAGGAATTCGCCGCCCAGGCGCTGGCGGCCCGCCTGCCGCCCCTGCTGGTGGCCGCCGAGCGGGTGGCCGCCACGGTGGCCGGCGGCATCCACGGCCGCCGCCGCACCGGGCCGGGCGAGACCTTCTGGCAATTCCGCCGCTACCAGGCCGGCGACCCCGCCTCCGCCATCGACTGGCGGCAATCGGCGCGTGCGACGCCCCTGTTCGTGCGCGAAACGGAATGGGCCGCGGCGCAGACCGTTTGGCTGTGGCGCGACGGCTCGGCGTCCATGGACTGGCGCTCGCATCCCGACCTGCCGACCAAGCGGGACCGCGCCGAGCTGCTGACCCTGGCGCTGGCGTCGCTGCTGCTGCGCGGGGGCGAACGGGTGGCATTGCTGTCGGGCGCGCTGCCCCCCACCGCCGGAGGCGCCGCCCTGTCGCGGCTGGCCGAGGTCCTGGCCGGCGAAAGCACCGCCAGCCTGCCCGCGGCGGCCGACCTTCCCCGCCACGCCGAGGTGGTGCTGGTGTCCGACTTCCTGTCGCCGCTCGACGAGATCGATGCCGCCGTCCGGCGGCTGGCGTCGGCAGGCGCCACCGGCCATCTGCTACAGGTCCTCGACCCCGCCGAGGAGACGCTGCCCTATGCCGGCCGCATCCGCTTCGCCGGCGTGGAGGGCGAGGGAGAAACGCTGGTCCGCCGCACCGAGGACCTGCGCGACGCCTATGCCGCGCGCCTGGCCGCCCATCGCGACGGCCTCGCCGCCATCACCCGCGCCGCCGGCTGGAGTTTGACGAGCCATCGCACCGACACGCCGCCCCAGGCCGCCCTCCTGTCGCTGCACGTGCGGCTGGCGCAGCCGCGCGGCATGGGGGCCCGCTGATGCTGGCGCTCGGGCCGCTCGGTTTCGCGGCGCCCTGGGCATTGGGGGCGTTGGCGCTGCTGCCGGTACTGTGGTGGCTGTTGAAGATCACGCCGCCCTCGCCCCGCACCCTGCGCTTCCCGGCGGTGCGGCTTCTGCTGGGGCTCGAATCGCGCGAGGAATCGACGGCACGGACGCCGTGGTGGGTGCTGGCGCTGCGCCTGGCGGCGGCAGCGCTGGTGATCCTGGCGGTGGCCCAGCCGCTGATCCATCCGGCCCAACCGCTGCCGCCCGCCGCCGGCCCCCTGGTGATCGCCGTCGACGACGGCTGGGCCGCCGCCCGCGACTGGGCGGCGCGCCGGGCCTATCTTGACGAATTGCTGGGTCGCGCCGAACGGGCGGGACGGCCGGTGCTGGTGCTGCCCACCGCACCGCCCGCCGACGGCGGTCCGGTCGCCGCCTCTCCCATGGCGACCGCCGCGGAGGCGCGCGCCCGCCTGCAGGCGCTCGATCCCAAGCCGTGGCCCACCGACCTCGCCGCCGCCACCGCCGCGGTGGCGCAGCTGCCGCGCGAACGATCGATGCAGGCGGTGTGGCTGTCGGACGGGCTCGACGACGGCCATGCCACCGAACTCGCCCGCGCCCTGCAATCCTTGGGCGGCGGGCTGGAGGTCGTCACCGGACGGACCGGACGGGTGATGATGCCGCCGGCGACCGACACCCCGCCCGACCAACTGGCGCTGACGGTGCGCCGTCTTGCCGGCAGCGCCGAGCCCGAGCGCGTCGCGGTGCGCGGCACCGACGGCAGCGGCCGGGTTCTCGGCCGGGAGGAAGCCGGCTTCGCCCCCGGACAAGGCGAGGCCCGCATTGCCTTGAGGATGCCGGCCGAACTGCGCAACCGCCTCGCCCGCATCGACATCGAGGGCGAACAGGGCGCCGCAGCCGTCGCGCTGCTCGACGAAAGCTGGCGCCGCCGGCCGGTGGGCCTCGCCGACGTCGGGGCCGCCGCCGCGCCGCTGCTCGGCCCGCTCTATTACGTCGAGAAGGCGCTGGCACCGACGGCCGAACTCAGCCGGGGCGACATCGGGCAGCTGCTCGACCGTGACCTGGCGGTGCTGATGCTCGCCGACGGGCCGCAGGCGCCCTCGGCGACCGGCGACCGGCTCGCCCGCTGGATCGAGGGCGGCGGCATCCTCGTCCGCTTCGCCGGTCCGGCCCTCGCCCACGCCGCCACCGAGGGCGGCGAGACCGACCCCTTCCTGCCCGTACGCCTGCGCGCCGGCGGCCGCTCGCTGGGCGGCGCCATGTCGTGGACCACGCCGCAGGGTTTGGCGCCGTTCCCGGAGAGCGGCCCCTTCGCCGGCCTCGCCGTCCCCGCCGACGTCTCGGTCAACGCGCAGGTGCTGGCCGAGCCCACGGTGGAACTGGCCGACCGCACCTGGGCCCGCCTCGCCGACGGCACGCCGCTGGTGACCGGCCAGCGGCGCGGCAAGGGCTGGGTGGTCCTGTTCCACACCACTGCCAACGCCGAGTGGAGCAACCTGGCCCTGTCCGGGCTGTTCCCCGACATGCTGCGCCGGCTGGTGGGGCTCGCCGAGGGGGTGGCCACGCCGTCCTCCGGTCCCCTGGCCCCTGCCGAACTGCTCGACGGTTACGGCCACCTGGGCCAGCCGGGCGGCGCCGCCTCGGCGCTGTCCGGCGATCTCGCCGCCATTTCCCCCGGCCCCCGCCACCCCCCCGGCATCTACGGCAGCGCCGGGGCCCGCATCGCCTTCAATCTCGGCCCCCGCATCGGCTCCCCCTCGGAAATCAGGCCGCCGGGCGGCGTGGCGCTCACCCGCCTGGGCGAGCGGCAGGGCGAGATCGACCTCAAGCCGGCCCTGCTGGCGGCCGCCCTGGTCCTGGCGATCATCGACCTGATGGTGGCGCTGGCGCTGCGCGGCCTGCTGCCCCGGGCGGCCGCCGGCGCCGTCCTTCTCGGGGCGCTGGCCGGCGTGCCCCCCCCTGCCCATGCCGGCGATTTCGCCCTGGACGCGGCGCTGTCGACCCGCCTGGCCTATGTCAGGACCGGAGACGCGACCATCGACCGCAAAAGCCGGGCCGGGCTTGCCGGGCTGTCGCGCGTGCTGGCCGACCGGTCGACCGCCAGCATGGCCGACCCCATGGCCATCGACCTCGACCACGACCCGGTGCTGTTCTTCCCGCTGCTCTACTGGCCGGTCACGGCGGGGCAGAAGGCGCCGTCGGCGGCGGCGGTCGACAAGCTCAACGACTACATGCGCCGTGGCGGCGTCATCGTGTTCGACACCGGCGCCGACGGCGATGCCGCCCCCCACTTGCGCGACATCACCCGCGACCTTGCCGTGCCGCCGCTGGCACGGCTGGGCGAGGACCATGTGCTGACCCGCTCCTTCTACCTGCTCAAGGAGGCGCCCGGGCGCTTCGATGCCGGCCCGATCTGGGTCGAGGACGGCGCCGGCCCCGCCAATGACGGGGTGTCGCCGGTGGTGGTGGGCGGCAACGACTGGGCGGGGGCCTGGGCCGTCGACGACCAGGGCCGGCCGCTGTTCGCGGCGGTGCCGGGCGGCGAACGGCAGCGCGAACTGGCCTACCGCTTCGGCGTCAACCTGGTGATGTACGCCCTGACCGGCAACTACAAGGCCGACCAGGTGCACCTGCCCGCCATCCTGGAAAGGCTGGGACGATGACCGCCGCCTTCGCCGGCATCGCCTTCGCGCCGCTGCTGCCGCTGCCCTGGCTGGTGGCCCTGGGCCTGGCGGCGCTGGCCGCATTGGCGCTGGCGGTGGTGCGCCGGGCCCGCGGCGCCTGGCTGCGCGCCATCCCGCTGATGGCACTGGTCCTGGCCATGGCCAATCCCCGCCTGGTCGGCGAGGACCGGCAGGCCCTGCCCGACGTGGCGGTGGTGGTGGTGGACGACAGCCAGTCGCAGACCATCGGCGACCGCCGTGCCCAGACCGAGGCCGCGCTGGCCCAGTTGACCGAGCGCCTCGGCCGCCAGCCCAATTTGGAAGTCCGGGTCGAGCGGGTCCGCTCCGGCAGCGGCGCCGACGACGGCACCCGCCTGTTCGGAGCGCTGGACCGCGTGCTGGCCGACGTGCCGAGGAAGCGCTTGGCCGGAGTGGTGATGATCACCGACGGCCGCGTCCACGATGTGCCCGCCGATGCCGGCAGGCAGCTGGGCGCCCCCCTGCACGCGCTGATCACCGGCCGTCCCGGCGAACGCGACCGCCGCCTCGCCGTGGTCACCGCGCCCGGCTACGCCATGGTCGGCAAGACCGCGACCGTGACCTTCCGGGTCGAGGAGGCCGGCGGTTCCGGCTCGGCCCGCGTCGCCGCCCGGGTGGACGGCAGCCCCTATCTCACCACCGACGTGCCGCTCAACCGCGACGCCTCCATCGAGGTCCCGGTCCGCCACGGCGGACCGACGGTGGTCGAGCTCGACGCCGAGCCCGGGCCCCAGGAACTGTCGCTGGCCAACAACCGCGCCGCCATCAGCGTGTCGGGTGTGCGCGACCGCCTCAAGGTGCTGCTGATCTCGGGCGAGCCCCATGCCGGCGAGCGCACCTGGCGCAACCTGCTCAAGGCCGACCCGGCGGTGGACCTCGTCCACTTCACCATCCTGCGCCCGCCCGAGAAGGACGACCGCACCCCCATCCGCGAGCTGGCCCTGATCACCTTCCCGGTCCGCGAGCTGTTCGAGGAGAAGCTGTCGGAGTTCGACCTGGTGGTGTTCGACCGCTATCGCCGCCGCGGCGTGCTCAACCAGGCCTACTACCGCAACCTCGCCGACTACGTGAAGGCGGGCGGCGCCGTGCTGGCGGCGGTGGGACCCGAATTCAGCGAGCCCGGCGGCCTGGCCGAGTCGCCGCTGGCGGAGATCCTGCCGGCCCTGCCCACCGGCGAGGTCGTCTCGCGCGCGTTCCGCCCGACGGTGAGCGAGGTCGGCCGCCGCCATCCCGTCACTTCGGCCCTGCCCGGCGCCGACGGCGGCTGGGGCCCGTGGCTGCGCCAGTCGTCGGTCGACGCCCGGCGGGGAACGACGGTGATGACGGGCGCCGACGGCCGGCCGCTGCTCATCCTCGACAAGGTGGGTGACGGCCGCGTCGCCCAGATGCTGTCGGACACCATCTGGCTGTGGGCACGCGGCTACGAGGGCGGCGGCCCGCACGACGAACTGCTGCGCCGCCTCGCCCACTGGCTGATGAAGGAGCCGGAACTCGAAGAGGAGTCGCTGGCCGCCGAGGTCAAGGGCGACCGCCTTGAGGTGGTGCGGCGTTCGCTGGCGCCGCCGCCGGAGGCGGTGACCGTGACCCGCCCCGACGGGTCCACCCTCCGGCTGCCGATCGCCGATCAGGGCGACGGCCGCGCCACCGGGTCGCTGACCATCGACGCCCCCGGCATGTGGCGGGTGGAGGACGGGGAGCGCACCGCCATCGCCGCCGCCGGCAGCGTCGCCCCCCTCGAGAATGCCGAGCCCACCGCCACGACCGCGGTCCTCGCCCCGGTCGCCGAGGCAACCGGAGGTTCTGTCCGCTTCCTGTCCGAGGGCGGCGTGCCGCAGGTCCGCAAGGTGGCGCCCGAGGCGGCGGCCGCCGGCCGCGACTGGATCGGCCTGGCGGCGCGGGGCGACCACATCGTCGCCGGCGTGCGCGACATCCCCCTGCTGCCGGCCGCGCTGCTGCTGGTTTTCGGCCTTTTCGGACTGGTCGCCGCCTGGTGGCGCGAGGGGCGATGATTCAACATTTTCGATTCGATCGATCGGGTTTTGAATTTATTACCTATAGATTAACGCCCTCTTCATGAGTACACTCCCGGGTCAAGCGGGGTAGACATCCGTAAGCTCATTGGGGGGCTGATCGCGTGACTCAAAGCAAACCGCTCCTGGACCTTCGGGGGAAAAAGGTCAAGGCAGTCGGCCGTGCCGTCGCTGGCATCCTGCCCGAATGGCGGGTGTTCGTCCGCCGTGCCGACGGCACCAGCACCACCTTTTCCGTAACCCGCCGCCGTCAGGTCGCGCTGCTGGGCAGCGCCGCGGTGATCAGCGTATGGGCCGGCCTCGCCACCTGGATGCTGAGCGAGCGCCCCTCGCACCTGGCCGCCAAGGAGCGGGAACTCGACCAGCTCATCAGCGCCAATCGCACCACGCAGCAGCGCCTGGCCACCGCCGAAAAGATGGTCGGCGAGATCGCGCGCGAGGTCGATGCCGTGCACGCCAACGTCGCCGCGCTGGCGGAGACCAACGCCACCCTCGCCAAGGACCAGCCGTCCGGCTCCGGCCATACCGTCGCCCACGCCAAGGGGCGCGTCGTCGTCGCCATGGAGGATTCCGAGGTTCCGGAAAGCGGGGCGGTGCGCGAACAGGTCCGCCGCCTCGAGGCTTCGCTCGAACGGCTGCGCGGGGCCACCAGCCGCGCGGTGCAGCAGACCGCCGACGCCACCGATTCCCGCATCACCGCCACCGGCCGGCAGCTGTCGCGCCTGGGCCTCGACGCCGACAAGCTGGTGGGGGCCGAGCGCCGCCGCGGCGGTCAGGGCGGGCCGTTCATCCCGCTCAACGCCGCGTTCTCGGGAGAGTCCGACGGCGGCATCGGCGTCATGATGGAGCGCATGGAATACTGGAGCGGCATGAAGGCGGCGCTGCAACGGCTGCCGCTGGCCGAGCCCGTCCATGGCGAGTACGAGATCAACAGCGGCTTCGGCGCCCGCAGCGACCCGCTGAACCACCGCACCGGCATCCACGAGGGCGTCGATTTCGGCACCGCCATCGGCACGCCGGTCTACGCCACCGGAAGCGGCGTGGTCGAATTCGCCGGCGGCAAGGACCGCTACGGCCTGACCATCGACGTCAACCACGGCAACGGCGTCACCACCCGCTACGCCCACCTGTCGCGCATCAAGGTGACCCAGGGCCAGCGGGTCACCCGCGCCACGGTGATCGGACTGGTCGGCAACACCGGACGCTCGACCGGGCCCCACCTCCATTACGAGGTGCGCGTGGCCGATGCTCCGCGCGATCCCCTCAAATTCATCTCGGCAGGTCAGGATGCTCCAAAAGCTCGTTAACGCCGGCGGCCGCGCCCGGGGTCTTTCCCCTGCCCGTCCCGCCGCCCTTTCGGTCATCGGCCCGGATGTGCGCATCGTCGGCGACATCATCACCCAGGGTGAGATGCAGATCGACGGCCAGGTGGACGGCGACATCACCTGCCAGACGCTGGTGGTGGGCGAAGGCGCCCGCATCGTCGGCGCCGTCGCCGCCGAGACCGTGCGCGTCCACGGCGAGCTCGACGGCAAGATCAACGCCACCACGGTGCTGATCGCCCGCACCGCCCGCGTCACCGGCGACATCACCCACGAGAGCATCGAGATCGAGGCCGGCGCCTTCCTGGAAGGCCACGTGCTGCGTAGCGGCAGTGCGCCGCGCCCCGAAAGCAGGGAGCCTGCGGCCAAGGATGCCTCCACCAAGGAGCCCGAGGCCAAGAAGGCCAATGGCGCCGGCCATCCGTCGCCATCGCAAGGGGTGGAAGAATCGATCGTCGCGCATTAACTTGCCGGCATGATCACCGTCTATCACGCCGATGACGGCCGCATTGTCCGTGGCGGCAGCGAGGCCCTGACCGGAAAGGCCCTGTGGGTCGACCTGCTCGATCCCACGCGGGAGGAAGAGCAGGCGGTCGAGGACTTGCTGTCCATCGACGTGCCCACCCGCGAGGAGATGCAGGAGATCGAGGTCTCCAGCCGCCTGATGCGCGACGGCGACACGCTGATCATGACCAGCCCGGTGCTGACCAATTCGTCGGGCTTCGATCCGCGCAACAGCGCCGTCACCTTCATCCTCGCCGGCGGGCGGCTGGTCACGGTGCGCTACGACACGCCGCAGGCGGTCGCCACCTTCGCCGCGCGGCTCGAACGCAACAGCGCCCACCCGCCGATGGCCACCGGCGGACAGGTCCTGCTGGGCCTGCTGGAATCGGTGGTGGACCGCATGGCCGACGTTCTCGAGCGCATCGGCCTGGAGCTGGACGGCGTGTCGCACCGCATCTTCCACCAGCCCGCGGGCGGGCGCGGCCGGCGCCGCAGCAATTCGCGCGAGCTGGAAGTGACGTTGAAGAGCATCGGCCGCAACGGCGATTTGTCGTCCAAGGCCCGCGACACCATCCTTGGCATGCGGCGCGTGGTCGGCTTCCTGCCCTCGACCGACGAGGCGCTGGGGGTGGTCGATGCGCGGTCACGGCTGAAGACCATCGGGCGCGACCTGCAGTCGCTGTCCGAGTACGCCGACTTCCTCAACAACAAGATCGGCTTCCTGCTGGATGCCACGCTCGGCATGATCAACATCCAGCAGAACCAGATCATCAAACTGTTTTCGGTGGTGGCCGTGCTGTTCCTTCCGCCCACGCTGGTGGCCAGCTGGTACGGCATGAACTTCCACGACATGCCCGAGCTGGGCTGGCGGTTCGGCTACCCTTACGCCCTGGCGCTGGCGATCTTCGCGGCGGTGGTGCCCTACTGGATCTTCAAGCGCAAGGGCTGGATGTAGGCCCCAGCCTAGGCGGAGGCCGCCTTGGCCGGAGCCGCCTTGGCCTTGCTGGGCTTGGCCTTGGGAGCCGCCGTTGGCTTGGCCGGCTTGGCCTCCTTGGCGGCGGCCGCGGGCTTGGCGTCGCCGTTCTTCGGCTTGGCCGTCCGGGCGGCCGGCTTGGCGGCGCCCTTGGCCTTGGCGCCCTTCACCTGGGCCTCGGCCTCGAGCCAGTGGTCGAGGTCACGCCCGGCGGGGCGCCCGCGTTCCTCCCAGATGCGATAGGCGGTGCTTTCGATCTGTTCCTTCTCGGCACTCATGTCGGTGTACCCCCGGGTGCTGGTCTGGATGCCGAAAACACTATCGCACCCATGGCGGCGGCGACAATCCCCCGCCGGGTATGGACAAAGTCTCAGGCGGCATGGGTCGCCTTGGCTCGACGGGCGGCTTCCGCCTCTTCCTTCGAGTAGCCCTTGCCCTGCCACAGCATCTCGTAGGCGATCTCCTCGTTGCCGTTCTCGCACAAGTCCAGCACCGCGCGGAACAGCGGCTGGAAGGTGGCACTGCGGTGCGAGGCCTCGTGCTCGGCGAAGCTGCGCCAGAAGGTGACGATCAGGGCCTCGCGCCCGGCCAGCCCGGAGGTCACCACCTGCCCGGCGGTCGAGCCCTCGTTGGACACCTGGCCGGAATTCAGGCAGACGAAGCCGCCGATGAAGCCGGTGTCGGAATGGTAGGTCTTGACGTTCTCGCACAGCAGGGCGACGCGCTCCTGCAGGTCGTCGACGGAATAGCCGGACTTGAGAATGACGCGATTGACGGTGACGATGCCGTCCGAGGGGAAACCGCTGATGAGCATGGCGACCTCCGGGTCCCTGTATCACATAGCCCTAATATAATAGAATGGTTTTAAGTGTCAATCTCTCCATCCGGGGGGAGGGTGGGGGCCTCAGAAACGAGAATGGCCGGGGCAAGCCCCGGCCATTCCGCAACTTCGATCGCCGAGGCGACGGGATCAATACATGTGCTGGCCGCCGTTGACCGAGATGGTCGAGCCGGTGATGAAGTCGGCGTTGTCGGCCACCAGGAACAGCACGGTGCGGGCGATGTCGTCGACCCGGCCGAGACGGCCCACCGGGATCTTGGCGATGATCTTCTCCAGCACCGCCGGCGGCACCGCGCGGACCATGTCGGTGTCGACATAGCCGGGGGCGATGGCGTTGACGGTGATGTTCTTGGCGGCGCCTTCCTGGGCCAGGGCCTTGGTAAAGCCATGGATGCCCGACTTGGCGGCGGCGTAGTTGACCTGGCCGTACTGGCCGGCCTGGCCGTTGATCGAGCCGATGTTGACGATGCGGCCGAAGCCGCGCTCGCGCATGGATTCGATCACCAGGCGGCACATGTTGAAGCAGCTGGTCAGGTTGGTGTGGATGACCTCTTCCCACATCTGGTAGGACATCCGGTGCATGGTGGCGTCACGGGTGATGCCGGCGTTGTTGATCACGATCTCGACCGGGCCAAGCTCCGCGGTGATCTTCTGGACCGCCGCTTCGCACTCGGCATAGTTCGAGACGTCCCAGCGATAGGCCGGGATGCCGGTCTCCTCGGTGAACTGGCGGGCGGCCTCGGTGTTGCCGAAGTAGTTGGCGGCCACCTTGTATCCCGCGTTCTTGAGCGCCACCGAAATGGCGCGGCCGATGCCCCGGGTGCCACCGGTCACGACTGCTACACGACCCATTAGATCCTCCTTCATTATCTCTTGGCCGATCTGACGTCGGCGTCTTTCGTTTCCACCCACAGGGTAAAGATGGGGAGCCGCCGGGCGGCCGCGGCTCCCCCGATCTGGTTAGCTCCCGTTTAGCGCTCCACGCACAGGGCGACGCCCATGCCGCCGCCGATGCACAGGGTGGCGAGGCCCTTCTTGGCGTCGCGCTTGGCCATTTCGTGCAGCAGGCTCACCAGCACGCGGCAGCCCGAGGCGCCGATGGGATGGCCGAGCGCGATGGCGCCGCCGTTGACGTTGACCTTGGCGGTGTCCCAGCCCATGCCCTTGTTGACGGCGATGGCCTGGGAGGCGAAGGCCTCGTTGGCCTCGATGAGGTCGAGGTCCTCGTGCTTCCAGCCGGCCTTGGCCAGCGCCTTCTGCGACGCCGGCACCGGGCCGACGCCCATGATCTTGGGATCGACGCCGGCGGTGGCCCAGCCGGCGATGCGGGCCAGCGGCTTGATGCCGCGGCGGGCCGCCTCGTCGGCGGTCATCAGCAGGGTGACGGCGGCGCCGTCATTGATGCCCGAGGCGTTGCCGGCGGTGACGGTGCCGGCCTTGTCGAAGGCGGGCTTCAGCTTGGCCATGGCCTCCACCGTGGCACCCATGCGCACGTACTCGTCGGTGTCGAACAGCTTCTCTTCCTTCTTCACCACGATCTTGACCGGGGTGATCTCGTCCTTGAAGCGTCCGCCCTTGATCGCCGCCTCGGCCTTGTTCTGGCTGGCCACCGCGAACTCGTCCTGCATCTCGCGGGTGATCTGGAACTCCTTGGCCACGTTCTCGGCGGTCACGCCCATGTGGTAGGAGTTGAAGACGTCGGTCAGGCCGTCGTTGATCATGGTGTCGACGAAGCCGAGCGGGCCCATCTTGACGCCGCCGCGCAGCCACGCCGAGTGCTGCGAGTTGGTCATGCTCTCCTGGCCGCCGGCGATGACGATCTTGGCATCCCCGGCCAGGATCGCCTGCATGCCCAGCGCCACGGCGCGCAGGCCCGAGCCGCACACCTGGTTGATGGTCATGGCGGTGGATTCGATCGGCAGGCCGGCCTTGATCGCCGCCTGGCGCGCCGGGTTCATGCCCTGGCCGGCGGTGAGGATCTGGCCCAGCAGCACCTCGTCGACGTCCCTGGCGTCGACCTTGGCGCGCTCGAGCACTGAGCGGATAACCAGCTCGCCCAGCTGCGCCGCCGAATAACCGGACAGGGAACCGTTGAAAGAACCGATGGGAGTGCGGGTTGCCGCCGCGATTACGATGTCGGTCATGGCCTTCTTCTCCTTGTGTATCTATTACCCCGAGCGGCAATTCCCCAACGAATTAACCGCGAGTCTCATACTGCGGCGGTCGGTCGACGCGCAACCCGCTATTGCAGTGCCGAACGCACTAGCCACTTCGCGAGGGGGCCATAGACATCGGTCTTAGCCCGCCCCGACAACAGCATGCCCACATGCCCACCGCGCACCACCATGGCGCGGGCTCCCGCGATCCGCCGCACCAGGGGCAGCGCCGAGTCCGGCGGCACGATGCGGTCGCGCTCGGGAACCAGCGCCAGCGTCGGACAGGCGACGTCCTCGGGCCGCACCGGCCGGCCGTCGATCGCCCAGCGCCCTTCGGCGGGATCATTGTTTCCGTACCACCCGAACAGGCATTCCTTGGCCACGGGTCCCGCCAGCGCCACGCCGTCATTGGCCCAATCCTCAAGCGCCACGAAATCCCGCGCTCTTGCGCTGCGGCGCTTCAGGCGGGCGAAGGCGGCGAACTTGCGGGCGGTCAGGTTGGCGTCGAGGCTGGCGAACATGGCGTTCAGCAGGTCGGGCGGCACCGTGCCGGTGGCGTCGATCATCCTGCCCAAGGGTTCGGCCAGCGCCCGCATCAGCAGCCCGTGCGCGGGCGAGCCGGCGTGGTAATCCCACGGGGTGGCCAACAGCGCCAGCGCCGCCACCGCTTCGGGGCGGCGGGTGGCCAGCGCCAGCGCCAGGTCGCCGCCCATGCAATAGCCGACCAGCGCCGGCTTGCGCCCGGTGGCGGCCGTGACGGCGTCGAGCGCCCGCGACAGCCGGCCGGCGATGTAGTCGGTAAGGGTGAAGTTGGCCTCGACCTCGCCCGGCGCGTCCCAATCCACCAGGAACGGCGCCAGCCCGCGGGTGGCGAAATACCGCATCAGGCTGCGCTTGGGGGTGAGGTCGAGGATGTAGCCCCGGTTGACCAGCGACGGGACCACCAGCACCGGCAGCCCCCCCTCGCCGTCGCCGCCGTCGGGCCGGGTGCGGTAATCGAGGACGCGGGTGGTCCCCTCCGTCCACAGCACGGGAACCGGCTCGGCGGCACGGTGATAGGGATGGAGGCGATAGGATTGGATGGCCGCCAGCAGCGCCTCGTGGCGGGCCATGGCTTCGGCCTCGACCGCGGCCTCCAGCGCGGTCCACCCCTCAGGTCCGGCGCCGTCGAGGCTTGCCGTCAGGCTCTCGGCCTCGGCGGCCAAGTTCGGCCTCCAGGGCAGCGACCCGCTCCTCAAGCTCGGCAACGCGGCGCGCGAGCTCAAGAGCGTCGCCGCGTGGGCCGCCAGATGCAGCGGCAACGGCCGCGGCCCCTGACGGGGCGGTGTCTGCGGGGGAATGGCACGCCGTTGGCCCATTGGTGCCAGCCTCGGGGGTGACGGGTGGAGGGGCGCCGGCGGTCGCCGCCTGGACGAAGGCGGCCGGAGCCTGCGTCATCGTGGCGATGCCGCGGGCGACCGCTTCGGCCAGCGCCGGATCGTTGGCAGAGGCCGCCACCTGTTCCTGCCAGAGGTCCAGGTAACGGCGCGCAAGCGACCTGAAATCCGGCGGCGCTTCAGACATGACGGAAGTCTATCCCAGGCGGGGGAGGTTGACCAGAGGGGCTCCGCCCTCTCCCTGTTGCGCCGCACGAAAAATATGTTGCCAAGCGGCAAAATACGGCAAAATCTTCATATAACCAATTCCAACGAAATCAACTGGGAAGCCAACACGAGATGTCCGAGCCGCAGACCGCGCCGCAGGCCCCGATCACGATCAAGAAATACGCCAACCGTCGACTCTACAACACCGCCACCTCGAGCTACGTCACGCTCGACCACTTGGCGCAGATGGTCAAGGACGGGGCCGATTTCGTGGTCTACGACGCCAAGACCGGCGAGGACATCACCCGCTCGGTGCTGACCCAGATCATCGTCGAGGAGGAATCCAAGGGCGGCCAGAACCTGCTGCCCATCAGCTTCCTGCGCCAGCTCATCGGCTTCTACGGCGACCAGCTGGGCGGCCTGGTGCCGCGCTACCTCGAGTACTCGATGCAGTCGTTCTCGCGCAACGAGCAGCAGATGCGCCAGGTGATGCAGAACGCGCTGGACGGCCTGTTCCCGTTCAATCCGTTCGAGGAACTCGGCAAGCAGAACATGGCCTTCTTCGAGAGCGCGGTGAAGATGTTCAGCCCGTTCTACCCCGCCGGCCAGGACCCCCAGGGCAAACCCGCCGCCCAGGGCGAGGCCAAGCTGGAAGACCTGCAGGCCAAGATCGACCTGCTGCAGCGCCAGATCCAGGAACTGTCGGGCAAGAAGTAGAACCGCGCCACCCTCTCCCGCCTGCGGGAGAGGGTTTGCGATTGCCTCAGCCGCCCCGGCGCTCCTTCAGCTTCGCCCGCACCTGCGCCAGTTCGTGCCCCATGCGGCGGACGTCCTGCAGCAGGGTCTCCAGCACCAGGATCACCAGATCGGGGGTGCGGCTGATCTGGGCGGTCAGTGCCGGCTTGGGGATGACCAGGCAGACGGTGTCCTGGGTGGCCTCGGCCGAGGCCATGCGCGGCGCCCCGTCGATCAGCGCCATCTCTCCGAAGATCCCATGCGGCCCGAGATGGCCGAGCACGGTGCGGCGTCCGTCCAGCTCCTTGAAGATGGCGACGTCGCCGGTCTCCACCACATAGGCTTCGTTGCCCTCGTCGCCCTCGCGGAAAATCAGGGTGCCGGCCTTGAACCGCTTGCGGCTGGTCTGATCGCCGGGCTGCGGCGCCTGCTGCGCCGCCTGCGCCCGGGCGCGCCGGACGGTCGGCTGGGCGTTGCCGCGCGGCCCCTCGATCAGCGGTTTGGGCTTGGGCAACGGCGGCGCCACCCGCCGCTCCTGCCCGTCGGCCGGCGGGCGGTCGACCGTGCGCCGGCACGGGCCGACATAGGTCGCCGACCGCACGAAGGGGCGCGGGTTGACCAGGGCGTTGCGGACGCGGCGATAGAGCGAGGTGGCCGAGACCGGCTTGGCCAGGAACTCGGTGACGCCGGCGCTGCGCGCCTCCACCACCTTGTCCTTCTCGGCCATGCCGGACAGCATGATCACCGGGGCCTCGACCATGGCCGGGACTTGGCCGGCCCGCAGCAGGCGGGTGAACTCGACGCCGTCCATCGGCGCCATGTCGTGGTCGACGATGATCAGGCCGACCGGGGCACCGCCCTGCAGGATCTCGAAGGCGTCGGCGCCGTCGGCCGCCTCCAGCGTCGAGCGCACGCCGAACGACATGAGGGCGGACTTGACGAACGAGCGCGCATAGCGGCTGTCGTCGATGATGAGTACGGTGATCGGGGCCAGGTCGATATCGACGATCATGGTCCGTGTGTTCCTGCTCCCCCCATCCTTCTACCGCCGCCGAGCGGCCAATGCCAAGCGCATAGTGGGCGCCTGCTTGACGGCCATCAAGGAGGGGGGCTATGACCGTCAGGAGAATGCTCGCCATCGATCGAGGGGTGATGAAGGTGATGACGGAAGGCCAGTCGCGGCCGGGCCCCGCGCCCATGACGCCGCCCTTCACGCCGGTGCTGCTGCTGGGCATGGCCCTGCAGCCGGTGCGGCCGAGCTTGCTGCAGCCGGCGTTCGACGCCATGCTGCGCGTCATCCGCAAGCGCCACCCCGACATCCTCGAACGCATGGAGCCTTACGCCGACGCGGTGGTGTGCATCGCCCCGGTCGACCTGCCCTTCGTGATCCTGTTCGAGCCCCACCCGGCCGACCCGCGCCTGGTGGTGCGCCGCCAGGTCGATCCCGGCGAGATCACCGCCACCATCCGCGGCCCGCTGGAAATGCTGATCGCCTTGGCCGAGGGCAAGGTGGACGGCGACGCCCTGTTCTTCTCGCGCCAACTGGTCATCGAAGGTGACACCGAGGTGGTGGTGGCGCTGAGAAACGCCATCGACGGCGCCGGCATCGACCTGATCGAGGACCTCACCTCGGCGCTCGGCCCGTTCGCCCGTCCGGCGCGGCGCTGCGCCGGGGCGGCGCTCAGCTTGGTCTCGGCCGTGCGCGCCAACGTCGAGACCCTGCGCCAGGCCCTGATCGCGCCGGTGGTGCGCGACCGCGATGCCCAGGCCGCCCGACTGACCGAACTGGAGAGCGAAGTGCGACAGCTGCGCAAGGCGGCCCGGCGAGGGCGCGCGTGATGGCCGAACAGGCCCCTGCCCAACTGGTGCGTCCCGAACTGGTGTGCCCGGCCGGCACCCCGGCGGCCCTGAAGAGCGCGGTCGATGCCGGCGCCGATTGCGTCTATGTCGGCTTCCGCGACGAGACCAACGCCCGCAACTTCCCCGGCCTCAATTTCAGCCGCAAGGAGCTGGACGAGGCGATCGGGTATGCCCATGAGCGCGGCGCCAAGGTCTTGGTTGCCATCAACACCTTCCCGCGGGCCGGCGAGCCCGAGCTGTGGCACCGCGCCGTCGACGACGCCGCCCGCCTGGGCGCCGATTCGGTGATCCTGGCCGACGTCGGCCTGATCGACTATGCGGCGCGCGTCCATCCCGAGCTGCGCCTGCACCTGTCCGTGCAGGCGGCGGCCTCCAACCCGGCCGCCATCCGCTTCTATGCCGAGCGCTTCGGCGTGCGCCGCGTGGTCCTGCCGCGCGTGCTCACCGTGCAGGAGATTGCCGCGCTCAACGCGCAGATCCGCCCGGTCGAGACCGAGGTGTTCGTGTTCGGCGGCCTGTGCGTGATGGCCGAGGGGCGCTGCGCCCTGTCGTCCTATGCCACCGGCCAGTCGCCCAACATGAACGGCGTCTGCTCGCCCGCCAGCCACGTGCGCTACGTGGAGACCGGCGACGGCATCACCTCGCAGCTGGCCGGCTTCACCATCAACCGCTTCGGGCGCAACGAGCCGGCCGGCTATCCCACCCTGTGCAAGGGCCGCTTCGTGGCCAACGGCAAGACCAGCTACCTGTTCGAGGAACCCACCTCGCTCAATACGCTCGGCATGCTGCCCGACCTCATCAAGGCCGGGGTGACCGCCTTCAAGATCGAGGGCCGCCAGCGCGGCCGCGCCTACGTCGCCGCCGTGGTGCAGGCCTTCCGCGCCGGCGTCGACGCGGTGATGGAAGGCCGCGCGCTGCCCGACATCGACCTCGACCGCATCACCGAGGGCGGCCGGCAGACCACCGGCGCCTATGAGAGGGCTTGGCGTTGACCGTTTCCAAGAAGACCGCTTCCGCCCGGCCCCGCCTGACGCTGGGCTCCTGCCTGTTCAACTGGCGCCCCGAGAAGCTGCGCGACTTCTATTTCCGCATGGCCGACGAGGCCGACGTCGATACCGTCTGCGTCGGCGAGGTGGTGTGCTCGAAGCGCACGCCGTTCTTCGCGCCCCACATCCCCGAGGTGGTCGAGCGCCTTGCCGCCGCCGGCAAGGAAGTGGTGCTGTCGTCGCTGGCGCTGATCATGAGCGAGCGCGAGCTGGAGGCGGCGCGCGAGCTGGCCTCTGCCGAGGGTTTCCTGGTCGAGGCCAACGACATCTCGGTGGCCTCCATGCTGGCCGGGCGGCCGTTCGTGGTCGGCCCCATGGTCAACGTCTACAACGAGGGCACGCTCGCCTACCTGCAGTCGCTGGGCGCGATCCGCTGCTGTTTGCCGGCCGAGCTGTCGGCCGACGTCATTGGCACCCTGGCCGCCGCCTCCGACATCGAGATGGAGGTCCAGGCCTTCGGGCGCCTGCCGCTGGCCATCTCGGCCCGCTGCTACCACGCCCGCTCGCGCAACCTCGCCAAGGACGGCTGCCAGTACGTGTGCGCCGACGATCCCGACGGCATGGCGGTCGACACCATGGACGACGAGCCGTTCCTGGCGGTCAACGGCACCCAGACCATGAGCTACCACTACCTGGACCTGCTGGCCGAAGCGCAGGCCCTGGCCCAGCGCGGCGTCGGCCGCTTCCGCCTGTGGCCACAGGACGTGGACATGGCGGCGGTGGCCGCGCTGTTCCGCGGCACGCTCGACGGCAGCCTGGATCCGGCCGAGGCCGGCGCGCGGCTGGCAGAACTGTGCCCCGGCGCCGAGTTCGCCAACGGCTATGTCCACGGCCGCGAAGGCCACCTGTTCGTCGAGCAGGATTCCTAGCCGCCGCCACCCCTTGTTCCCGTCCGCGCTCGGCGGCATACTACGCGCTCGAAGCCCGGCCGGGGTTGGCGTTTGCGGGGGAACGCCGGCACGGGGAAACACGGTCGCGGACGGGGAACATGGCGCCGGCTGACGAGAGCTTGCAGAAGAACGATCCGGATGACGGCATCATCCGGTTCAACCACAAGTTCTTCACTTCCTTCGACGACCTCTATTTCCGCCTGACCGATGACGGCGAGGCGGTCGCGGTGCTCAAGCTCGCCAACAATGACGCCGTCCTCGCCTTCGACGGCATCAAGCGCGAGTTCGGCATCAAGGAAGACACCCCCGACTTCAACATGCTGGAGCGTGTCGCCCAGGGCCTGCAGTTCGTGCGCGGCCTTCGGGTCGGCGATGCCCTGCCCAAGGAAATCACCACCCGCGAGGCGTCGTGGGAGCCCACCGACCGCCATCGCCGCATCGCGCGGCAGCGCCTGACCATGCAGCTGGTCACCTGGCTGACCGGCGACGAGCACATCTTCACCTCGGCCGAGGAGCTGGCGCAGGTCGCCGACGACCCGCAGGTGAAGAAGAACATCAACCTCGCCTTCGCCGAGGCCGCCGAGGAGCTGGGCCTGGGACGCGAACGGCGCGAGGAGGTGGTGCAGTACATCGAGCACCTCGCCAAGGAGCTGGCCTACATCGAGGCCGAACGCGACATCCACGGCGAGATCAAGAAGATCGACGACAAGGTCCAGGGCCTGCGCCGCATCTATTCGTCCGAACGCAGCATGATCGACACCACCGACCAGGTGGCGCGCCTGTCGCAGCGCGCCGTGAAGTCGTTCCAGGATTCCTTCGACCAGATCGACGCCCAGACCGGCGAAATCCTGGCGATGCTCAAGAACATCGACAACCAGATCGACTACATCCGCATGATGCGCGACCAGCTGCACCGGCGGCTGGTCCCGTGGGAGGACATCATCCCGATCTGGAAGACGGTGTTCGTGGTGCGCTCGGACGAGACCACCAACCGCATCCGCGACCTCTACCAGTTCCTGGCGCCCCGCTACATGCAGGTCAACGAATGGGCCCTGATGACCAAGCGCGGCGTCGAGAAGAAGAAGCCGCTCGGCGGCCAGATGCGTTGGTAGCCCGGCGCTCCAGGATCCACTCATGAAAGTTGCCATCGACATGGGCCTGACGGCGGCTGGCGGCAAGCCGGCCGTGGTCGACCTCGAGGAATTGCTGGCCACCCGCCTGCTGGTGCAGGGCAATTCCGGCTCGGGCAAGTCGCACCTGCTGCGCCGCCTGCTGGAGCAGAGCGCGGCCTGGGTGCAGCAGGCGGTGATCGATCCCGAAGGCGACTTCGTCACCCTGGCCGAGCAGTTCGGCCACGTGGTGGTCGACGCCTCGGCCCATACCGAGGCCGGGCTGCAGCAGATCGCCACCCGGGTGCGCCAGCACCGCATCTCGGTGGTGCTGAACCTGGAGCACCTGGAGACCGAGCTGCAGATGCGCCGCGCCGCCGCCTTCCTGGGCGGCCTGTTCGACGTCGACCGCGACTACTGGTACCCGATGCTGGTGGTGGTCGACGAGGCGCAGCTGTTCGCCCCCGCCGCGGCCGGCGAGGTGTCGGACGAGGCCCGCAAGGTGTCCTTGGGCGCCATGACCAACCTGATGTGCCGCGGGCGCAAGCGCGGGCTGGCCGGCGTCATCGCCACCCAGCGCCTGGCCAAGCTGGCCAAGAACGTGGCGGCCGAGGCCTCCAACTTCCTGATGGGCCGCACCTTCCTCGACATCGACATGGCGCGCGCCGCCGACCTGCTCGGCATGGAGCGGCGCCAGGCCGAGATGTTCCGCGACCTCGACCGCGGCCATTTCGTGGCGCTCGGGCCCGCCATGGCGCGCCGGCCGCTGCCCATCCGCATCGGCGACGTGCAGACCCAGGCCCGCGCCGGCAGCCCCCGGCTGATGCCGCTGCCCCAGACCCAGCCCGAGGACGCCCGCGACCTCATCCTCAAGGCCGGGGAGTTCGAGCTGCCCGCCGCCCGCCCCGTCTACCGGCCGCCGCCGCAGCCGACCACCGTGGACGTGCTGAGCGCGCTGACCCAGGCCCGCGCCGCCATGCCCGAGGAACCCGAGGAGCCGGCCGGCGAGCGTCCCTCGCTGGACGACGTGCTGCGTGAGGTGCTGGCCGACCCCGAGGCGCCCTACCGCTCGGTGGCGGTGCTGTACCAGGACTTCCTGGTGCGCTGCCGCGCCCATCGCATCAACGGCCGCATGGTCGACCTCGCCGCCTTCCGCCGCAAACTCGCCTCGGCCCGGGCGGGCGTCGGCGACGCCGCCAGCCCGGAATGGGAAAAGGCGGTGGCCTTCGCCTCGGATCTGCCCGAGGACATCCACGGCGTCTACCTGCTGCTGGCCCGCGCCGCGCTCGACAGCCTGCCCTGCCCGTCCGACGCCGAGATCGCCCGCGCCCGCGGCAGCCGCTCGCCGCGCCGCGGCCGCGTGCTGCTGACCTACATGGAGGAGCGCGGCCTGGTCGTCACCCGCGCCGACACCTACGGCAACCGCGCCCTGCTGCTGCCGGCGCTCGGCTGGGAAACCGCCCCCGGCAACCCCGACGCCCCCGCCGATGGCGACGATCTGGGCGACGTGGCGTAGAGGTGGGCTTGGGCCCTCCCTTCCGTCGTCACCCTCGGGCCGTCGTCACCCTCGGGCTTGACCCGAGGGTCCATGGCGGTGCACCGAAACACAGGTGTCATCCCGAGCCAACGCGAGGGATCTCATGGGCCCGCCGCCCGGTCTCCCTGTTCCGTACGAGGTCCCTCGTCGCTGTGCTCCTCGGGATGACAGGGGGGCCTCTCAGTCGAACCCCTTCGATCCCCGCATGGCCTTGATGGCGCCGCGCTTGCTCTTGCTGTCCATGCGCCGCTGCTGGCTGCCCTTGGTCGGCTTGGTGGCCTTGCGCTTGGGTGGCGGGGGCTTGGCCGCCTCGCGGACCAGATCCACCAGCTTGGCCAGCGCCTCGGCGCGGTTGCGGTCCTGGCTGCGGTGTTCCTGGGCGGTGACGATCAGCACGCCGTCCAGCGTGAGGCGGCGGCCGGCGAGCTTTTCCAGGCGAGCCTTGACCTCGTCGGGCAGGCTGGGCGAGTTGCGCACGTCGAAACGCAGCTGCACCGCCGTCTCCACCTTGTTGACGTTCTGACCACCCGGGCCGGACGAGCGGGCGAAGCTCTCCTCGATCTCGCGTTCGTCCAGGGAGATGCGGCGGGTGATGGGGATCATGGCCGCAGGATGACGCCACGCCTTGTCCGAGTCCATCGCTGCCGATCCCGGCGCGAGATTTCGTTTTTTAATAGAAAATTATCGCTTCGCTCGTCGCAATGGGGTATGTGGGTTATCGCCGTCGGTAAACCGGGAGTGGTTGGCCGTGACGCACCTGGACCCCGCGAAGATGCGCCGCCTGGAACGGCTTTGGGCCACGGGATGGACGATCTCCGCCATCGCCTCCGACCTCACCCGGCTGGGGGCGAGTTACGCCGACATCGCCGAAGTGTTGACCATCGGCCTGGAAGACACCCTGCCGCTCGGCGGGATCGTGGCGGTGGCGGCCGGCGAGCCGCCGTGCACCCCCCCGCCCGCCCTGCGGGGAGCCGTGCTTGCCGCCAACGAGGGAGGGTTCACCGAGGGTGAGGAGGGGCGGGTTCTCATCCGCGTCCACAAGAGCCGCGAGCGCAACCGCAAGCTGGTCGAGGCCAAGAAGGCGGCGGCGGCAACGGCCGGCACCGGGCTGGTCTGCGAGGCGTGCGGCTTCGATTTCGAACGGGCGTACGGCGAGCGCGGCAAGGGCTTCATCGAGGTCCATCACCGCAAGCCGGTGCACCAATTGCGTCCGGGAGAGACGACGAAGCTCGATGACCTCGCCCTGCTGTGCTCCAACTGCCACAGCATGGTCCACGCCGGCCGGCCGTGGCTGTCGGTGGAAGAGGTCGGGGAACTGATCCGCACGGCAGCGGCGCGCCGGGATGCGGGCGCTCCTGGTGCGGAACGGGACCGAGGCCAGGGAGGAGGCCAGACGGCGGAGGCGCTGCGGACCAAGGACGGGTCAGGCCGATCCCGCGCCCGCCTCGGCGCCCGCGAGCGTGAAATGGAAGGTGGCGCCCTCGCCGGGCGTCGAGGTCACCCAGATGCGGCCGTTATGGTGCTGGACGATGCGCTTGCAGATGGCCAGGCCGATACCGGTGCCGGGGTAGGCCTGCGACGTGTGCAGCCGGCGGAAGATCTCGAAGACGTCCTGGTCGCTCTGCTCGAGCCCGATGCCGTTGTCGGCGACCGAAAATACCCAGGCGCCGTCCTCCCGGCCGGCTGAGATGCGGATCTGCGGCCGGATGCCGGGACGGCGAAATTTCAGCGCGTTGCCGACCAGGTTCTGGAATACCTGCACGAGCTGGACGGCGTCGGCGATCACTTCGGGCAGGGGATCGACCTGGATCACGGCGTCGGCTTCCCGCACGCTGTCCTGGAGGCTGGCCAGGGCCGCCGCGCAGGCCTCGCCCGCCTGGACCAGCGAGAAGGGCGTCCCCTTGCCGGTGATGCGCGAGTAGGCCAGCAGGTCGTTGATCAGGGTGTGCATCCGGCGGGCCGCCCCCACCATGAACTCCAGGTACTGGTCGGCGGCGCCGCCGAGCCGGCCGCCGAATTGGCGCTCGAGCAGCTGGGCGTAGAGGGTGATGGTGCGCAGCGGTTCCTGCAGGTCGTGCGAGGCGATGTAGGCGAAGCGCTCCAGCTCGGTGTTGCTCTCGGTCAGCTTCTCGAGCGCGCCGTGCAGGTCGCGCTCCTTCATGCGCTGGACGGTGACGTCTTCCTTGACCGCCACGAAGTGGATGACCGCGCCGTGGTCGTCGGTCAGCGGCGACACGCTCACCCGCTCCCAGATGAGGCTTCCATCCTTGCGGCGGCCGGACACCTCGCCGCGCCACTCGCGGCCCGCCCGCAGCGTCGGCCACAAATCGGCGGCGGAATCGTCGTCGCCGGTGAAATTGAGATGGCGCCCGAGCGCGTCCTCGGCGGGATAGCCGGTCACCTGCTCGAATCTCGGATTGACGTAGCGGATGATGCCGTCGCGGTCGGTGATGACCACCGACACCGGGCTTTGCTCCACCGCCAGCGACAGGGTGCGCAGGCGCTCCTCGGCGACGCGCCGCCCGGCGCGGCCGGCCGTTTCGCGCAGCTCCCGTTCCACCGCCGGGCCCAGGCGGGACAGGGTCTCCTTGCCGATGAAGTCGTGCGCCCCCTGCTTGAGCAGCGAGACCGCGTCTTCGGGGCGCACCACCCCGGACAGGATGATGACCGGCAAGTCCTTGCCGGTGGCCAGCACGTCCGACAGCGCCTGTTCGGCGGTCAGGGCCGGCATGCGGCAATCGGACAGCACCACGTCCCACTCGCCGCTGGCCAGGGCCGCCTGCAGTTCGGGACGAGCATCGACGCGCGTCGCCTGGACGGCGAAGCCGGCACGCGTCAGCGCCGCCACCATCAGCTCGGCGTCATCGGCCGAATCCTCGACGATCAGAACGCGCAGGGGCTTGGTCATCAGGCCGGCCCCCCGTTCACACCGGCGGCGGCGTGTTGACCACCAGCCAATAGAGCCCGAGCTGGTCGACAACCCCGACGAAGGAGCCGAAATCCACCGGCTTGCGGATGTAGCTGTTGACCCCGAGATTGTAGCCGGCCACCACGTCGGTCTCGTCGTCCGAGGTGGTCAGGATCACCACCGGAATGCGCTTGGTGTCGGGGTTCTCGCGGATGCGCCGCAGCACGTCGAGGCCGCCCAGCCCCGGCAGCTTGAGGTCGAGCAGGACGAGGGCCGGCAGCTCTGAGCGGTTGCGGCCGGCGTACTGACCCTGGGCGAACAGGTAGTCGATGGCCTCCTCGCCGCTGTAAACGACCCTGAGCTCCTTCGCCATGCGGCTGCGCCGGAACGCCAGCATGGTCAGCTCGACGTCGTCGGGATTATCCTCGACCAGTAGGATCGGTTGCCCGCTCATCCTGTCCTCTCTCCTCCCAGCAGGTGAATCTGAAGGTGGCCCCGTGGCCGACCGTGCCCTCGGCCCACACCCGCCCGCCATGGCGCGCCACGATGCGCTGGACCGTGGCCAGGCCGATGCCGGTGCCCTCGAACTCCTCGGCCTTGTGCAGCCTGTGGAACGGGGTGAACAGGCGGTCGACGAAGGCCTGGTCGAAGCCGGCACCGTTGTCGCGCACGAAGAAGACCGGATGCTCGCCGCCCCGCTCGGCCCCGAACTCGATGATGGCGACGTCGGTCTTGCGGCTGTATTTCCAGGCGTTTTCCAGCAGGTTGCCCAGCGCCACCGCCATCAGGCGGCGGTCCCCCTCGGCGCGAACGTTGGCGGCGACGGTCAGCATGACCCGGCGTTCGGGCTCCTTCTCGGCCAGGCGGGCCAGGATGTCGCGGGCCATTTCCGAGAGGTCCAGCGGCTCGACCGTCAGCTCGCCGCGGGTGGCGCGCGACAGTTTCAGGAAGCTGTCCACCATGTCGGCCATCTCACGCGACCCCGCGCGGATGCGGTCGAGGTAATGACGGCCGTTGGCGTCGAGCGCCTCGGCGCAGCCGTCGGCCAGCATCTGGCTGAACCCTTCGATCCGCCGCAGCGGCGCGCGCAAGTCGTGGGATACCGAGTAGCTGAACGAGGCGAGCTCGGAATTGGCCGCCTCCAGCTCGGCGGTGCGCTGGCGCACCCGGAATTCCAGGGCGGCATTGAGCCGCGACACCTCCTCCTCGGCCTTCTTGCGCGCCAGGATGTCCTGCTCCAGCGCGGCATTGACCGCCTTGAGGTCGGCATTGGCATGTTCGAGGCTGGAGACCATCGCGTTGAAGGCGCCGACCATGCGGTCGAGCTCGTCGGGGGTCTGCGGGCTGGCGCGGTCGAGATGCAGCAGGCGGGTCGGCCCGTTGACGTCGTAATCGCCGACGAAGCGGGCGATGGCGACGAGATGCCGGGTCACCATCATGTGGACGAGATAGAGGATGAACAGCGACACCACGAAGGTCTTGATCCCCTGGCTGACCAGGATGATGACGGCGGTGTCGACGAGGCGGGCGTAGACGTTGTCGAGGGTCGCCTGCACATAGAGCGTGCCGATCGGACGGATGGTACCGCGGTCGTCGTAGGTGATCGGGTATTCGCGGGCGATGGCGGAGCGCCGCGCCCGGTCGCCCACCGCCACCACCAGCGGCCGCTCGACGCTGGGCGCCGTTTCGCGCACTTCCAGGAATTGCAGGTCGGGAAGGCGGAGCATGCCGACAAGCTGCAGCCGCAACTGGTCGACGTCCACGTGCCATAGGCTGCCGGCCAGGCTGCCGAGGTAGCTCCGCTCCACCTCGGTGAGGCGCTCCTCGATCGCGCCGACGTCCCGGCGGTAATCGAACCACAGCTGGGTCAGCGTCGACATCAGGGTCACCAGCGAGCTGAACGCCACGATCCAGGTGAGCAGCCGCAAGCCGATGCGCTGCCCGGCCAGGCCGAAGCGCGGCTGTGGCTGAACCGCCGGCCGGCTGGCGCGCCGGGCGATTGCTTCCACGACGATGCTATTCACGGATCCCCTCCGCCTGCTCGATCTCGCGAGTGCGGACCTACTGTAAATCGAGAAGACCCGTTTGTCGCGCGACTTTGGCTGCATGCCGGCCCGAGGCGGATCGGCCGTGGCGGGGATCAGAAATAACCGTGTTCGTTGAGGATGCGCCCCAGCGTGCCGTCGGCGCGGATGGCCTGGATGGCGGCATTGATCTCGCCGATGCGGCCGATCTGTGGCGAGCGCTTGGAGCACTGGAGGGCCAGCGGGATTCGGGTGAGGACCAGGCGGTCGCCGAGGCGGTCGGACAGCCCGCTCTGCTTGGCGATCCACAGGATGGTGGGGATGGCGCCGGCGATGCCGTCCAGCCGCCGGTGGGCGATCTTCTTGACCCCGATCTCGTAGTCCTTGTCGAAGTCCTTGCGCACGGCGGCATCCTGGTCGAAGCGCGGGTCGATGGACAGGTTGCGCACCACCGAGACGGTCAGGCGGTGCAGATCCTCGTACTTGCGCAGCGGGATTCCGGCGGCGGCAATCACCCCGAAGGTCATCATGTAGACGTCGTCGCCGCGGTCGACATAGCGGGCGCGCGCCTCGTTCCACAGCAGGATGGTGCAGTCCTGCTCCCCGGTCTCCAGGTCGCGCTCGATGCGGGCAAGGCTTTGCAGCGACACGGCGACGTGGTGGCCGGTGCGGTGTTCGATCTCGCGCACGATGTCAGGGAAGGCGCCGGTCGGTTCGCCCGCCGTGTCGTATCCGCCCCAGGGCGGCGCGTCGACGCTGATGAAGCGCAGGTCGGCGGCCCGCGCGGCCGGACCGGAAGCCAGCAGAAAGGCCACAACCAACGCCGCCCACTTTGCCCGAAACATCACCGCCGTCCAAAGGCTCGGAGAGACAAAACATTAACGCACTGGGTGGTCTTGTCAAACCATACCAAACCTGGGGGCAACCTAGATCTAAAACGCCAATACTTAGATGTGCCAACTCTGATCAAAAAAACTTTTGAGAGTATCATCCAACATACACCATTAGTAGAACGGTTTTCTCAACCCGGTATTGCCGACTCACGACTTGAGGCGATGGCAGACTTCCACGTAGAAGCGGTCTGGGGTGGTCACAACTTAGGCGGCTCTGCCCACCATAACAAACCCCTTTTCCGTGCTGTTCCTGCCATCACCTTAATTGCGGAGAGCTTCACATGCACGACGAAAAATATTTGCTCGTAGTCGGGGACAAATTTTCAGCATTTGCTGCGAATCCAGACACGATTACTCTGTCACAGCTACGAGGACTTCTCTCGCTGCCTCAGCTGGCGATCCCTCACCATCAGCGTATTGTCTTGGTTCCTGGTCAGGGACTGGGCGAAAGCGATATGGCCGAGGTCGAGAGTCTTGCCGTCAGGTCCCCCCATGCCGGCGAGTTTGACCTCGATTTGTGGCGGGCGCGGTCACCGCGTGCCGACGGCCGGCGCTCGCACAAGCATCAGGCGTCCAACACCGTGATCTCGGCGCCGCGGCGGCTGTCCGAGGACACGTTCGAGCTGGACCTGCTGGTCGACGAGGATTGCGAGCTGATGGCCGACCATCAGACCGGCCAGCACCTGCAGGGCATGCTGCTGATCGAAGCGGCGCGGCAGTCGTTCCTCGCGGTGACGGAGATGTTCTATCTCCCCGACGACGGCACCCGCTATTACTTCGTGTTCGACGACCTGTCGGCCCGCTACAAGCGCTTCGTCTTCCCCGTCGACGCGCGCCTGGTGTACCGGGTGCGCAACGTCGACCCCACGCCGGGCCGGCAGCGCTTCACCGTCGACGTGGCGGTCGAACAATGCGGCGACGAGGCGGCGGTGATCTCGGGCACCTTCACCGTGGTCAAGGACGCGCGGATCACCCGCATGGAAGCCGGGCTGGCGCGCGAGGCCGTCAACACCCACGTGGCGGTCGCCGCGCAAGCCCGCGCATCGCTCCGCGCGCGCGTGTCGGAGGCGGCGTGATGGGCTACGCGTTCTTCGACGTCGACGGCACCCTGATCTCCCTCAAGAGCATGCTGAGCTTCCAGGATTTCTGGTATGCGACGGCAGAGAACAGCGCCCGGGAACGGGCGCTGTTCGAGGCGGAGATGGGGCGCCTGACCCGTCAAGGCGCCAGCCGCGAGGAGATGAACCGCCGCTACTACGCCCATTTCGCCGGGCGTTCGGTGGCGGCGGTCGACCATGCCGCCGAGCGGTGGTTCGCCCACATCGACCGCAGCCTTCCCCACCTCTTCCACCTGCCGGTGGTCGAGCGGCTGGAGCGGCACCGGCGGGACGGGCTCCAACCGGTGTTCGTCTCGGGGTCGTTCCCGGCGCTGCTCCGCCCCATCGGCCGGCGCCTGGGGGTGAAGCATATCCTGGCCACCGACATGGAGATCGAGGACGAGCACTACACCGGGCGGATCCGCAATCAGACCATCGGCGCCGGCAAGGTCGAGGCGATCACCGCCTTCCTGGCCGCCGACGGCTGTTCGGCCGCGGCCTGCGCCGGCTATGGCGACGACATCTCGGACCTGCCCATGCTCTCGGCCGTGGGAGCCCCCGCTGCGGTCAAGGGCGACCCGCGGCTCGAGATGGCGGCGCGTCGGCACGGATGGGAGGTCCTGCCGACCCACTGGACGCCGGCCCGGCGGGCCCTGGGCTAGAGCACCGTCAGCATGCTGGCCACCAGGGGATGGCGCACGATGTCGGCCTCGTCGAGATCGACCACCGCCACCTCGGGCAGCGACCGCAGGCGCGTCGCGATCTCGGCCAGGCCCGACAGCCCCGGCAGCAGGTCCGACTGATCGGGATCGCCGGTCAGCACCATGGTGGAATGCCAGCCCAGCCGGGTCAGCAGCATCTTGATCTGTCCGTAGGTGCAGTTCTGCGCCTCGTCGATCACCACGAAGGCGTTGTTGAGGGTGCGGCCGCGCATGTAGGCGATCGGGGCGATCTCGATGGAGCCGTCGGCCAGCAGCGCCCGCAGCCGCTTGCCGCCGAGACGGTCAGACAGCGCGTCATAGAGCGGGCGCAGGTAGGGGGCCAGCTTCTCCTGCAGGTCGCCGGGCAGGAAGCCCAGCGATTCGCCCGCCTCCACCGCCGGCCGCGACAGGATGATGCGCGAGACCGTGCCCTCTTCGAAGGCCTCGACCGCCGCCGAGATGGCGAGATAGGTCTTGCCGGTTCCCGCCGGCCCGAGCGCCACCGAGAGATTGTGGCTCCGGATGGCCTGGATGAGGCGCTGCTGGCCTTCGCTCTGCGGGCGCACCTTGCGCACGTAGCTCTGATCGCGATGGGGCTCGCCGTCGAGCGGGGTCCACTCCGCTTCGACGGGATAAAGGGCGACGACCGGATCCGACTTCGATTGCTGGGCATTGCGCTGGGCACGCTTGGCCATGCTCATCTCCCTCGCTGTGATGGGGGACGCGGAAACGACAAAGGCCTTCCCGACGGGAAGGCCTTGGACAAAAGATGGCGAAACGAACGCCCGGGTCCCGCAGGTGCGGGCGGATGGGTGGAAGAAACGGGCGCTCGACCGAGGTGCACTGGATCACCGTCCGCGAAAATCGCCAATACGGCACGGTAACAAACGCGGATTCGGCCTGTCGACAACTTTCGGTGAAGCACCGGTTATTTAACGTGATTGGCACAAAACCGGGCAATTGTGACTCAGATCCGGGTCACCGCCCAGTGCAGCAGGTGTTGGATGTGGTGCTCCATGCGCGGCTTGACGGTTCCACGGGTTACGTCGACGTAGCTGTAGAGCCGCTGCGACTGATAGCCGTCCAGCACCTTGAGCATGGCACCCACGTGGTTGAGGAACATGTCCCCGACCTCCGGCGCCACCTTGGCGGCTCCTTCGGCGACGTCGAGGGTGACGCCGTCGACCGGGACCAGGTCGACCTCGGGGTCGATGTAGTGCAGGGCCAGCGTCCGGCGATCATCGAGCGGGTCGAGCGGCACCAGGAAATGGTTGGTGTGGTCCTTGCCCTCGCGCTCGACCTTGAGGCACAGGGTGCGGCGGCCGGCCACCTCGAAATAGACGAAGCTACCGGCGTTGATTTCGTGGGCGGGGCGGCTCTGCATCGTTCACCTTCACATCCATCTTCTCAATGTTGCGGCGGGCGGTGTCGGCGGTCGGCCCGTCCGGCTGCAGGGCGATGGCCTTCAGCCAGTCCTCGCGCGCGCCGGCGTCATCGCCCTTCAGCCGCCGCAGCATGCCGCGCTCCAGCAGGGCATCGGGGAATTCGGGGTCAAGCTCGATGGCCTGGCGGATGTCGTCTTCGGCCCCGGTGAGGTTCTCGACATAGCGCAACGCGCTGGCCCTGAGCGTCAGCGCCTCGACGCGGTTGGGCTGGCGGCGCAGCACGTCGGACAGGATGTTTACCACCTCGGCGTAATGGCCGATCTGGGCCATCAGCACCGCATGGTCCAGCAGGATGTCGGGGTTGCCCGGCGACAGGGTCAGGGCGGCGCGCTGCGCCGAATCGGCGCGGCCCACCTTGCCATCCATCAGCCACGCCTGCGCCGCCTGGGCGAAGATTTCGGCGCGGCTGGCATCATCGCGCTTGCTCTCGTTGGCCAGCGTCTCCAGCCGGCTCGCCGCCTCGGCGTACTTCTTGAGACCGATCAGCGCCACCGCGCTGCAATGGCGCGCCGCCTCGCCGCCCCCCAGCGACTGCCAGGCCAGCGCCTCCTCCCACCCCTGCTCGGGGTTGCTCTTGGCCAGGCCGAGGCAGGCGCGATAGGCCTGGGGGCCGTCGAGGGTGGCCGGGCGCGGGCCGGGCGCCGCATTCTGCGCAATGGCGGGGAAGGCGGCTACGATGACGGCGGCGGCGATGATGGCGGCGGCGGGGCGGGGACGGATCATGGCACTCTTGGAAGCACGACAATGCGCCATTAGTGTGACGGACGGGCGCCCATGGCAAGGGAGACGATGATTATGCAACCGCGGTTCTTCCTCTTCGGCCTCGGTTTCTCCGGCCGGGTCATCGCCAGACGGCTGGCGGAACGCGGCTGGCAGGTGGCCGGCACCACGCGCTCGGGCGAGGCGGTCGACCTGCCCGGGATCACCGTCCATGCGTTCGACCGCGATCACCCGCTGCCCGCGTCGGCGCTGGACGGCGTCACCCACGTTCTGTCCTCGGTGCCGCCCGATACCCTCGGCGATCCGGTGCTCGACCTGATGGGGCCGGCCCTCGCGGGGCTCGACCTGGCCTGGGCCGGCTATCTGTCCACCACCGGCATCTACGGGGACCACGGCGGCGGCTGGGTCGACGAGGACACGCCGCCCGCCCCCACGCTCGACCGCTCGCGCCGACGCGCCCAGGCGGAGGCGCAGTGGCTGGCCAGCGGGCTGCCGGTGCACGTCTTCCGCCTGGCGGGGATCTACGGCCCCGGGCGCTCGGCCCTCGACAACGTGCGCGACGGCACCGCGAGAAGCATCGACAAGCCCGGGCAGGTGTTCAGCCGCATCCATGTCGAGGACATCGCCCAGACCGTGCTGGCCTCGATCGACCGGCCGCGCCCCGGCGCCATCTACAACGTCTGCGACGACGATCCCGCCCCGCCGCAGGAGGTGGTGGCCTATGCCTGCTCCCTGCTCGGCCGGCCCGTCCCCCCGGTGGTGGCGTGGGACGAGGCCAAGGCGACGCTGTCGCCGATGGCGCTCAGCTTCTACGCCGACAACAAGCGGGTGCGGAACGACCGCATGAAGACGGAACTGGGCGTGCGCCTGAAATACCCCAGCTACCGCGAGGGGCTGCAGGCTATCGCCCGGGAACCAGGCGCCTGAGGGCGATCGGTCCGAGGGCGGATACGAGCCCGAGGGAGGCGAAGGCCAGCCCCCAGCCCATGACCGAGCCGGTACCGCCGGCGGCATCGAGCACGCGGCCGAAAGCGAGGGGGCCGACGAAGGCGGCGCCGAAGCCGATCAGGGAATGGACCGCGATGGTGGCGCCGCGCCGCCCCGGATCGGCTTCCAGGACCGCCCCGGTGGTGAGCGAGGCGGAATCGAGCTGCACCAGGCCGTTATAGGCCACCATGAGGAACACCACGGCGAGGTAGGGCAGCGGCGCCGCGAATCCCAGCACGAGGGCGGTGGCCGCCGAGGCCAGGGCAGAGAGGATGCACAGCCGCCGCCGGCCGAAGCGGATCGCCAGCGAGGCGCCGCCGATGCTGGCGGCCATGGCGACCAGCGACGACAGCATGGCGGCGGTGGTCGGCGAGGGTCCCCGGGCGGCGGGAGCCAGCGACAGGGCGAAGGCCAGGTAGGCGACCATCCAGCTGCGCAGCCCGAACAGCTCCCACATGTGGGCGGCGTAGCCCAGCACATAGCCCATCACCGGGCGGTTCGCGAAGGCCGGGCGCAGGTCGAGGAGGGCGGCCCGCGGCGCCGGCGGCGGCGTGACGGGGCGCACAATCGCCACGACCAGGGCAATGCCGCCCAGGCAGGCCACGGCCGACAGCACGAAGGCGGCGCGCCAGCCGAAGGCGTCGGCGGCCCAGCCGGCGAACAGGAACGAGGCGCTGGTCCCCAGCGAGAAGCTGGCGGTGTACCAGCTCATCCAGTGCGGCTGCGACGGTCCCGACGTGCGGTCCACCAGGGCCTTGAGCCCCGGCATGTAGGTGCCGGCCAGCCCCACCCCGCCCAAGGCGCGAAACAGCATCGCCGACCAGAAGCCCTCGGCCGCCAGCCCGAAGCCCAGGGCGGCGAGCCCCGCCACCGCGATGCCGGCGAGAAAGACCCGGCGGGCGTCGACACGGTCGGTCAGGGCCGACAGCAGCGGCACCGCCACCGCATAGCCGGCGAAGGTGATGCCCGAGATCCAGCCCGCCTCGGTGGCGCTGAGGCCCCAGGATGCGGTGAACTCGGGCAGCAGCGCCGGGAAGGCGAACATGCCCGCCATGGTCAGGACCTCGGCGGCGCACAGGGCAAGGACGATGCGGATCATCCCCTACCCTAGCCGAACCGGCAGCGTTGATCGAGGGCCGGCGCGGACCCAACCCGTCACCCGGTTGTTCCCGGCATGGCCGAAGCGGTGAGGTCGTAGCCCGCTCGGCGTGCTAAGGCCTTCCCCCGATTTCCCCCACAGCGCGTGTGGCTATAGTACGCCCCCGGGACGATGACCTTTTTTGGGGAAGACGCATGCGCTTGGGGATCGCGGTTCGGTTCGGGGCCGGATTGGTGGCAGTGTCGATGGCGACCGCCGTGTTGATCGGCTTCGCCCTCGACAAGTACCTTGATGCGCTGGTCCATCAGGCGGAGGAGCGCGAGTTGCTCGGCCGCTACGACCAGCTGATCGATTCCATCAAGGCCTCGGCCGGCCAGGCCGAGAGCATGGCGGCCGTGGTTGCCGGCCTGCCGGAGGTGCGCCGCCTGGCCGCCAGCGGCGACCGCGCCGGGCTCGCCGCCATGTTCGTCGGCGACTTCGCCCAACTGCGCGACACCTACGCTGTCGAGCAATTCCAGTTCCACCAGCCCCCGGCCATCTCGTTCCTCAGGGTCCACCAGCCCGAGAAATTCGGCGACGACCTCTCCTCGATCCGCCAGACGGTGGTGCGCACCAATGCCGCCAAGGTGCCGACGCGCGGCCTCGAATACGGACGGGCCGGTCTGGGGGTGCGCGGCATCGTGCCGCTGTTCCAGGAGGGCCGGCATGTGGGCTCGGTGGAGTTCGGACTGTCGTTCGGCCAGCCGTTCTTCACCGCGTTCAAGCAGGCCTACAACGTCGACGTCGCCTTGCACGTGCCCCAGGGTTCCGGCTTCAAGGCGTTCGCGGGCACGCTCGACCGCGCCTGGGCGACCGAGGACGAATTGCGGGCGGCGCTGGCCGGCACGCCGGTGGTGCGGGCCGTCGAGAGCGGCGGCAGCCGGCGGGCCATCCTGGTCAGGGCGGTGGCCGATTACGGCGGCAGCCCGCTCGGCGTCGTGGAGATGGTGATGGATGGCGGGCACTATGCCGCGCAGATGGCAGCGGTGCGGACCACCCTGCTCACCCTGGCCGGCGGGGCGGTGCTGTTCGCCTCGCTGCTGGGCGCGGTGATCGCCCGTGGGGTCACCGGCCCGATCCGCCAGGTGACCGGCGCCATGGACCGCATCGCCCGCCGCGATTTCACGTTCGACCTTCCCGGGCTTGGGCGCCGCGACGAGATCGGCAGCATGATGCGGGCGGTCGCCGCGGTGCAGGCCAATGCGCGCGCCCTCGACGAGCTGGAGCTGCGCCAGGCCCAGACGGTAGCCGAGCTGGAACAGGGGCAGGCCCGCCTGCGGGACGGCATGCAGACCCAGCTGGAAGGCGTGGTCGAGGCCGCCATCCAGAGCAACGAGGCCGGCGTGGTGCTGGCCAAGATGATGGGGGACGTGCGCAAGGCCGCGCATGAGAGCCAGGCCATTGCCGCCGCCATCGAGGAGCTGGTGGCCTCGGTCAACACCATCGCCAGCAATTCCGACATCGCCGCCGCCGAGGCGGGCGACGCCGAGCAGGCGGCGCGCGAGGGGGTGAATGCGGCCAGCCGCGCCCGCTCGGTGATGGATTCACTGATGGATTCGGTGGCCGACGTCGCCGGCAAGATCGAGGCGTTGGCCGAGGCCTCGGGCCAGATCGGCATGATCATCGACCAGATCGAGGCGATCGCCAGCCAGACCAACCTGCTGGCCTTGAACGCCACCATCGAGGCGGCCCGCGCCGGTGAGGCCGGCAAGGGCTTCGCGGTGGTGGCGGCCGAGGTCAAGGGGCTGGCCAACCAGACCGCCCGGGCGACCGAGGACATCCGCGGCCGCATCGGCGCCTTGAAGGAGGACATGGCGGCGGCGGTCATCGCCATGCGGCAGAGCCGGACGGCGGCGCAGGACGGTCGCGGCGCGGTGGAAAGCGTCACCGGCAGCCTCGATGCCATCGCCGGCCGGGTCGATGGCGTCACCGGTAACATGCGGGAAATCGCCACCATCCTCGCTCAGCAGAAGGCGGCCAGCCAGGAGATCGCCTCGGGCGCCGCCCGCATGGCCGACCTGTCGCACCGCAATTACGACGAGGTCACCGCGGTGCTCGAAGCCATGAACAAGGCGAGCACCGTGCTCGACAAGCGCGTCGAGGACTTCGCCGCCGGCGCCGGGCCCAACGCGGTGGTCGAGGTGGCCAAGAACGACCATGTCCGGTTCAAGCGCAGCGTCATCGACCGCTTGCTCGACCGCAGCAATCTCAGCGCCGACAAGCTGGCCACCCATCACACCTGCCGCCTCGGCCGCTGGTACGATGCGGTCGACGACGCAACCATCCGCAGCCATCCCGCCTACGGGCGCCTGATCGAGCCGCACCAGCGGGTCCACGACCACGGCCGCAAGGCGCTCGAACTGCACGCCGCCGGTCGCGTCGACGAGGCGCTGGCCGAAATGGACCGGCTGAACGACGCCAGCCACGAGGTGCTGGGCCTGCTGAACCAACTGGGCACGGTCGTCCACCGGGCGGGGTGACGGTTACCGTCACCCGCGCGTCCCGCCCAATGCCGGCGGCGCCGCACGAGGTCCCTCCTCCCGTTGGTCGGCGGGATCACAGGGTGGCGCATGAAAAACCCCCCTTCCCGCGCGGGAAGGGGGGCCCTTCGTAAGACGCCGATCAGACGTGGAGGGCGCGGCCGAGCACGGCCAGGCAGGCCTCCTTGACGGTCTCGCCGAGCGCCGGATGGGCGTGGCTGGTGCGCGCCACGTCCTCGGACGAGGCCGAGAATTCCATGGCCAGCACCAGCTCGGCGATGAGGTCGCCGGCCGCCGGGCCGACGATGTGGGCGCCGAGGATGCGGTCGGTGGCGGCGTCGGCCAGCACCTTGACGAAGCCCTCGGTCTCGTTCATCGAGCGGGCGCGGCCGTTGGCGGAGAACGGGAACTTGCCGGCCTTGTAGGCGACGCCCTCGGCCTTGAGCTGCTCCTCGGTCTTGCCCACCGAGGCCACTTCCGGCCAGGTGTAGACCACCGACGGGATGGCGTCGTAGTTGACGTGCGGACGCTGGCCGGCCAGCAGCTCGGCGAGAGCCACGCCCTCCTCCTCCGCCTTGTGCGCCAGCATGGCGCCGCCGATCACGTCGCCGACGGCGAAGACGCCGGGGACGTTGGTCTGGAAGTTGTGGTCGACCTCGATGAAGCCGCGCTTGTCGGTCTTGACGCCGACGGTCTCGAGGCCGAGGCCCTCGGTGTAGGGCTTGCGGCCGATGGCCACCAGCACGACGTCGGCCTTGATCTCTTCCGCGGCGCCGCCGGCGGCGGGCTCGACGGTGAGCGTGGCGGCGTTGCCCTTCTTGACCACCTTGGTGACCTTGGTGCCCAGCTTGAAGGCCATGCCCTGCTTGGTGAGGATCTTCTGCATGGTCTTGGACACCTCGCCGTCGTTGAACGGCAGGATGCGGTCCAGGTACTCGACCACGGTCACCTCGGTGCCCAGGCGCCGCCACACGGTGCCGAGCTCGAGGCCGATGACGCCGCCGCCGATGACGACCATGGACTTCGGCACCTTGGGCAGGGCCAGAGCGCCGGTGGAGGAGACGATGACCTCCTCGTCGATCTCGACGCCGGGCAGCGGGGTGACGTCGGAGCCGGTGGCGATGATGATCGCCTTGGCGGCGATGGTCTGCTCGCCGTCCTTGCCGGTGACCTTGACCTGGCCGGGGGCGGCGATGGCGCCGGCGCCCACGACGTAGGTCACCTTGTTCTTCTTGAACAGGAACTCGATGCCCTTGGTGTTGTCGGAGACCACCTTGTCCTTGTGGCCCATCATGGTGCCGAGGTCGAGGTCGAGCTTGCCGACCTTGACGCCGAAGGCGCCGAGCTCATGGCCGGCGGCCTCGAAATGATGGGAGGCGGCCAACAGCGCCTTGGAGGGGATGCAGCCGACGTTGAGGCAGGTGCCGCCCAGGGCGCCGCGCTTCTCGACGCAGGCGGTCTTGAGGCCGAGCTGGGCCGCGCGGATGGCCGCGACGTAGCCGCCGGGGCCGCCGCCGATGACAACAACGTCAAACGAGTTCTCGCTCATAGTCCGATGTCCTTGAGGCTTATTCTTGGCAATGAAAAGGGGCCCCGCCATGCGGGGCCCCTGTCCGGATCACATGTCCAGCAGGATGCGCTGCGGGTCCTCGATGCACTCCTTGACGCGCACCAGGAACGACACCGCCTCGCGGCCGTCGATGATGCGGTGGTCGTAGGACAGCGCCAGGTACATCATCGGCCGCGCCTCGATCTTGCCGTCGGGCATGACCATCGGGCGCTGCTGCACCTTGTGCATCCCCAGGATGCCCGACTGGGGCGTGTTGAGGATGGGGGTGCTCATCAGCGAGCCGTAGACGCCGCCGTTGGAAATGGTGAAGGTGCCGCCGGTGAGGTCTTCCATCGACAACTTGCCGTCACGCGCCTTCTTGCCCAGCCCGCCGATGGTCTTTTCGACCTCGGCGAAGGACAGCTGGTCGGCGTTGCGCACCACCGGGACCACCAGGCCCTGGGGGGTGCCGACGGCGACGCCGATGTCGTAGTAGTTCTTGTAGACCAGATCCTCGCCGTCGATCTCGGCGTTGACGGCCGGCCAGTCCTTCAGGGCCGAGATGCAGGCCTTCACGAAGAAGGACATGAAGCCGAGCTTGACGCCGTGCTTCTTCTCGAACTGGTCCTTGTACTGGTTCCGCACCGCGAACAGCGCGCCCATGTCCACCTCGTTGAAGGTGGTCAGCATGGCGGCGGAGTTCTGGGCCTCCTTCAGGCGCTCGGCGATGCGCTTGCGCAGCCGGGTCATGCGCACCCGCTCCTCCAGCGCGGCCTTCGGGCGCGGGCCCGACGGCACGGCGGGGGCGGCGGGCTTGCCACCGCCGGCGATGGCTTCGAGCACGTCGCCCTTGGTGACGCGGCCGCCCTTGCCCGAGCCGGCCAGGGCGCCGGTGTCGAGGCCGGCCTCGGCGGCGATCTTCTTGGCCGCCGGCATGGCCGGAGCCGCGGCGGCGACCGCGGCCGGAGCGGCGGCGGCAGCCGGAGCGGCCTTGGGGGCCGGGGCGGCGGCGACCGCCTCCACGACCGGGGCCGCCTTGCCAGTGCCCTCGCCGATGACGCCCAGCACCGCGCCGACCTCGACGGTGTCGCCGGCGGCGACGAGGATTTCGGTCAGCACGCCCGAGGCCGGAGCCGGCACCTCGGCGGTCACCTTGTCGGTCTCCAGCTCGACCAGCGGCTCGTCGGCCTTGACCGCGTCGCCGACGTTCTTCAGCCACTTCGCGACCGTGGCTTCGCTGATGGATTCGCCCAGGGCGGGCACCGTGATCTTAGTCGTCATTTTCTGGCGTTCCCTCTCGAACTTCCTAGGCGGTCAGACGCGAAAGCTTGGTGGCGCGGCGGAAAGGCTGCGGCAGGCTGGCGGCCTCGCCCGACAGCGCGTTCTCGACGATCCAGGCCTGCTCGGCGTTGTGGGTCTTGTAGAGACCGGTGGCCGGCGAGGCGGCGGCGCGGCGGCCGCAATACAGCGCCCGCTTGGCCTTGATGTCGAGTTCCTCGCAGATGTACTCGATGCGGCGGTCGACGAAGGTCCACGGCCCCATGTTGGCCGGCTCCTCCTGCACCCACACCAGGTCGGCGTTGGGGTAGCGGGCGAGCTGGTGCTTGATGGTGTCCTTCGGCCACGGATAGAGCTGCTCGACGCGCACGATGGCGACGTCGTCGATGCCGCGCTTGGCCCGCTCCTCGAACAGGTCGTAGTAGACCTTGCCCGAGCACAGGATGACGCGGCGGATCTTGGCGTCGGCCTGCAGCTTCTCGGTCTCGGCCAGCACGCGGTGGAAGCGGGTGCCCGCGGTCAGGTCCGCCAGCTTGGACACCGCCAGCTTGTGCCGCAGCAGCGACTTCGGCGACATGATCACCAGCGGCTTGCGGAAGTTGCGGTGGATCTGGCGGCGCAGCGCGTGGAAGTAGTTGGCGGGCGTGGTGATGTTGCACACCGACCAATTGTCCTCGGCCGACAGCTGCAGATAGCGCTCCCAGCGGGCCGACGAGTGCTCGGGACCCTGGCCCTCGTAGCCGTGCGGCAGCAGCATGACCAGACCCGACATGCGCAGCCACTTGGACTCGCCCGAGTTGATGAACTGGTCGATGATGACCTGGGCGCCGTTGGCGAAGTCACCGAACTGGCCTTCCCACAGGGTCAGGCCGTTGGGCTCGGCCAGCGAGAAGCCGTACTCGAAGCCCAGCACCGCCTCTTCCGACAGCGGGCTGTCGATCACCTCGAACTCCGCCTGTTTGCCCGGGCGGATGTGGTTCAGGGGCTCGTAGCGGCTCTCGTTCTCCTGGTCGATCAGGCGGCAGTGGCGGTGCGAGAAGGTGCCGCGGCCGGCATCCTGGCCGGACAGGCGCACGCGATGGTTCTCGACCAGCAGGCTGCCGAAGGCCAGCGCCTCGGCGGTGGCCCAGTCGATGCCCTCGCCCGTATCCATCATCTCCTTCTTGGCCTGGAGCTGACGGACGATCTTGCGGTTGACGTTGAAGTCCGCCGGGGTCTCGGCCAGCTTGTGGCCGATCTCCTTCAGGAGGTCGGCCGGGCAGCCGGTGAGCTCCTCGCGGAACTCTTCCTCGTCGGCCAGTTGGGCTAGGCCCTGCCAGCGGCCCTCGAGCCAGTCGGCCTTGTTGGGCTTGAAGCTCTTGGCCGCCTCGAACTCCTTCTCCAGCTGCTCCTGGAACGAGGTGACCATGCCGTTGGCCTCGGCCTCGGAAACGGTGCCCTCGGCCACCAGCTTGCGGGCGTAGACCGCGCGGGTGGTCGGATGGCTGGCGATCTTGCGGTACATCAGCGGCTGGGTGAAGGCCGGCTCGTCGGCCTCGTTGTGGCCGTGGCGGCGGTAGCACACCATGTCGATAACCACGTCGGTCTTGAATTCCTGGCGGAACTCGGTGGCGATGCGCGCCACGTGGACCACCGCCTCCGGATCGTCGCCGTTGACGTGGAAGATCGGCGCCATCACGCCCTTGGCGATGTCGGACGAATAGGGGCCCGACCGCGAGTACTGCGGGCTGGTGGTGAAGCCGATCTGGTTGTTGATGATGATGTGGATGGTGCCGCCGGTGGTATAGCCCTTGAGCTGCGACAGCAGCATGGTCTCGGGCACCACGCCCTGGCCGGCGAAGGCGGCGTCGCCGTGCAGCAGGATGCCCATGCACTGGCTGCGCTCGGTGTCGCCCATCTGGGTCTGCTTGGCGCGGACCTTGCCGACCACCACCGGGTTGACGACCTCGAGGTGGGACGGGTTGGCCTGCAGGCTGAGGTGGACGATGTTGCCGTCGAAGTCGATGTCGGCCGAGGTGCCGAGGTGGTACTTCACGTCGCCCGAGCCCTGGACGTCCGACGGGTTGGCCGGATTGCCCTGGAACTCGGAGAAGATGGCCCGGTAGGGCTTCTTCATGAAGTTCGCCAGCACGTTGAGGCGGCCGCGGTGGGCCATGCCGACGGCGACGTCCTTGACGCCCAGCTGGCCGCCGCGCTTGACGATCTGCTCAAGCGCCGGAATGACGCTCTCGCCGCCTTCCAGGCCGAAGCGCTTGGTGCCGGTGTACTTGAGCTGCAGGAAGCGCTCGAAGCCCTCGGCCTCGGTCAGGCGCTCGAGGATGGCGCGCTTGCCCTTGTCGGTGAAGTCGGTCTGGTTGCGGATCGATTCGATGCGCTTCTGGATCCACGCCTTCTGGTCGGGATCCTGGATGTGCATGAATTCGACGCCGATTTTGCCGCAATAGGTGGCGCGCACGATCTGGATGATCTGGCGCAGCGTCGCGGTCTCGAGGCCCAGCACGTTGTCGATGAAGATCGTGCGGTCGAGGTCGGCGTCGGTGAAGCCGTAGGTGCGGTAGTCGAGCTCGGGATGGGGCTCGCGCTTGGTGAGGCCCAGCGGATCGAGGTCGGCCTCGAGATGGCCGCGCACGCGGTAGGCGCGGATCATCATCAGGGCGCGGATGGAATCGAGGACCGCCTGGCGGTTGTCGGCGGCGGCGGCGGGCGCCGGCTTGCCTTCCTTGGCGGCCTTGGCGGCGGCCTCCTTGGCCTTCTTGGCGGCCTCGGCGGCGGCTTCCGGATCGATGGCGCCGATGATCTTGACGTCGCGGCTGGCCCACTCGGTGCCCTTGAAGTCGCGCAGCAGGGCGGCGCCTTCGTCGTGCAGCTCCTGGAAGAAGCGGACCCACGAGGCGTCGACCGAGCCGGGATCCTCGAGGTAGCGGGCGTAGAGCTCGGCGATGAACACGGCGTTGCCGCCGTAGAGGAAGGACGTTTCGTTGCTGAACTTCGTCATCGGGGGCTAGACGCGGGTTGGTCCCACGTCCCTTTCTCGTTGGAGCGGTGGTTGCGCCGCCGGGGCGCCGCCACCGCGGCGCAAACCATAGTCCCTGAGAAGGACGGGCCCGATGCTCCGGCGAAGCATCGGGCCCGCTGACCCTTCTAGCCCTTCAACACCTTCAACATCGTCGAGCCCAGCGAGGCGGGCGAATCGGCGACGGTGATGCCAGCCGAACGCATGGCTTCGATCTTGAAGTCGGCGGTGTCGTTGCCGCCCGAGATCACCGCGCCGGCATGGCCCATGCGGCGGCCGGGCGGAGCGGTGCGGCCGGCGATGAAGCCGACGACCGGCTTCTTCACCTTGGACTGCTTGAGGAACTCGGCGCCCTTGACCTCGGCGTCGCCGCCGATTTCGCCGATCATGATGATCGCCTCGGTCTCGGGATCGCCCAGGAACATGTCCAGGCAGTCGACGAAGTTGGTGCCGTTGATCGGGTCACCGCCGATGCCGATGCAGGTGGTCTGGCCGAGACCGGTGGCGGTGGTCTGCGCCACCGCCTCGTAGGTCAGGGTGCCCGACCGCGACACGATGCCGATCTTGCCGCGCTGGTGGATGTGGCCCGGCATGATGCCGATCTTGCACTCGCCGGGAGTGATGACGCCCGGGCAGTTGGGGCCGACCAGGCGGGTCTTGGAACCCTCCAGGGCGCGCTTGACCGCCAGCATGTCCGCCACCGGGATGCCCTCGGTGATGCACACGGCCAGCTCGATCTCGGCGTCGATGGCTTCCAGGATCGCGTCGGCCGCGAACGGCGGCGGCACGTAGATCACGGAGGCGTTGCAGCCGGTCTTGGCCTTGGCCTCGGCGACGGTGTTGAACACCGGCAGGTCGAGGTGGGTGGTGCCGCCCTTACCGGGGGTGACGCCGCCGACCATCTTGGTGCCGTAGGCAATGGCCTGCTCGGAATGGAAGGTGCCCTGGGCGCCGGTGAAGCCCTGGCAGATCACCTTCGTGTTGGAATTAACGAGAACGGCCATGGTTAAGCAGCCTCCTTGACGGCCTTGACCACCTTCTCGGCGGCGTCGGCCAGATTGTCGGCGGCGATGATGGGCAGACCCGACTGCGCCATGATCTTCTTGCCCAGCTCGACGTTGGTGCCCTCGAGGCGCACCACCAGCGGGACGTTCAGCGACACTTCGCGCGCGGCGGCGACGACGCCCTCGGCGATGACGTCGCAGCGCATGATGCCGCCGAAGATGTTGACCAGGATGCCTTCGACGTTGGCGTCCGACAGGATCAGCTTGAAGGCGGTGGTGACGCGCTCCTTGGTGGCGCCGCCGC
>JBLNCP010000007.1:0-35425 GCA_050260775.1 Solirubrobacterales bacterium | reverse complement strand
GCTTCTTGTCGATGGCGTTCTGCTTGAACACCTGCACCGCCTTGGCCATCTGACCGATCTCGTCATGGCGCTCCAGCGCCGGAACCTGGACGTCCAGGCGCCCGCCGGCGAGCTCGCCCATCGCCCCGGTCATGGCGTTGACCGGGTTGACGATCGAGCGGGCGATCAGCACGGCGAAGGCGATACCCAGCAGGATGGCGAGGGCGGACAGCCCCTGGGTCAGCAGGGTCGTATGCGCGATGTCATCGTCCAGCTTCCGCTCGGTGGAATCCATGCCGGCCAGCTCGCTGTCACGCACCGTGGCCGCCTTTTCGGCGAACTTCAGGCCCAGCGGCGGCAGGGCGTTCGTCATGATCTGATCGAGTTCGGCCTGGGTGGAGGTGAGCTCGGCGAATCCCTTCTGATAGACGGGCAGCAGATCGGCGGCGGCGACCATCAGCTTGCGATGGCGCTGGTCCTTTTCCTCGCTGGCCAGTTTGGTCAGCAGGGCCATGAGGCTGGTGAGCTTCTGGTTGGCGGCGTCGATGGCCTTGGGATCGAAGATCGAGAGGATGCGGACGGCATTGAGCCGGATGATCAGCAGCTCCTGAAGGCCCTGGCCGGCGTAGGTGCCGGTCTCCCAGTCCTTTTCGGCCGCCGCATTGGCCATCAGTTCGGAGAGGTGCTGGACGGCCTCGTTGCCGACGGGGGTCAGGGCCGTGATGATCTTGTCGCGATCCTGCCGCAGCGTGACGGCGCGATCGAAGCTGGTCGCGTATTCGTCGAGGATGCGGCGCATCTCTTCCAGGACGGCCTTGTTCTCGGGCTCGGGGTTGGTGCGGGCCGATTCGGCAAGATCCTTGCGCAACGACGCGATGGTGGCGCGGATGCCCTCGGCGATCTTTGGGTCGCCCTTGTCGACGAAGGCGAGCACCGCCCTGCGCATGTCGGCGACCGCGCGGTCGATCTTGAGCACCGAGACCGTGTCTTCGGCCGAAGACCCGAAATGCCGGACATCGCCGCCCACTCCCTTCAGCGAGACGACCGCCATGCCGGCGACGATGGCTAGGAAAAGGATGAGGATCGAGAAGCCGCCATAAATGCGGTTCTTGACGGTCAAGGCTCCAAACATCAGTCAATATCCCCCAAAAACAAAGCGACTGCCGTGCGTCTCAGGCTGCCCCTTCGGTCGCTTCGGCCATTTCCTCGAAGTCGAACACGTGATCGAGGTCGAGAAGGGCGACCATCCGCCCTTCCACGGTCACCAGCCCGGTCAGGAAGTCGTCGGCATGCCCGTGGTCGATCTGCGGCACCGGGCGAATGTCTTCCACCGACACCGTCAGGATATCGGCCACCGCATCGGCGAGAATGCCGGCCACGCGGGTGCCGACCGCGACCACGATGATGACGTTGCGGGCCGAGGCCTCGGTGCGATCGCCGCCGAAGCGCGCCCGCAGGTCGAGGATCGGCACGATGGCACCGCGCAGGTTGATGACGCCGCGCAGATACGCCGGGGTGTTCGGCAGTTCCGTGCTCGCCGTCCAGCCCTTGATCTCACGGATCGCCATGATGTCGATGCCGTACTCTTCGGCGCCGATGGTGAAGGTGATGAACTGCCTCGTTGAAATGTCGGACATGTCCTTTTCCCGGGCGGATAATTTCAGTATCCAGCCTAGCCTAAAGAAATGCCGATGGAAAGGAACGGGGAGGGCTGATACCAAGGTAGTGATAACGCATTAATCTAATTTAGTGCATCGTGCTGGAACCCGAGTTCATGGTTTCGAGCAGGATTTCGCGCAGCGTCGGGGGCTGTACCGGCTTGTGCAGGATCGACAGTCCGCTTGCTTCCGCTTCCCTCAGTCGCTCCGGAGCGGTATCGCCGGTGATGATGATGCTGGGGATCGATGCATTGTAGATGCCGCGGATGTGGGCGACCGCCTCGGTGCCCGTGTGGCCTTCGCGCAGGCGGTAATCGGCGAGGATCAGGCTCGGCAGCCGCTTGGTCAGGGCGAGCTTCTCGACCGCCTCCGCCTCCGACGTCGCTTCGATGACGTCGTAACCCCACCCCTGCAGGACCATGGCGAGGCCGCGGAGCACGATCGGTTCGTCGTCGATCAGCACCACCAGCCGATTGGCTTCGCTGACCGTGGGAGGGACCGGCCGCGGCACCGGCAGCGCCCGGCCACGCGCAAGGGTGGGCGACAGCGGCAATTCGACGCTGAAGACCGAGCCTGTGCCGGGGTTGGAGTGAACCTCGATGTGATGGCCGAGCAGGCGGGCGAGACGGCTGACGATGGCCAGCCCCAGCCCCAGGCCCTGCGTGCGGTCCCGCTCCGGGTTGGCCAATTGGGTGAATTCCTCGAAGATCTCCGTGGTGCGGTCGGGCGGGATGCCGGGGCCGGTATCCCAGATCTCGATGCGGAGACGGTCGCGGTGGCGGCGGCATCCCACCAGGATGCGTCCCCGCGCGGTATAGCGGATGGCGTTCGATGCGAGGTTCTGGACGATCCGCGACAACAGGGCCGGGTCGGTCCGCACCGTGGCGGAAGATCCCACCACCTTGAACTCCAAGCCCTTGTCCCTGGCCTGGGGCCCGAACTCGGCCGCGGTCCGTTCCAGCACCGCCGCGACCGAGAAGTCGGTGATCTTGGGGGTCACCATCCCCGCATCCAGCTTCGAGACGTCGAGCAGCGAGTCGAGCAGCATATTAAGGCCCTCGACCGAGGCATGCAGGTCATCCAGGATACGGGCCGCGGGCTGGTTGGCCAGCTTCTGTGCCAGCACCGAGGTGAAGAAGAAGATGGCCTGGACCGGCTGGCGAAGGTCATGGCTGGCAGCGGCCAAGAAACGGGTCTTGGCCATGTTGGCGCGCTCGGCCTCGTTGCGGGCCTTTTCCGCGGTTTCCTTGGCGCGCTCGGCCGCGATCGTGGCGGCTTCCGCCTGATCCTTGGCGCGGCGCAACGCATCCTCGTGAAGTTTCGACTCGGTCATGTCGTGCGAGATGCGGGTGAAGCCCTTCAACTCGCCCTTTTCGTCCCTGAGGGCGGTGATGATGACGTGGGCCCAGAAGCGCGACCCGTCCTTGCGCAGGCGCCAGCCTTCATCCTCGAAGCGGCCGTCGGTGGTGGCGGTGGTCAGCGCCCGTTCCGCCCCGCCGATGGCGACTTCCTCGGGGGTGTAGAACCGCGAGGAGTGGGTGCCCACCACCTCGTCGGCGGTCCAGCCATAGAGGCGTTCGGCACCGGCGTTCCAACTGACCAGGGTCCCCTTGGGGTCGAGCATGGTGATGGCATAGTCGCGCACGCCCTCGACCACGAGGCGCAGGCGTTCCTCGCTGGCGCGCAGCCGCTCTTCCACCGCCTTGCGTGCCGTGATGTCGCGCACCATGCCGGCGAAGATGCGCTGGCCGCCCAGGCGGCCTTCGCCCACCGCCAGATCCATGGGAAAGGTGCTGCCGTCCTTACGCTGCCCCACCACCTCGCGGCCGGTGCCGATGATGCGCGGAATGCCGGTGGTGAGGTAATTGCGGATGTAGCCGTCGTGTTCGTGCCGATAGGGTTCGGGCATGAGCATGCTGACGTTGCGCCCTTCCACTTCCAGCGCCGAATAGCCGAAGATCCGCTCCGCGGCGCGGTTGAAGCCGTAGATGCGCCCCTTGGTATCGATGGTGATGATCCCGTCGACCGCCGCATCGAGGATGGCGCCGGTCCGTGCCTGCGCGATCGCCAGTTCGGCCTCGGCCGCGGCGGCACGACGCCGCCCCAGCGCCATGCCGACAACCAGGCCGGATACCAGCCAGGCCAGGGAAAGCAGGACGAGAGTCGGACCATCCGGCATCGGCGCACACCTCGCTCGTTACGTCGCGTCGGCCGCGACAATCCTTAGAGCAAGTGGGAAGCGACCCGAGGAGAGGCAGGTGCAAAAAAGGAAAAAGAAGCTCGGCCCAAGGACTTACCTCATGCGAGGCCTCCCCGGCGAGCGTCCGGGCATGCCCGGACCTAGGTGAATTCGACCACCATGGTAGCGAAATGGGTGCCGGCCCCGCCAAGCACGCAGGCGTGCCACAGGGCGTTATGAAAGCGCACCCGTTCCATCAGGCAGAAGGCGACGCCGACGGTGTAGAAGATGCCGCCCAGCACCAGGAGGTCGAGCGTGCGCGGCCCGATGCAGGCCTTGAGCGGCTCCATCGCCCACGCCACCGCCCAGCCCATCCCTAAATACAGGAGAATGGAGAAGCGATCGAACCGCCGCGGAAAGAAGGCCTTCATCACGACCCCGCCCGCACACCCGCCACCGACCGCGACCCCGAGCGGGATGGCGGTCTCGGGGGGCAGGCGCAAGGTGACGAAGGGGGCGTAGGTGGCGGCGATCATCACGAAGATCATGGCGTGGTCAAATCGCCGCAGCCACTCCTTCGCCGGTCCGGTGGTCAGGTTGTAGGCGGCGGAGGCGACCGTCATGCCGACCAGGCCGGTGGCGTAGAAGCCAAGGGCGAAGGTGAGGGCGGGCGGCCCGGCGGACAGCCGCTGGACCAGCCAGGCCGCGCCAAGCATGGCCGCACCGACCCCGACCACATGGATCAGCGCGTCGGCGCGGATTTCCGAAGGCGTGTAGATGCCGTTCACGTCGTCCCTTCCTGCCTGCCTGCGTCGGGAAGGTGCGCTGTCGCGCCGGGGCCTCCAAGCTGGCCGGACGGCAGCCCGAGACCCGGGCGGATGGATGGAGGTCCGGGCGGGCAATGCTTGTGTGCTGGGGGAGGAACGCGGCCCTTCTGCGGCGCGGGCAGGCAAGACAATGGAAAAGGGCCAGATCGTTGCCGATCTGGCCCTTTCATTGGCTCCGGAGGAGGGATTCGAACCCCCGACCAGCCGGTTAACAGCCGGCTGCTCTACCGCTGAGCTACTCCGGATCAGGGCCCGGCCGCGGTCGCGCGGGTCCTGGAAACTTTGATCACGCCACTTCGCCGAGGCGATGTGGAGGCCGGGGCCGGAATTGAACCGACGTACGCGGATTTGCAGTCCGCTGCATCACCACTCTGCCACCCGGCCCCTCCTCGCGGCCGGCGGCCGACGTGAGGACCGTGCTTATACGCGCCTCGGAGGGCCCGGTCAAGCGGGTGTTGCACGAATTTTTCCGCTCCCGGCAGAGCATTGGTTTCGTTTATAAAGCAGCCGGGCCCCTGGCCTAAAGGGCGGGCAAAAGACCCGCCAGACAACGACATCCCGTCACGGAGCTTCCGATGGACTACGTCGCCGCGCGACACAATATGGTCGAGAGCCAGATCCGCACCAACCGCGTGACCGATCCCGCGATCACCAAGGCCCTTTCCGAGGTTCCCCGCGAAGTCTTCGTGCCCAAGCCCATGCGTGGCTTCGCCTATGTCGACGAGACCCTGTCCGTCGGCGGCGGGCGCGCGATCATTCAGCCGCTGGTGCTGGCCCGCCAGATTGAATGCGCCAGGATCAAGCCGACCGACGTGATCCTGAACATCGGCGATGCCACCGGCTACGCCTCGGCGGTGATCGCCAAGCTCGCCCAGACCGTCGTCGCGCTGGAGTGCGACGGCGACTGGGCCGCGCGCGCCACCGCCAACCTGGCGGAACTGGGCGCCGACAACGCCGCCGTGGTCCAAGGTCCCCTCGACCAGGGCTACGCCGCCCAGGCGCCCTACGACGTCATCATGTTCTGCGGGGCGGTCGCTGAGGTGCCCAGCGAGATCTGCCGCCAGCTGGCGGACGGCGGACGCCTGATCGCGGTGGTCGACACGGGTGCCGGGCTGGGCAAGGCGACGCTGGTGGTCCGCTCTGGCGACACCTTCGGCCGGCGGATCGTCTTCGACGCCGCGGTTCCGCTGCTGCCCGGCTTCGCGGCAAAATCCCGCTTCGTCTTCTGAGCACTTCTGCCGAATGGCATAGTCGAAATCCCTGCTAGGCCAAGAGTACATAAATACTCTTGCCGAGCAGCGGAGGCCGGTCTTCCGCCCTTGGTCATGATGAGGCCAGCCAGTGCCCAGCCAGCGCGTTGAATCTGGCGGGGTAGGAATGGCCATTCCGGGTGAAGCAACTCACCCTGACCGGTCAAGCAATATTTCTTGATCTTTCTTGCGATAAAGTTATCGTTCGGGGAGAATCTTGGTCCGGCCCACCTTGGGCGCGGGCCAACATTGCTGGAAGGTATGGGAATGAGAAAGGCTTGGTTGTTGGCCGGCGCCGCGTTGGTCGGCTTTTCCGGCGTCGTGGCGGCGTCCACCGCCCGGGCGGAAACCCTGGAAGAGGTCCTGGCCAGCGCCTACCTGACCAACCCATCCCTGCAAGCCCGCCGCGCCGAGCAGCGGTCGGTCGACGAAGGCGTGGCGCGCGCCCTGTCCGGTTGGCGCCCCAGCATCCGCTACACGGCAAGCGCGGCCCGCACCCGGACCGAGAACAACCAGTATGCGCTGCCGGTGCAGGAGCATTTGCGCGAACAGCTTCATACGCCGACAACCCAAGCCGTCACCATCGCCCAGAACCTTTATCAGGGCGGCCGCACCGTCGCCAGCACCCGCCAGGCTGAGGCCTCCGTGCTGGCCGAGCGGGCGCAGCTACATGCGACCGAACAGCAGGTGCTGCTCAACGCCGCGACCGCCTACCTGAACGTGGTCCGCGACGAGGCGGTGCTCAAGCTCAACATCAACAACGAGCAGGTCCTGCGCCGCCAGCTGGAGGCCGCCCAGGAGCGCTTCCGCGTCGGCGAGATCACCCGCACCGACGTCAGCCAGGCCGAAGCCCGCCTTGCCCGGTCCATGGCCGACCGCGTGCAGGCCGAGGGCACGCTGCAGGCGTCGCGGGCCAATTTCGTCAACGTCATCGGCGCCGCCCCGCAGAACCTCGAGCCGGCGCAGAACGGACCGGCCGTGCCGGCCAGCTTCGACGAGGTCAAGGTCACCGCGCTGGCCAAGAATCCCAACGTCATCGCCCGCGACTGGACGGCCCAGGCCGCCAAGGACGCCATCGACGTGCAACGGTCGGTGTTGTTGCCGTCCGTCGACCTTCGCGGCGACTACAGCCGCTCCCACGGCAGCACCTTTGCCGACAATGTCGGCAGCAACCTTTCCGAAATCGACAGCCTGGGCGCCACTCTGCAAGTCACCGTGCCGATCTACGAGGCGGGCGAGGCGTACGCCAGCGTGCGGTCGCAGAAGCACACCTATGGCCAGCGCCGCATCGAAGCCGACCAGGCCCGCCGCGACGCCCTCGAATCGGCCAGCGCCGCCTGGGAAAACCTGCAGGCGGCCCGCGCCCGCATCAAATCGTATGAATCGCAGATCCAGGCGTCGGAAATGGCCCTGGCCGGCGTCGAGGAGGAGGCCAAGGTCGGCTCCCGCACCGTCCTCGACGTGCTCGATGCCGAACAGGAACTGTTCGACGCCCGCGTCAACCTGGTGCGGGCCCAGCGCGACAGCACCGTCGCCGCCTACACCTTGAAGCAGGCGATCGGCCAGCTGACCGCCGAGGCCCTGGGGCTGCAGGTCGGAATCTACGATCCGGTCAAGCATTACGAGGACGTGCGCGGCCGCTTCATCGGTACCGGCATCGAGCCGTTGCCCGGATATGAAGAGTACGAGTTCAAGAAGTAAGGATACGGGTCGCGAGGAGGCTCGGGGGGAGCCTCCCTCGCAGGTGAAAAGGCCCGAAGATTTTAATGATTTGTTGCGGATCGTGCGTCATCATGACCTCTATCCGGCATCAGGGGACCATCGGACAGTCGAATCATGAGCGACGACAAGGCCCAACAGGAACCTTCAATGGAGGACATCCTCGCCTCCATCCGACGCATCCTGTCGGAGGACGAGGCTGAGGAGAAGAAGGCGCCCGAGCCGATGCCGGAGCCGGCCCCCGAGCCGGAACCGGAGCCCGAGCCGGTCAAGGTCGGCCAGGACGACATCGACGCCATGTTCGCTGCGGCGCCGGCGCCCGTGCCGGAGCCCGAGCCGATCAAGGTCGGCCAGGACGACATCGACGCGATGTTCGCGGCGCCGCCACCACCTCCGCCTCCGCCCGCGCCGGAACCCGAGCCCGAGGACGACGTCCTCGAGCTGACCGACGACATGGTGCTGGACGAGCCCGAGCCGGTCCCGGCTTTCAGCGTCAAGAATTTCGCCGCCGATTTCGACATGCCCGAGCCCGAGCCGATGCCCATGCCGCGTCGGCCCATGCCCGAGCTCGATGACGAGAACCTGGTTTCCCGCCCCGTGGCCGACCGCAGCACGTCGCTCCTGTCCGATCTCGCCCGCGAGATCGTCCGGCAGCGCGCCATCGGTCTTGGCAACGGCGGCGTGACGCTCGAGGACATGGTCCGCGAGCTGCTCCGCCCGATCCTCAAGGAATGGCTGGACGAGAACCTGCCGTACATGATCGAGCGGATCGTCAAGAAGGAAATCGAGAAGATGGTAAACCGGGCGGAGAACCTTTAAACTCCGCCGGTCCGAGGTCGAGGCGGCTCGGGCCCACCCGAGCCGCCTTTTCTTTTTTCCCCACGATGCCTGAGCAAACGGAACAGCTGGCCATGCTGGATAAGACGTATCGCCCCGAAGAGGTCGAGCCGAAGCACTACGAGCGCTGGGAATCCGAGGGCGCCTTCGCCGCCCACACCGGGTCGGAGCGGGCGCCTTACACCATCATGATGCCGCCGCCCAACGTGACCGGCAGCCTGCACATGGGCCACGCGCTGACCTTCACCCTGCAGGACGTGCTGACCCGCTATCACCGCATGAGCGGGCGCGACGCACTGTGGCAGCCGGGCACCGACCATGCCGGCATCGCCACCCAGATGGTGGTCGAGCGCCAGCTGGAGGCCAAGGGCGTCACCCGCCATGACCTCGGTCGCGACAAGTTCATCGAGCGCGTGTGGGAATGGAAGGGGGAATCGGGGGGCACCATCACCCGCCAGCTCCGCCGCCTCGGCGCCTCGCCCGACTGGGCGAAGGAACGCTTCACCATGGACGAGGGCCTGAGCCACGCGGTGCGCACGGTGTTCGTCACCCTGCACAAGCAGGGGCTGATCTACCGCGACAAGCGGCTGGTCAACTGGGACCCCAAGCTGCACACCGCGATCTCCGACCTCGAGGTCGAGCAGCGCGAGGTGAAGGGCCATATGTGGCACTTCAAGTACCCGGTGGAAGGTCTTGAAGACACTTACATTACCGTCGCGACCACCCGCCCGGAGACCATGCTGGGCGACACCGCGGTCGCCGTCCATCCAGAGGACGAGCGCTACACCGCCCTGGTCGGCAAGATGGTGCGGCTGCCCATCGTCGACCGCCTGATCCCCATCGTCGCCGACGAATATTCCGACCCGACCAAGGGCACCGGCGCGGTGAAGATCACTCCGGCGCACGATTTCAACGACTTCGCGGTCGGCAGCCGGCACGGCCTGCCGATGATCAACATTCTTGACCGCGACGCCAAGATCACCGGCGACGTTCCGGCCGAGTACCAGGGGCTCGACCGCTACGACGCCCGCAAGAAGGTGGTCGCCACCTTCGAGGAGCTCGGGCTGCTCGACAAGATCGAGCCGCACACGCACATGGTGCCCTATGGCGACCGGTCGGGCGTGGTCATCGAGCCCTGGCTGACCGACCAGTGGTTCGTCGACGCGGCGACGCTCGCCAAGCCCGCCATCGAGGCGGTGGAATCGGGCCGCACCCGCTTCGTTCCCAAGCACTGGGAAAACACCTATTACGAGTGGATGCGCAACATCCAGCCGTGGTGCATCTCGCGCCAGATCTGGTGGGGCCATCAGGTGCCGGCATGGTACGGCCCCGACGGCGCCTTCTTCGTCGAGATGGACGAGGCGGCGGCGCAGGCGGCGGCCGAGAAGCATTACGGCAGGACGGTGGAACTGACCCGCGACCAGGACGTGCTCGACACCTGGTTCTCTTCGGCGCTGTGGCCGTTCTCGACCCTGGGCTGGCCGGAGCAGACGCCGGAGCTGGCGCGCTACTATCCCACCGACGTGCTGGTCACCGGCTTCGATATCATCTTCTTCTGGGTCGCCCGCATGATGATGATGGGCATCCACTTCATGGGCGACGTGCCCTTCCGCGACATCTACATCCATGCCCTCGTTCGCGACGAGAAGGGCCAGAAGATGTCGAAGTCGAAGGGCAATGTCATGGACCCGCTCGACCTGATCGACAAGTACGGCTGCGACGCGCTCCGCTTCACCCTGGCGGCGCTGGCGGCCCAGGGGCGCGACATCAAGCTGGCGGAAGGCCGGGTCGAGGGCTACCGCAACTTCGCCACCAAGCTGTGGAATGCCGCGCGCTTCTGCCAGATGAACGAGTGCGCGCCGGTCGCCGGCTTCGACCCCAAGGCGGTCAAGGAGACGGTGAACCGGTGGATCGCGGGCAAGACCGCCGAGGTCGCCGACAAGGTGGCGCAGGCGGTCGAGGCCTACCGCTACGACACCGCCGCCGGCGCCATCTACCAGTTCGTCTGGGGCACCTTCTGCGACTGGTACCTGGAGTTCGCTAAGCCGATCTTCCTGGGCACCGACGAGGCGGCCAAGGCGGAGACCCGGGCGACGGCGGCCTGGGTGCTCGACATGATCCTGCATGTCATGCACCCGTTCATGCCCTTCATCACCGAGGAATTGTGGGCCCAGATGGGCGGGCGGACGGATGCGCTGATGCTGCGCCCGTGGCCGCGTCTGGCGGGGCTGCACGATCCCGCGGCGGAAGAGGAAATGGACTGGGTGGTGCGCGTCATCTCCACGGTCCGCGGCGTGCGCTCCGAAATGAACGTTCCCGCCTCGGCGCAGGTGGACCTGATGGTCACCGGCCTGCCGGTGGCCCGGCAGGCCTGGGCCAAGACCCATGCCGACCTCATCGTCCGCCTGGCCCGTCTGGCCGCGTTCGAGACGCATGCCGACCCGGCCCGGGTGGCGCAGGCCTTCACGCATGGCGCCGCCCAGATGGTGGTGGACGAGGCCACGCTGGTGATGCCGCTGGCCGGCGTCATCGACGTCGACAAGGAGCGTTCCCGCCTCGAGAAGGAGATCGCCAAGCTGGACGGCGAGATCGCCAAGGTTGACAAGAAATTGGGCAACCCGGACTTCATGGCTAAGGCCAAGGACGAGGTCATTGCCGAGCAGCGCGACCGCCGCGAGGAATGGTCGGTGGCCAAGCAGAAGCTCGCCGAAGCCCTCCAGCGGCTGTCGGGCGCTTAAGATAAAGGGGGAGGGGAGGCCATCGCGGCCTCTCTTCTTTCCATATCGCGCCATTGGCGCCGTCCGTGGTATTACCGAGGAAAGATCCGCACCAGCGGACGACCGTCCAAAGAAATGTCATGGCCGATTTCGGGGAACGTCTCAGCAGGGAACTGACCGTGCGCTACATCGCCGTTCTGGTGGTGTTGGGCGTGCTCGCCATTGGCTCGTTCCTTGTCCTGGCCCGCTTCCTGGGCGACGCCGAGGCCGGCACCACCCTGGTCAACGTGGCCGGCCGCCAGCGCCTGCTGGTTGAGAGGGCGGCCCTGGCGGCCAGCCGGCTTAGCGTTCCCTCGGTGAACAGCGGCGAGCGCACCCGCGCCACTCGCCTGCTGGAAGAGAGCCTCGATACCCTGGAAAGCTCTCAGATCGGCTTGGCCGCCGGTCTGCCGGAGCTGGGGCGGGCGCAACCGCCGTCGGCCGCCATCCGGTTGCTCCTCACCGGTCCCGACGGTGTCGGGCCTCGCCTGGCGGACTTCGTCGCCCGTGGACGCTCGGTTGCCGGGCGGGCCGAGGGCGGGGTTCTTCCCGGGGACGATCCGGATGTCAACGCCATGGTTGACGCCGCCGAGGGAAGCCTGCTCGCGTCGCTCGATGTCCTCGCCAAGGGGTATCAAACCGAGGGGCGTGCCGGGTTGGTGCGGCTTACCGTCCTGCACGGCAGCGCGCTGGTGGTGATGCTGCTGATGCTTCTGCTGTCGGCCGCCCTGGTGTTCCGGCCGCTGGTGGGCCGCCTGAAGCAGGACATCAACCAGCGCTGCCGCGCCGAAAAGGACCTGCGGGATTCCGAGGAGCGGCTGTGGCGCATCCTCGAGGAGAGCCCGGTCGGCGTGTCGGTCTCGCGCCGCACCGACGGGCGGGTGGTGTTCGCCAACACCCGTTTCTGCGAGATCGTCGAGACGCCGGCCGAGGACGTGATCGGGCGTTCGGCCCGCGAGCATTACGTCGACGACGAGCAGCGGCGGACGGTCGTCAAGGCTCTGAAGACCAGCGGACGCATCGACGACGTCCCCGTGGAGTTCCGCCGCAAGGACGGCACGCCCTTCTGGAGCCTGCTGACCATCCGCCCGACCCATTTCGAGGGCGAGCCGGTCAATTTGGCCTGGGTTTACGACATCTCCAGCCTCAAGGCGGCGGAGGAACAGCTAAAGCTGGCCGGCAAGGTGGTGGAGACCGCCAACGAGGCCGTGGTGATCACCAACTCCCGCAACGAGATCCAGTTCGTCAACCCGGCCTTCACCAACATCACCGAGTACTCCCCGGAAGAGGTCCTGGGCAAGAACCCCGCCATGCTCCAATCCGGCCGCCACGACGCCGACTTCTATCGCGAGATGTGGCGGGATTTGAGGGAGCAGGGGCGCTGGCGCGGCGAGATCTGGAACCGCCGCAAGTCGGGCGAGTTTTTCGCGGAATGGCTCTCCATCGTCGCCATTCGCGACGCGAGCGGGGCGGTCACCCACCACATCGCGGTGTTCTCGGACATCACCCATCGCAAGGAGGATGAGGAGCGGGTGTGGCGTCAGGCCAATTACGACGTCCTGACCGGCCTGCCCAACCGAGCCCTGTTCGTCGACCGCCTGTCGCAGGCGGTCCGCCAAAGCCGGCGTGACGCCAAGCATTTCGCCCTGATGTTCATCGATCTCGACGGCTTCAAGCAGGTCAACGATACGCTCGGCCATGCGGCGGGCGACATCCTGCTGCAGCAGGCGGCCCAGCGCCTGACCGACTGCATGCGGGCCTCGGACACGGTGGCCCGCCTGGCCGGTGACGAATTCACCATCATCATGCAGGGGATCCACGGCCGCGAAGACACGGCCATGGTGGCGGCGAAGATCCTGGAGACGCTGGGACAGCCCTTCGACCTCGATGGGCGCATCGCCCACGTGCGGGGGTCGATCGGCATCGCCATCTTCCCCGAGGATGCCGGCGACGGTCCGAGCATGCTGGAACTGGCCGACGCGGCCATGTACGCGGTCAAGAAACGCGGCAAGAACAACTTCGCCTTCGCCGGCGAGCCGGTCGCCTGAACCGGAAGATCATTCCCGCATCTCGTCGGCGTCCTCGTCCTCGCCGCCACCGATGATCTGGTCTTCATCCTCCTCGACGTCCCGTCCCGCGACCTCCTCTTCCTCGAACCCTTCGACCTCGACGGGCTCAGCTAGGACGGGGTCGGGGGTGCTGCGGCTGCTGCCGCGGCCGGAGCGCGAGGCCCGGGCCGGCATGGCCGCCTCGGGCTTGTGTTCGCTGTGGCATTTGGGACAGACGATCGGCGAATGGTGCAGATCGTAGAAGGGGGCGCCGCAATGGGCGCACCGCCGCTTGGTCCCCAGGTCGGCGTGGGGCATGGGAGATCCTGTGAAATGGGCCATCCCGCGTATATGGAGCGCGGCGGCGGCCCTTCCAGGTCTCAGTCCGGGCTCTTCAGGCCAGACTCATCAAGAACGGACGGTAGGGACGGTCGTTGATCCGGATGTGGTCGAGCAACCAGGTGCGCAGGAAATCCGCGGTCTCCAGCGTCAGGTCCCCCACCGCTTCGGTGCTCTCGGCGGTGTCGAAACGGTCCTTCAGCCCGTCGGCCTGGGTCAGCAGGCGGGCATGCTCGGCCTTATGGAGCGCCAGCCCGGGGTAGTTGTGGCGATCGAGCAGTCGCTCCTCGGCCAGGAAATGGGCGCGGGTGCGCAGGATCAGCCGTCCGAGGATGGCGCACAATTCACCAAGTCCCGACCGAGCATGCGCCGCGGCGAAGAACTCGTTGCAGAGTTCCAGCAATTCCTCGTGGTCGGAATCCATCGCCGGCAGACCCAGTTTGAATTCGTCGCACCACTGGATGCTCATCACGCTCATCGCCACTCCTGTCCGCATCGGGGGGCATCGCCCCAACCTGACTATGGCCGCGGGGGGTCAAGAAGCCGTTAATCCGGCCCCCTGCATCTAGAACAATAGCAATATGAGGAAACACCGCAAACATAATGTTGTGGTGCGATGCGGTATGAAGCTACCAGATGCCGGTGCCTAGGGAATGGCATCCACCAGGGTCTGCATCGCCTGACGGAACATGGCCTCGGTCAGGCGCCCGGTGTTGGTGTTGTAGCGCGAGCAGTGGTAGCTGTCGGCCAGCACCAGCCCCGTCGGCAACCGGTGCAGCGCGCCGTGGGCGAACGGGTAGTCGGCCTTGCGCAGCCCCAGGACCGACATCAATGCCTCGTGGGCATTGCGGCCGATGGCGAACAACCCCGCCAAATTGGGCATGGCCGCCATCTCGGCGGTCAGGAATGGGCGGCAGGCCGCGAATTCAGCCGGCAGGGGCTTGTTCGCGGGGGGCACGCAGCGGACGGCGTTGGTGACGCGGGCGCCGACCAGGGTGAAGCCGTCGTCGGCGCTGGCGCGGTAGTCGCCCTCCGCCAGACCGAAGCTCTTCAGCGTGGCATAGAGGAGGTCGCCGGCATAGTCGCCGGTGAACGGCCGTCCGGTCCGGTTGGCGCCCTTCAGCCCGGGGGCGAGCCCGACGAGCAGGATGCGCGCGTCCAGGCCGCCGAAGGACGGAACCGGCGCATTGTGCCAATCCGGGTTGGCAGCCCGGTTGGCCTGCCGGAATTCGACCAGGCGGGGGCAGAGCGGGCAGTCGGCGGCGGGAGGGGCGAAAGGCAGGACGAGGTCCGGGCGCTGGCGACGGTGGCTCACGCGTCGTCGTCTTCGGCGTCGTGGTAATGGGCGGCCTGCTGGGCGGCGAGGCGCTCCTCGCGGTGGATCGAGGCGCGGGCGATCTGCTTTTCCAGCTCGAGAAGCTCGATGAACGAATCGGCCTGGCGGCGGAGCTCGTCGGCCACCATCGGCGGCTGCGACCGCACGGTCGACACCACCGAGACCCGCAGCCCCTTGCGCTGCACCGCCTCGACCAGGCGGCGGAAATCGCCATCGCCGGAGAACAGCACCACGTGATCGAGGTACGGGGCCATCTCCATCACGTCGATGGCCAACTCGATGTCCATGTTGCCCTTGATCTTCCGCCGCCCCATGGCGTCGGTGAATTCCTTGGTCGGCTTGGTCACCATGGTGTAGCCGTTGTAATCCAACCAATCGACCAGGGGACGGATGGGCGAGTACTCCTGGTCCTCGACCAACGCCGTATAATAGAAGGCGCGAATCAGCCGGCCCTTGTTGGAAAACAGTTCCAGCAGGCGCTTGTAGTCGATGTCGAACCCCAGCGCGCGGGCGGCGGCGTAAAGGTTGGACCCGTCGATGAACAGGCCGATTCGTTCGGCGGAATGGAAATGCATGGCGATCAATCTCGATATCGTTATCGGGGCCAATTATTCGGGCGGGCCCTGTCGGGCCGATCAGCAATCGCAAGAAAGGTAGGCGCCCACCCGCAGGGCGGCAAGCCCGAATGGGGACAAGTCCCAGGCGGGGAGGGGGCATGCGGCGGCAAAGCTTGCTTTCGCACGCCCGGGTCAATATATAAATTCGACTCTTTCCCCGATGCATTCATAAGGGTTGTTTCATGGCGCGCGTAACGGTTGAAGATTGCGTACTGAAGGTTCCGAACCGCTTCGAGCTGGTGCTGATGGCGGCGCAGCGCGCCCGCGACATCTCCTCGGGCTCGCGTCTCACCGTCGAGCGCGACAACGACAAGAACCCGGTCGTCGCGCTCCGCGAGATCGCCGATGACACCGTTCCGCTCGACAACCTGAAGAACGCCCTGGTCCAGGGCCTGCAGAAGCATGTCGAGGTCGATGAGCCGGAAGAGGACGACATGGAGGCCTTCATGCCCGAGCGCGACATCGCGTTCGAGAACATGGCCGCCAGCGAAGAGGAAATGGCCGAGGACGGCCTGACCGTTTCCGAGGACGGGGTCGATTTCGACGCCGATTTCTCGGGCGGCGATATGCCGGACGTCCAGGACTGACGATTTAAGGGGCGGCCCGTGGCGGATCGATCAGCGCCGGTGCCGCCCCGACCCTTGCCCCGACTGAACGACCGGGCGAGGGCCACCAACGCATGATGCGGCAATTCGAACTCGTCGAGCGCGTCAAATCCTACGATCCCTCCGCGGACGAGGATGCGATCAACCGCGCCTACGTGTTCGCCATGAAGATGCATGGCTCGCAGCTCCGGGCCTCGGGCGACCCCTACTTCTCGCATCCGATCGAGGTCGCCGGCATCCTCACCAAGTACCGCCTCGACGCCGCCTCGATCATCACGGCGCTGCTGCACGACACCATCGAGGACACCCCGGCCACTCTCGAAGACATCGAGAAGCTGTTCGGCGGCGAGATCGCGCGCCTCGTCGACGGCGTGACCAAGCTGTCGCGGATCGAGCTGCAGTCGGACCACGCCAAGCAGGCCGAGAACCTGCGCAAGCTGGTGCTGGCCATGAGCGAGGACATCCGCGTCCTCCTGGTCAAGCTGGCCGACCGCGTCCACAACATGCGCACCCTCCACTACATCGAGAAGCCGGAGAAGCGCCGGCGCATCGCGATGGAGACGATGGAGATTTACGCTCCGCTTGCCGAGCGCATCGGCATGCAGGAGTTCAAGATGGAGCTGGAGGATCTGGCCTTCTCCGAGCTGCACGGAGACGCCCGCTCCTCCATCATCGCCCGCCTGAATTTCCTGCGCGAGCAGGGAGGCGACCTGATCGGCCGCATCCTGGAGGAGCTGCGCAAGACCTTCGCCGAGGCCGGCGTCAAGGCGCAGGTGTCGGGCCGCGAGAAGACGCCCTATTCGATCTGGCTGAAAATGCAGCGCAAGAATGTCGGCTTCGAGCAGCTGTCCGACATCATGGCGTTCCGCGTGGTGGTCGACAACATCGAAGACTGCTACCGCGCGCTTGGCGTGATCCATTCGAAGTATCCGATGGTCCCGCACCGCTTCAAGGACTACATCTCGACGCCGAAGCCCAACGGCTACCGCTCGCTGCATACCGGCGTCTTCGGCCCCGAGCGCCATCGCATCGAGGTGCAGATCCGCACCCTGGAGATGCACGAGGTTTCCGAGCTGGGCGTGGCGGCCCACTGGAAGTACAAGTCCGGCTCGGCCAAGATGACCACCGACGGCCGCCAGTACCGCTGGCTGCGCGAGCTGCTGGACATCCTGGAGCATGCCTCCAATCCCGAGGAATTCCTCGAGCACACCAAGCTCGAGATGTTCCAGGACCAGGTGTTCTGCTTCACGCCCAAGGGTGACCTGATCTCGCTGCCCCAGGGGGCGACGCCGGTGGATTTCGCCTATGCCGTCCACTCCGAGGTCGGCGACACCTGCGTCGGCGCCAAGATCAACGGCCGCATCATGCCGCTGCGCACGCAGCTGCAGAATGGCGACCAGGTCGAGATCATCAACTCCAAGGCTCAGACGCCCAATCCGACCTGGGAACGCTTCGTCGTCACCGACAAGGCCCGCGCCCGCATCCGCCGCTTCGTGCGCACCCAGCAGCGGGCCCAGTACGTCGACCTGGGGCGCGCCATCCTGGTGCGCGCCTTCCGTCAGGAAGGCTACGATTTCACCGAGAAGGCGCTGGAAGGCGTCCTCAAGATCTTCAAGATGCCGACGGTGGACGATCTGATCGCTACCGTGGGCGAGGGGACGCTGACCGCCCGTGAGGTGGTGTCGACGGTATTCCCCGAGTTGAAGACCCAGGGGCTGCGGCCAGACAACGTCGTGCCCATTTCCCGCAAGGGCAAGCCGCAGGGCGAGGGCAAGGGCAAGTCCAACGCGGTTCCCATCAAGGGACTGATCCCGGGCATGGCGATGCATTTCGCCGGCTGCTGCCATCCGCTGCCCGGTGACCGCATCGTCGGCATCGTCACCACCGGCAAGGGCGTGACTATCCATACCATCGACTGCGAAAATCTGGAGCAGTTCGCCGACACGCCCGAGCGCTGGCTCGATCTCGCCTGGGACGACGCCGAGGGCAACGCCCACCTGGGCCGGGTCGATCTGGTGGTGGCCAACGAGCCGGGGGCGCTCGGCGCCATTTCGACGGTGATCGCCAAGAACATGGGCAACATCACCAACCTCAAGATCACCAACCGCACCACCGAGTTCTTCGAAATGATCATCGATATCGAGGTGCGCGACGTGAAGCACCTTACCAACATCATCGCCGCGCTACGGGCGACCCCGGTGATCAATTCCGTCGAACGCGCGCGCAACTAGATCCGGTCAACGGACGCACAGGAGCCCTTGATGACGACCCGCCTTCTCCGCCTCGGCGTGAACATCGACCACGTCGCCACCATCCGCAACGCCCGCGGCGGACGCCATCCCGATCCGGTGCGCTCCGCCCATCTCGCGGCGGCGGCCGGCGCCGATGGCATCACCGCCCACCTGCGCGAGGATCGCCGCCACATCTCCGACGCCGATATCGAGCGCCTGGCCAACGAGATCCAGCTGCCCTTGAATTTTGAGATGGCCGCCACCGACGAAATGGTGGCCATCGCCCTGCGCCATCGTCCCCACGCCGCCTGCATCGTGCCCGAGCGCCGCGAGGAACGGACCACCGAGGGCGGGCTCGAGGTCGCCGGGGCCATGGATCGCTTGCGCCCGATGGTGGCGCGGCTGACTGACGCCGGCATCCGCGTCTCGCTGTTCATCGAGCCCGACCGGGTGCAACTCGACGCCGCCAAGGCCATCGGCGCCCCGGTGGTCGAACTGCACACGGGCGCCTATTGCGACCACGAGGGCGAGGCCCGCGACCACGAACTGGCGCGCATCGTCGCCGCTGCCGCCCATGCCCAAGCGATCGGGCTGGAATGCCACGCCGGCCATGGCCTGTCCTACGACACGGTGAAACCGGTCGCCGCCATCCCCTCCATCGTCGAGCTCAACATCGGCCATTTCCTGGTGGGGGAAGCGATCTTCGTGGGCTTCGAGGCCTCGATCCGCCACATGCGCGCCCTGATGGACGAGGCGAGGGCGCCGGGGTGATCATCGGGATCGGCAACGACCTCTGCGATATTCGCCGCATCGAAAGGACGCTCGAGCGGTTCGGGGAGCGCTTCGTCGGCCGGGTGTTCACCGAGGCGGAGCGGGCCAAGGCGGAGGCCAGGGGCCCCAGGGGCCGGGCCGCCACCTATGCCAAGCGTTTCGCCGCCAAGGAAGCGTGCGCCAAGGCGCTCGGAACCGGCTTCGCCCAGGGGGTCTTCCTCAGGGACATCGGCGTCGTCAACCTGGCCTCCGGCCAGCCGACACTGGCGCTGACTGGCGCCGCCGCCCGACGCCTCGCCCAGTTGACACCGCCCGGCATGGTGGCACGCATCGACCTGGCGATGACCGACGAGCCTCCCTTGGCCCAGGCAATGGTCGTGATCTCGGCCCTGCCGGCCGGCGGGGTCGACGGCATGTAGCTTGACAGGGCCGGCGGGGGCTGGTTTGTTCAAACCCGCGCGGCCGGCCTTCGGCACGGCACACGCGTTCAACATCAATACGTTAGGCAGAGATTTTCATGTCACGAACAAAGTCTGGCGGCACCTGGGAGACCATCAAGACGGTGCTCTACGCCATGGCGATCGCCGGCGGCGTCCGCACGGTGGCGTTCGAGCCCTTCAACATCCCGTCCGGCTCGATGATCCCGACGCTGCTGGTCGGCGACTATCTGTTCGTGTCCAAGTACGCCTACGGCTACTCGCGGCATTCGCTGCCGTTCAGCATGGGGCCGTCCGGCGGCCGCATCCTGGAAAAGACGCCCGAGCGTGGCGACGTCATCGTGTTCAAGAAGCCGCCGGAGAACAGCGTCGACTACATCAAGCGCGTCATCGGCCTTCCGGGCGACCGCATCCAGGTGGTCGGCGGCATCCTGCACATCAACGGCGAGCCGGTGAAGCGCGACCGCGTCGAGGATTTCGTGGAGCGGGACAAGGACGGCAATATCCTGCGCGCTCCTCAGTACATCGAGACGCTGCCGAACGGCCGCAAGCACAAGATCATCGAGTTCTACGGCGACAACGGACCCGCGGACAACACGCGGGAGTATGTGGTGCCCGCCGGTCATTACTTCATGATGGGCGACAACCGCGACAACTCGCAGGATTCCCGCTACCTCAACGAGGTCGGCTACGTTCCGGCCGAGAATCTGGTCGGGCGCGCCGAGGTGATCTTCTTCTCCGGCGACGGTTCGGCCGCCTTGTGGGAAGTGTGGAAATGGCCGTTCGCCATCCGCTACGGCCGCCTGTTCAACGGGATCGACTGAGGAATGCGTAGTTCGCGCGATGCTCTTGCGCGCCGGCTCGGGCACAAGTTCGCCCAGCCGCAGCTTCTGGCCGAGGCGCTGACCCATCCGTCCGTGGTCCACGGCCGCGCTCCCCGCAAGGCGACGCAGTATGAACGTCTGGAGTTCCTTGGCGACCGCGTGCTGGGCCTGGTGGTCGCCGACATGCTGTTCAACCGGTTCCCGGCCGAGGCGGAAGGTGCACTGGCCCGCCGCCATGCCGCCCTGGTGCGGCGCGAGACCCTGGCCCGGGTTGCCGGCACCATCGGCTTGGCCGAGGCCATCGAGCTCTCGCGCGGCGAGGAGGCGGCCGGCCGGTCCAACCCGGCGCTGCTTGCCGATGCCTGCGAGGCGGTCATTGGCGCCATGTATGCGGACGGCGGTTTCCCTGTGGCCGAACGGTTCGTCCGTGCCCAATGGGCCGAATTGATGGAGGAGGCGGCGGCGCCGCCGAAGGATCCCAAGACCGCGCTGCAGGAATGGGCGCAAGGCTTGGGCAAGGCGCTTCCGGTCTACACGACCGTTGGCATGGAAGGCCCGCCCCACGACCCCATCTTCTCGGTGTCGGTGGCGGTATCCGGGCTCGACCCGGTGGTTGCGAGCGGCCCGTCGAAGCGGGCGGCCGAGCAGGCGGCGGCCAAGGCGATGTTGGAGACGGTGACGAAATGACCGAAGTGCCCGAGACCGAAATGCGCTGCGGCTATGTCGCCATCGTCGGCGCCCCCAATGCCGGCAAGTCCACCCTGGTCAACGCCCTGGTCGGGACCAAGGTGTCCATCGTGTCGCCCAAGGTGCAGACCACCCGTTTCCGGGTGCTGGGCATCGTCATGGACGGCCCGGCCCAGATCATCCTGGTCGACACTCCCGGCATCTTCCAGCCCAAGCGCCGGCTGGATCGCGCCATGGTGGCGGCCGCCTGGGGCGGCGCCTCCGACGCCGACATCGTCTGCCTGCTGGTGGATGCCGAGCGTGGCGTGGACGAGGACACGCGGGCCATCCTCGACAAGCTGAAGGAGGCGGAGCGCAAGGCGGTCCTGATCCTCAACAAGGTGGATCTGGTGCGCAAGGACACCCTGCTGGAACTGGCCGCCGCGCTCGACGCCGAGGGTGTGTTCACCGACATCTTCATGGTCTCGGCCCTCAAGAGTGACGGACTCGCGGCCCTGCAGAAGATCTTCGCCGAGCGCGTGCCCTCGGGACCGTGGATGTTCCCCGAAGACCAGGTGTCGGACCTGCCGCAGCGTCTGCTGGCGGCCGAGATCACCCGTGAGAAGGCGTTCCGGGTGCTGCACCAGGAGCTGCCCTATTCGTTGACGGTCGAAACCGAGCAGTGGGAGGAGCGCGACGACGGCTCAGCGCGCATCGACCAGGTCATCTACGTCCAGCGTGAGGGCCAGAAGGGCATCGTGGTCGGCAAGGGCGGCCACCAGATCAAGCTGATCGGCGCCGCAGCCCGCAAGGAGCTGGAAGAACTGCTTGAACGCCGCGTCCACCTGTTCCTGCACGTCAAGGTGCGTGAGGATTGGGCGGAGAAGCGGGGCCACTACGCGGAAGTCGGTTTGGACTTCGACGTTTAGGCGGTACATTTCCGTCATCCCCGCGACAGCGGGGGGCTGGGTGCCATGGAAACGCGTTCGCTCGGTCTGATCCTCATCTGGGTGGGCACCATCGCCCTGGTGGCGGTGCTGCAGCATCGCATCCGCAAGGGCGCCTGGAGCGAAATGGCGTTCGATCACGTGCCTCCCATCGAGCGCTGGTCGGTGGCCATCGCGGCCGGCGGCCTCGCCCTGGCCGCCCTCGGCGGCGCCCTGACCCTGTGGAGCTTCCGGTGAGCGAATGGATCGACGAGGGCATCGTCTTGGCGGTGCGCCGTCACGGCGAGAGTAACGCCATCGTCAGCCTGCTGACCCGTGAACATGGGCGCCACCCCGGGCTCGTCCACGGCGGCGCGGGGCGAGCCAGCCGCGGCATCCTGCAACCGGGCAACCAGGTCAAGGCCACCTGGCGGGCGCGGTTGGCGGAACAACTGGGGTCGCTCAAGGTCGAGTTGGTGCGCGACCACGCCGGCGCGGTGATGGATGATGCCGACAAGCTGGCCGCATTGGCCTCCGCCTGCGCGCTGTCGGAAGCGGTGCTGCCCGAGCGCCAGCCCCATCGGGCCGTCCACGAAGCGCTGCTGGCCTTGCTCGACGCCTTTGCCGCCGAATCCTGGCCGACGGTGTACGTGCATTGGGAGATGGCCCTTCTGCGCGCGCTCGGATACGGGCTCGATCTCACCTGTTGCGCAGCCACCGGCAGCAACGACGGCCTTGCCTATGTCAGTCCCAGGAGCGGCCGGGCCGTGTCCCTGTCGGCGGGCCAGCCCTATCGCGACAAGCTGCTGGCGCTGCCGCGGTTCCTTGTGGAGGGCGGGGAAGGGGATACCCAGCAGATCCTCGACGGCCTGCGGCTGACGGCATTCTTCCTCGATCGCCATGTGCTGGCGCCGCACAACCGATTGATGCCCGCCGCCCGTTCCCGATTGGTTGACCGCCTCCTCCCTTGAGGTACTATATCTGGGGTGATTGCTGGCCGGCGGAGTCTGGCCGGCGTGTAGAGGGACTCAGATGACCAATCCTGCCATCGCGGGCGAGATCCGCGAGACGCCGCTGACCGAAGCCCTGGGCGAGCGGTATCTCGCCTATGCCATGTCGACCATCGTGTCGCGCTCGCTGCCCGACGTACGTGACGGCCTGAAGCCGGTGCATCGCCGCCTGCTGTTCGCCATGCGCATGCTGAAGCTCGACCCCGACGGCGGCTTCAAGAAGTGCGCCCGCGTGGTCGGCGACGTCATCGGCAAGTATCACCCCCACGGCGACGTCGCCGTCTATGACGCGCTGGTGCGTCTGGCGCAGGACTTTGCCGTCCGCTATCCGCTGGTCGAGGGGCAGGGCAATTTCGGCAATATCGACGGCGACAACGCCGCCGCCATGCGATACACCGAGGCCAAGCTGACCGCGGTCGCCGCCGCCCTGATGGACGGCCTCGACGAGGATGCGGTCGACTTCCGCCCAACCTATGACGGGACCGAGGAAGAGCCGGTGGTGATGCCGGCCGCGTTCCCCAACCTGCTGGCGAATGGCGCCGCCGGCATCGCGGTGGGCATGGCCACCAGCATTCCGCCGCACAATGTCGGTGAGATCTGTGACGCGCTCTCGCATCTGATCAAGTACCCCGAGTGTGAGATCGACGCCCTCATCGACTTCATGCCCGGGCCCGACTTCCCCACCGGCGGCGTGCTGGTCGAGACGCCCGAAGCCATCGGCGAGGCCTACCGCACCGGCCGTGGCTCGTTCCGCCTGCGCGCCAAGTGGGAAGTGGAGAAGCTGAGCCACGGCCTCTACCAGATCGTGGTCACCCAGATCCCCTACCAGGTGCAGAAGTCCAAGGTCATCGAGAAGATCGCGGAGTTGCTGCAGGAGAAGAAGCTGCCTCTGCTGGCCGACATCCGTGACGAATCGGCCGAAGACGTGCGCATCGTGCTCGAGCCGCGCAACCGCACGGTCGAAGCCGAACTGCTGATGGAGCAGCTGTTCAAGCAGACCGACCTGGAGACCCGCGTCGGCCTCAACATGAACGTGCTCGACAAGGATGCGGTGCCGCGGGTGATGTCGCTGAAGGAGGTGCTGAGCGCCTTCCTGATGCACCGCATGGAAGTGCTGGAGCGCCGCTCGCGTTTCCGCCTCGACAAGATCGAGCGTCGCCTGGAGGTGCTGGCGGGCTACCTGATCGCCTACCTCAACCTCGACGAGGTGATCCGCATCATCCGCGAGGAGGACGAGCCCAAGGCGTCGCTGATGAAAGCCTTCGGCCTCACCGACGTTCAGGCCGAAGCCATCCTCAACATGCGCCTGCGGTCGTTGCGCAAGCTCGAGGAGTTCGAGATCCGCAAGGAGCATGATCAGTTGTCGGCCGAGAAGGCGGGCCTGGAGGCGCTGCTGGCCGACGAGGGCAAGCGTTGGACCACCATCGCCGCCCAGATCGCCGAGACAAAGAAGAAGTTCGGCCCCGGCACCTCGCTGGGTGACCGCCGCACCGAGCTGGGCGAGGCGCCTTCGGCCGTGGTGGTGCCGATCGAAGCCTACGTAGAGCGTGAGCCGATCACCCTCATCCTGTCCGAGAAGGGCTGGATTCGCGCCATGAAGGGGCATGTCGACCAGTTCGATACCGTGAAATTCAAGGAGGGCGACCAACTGCGCTTTGCGCTCAAGGCCGAAACCACCGACAAGCTGCTGTTTTTCGCATCGGACGGGCGCTTCTACACCCTCGGCGGCGACAAGCTGCCGTCCGGTCGCGGCTTCGGCGAGCCGCTGCGCCTGATGATCGATCTCGCCAACGATGTCGACATCATCGCGGTGCTGGCCCACAAGCCAGGCCGCAAGCTGCTGGTCGCCTCGACCGGGGGCCGCGGCTTCGTGGTGGAAGAGGCCGGGGTGGTGGCGCAAACCCGCGCCGGCAAGATGATCCTCGACGTCGGTGACGGCGAGAAGGCGGCCTTCTGCCTGCCGGTCGAGGGCGACGCGGTCGCCATCATCGGCGACAACCGCAAGCTGCTGGTGTTCATGGCCGAGGAGATCCCGGTCATGAGCCGCGGACGCGGCGTCATGCTGCAGAAGTACCGGGATGGGGGCACCGCCGACATCAAGGTCTTTCCGCTGGCGGATGGGTTGAGGTGGCAAATGGGTGAGCGTCAGCGCACCGAAATGGACCTGACGCCGTGGCTGGGCAAGCGGGCCTCGGTCGGACGGCTGCCGCCCACCGGTTTCCCCCGCTCCAATCGGTTCACCTGACCCCTAGCGGTTTGCCTATGGTCTTACCAGGTCTTTCGTGAGAGCATTTTCGCCACCATTGTCGGCGAACCAATAAAAGACCTGGAGGAATCGATGGAAAGACGCAAATTCCTGAAGGCCGCGACCGTGGGCGCCGCCGCCAGCACCATTGCCGCCCCGGCGATTGCCCAGACCGCGCCGGAGATCAAGTGGCGCATGGCGTCGAGCTTCCCCAAGAGCCTCGACACCATCTATGGCGCCGGCGAGTTCGTGGCCAAGCGGGTAGCGGAGTTGACGGACAACAAGTTCCAGATCCGCGTCTTCGCCGGCGGCGAGATCGTGCCCGGTCTGCAGGTGTTCGATGCGGTGCAGGCCGGCACCGTCGAATGCGGCCACTCGGTGGCCTATTACTACGTCGGCAAGGACCCGACCTTCGCCTTCGAGGCGGCCATTCCGTTCGGTCTCAACGCCCGCCAGAACAACGCCTGGCTCTATCACGGCGGCGGGCTGGAACTCGTGCGCGATTTCTATAAGGAATTCAACGTCATCAATTTTGTCTGCGGCAATTCCGGTACCCAGATGGGCGGCTGGTTCCGCAAGGAAATCAAGACGGTACAGGACCTGCAGGGGCTCAAGATGCGCATTGCCGGCATCGCCGGCCGCGTGCTGACCAAGCTGGGCGTCGTGCCACAACAGCTGGCTGGCGGTGATATCTATCCCGCGCTGGAGAAGGGCACCATCGACGCCGCCGAGTGGATCGGGCCCTACGATGACGAGAAGCTCGCCTTCAACAAGGTCGCCAAATACTACTACTACCCGGGCTTCTGGGAGGGCGGGCCGACCTTCTCGTCTTACGTGAACCTCGATCAGTGGAACAAGCTGCCCAAGACGTACCAGGTGGCCTTCGAGACCGCCTGCGCCGAGGCGACCATGGACATGCAGTCCAAGTACGACGTGCAGAACATCGCCGCGCTGAAGCGTCTGTTCGCCTCGGGGACCCAGCTGAAGCCGTTTCCCAAGGAGATCATGGTGGCGGCGCAGAAGGCGGCCTTCGAACTTTACGACCAGTTGGCCACCGAGAACCCGAAGTTCAAGAAGATCTATGAGCCTTGGAACAAATTCCGCGAAGACATCCAGCTGTGGTGGAAGGTGGCCGAATTCTCCTTCGACAGCTTCGTCCTCACCAACCCAGCGCCCAAGAAATAGGGCGAACCCGAAAGCCCCGCCCCGGCGGGGCTTTTCTTTTGTCGGACATCTGGCATTCTTTCCCGCCTCGGATGGGAGGAATGAGATGGACCGACGTAAATTCCTGACCGCGGGCACCGTTGGCGCGGCGGCCGCCACTCTCTCGGCCCCGGCGATTGCGCAGACGGCGCCCGAAATCAAGTGGCGCATGGCCTCGAGCTTCCCCAAGAGCCTCGACACCCTGTTCGGCACCGGAGAGCTGATCGTGCGCCGGGTCGCCGAGTTGACCGACGGCAAGTTCCAGATCCGCCACTTCGCCGCCGGCGAGATCGTTCCCGGTCTGCAGGTGTTCGACGCGGTGCAGGCCGGCACCGTCGAGTGCGGTCATTCGGTCAGCTATTATTACGTCGGCAAGGATCCCACCTTCGCCTTCGAGACCCAGTTGCCGTTCGGCCTCAACAGCCGCCAGAACAACGCCTGGCTCTACCACGGCGGGGGGCTGGAGCTTACGCGCGCCTTCTACAAGGATTACAACGTCATCAACTTCCCCGCCGGCAATACCGGCACCCAGATGGGCGGCTGGTTCCGCAAGGAGGTGAAGACCCTCCAGGACCTGCAGGGGCTGAAGATGCGCATCGCCGGCATCGCCGGCCGCGTGCTGACCAAGCTGGGCGTGGTGCCGCAGCAGCTGGCCGGCGGCGACATCTATCCGGCCCTGGAGAAGGGCACCATCGACGCGGCCGAATGGGTCGGGCCCTACGACGACGAAAAGCTTGCCTTCAACAAGGTCGCCAAATACTACTACTACCCGGGCTTCTGGGAGGGCGGGCCGACCATCTCCTCCTACGTCAATCTCGACCAGTGGGCCAAGCTGCCGCGCGCCTACCAGGCGGCGTTCGAGACCGCCTGCGCCGAGGCCAATCTGGACATGCAGGCCAAGTATGACGTCCAGAACATTGGGGCGCTCAAGCGCCTGTTCGCGGCGGGGGTGCAGTTGCGCCCGTTCCCCAAGGATGTGATGGTCGCGGGCCAGAAGGCCGCCTTTGAGATGTACGCCGAGATCGCCGGGGAAAATCCGAAATTCAAGGCCATCTTCGAGCCGTGGAACAAGTTTCGTGAGGACATCCAGTTGTGGTGGAAGGTGGCGGAATTCGGTTACGACAGTTTCGTGCTGACCAACAAGAAATGACGAAGGCGCCGCCCCATAAGGGCGGCGCCCTGTTTTCTTCAGCCTGCTTCAGGCGAAGGTGAGGAAGTCCCACGCCGCGGCGGCTGTTACCCCGGTCAGGTGGATGTGGTTGGTGCCCAGCGTCAGGTCGGCGCCGCCGGCGCCGTCAGAGAGGCTGCCGCCGGCACCTTCGAATGCCGCCCGGTCGGCATAGCCGAGGCCGGTCAGGTCGATATGGTCACCCAGCGTAAGGTCGGCGACGGTGTCACTGCCCCAGGCACCGGAGAACACGAAGGTGTCGGCGCCCTTGCCGCCAGTCAGCACGTTGTTGCCCGTATTGCCGGTCAGCATGTTGGCCAGGTCGTTTCCGGTTCCGTTGATGTCGTCGATGCCGGTCAGCAGCAGGTTCTCGACGAAGGCGCTGAGCTTGTAGCTGACCGAGGATGCGATGGTGTCGGTACCTGCGGCGGTCTTTTCGGTGACCGTATCCTTGGCGTCGTCGACGATGTAGGTGTCGTTGCCGGCGCCACCGGCCATCTTGTCCCGGCCGGCTCCGCCGTCGATAGTGTCGTCGCCGCTGCCGCCGGTGATGTTGTCGTCGCCCCAGCCGCCGTCGATGGCACCGGCCCCCTTGAGGATCTGAGCCGCAAGGGTTTCGCTGACGTCGTCAAACTCGATCTCTTCGATCCCAGTCAGGTGGGCGACCAGGGTTGCGCCGTCGTAGAGGTCAAAGGCACCTTTCCCTAAGGCCACCAGGTCGTAGTCGGACGCTGCACCGGTAAAGTGGGCGGTGTCGGTTCCGGCCCCGCCGTCGATCTTGTCGCCGCCACCCTGGCTGTCGAACAGATCGTCGCCGCCGCCGCCGGACAGCGTATCGGCGAGCAGGCTGCCGGTGATGTGGTTGTCGAGCTTATTGCCGCCAGCGATATGGGCGTCGCCGGTCAGGACCAGGTCTTCGACGAAGGCTGCCAGTTCCTTGATGTTGACCGAAGCCGTCACGCTATCGTGGCCGCCATTGTTCTTCTCGACGACCTTGTCCTTGGCGTTGTCGACGGAATAGTCGTCATCGCCCTGGCCCCCACTCATTTTGTCGGCGCCAAGGCTGCCGTCCAGGGTGTCGTCCCCGTTCGACCCGGTAATGTCGTCATCACCCCAGTCACCGTCGAGCTGACCGCTGCCCATGATTTTCTGCTTGATGAGGTCGTGGGTGGCGTCGGCGAACTTGAGGCTCTCGATTGCCGAAAGGGTGACGGCGTTGCCCAGCGCATCGGTCAGCACGAAGGCGCCGTTGACAATGGTCACGATGTAATCGTCTTCGGCTCCGCCAAGGTCGGCCTCGTCGTTGCCGGCGCCGCCGTTCAAGGTGTCGTTGCCGCCGCCGGCCTCTAGGGTATCGTCACCATTGCCGCCATTCAGCAGGTCATTGCCCGCACCGGCGCGGAGGAGGTCGTTGCCGTTGCCACCTTCGAGATGGTCGTCGCCGTCGCCACCATCGAGGTTGTCGTCGTCGTTGCCGCCGTCGAGGCTGTCGTTGCCGAGGCCGCCGAGCAGGATATCGGCGCCGACGCCGCCATGCATGAGGTCGTCGCCGTCGCCGCCGTCGAGGTCATCGTTGCCTTCGCCGCCCTGGAGGTCGTCGTCACCCTCGCCGCCGGCGAGGTGGTCGTTGCCAAGGCCTCCGCTCACGGTGTCGCTGCCGGCGCCGGCCGCAACCGTATCGTCATTATCGCCGTCGTGGTTGAGGTCGTCGCCGGCTTCGATCAGATCGTCATCAGGCTCGGTCGTCATAATCAGGCTCCCAGGTTGAGCGAGGTCCTGGGTGATTCATCGCACCGTTCCAATGTACAATCAAAACCAAAAGTTAGAACTATTCTTAGGGATAAGAATGGCGTGAGAAAATTACTTATTTTCTCACAATTTTATCAGCTTTCTGGTGGGTCATAGTCATGTGTGGGTTCCAGCAAACGCTTGGTCCAGGCGCAATCGGCCACCGAGCCCCTATCCTTAGCGCTGCTTCAACTGTTCCTCGAGCTGCTTCTGCAGATCCTGCGAAGCATCCGGTGGCTGTTCGTCCTGGTTGGGCAGAGCCGGAGTGTCGCCGTAGCTCGGAGTCTCGATCTCCATCTGCATCTCATTCAGGTTCTGGGTCGCTGGGGCCTCATGGCCGACCAGCGACGGGAACGTGAGGACGAGCGTGACCATGATGATCTGGATGACCACGAACGGCACGGCGCCCCAATAGATCTCGGTGGTGCTGATCCCCTTGATGGTGCGCCCCGAGACCCGGTCCTGGTAGTCCGAGGCGGGGGCGACGCTGCGCAGGTAGAACAGGGCGAATCCGAACGGCGGATGCATGAACGACGTCTGCATGTTGACGCCGAGCAGCACCCCGAACCAGATGAGGTCGATGCCCAGCTTCTCGGCCACCGGCCCGACCAGCGGCACCACGATGAAGGCCAGCTCGAAGAAATCGAGGAAGAAGGCCAGCACGAACATCATTAGGTTGACGACGATCAGGAAGCCCAGTTCACCGCCCGGCAGGCCGGTCAGTAGGTGCTCGACCCACAGATCGCCATTGACGCCGCGGAACACCAAGCCGAACACCGTCGATCCGATCAGGATGAACAGCACGAAGGACGACAGCTTGGCCGTGCTTTCCATCGCCTGCTTCAGCAGATCCACAGACAATTTCCGCTTGAGCAGGGCGAGGATCAGCGCGCCGGTCGCGCCCATGGCGCCGCCCTCGGTCGGGGTGGCGACGCCGAGGAAGATGGTTCCCAGCACCAGGAAGATCAGCACCAGGGGCGGCACCAGCGAGAACAACACCCGCGCCAGCAACTGCATGCCCCTGAGCGTCCGCGCCGATGCGGGAAGGGCGGGGGCGGCATTGGGCTTCAGGATGGTGGTCAGCAGGACGTAGCCGGTATAGAGGCCGGTGAGGACCAGCCCCGGCACGAGGGCGCCTTCGTACATGTCGCCGACCGATCGCCCCAGCTGGTCGGCCATGACGATCAGCACCAGTGACGGCGGGATGATCTGGGCCAAGGTCCCTGACGCGGCGATCACGCCGGCTGCCAGGCGGCGATCGTAGCCATAGCGCAGCATGATCGGCAATGAGATCAGGCCCATGGAGATCACGCTGGCGGCAACCACGCCGGTGGTCGCGGCCAGCAGGGCGCCGACGAACACCACCGCGTAAGCCAGTCCGCCGCGAAGCGGCCCGAACAACTGCCCGACGGTGTCGAGCAGGTCCTCGGCCATGCCGCTGCGTTCCAGGATCAATCCCATGAAGGTGAAGAAGGGGATCGCCAGCAGCGTGTCGTTGCGCATAATGCCGAAGATGCGCTCGGGCAGGGCCTGGAACAGTTGGGGGCCCAGCAGGCCGAGCTCGATGCCCAGGTAGCCGAACGCCAGGCCGTTGGCGGCCAGCGCGAAGGCCACCGGATAGCCGAGCAGCAGGAAGACGACCAGGGCGCCGAACATCAGCGGCGCCATGTTGGCGATGAGGAAGGCGGTCATTCGACGCCTCCATGCGGGGACGCGTGACGTTCCTCGGGATTGCCGATGGCACCGGCAAGGTAGGCGATCCGCTTGATGATCTCGGAAATGCCCTGCAGCGACAGCAGCAGGAAGCCGATGGGGATCAGGATCTTGGCCGGCCAGCGCACCAGGCCGCCGGCATCGCTCGACATCTCATGGGTGACGTAGGACTGGAGGAACATCGGCCACGACAGCCACAGGATCAGGCCCGCCATCGGCAGCAGGAACACCAGGCCGCCGAACAGGTCGATCCAGGCATGGACGCGCGGGGAAAATCGCCCGGTCACCACGTCGATGCGGATGTGCTCGTTGCGCAGCAGGGTATAGCCCGACGACAGCAGGAAGACCGCGGCGAACAGGTACCACTGGATCTCCAGCCAGGCGTTGGAACTGGTGTTGAGGGTGTACCGGACCATGGCGTTGCCGGCGCTGACCAGTGCAACGACCAGCACGAGCCAGTAAATGCTTCGTCCCACGGCCGTATTCAATCGGTCGATCAGGCCGCTGATCTTCAACAGGAACGTCACTGGGGCAGCCTCCAGGGATCAGGCCCGATTAAGCACCGGGTCCTGAAAATATGGCATACGCCAATTGGAGTTACCAGTGAGCGCGATGTGAATATGTCGATTGGTCGTGAGGGGGCGCTATTCCCGGTGTGAAATGGGCTGGCCGCTATCGTCCAGGTCGAGCGGACGCCAACCGTTGGGACCGAATGCCTCAAGCGGCCGGAAGCGCGACTTGTAGGACATCTTGCGGCTCTCGGCGATCCAATACCCAAGGTAGACGTAGGGCAGGCCGAGGGATACTGCCTCCTCGACCAGCCACATCACCACGTAGGTGCCAAGCGAGCGCGGCGCGAGGTCAGGCTCGAAGAAGCTGTACACCGCCGACACACCGTCGCTCATCTGGTCGGCCAGGCATACGGCGGTCAGCGTCCCGTCGGGGCGGCGGAATTCGACGAGGACGGTGTCGATGGGGCTATCCTCGACCATGGAGCGATAATCGTAGAATCCCATGAGGGCCATGTCGCCCCCGGCGTGCCGGGATTCCTGGTAGCGCGAGAACAGGCGGTACTGTTCGGCGGTTGCCCGCGCCGGAACCTTGCGTGCCACCAGATCGGCGTTGGTCCGCCAGACCTTGCGCATGGTCTTGTCGCGTTCAAACCCTGCGGCGACGATGCGGACGGGGATGCAGGCGGTGCAGCCGGGGCAGGCGGGGGTATAGGCGATCGAGTGGCTGCGGCGGAATCCCGCCCGCGACAGGGCTTCGTGCAGCACCTCGGCATCGGGGCCGTTCAGTTCGGTGACGATCTTGCGTTCCAGCCGGCCGGCGATGTAGGGGCAGGGCAGGGGCGCCGTCGTGAAGAAGAAATGCGGACGTTTGAGGGGAATGTGATCCATCGTCCCTGCGTCTCTCGGCTACCGTTCGCCCCTGATATGGTGGCGGGCGCGGGATGCAACCACCGACCCCCGACGGGGGATACGCCGCCTCTCCCGTCCGGTCTAAACGGGCGAGGAATGCCAGCGGCCAAGGTCATTGACCACCACGGTGCCCGCCAGCCAATCGTGCAGCGTCCTCCGGCGCGGATTGAACAGGGCGACCACGAGCACAAGCGAGCCGGTCGCTGCCATCGATCCATAGAACGCTACGGTTTGGATCATCGCCTGGAATAGGGTCGGTCGTCCACTATTCGGATCGGCGAGGGGGGAGACGCTGGCGACGCGGATGCCGACGGCGCGCATGCCCAGCGTTGCCGCCCGGGACGACGAGATCAGCAGGGAATGATAGGCGAGCGGCACCAGCGTCACCGCCAGCGCCTGCACCGGCCACAGCAAGCCGAAGGTGGCCAAGGTGAGCAGCCCGAGGCCGATCCACACCGCGACGACCGTCAGGCCGACCGCCACCATGTCGATCAGGTAGGCAATCACTCGCTTGGCGACGATGCCGCGGAACAGGTCGGGATTTCGCCAGGGGTCGGCCCACGCCGGGAGGGGGGCGATCACCGGCAGGCCGTGGCTCGTGGAGCGGATGTCAGCCATGGGCAAAGGGCCTCCTGGCGCAGGATGTAGGTCGACATCACGCCCGACGCCACCCGGAGTTCAGTTCTTCTTGGCCGGAGCCGGGGCGCTCGGAGCCGTGTCCTTCGGCTTGCTCAACTGGGCGGGCGGCGCTTCCGGCGGCGGTACCAGATCCTGGTCGCGCATCAGAATGATGGACAGGCGGCGATTGCGCGGGGCCTTGGGGTCGGCGGCGACCAGAGGCTCGGTGGCCGCCTTGCCGACCACCCGGTCGATGCGGTCCTCGGGGACGCCGGACGCGATCAGGGCGCGGCGGCTGGCCAGGGCGCGATCGGCCGACAATTCCCAATTGGAATAGCCCGAGGGGTCGCGGAACGGGATGGCGTCGGTGTGGCCGGAGATGGCGATCCGGTTCGGCAACTGGGTGACGATGCGTCCGACGAGATCGAGCAGGGCGCGGGTGTGGCCGTACATGGCGGAACTGCCGGAGGGGAACATGGCCAGCCCCTCCTGGTCGGTCAGCTGGATGCGCAGTCCCTCGGTGGTGTTGTCCACCAGCATGGACCCCTGGAACTGCTGCAGCTCGGGGATGCCCTTGACCGCCTTCTCCAGCATGTCCTTGGCCTTGTCGAACTTCTGCTGCTCGCGCTCGGCCTGCTTCTCCTTGAATTCCTTCTCGCTCATCCCCGCGCCCTCGTTGGGTTCGGAGGCGGCGGTCATATCCTCGCCACCCGGGCCCAGCGACGGCGGCGGCAGATGCTGGACCAGGCTGGGGGCGGCGGTATTGGTGGTGCCGACACCGGGGCGGCCGATGGCGGCCCCTTCGAGGATGGCACCAGCCCCCGACATGCTCTTGGAGGCCATGGACGGCGCGAAATAGTTGGACACGCCGGTGAGCTGCTCCTCGGTCACCGCGTTCAGCAACCAGAGCAGCAGGAAGAACGCCATCATCGCGGTCACGAAGTCGGCGTAGGCCACCTTCCAGGCGCCACCGTGATGGCCGCCCGCCACCTTCTTGACGCGCTTGATGATGATCTGCTGGTTGGACTCCGCCATGGACCGCTATCCGCCAATCATCAGTCGGGGGGCAGATTGGTGATGGTCTCTTCCAGTTCCTGGAAGGTCGGCCGCAGCTCGTCGGGCAGGATCTTGCGGGCGAACTCGATCGACACCTGCGGCGCGTAGCCCTGCATGTGGGCGAGCAGTCCGGCCTTGATCGAGCAGAAATAGAAGTGGTCCGAATCGAACGCCATCTGGAGATTGCGGCCGACCGGGGCGAAGAAGGCATAGGACAGCAGCACGCCCGAGAAGGTGCCGACCAGCGCGGCGCCGATCAGGTGACCCAGCACCTCCGGCGGTTCGGTGATCGAACCCATGGTGTGGATCACGCCCAGCACGGCCGCCACGATGCCCAGTGCCGGCATGGCGTCGGCCATCAGGGTGACCGCGTGCGCGATCTCGTGATAGTGCTTGTGATGCGCCTCGAGTTCGCCATCGATGATCGATTCCAGCTCGTGCGCGTTGGAGGTGCCGAGCGTCAGAAGGCGAAGGTAGTCGCACAGGAAGGTCCGGGTGTGGTGATCGGAATTGAAGCCCGGAAACTTGGCGAACAGCGGGCTCTCGTCGGGCTTTTCCACGTGGCTCTCCAGCGCCAGGTCGCCCTTGGTCTTGGCGAGCTTGAACACCGCGTAGAGCATCGACAGGAGCTCGACGTAATTCTCCTTCTTGTGGTGGGCGCCTTTGATGACCATCCCCAGATTCTTGACGATGCCGAGGATGGTGGATTTCGGGTTGCCGAGCAGAAGGGACCCGACAGCCGCACCGACGATGATGACGAATTCGAATGGCTGCCAAAGGACGCCCAAGTGGCCGCCATTGGCCGCGTATCCCCCGATGACGCTGACAATGGTGACGGCGATGCCGATGATCGCGAACATTCAACTCCCCTGTATCGGTCCAGCCCAGCGGCGGCCCAGCATATCAAATCGGAGAATGCTATAATTCTCGATCCATGTCGCGGGTCAACTGCGCTTGCTCCGAAAAAATCGAGGCTTGCAGCGCACAGGGGACCTCAGCTCATCCCGTATTTGACCTTGCACTGAAAAGCTTATTAATCTCTCAACAACCAGCGTCCCACCTTTCCAGTCGAGTAAGCAATGACCGTCGACCAGCGTTCCTTCCGTAAGGCCTTGGGGTGTTTTGCCACCGGTGTGACCGTGGTGACGACCCTCAATCCCGAGACCAAGGCGCCGGCCGGCGTCACCGTCAGCGCGTT
>JBLNCP010000006.1:0-102315 GCA_050260775.1 Solirubrobacterales bacterium | reverse complement strand
CCTCGGGGTGGGGCAGCACGGCGAAGCGCAGCGACTTGCCCGGCACCAGGATGGGCAGCGCGCGCTCGGCGGCGCGGGCCATGGCGCGCTGGCCGGCGGAATCGCCGTCGAAGGACAGGATCGGCTCGTCGGCCAGGCGCCACAGCTCCTGGATCTGCTCCTCGGTCAGCGCCGTGCCCAGGGGCGCCACGGCATAGTCGAAGCCGGCCTGGTGCAGGGCGATGACGTCCATGTAGCCCTCGACCGCCAGCGCCACGCCGCGCGTCCGCGCCTGCTCGCGCGCATGGGCCAGGCCGTACAGGGTCGAGCCCTTGTGGAACAGCGGCGTCTCGGGCGAGTTGAGGTATTTGGGCTGGTGGTCGCCCATGGTGCGCGCGCCGAAGGCGATGACCCGGCCGCGGCGGTCGGTGATGGGGAAGGTGACGCGGCCGCGGAACAGGTCGAAGCTCGCCCCCCCGTGCTCGGGCTTCTTCAACAGGCCGGCCTCGACCAGCATGGCCTCGGGCAGGCGGTCGCTCATCAGGGCGCCCTTCAGGGCCTCCCGCGAATCCGGCGCCCAGCCCAGGCGGAAGCGGGCGATGGTGGCGTCACTGAGGCCGCGGTTCTTGAGGTACGCCAGCCCCTCGCGCCCGGCCGGGCCCAGCAGCTGGTGCTCGAAGAAGACGCAGGCCGCCTCCATGGCATCGTGCAGCGAGGCGCGCCGCTGCTCCTGCCGGCGTTCCTCCGGCGTGGCGGCGGGAACCTCGAGGCCCAGCTCGGAGGCCAGCCGCTCCACCGCCTCGGTGAAGGACAGGTGCCCGGCCCGCATCTCGAAGCCGATGGCGTCGCCGTGCGCGCCGCAGCCGAAGCAGTGGAAGAAGCCCTTGTCCTCGTTGACGGTGAAGCTGGGCGTTTTCTCGTTGTGGAACGGGCACAGGCCCTGGTGCTCGCGCCCCTTCCGCGCGAGCTTCACCCGGCGCCCGACCACTCCGGCCAGTGGCACGCGGACGCGAAGCTCGTCCAGGAACTGGGGCGGAAACGCCATCCTGGGATTTCCCCTTCGTTACGTTGCGGCCGAAGGCCCTATATGGGCGTGCGCGCGCATTTCGCCAGGGGGGAGATCAACCCCCGAGCGCGGCCTTGGCGGCGGCGCTGGCCTTGGTGAAATCCATCTGGCCGGCGAAGCGCTCCTTGAGCACCGCCATGACCCGGCCCATGTCCTTGATGCCGCCGGCGCCGGTCTCGGCGATGACGGCGGCCACCGCCTCATTGGTCTCGGCCTCGGACATCTGGCGCGGCAGGAAGCGCTCGATCACCGAGATCTCTTCCTGCTCCTGCTGGGCGAGCTCGAGGCGGCCGCCCTGCTCGTAGAGGGCGATGCTCTCGCGGCGCTGCTTGATCATGGACTGCAGCATGGACAGGATCTCGTCCTCGGAGATGCCGTCCATGACGCCGCGCGAGCGGGCGGCGATGTCGCGGTCCTTGAGGGCGGCCAGGATCAGGCGCACGGTGGAAACCGTACGGGCGTCTTTACCCAGCATGGCGGCCTTGAGCGCGTCGTTGAGCTGCTGGCGCAGCATGGTGCCTCCCCGTCTGAACGTTTGGCCGGGACGGCCCGGCTCGGGCTTTTGGAAAGGGGTCAGGCTAACTCAAATCGGGGCCGAACGCAAAGACTCCCGCACTGCGATAGAGAGTTGAAAAAATTCGTTTTTCGCCCGGCCCGGTTCCGCTTGACAGGGGGGCGGGTTTTCATTAAACAGCGCGCAATTTACCTGCCGCTGACCGGGCCCCCAGGGTCCCCGCCGGAGGACATCGCCACCTGACGGATGCGAGTCCTCGTGCCCGTGTGCGGCCCGGCCTCATCATTCCCGTGCCCGGGTCCCCCCGCCCTGGCGCGCACCATTTAGAAGGTATCGACATGCCCCAGGAGCCGAGCTTCGACATCCCGCGCCCGCCAGGCGCCACCGCCGCCCTGGTGCTGGCCGACGGCTCCGTGCTGTGGGGCCGCGGCGTGGGCGCGGCCGGCGCGTCGGTCGGCGAGGTGGTGTTCAACACGTCGATGACCGGCTACCAGGAAGTGCTGACCGACCCCTCCTATGCGGGTCAGGTCATCACCTTCACCTTCCCCCACATCGGCAATGTCGGCACCAACGCGGAGGACATCGAGACGGTGACCCCGGCGGCGCGCGGCTGCATCCTGCGCGCCGACATCACCGATCCTGCCAACTGGCGGGCCACCCGTCATCTGGACGAGTGGATGAAGTCGTATGGCATGGTCGGCCTGGCCGGAGTGGATACCCGCGCGCTGACCCGCCGCATCCGCGACAAGGGCGCCCCGATCGGCGCCGTGGTGCACGCCCCCGACGGCAACGTCGACCTGCAGGCGGCGTGGAAGTTGGCCGCCGCCTGGCCGGGCCTCGAGGGCATGGATCTCGCCAAGGACGTCTCGTGCCGCCAGACCTATTCCTGGGACCAGTCCGAATGGACCCTGGGCCAGGGCTACGGCACGCAAGGCTCCCCCAAGTTCCACGTCGTCGCCGTCGATTTCGGCGCCAAGCGCAACATCCTGCGCTGCCTCGCCTCGGCCGGCTGCAAGGTGACGGTGCTGCCCGCCACCGCGACCGCCGAGGACGTGCTGCGCCACCAGCCGGACGGCGTCTTCCTGTCCAACGGCCCCGGCGACCCGGCGGCCACCGGCGAATATGCCGTGCCGATGATCCGTGGCGTGCTCGACGCGGGCACGCCGCTGTTCGGGATCTGCCTCGGCCACCAGATGCTGAGCCTGGCCCTGGGCGCCAAGACCTACAAGATGGACACCGGCCACCGCGGCGCCAACCACCCGGTCAAGGACCTCGCCAGCGGCAAGGTCGAGATCACCAGCCAGAACCACGGCTTCGTGGTCGACGAGAAGAGCCTGCCCGAGGGCGTCGAGGTCACCCACCGCTCGCTGTTCGACCAGTCGGTGGAAGGCATCCGCGTCGCCGGCAAGCCGGTGTTCAGCGTGCAGTACCACCCCGAAGCCAGCCCCGGCCCGCAGGACAGCCACTACCTGTTCCACCGGTTCGTGGAGATGATCGAAAAGGGCGCCTGAGGGCCCGCCATTTCGTTACCAGTGCCGCCCTTCACGATGCTTGCCGAGTGAGTTGAGATGCCCAAACGTACAGATATCAAGTCCATCCTGATCATCGGCGCCGGGCCGATCGTCATCGGTCAGGCCTGCGAGTTCGATTATTCGGGCGTCCAGGCGTGCAAGGCGCTCAAGGACGAGGGCTACCGGGTCATCCTGGTCAACTCCAATCCGGCCACCATCATGACCGACCCCGGTCTGGCCGACGCCACCTACATCGAGCCGATCACCCCCGAGATGGTCACCAAGATCATCGAGAAGGAGCGCCCCGACGCGCTGCTGCCGACCATGGGCGGGCAGACCGCGCTCAACACCGCCATGCGGCTGGCCGATGACGGCACCCTGGAGAAATTCGGCGTCGAGATGATCGCCGCCAAGCGCGACGTCATCGCCAAGGCCGAGGATCGCCTGCTGTTCCGCGAGGCCATGGACAAGATCGGCCTCGATTCGCCCAAGTCGCGCGTGGTCAAGACCCTGACCGAGGCGCGCGAGGCCCTCGACTTCGTCGGCCTGCCGGCCATCATCCGTCCCAGCTTCACCCTGGCCGGCACCGGCGGCGGCATCGCCTACAACGTCGAGGAATACGAGATGATCGTGTCGGGCGGCCTGGCGGCCTCGCCCGTGCACGAGGTCCTGGTCGAGGAATCGGTCCTCGGCTGGAAGGAATACGAGATGGAGGTTGTCCGCGACCGCAAGGACAACTGCATCATCATCTGCTCGATCGAGAACGTCGACCCCATGGGCGTACACACCGGCGACTCGATCACGGTGGCGCCGGCGCTGACGCTGACCGACAAGGAATACCAGATCATGCGCAACGCCTCGATCGCGGTGCTGCGCGAGATCGGGGTCGACACCGGCGGCTCGAACGTGCAGTTCGCCGTCGATCCCAAGACCGGGCGCATGACCGTCATCGAGATGAACCCGCGCGTGTCGCGCTCGTCGGCGCTGGCGTCCAAGGCCACCGGCTTCCCCATCGCCAAGGTCGCCGCCAAGCTGGCGGTCGGCTACACGCTCGACGAGCTGGCCAACGACATCACCGGCGTCACCCCGGCGTCGTTCGAGCCGACCATCGACTACGTGGTCACCAAGATCCCGCGATTCACCTTCGAGAAGTTCCCGGGCGCCGACCCGCTGCTCACCACCTCGATGAAGTCGGTGGGCGAGGCCATGTCGATCGGCCGCACCTTCCAGGAATCGCTGCAGAAGGGCCTGCGCTCCATGGAGACCGGGCTGACCGGCCTCAACGAGATCGAGATCCCCGGCGCGGCCGCCGGCGACGCCCGCGACGCGGTGCGCGCCGCCCTGTCGACGCCGCGCGCCGACCGCATCCTGGTGGTGGCGCAGGCCTTCCGCCTGGGCCTGACCGTCGAGGAGATCCACGCCGCCTGCGCCTACGACCCGTGGTTCCTGCGCCAGATCAAGGGCATCGTCGACGCCGAGGAGGAGGTCCGCAAGAAGGGCCTGCCCATCGACGCGCCGGGCATGCTGCGCCTGAAGAAGATGGGCTTCTCGGACCAGCGCCTGTCCCAGCTGTCGCGCAAGACCCTGACCGAGACCGCGTTCCGCCGCGAGGTGCTGAACGTCAAGCCGGTGTTCAAGCGCATCGACACCTGCGCCGCCGAGTTCCCGTCGTCCACCGCCTACATGTACTCGTGCTACGAGGGCGACGGCATCAACCCCGCCGAATGCGAATCCGATCCCTCGGACCGTGAGAAGGTGGTGATCCTGGGCGGCGGTCCCAACCGCATCGGCCAGGGCATCGAGTTCGACTATTGCTGCGTCCACGCCGCCTACGCCCTCGAAGAGGCCGGCCGCGAGACCATCATGGTCAACTGCAATCCCGAGACCGTGTCGACCGACTACGACACCTCGGACCGCCTCTATTTCGAGCCGCTGACCGCCGAGACGGTCATCGAGCTGGTGCGCGCCGAGCAGAAGAAGGGCAAGGTGCTGGGCTGCATCGTGCAGTTCGGCGGCCAGACCCCCTTGAAGCTGGCGCACGCGCTGGAGCAGGCCAACATCCCGATCCTGGGCACCAGCCCGGATTCCATCGACCTCGCCGAGGACCGCGAGCGCTTCCAGCGCCTGCTGAAGGAGCTCGGGCTCAAGCAGCCGCCCAACGGCACCGCCCGCTCGTTCGAGGAGGCCGTCAAGGTCGCCGAGCAGATCGGCTATCCGGTGGTGATCCGTCCCAGCTTCGTGCTGGGCGGCCGCGCCATGCAGATCGTCTACGACCACGAGGCGCTGGAGCGTTACATGCGCGAGGCGGTGGTGGTGTCGGGCGACGATCCGGTGCTGATCGACTACTACCTCAAGGACGCCATCGAGGTGGACGTCGACGCCCTGGCCGACGGCAAGGACGTCTATGTCGCCGGCATCATGCAGCACATCGAGGAGGCCGGCATCCACTCGGGCGATTCCGCCTGCTCGCTGCCGCCCTACTCGCTGGACGCCGCCACCCAGGCCGAACTCGAGCGCCAGACCGTGCTGCTCGCCAAGGCGCTGGACGTCGTCGGCCTGATGAATGTCCAGTACGCGGTGCAGGACGGCACCATCTACATCCTGGAGGTCAACCCGCGCGCCAGCCGCACGGTGCCCTTCGTCGCCAAGGCCACCGGCGTGCCGATCGCCAAGATCGCCGCGCGCGTGATGGCCGGCGAATCGCTGGCCAGCTTCGGCATCGTCAAGCAGCCGATGACCCATGTGGCGGTCAAGGAGGCGGTGTTCCCCTTCGCCCGCTTCCCCGGCGTCGACATCATCCTCGGCCCGGAAATGAAATCGACCGGCGAGGTCATGGGCCTCGACCGCGACTTCGCTCGGGCCTTCGCCAAGTCGCAGCTGGCGGCCGGCACCGTGCTGCCGACCGAGGGCACGGTGTTCATCTCGGTGCGCGAAGGCGACAAGCCGGCGATGGTCGAGGTCGGCCGCGCCCTGCTCGCCATGGGCTTCAAGCTGATCGCCACCTCGGGCACCGCCGCCACCCTCAAGGCCCACGGCATCGAGGTGGCCTCGGTCAACAAGGTGCTGGAAGGCCGTCCCCACTGCGTCGACGCCATGATGAACGGGCAGGTGCAACTGGTGGTCAACACCACCGAGGGCAGCCAGGCGGTCAAGGACAGCTTCTCGATCCGCCGCACCGCGCTCCAGCACAACATTCCCCATTACACGACGGTGGCCGGCGCACGCGCGGCGGTGGAAGCCATCGAAGCCTTGCGTTGCGGCAAGCTTGATGTCGCGCCGTTGCAATCGTATTTTAAGAACGCTTTCTAGAAGGGACGTCAGGCCGCGTGGACCCCTCGCGCGGCCTGAAACGTCTGAACGGCGTGGGGGTTTCTCGCAATGGAAAAGATTCCGATGACTCCGGCAGGCCTGGCCCAGCTGGAGGAGGAGCTGAAGATTCTCAAGTCGGTGGAACGGCCGGCGGTGATCAAGGCGATCGCCGAGGCGCGCGAACACGGCGACCTGTCCGAGAACGCGGAGTACCACGCCGCCCGCGAGCGCCAGAGCTTCATCGAAGGCCGGGTGGCCGAGCTTGAGGACATCATCAGCCGCGCCCAGGTCATCGACGCCAGCCAGCTGTCGGGCGATCAGGTGCGCTTCGGCGCCACCGTCACCCTCGCCGACGAGGATTCCGACGACGAGGTGGCCTACACCATCGTCGGCGCCCACGAGGCCGACATCAAGGCCGGCCGCATGTCGGTGCACTCGCCTCTGGCGCGCGCCCTGATCGGCAAGCACATCGGCGACACCGTCGAGGTCACCACCCCGGGCGGCTCGAAGAGCTACGAGATCGTCGACGTGAAGTTCGTCTGACGCCCCCTGCGGTATCGATTAGCGAACGGCCGGGCTTTCCCGGCCGTTTTCGTTTCGGGCGGCTTACCCGCGCCGGCCGGCCAGCGCTTTGCCCAGCAGGGCGAACTCCTGCTTGCGCGGCGACGACCGGCGCCAGACCAGGCCGATGGTGCGGTGCGCCGGTTCGGCCAGGGGGCGCGTGACCAGGGACGTGCCGGCCAGGATGCCGGCGGCCACCGCCATCTCCGGCAGCAGGGTGATGCCCAGGCCGTTGGCGACCATGTGGACCAGGGTGGCCAGGCTGGTCGCCAGCAGGCCGTCGCCGAGGCCCGCCGTCCGGCCGGCCGTCGGCAGGCGGCAGGCCGCCAGCGCATGCTCGCGCAGGCAGTGGCCCTCCTCGAGCAGCAGCAGCGGAACCGTGGCAAGATCGGCCGCAGCCACCGTCTCACGCCCCGCCAGGGGATGATTGGGCGGGCAGGCGACCACGAAGGGGTCGTCGAACAGGGCCAGGGTCTCCACGTCGTCGGCCGGCCACGGCAGGGCCATCAGCACCACGTCGAGGTCCCCGGCGGCCAAGCGGGCGAGCACCCGCGCCGTCTGGTCCTCGCGCAGCAGCAGCCGCAGCTCGGGATAGGTGTCGCGCAGGGCCGGCAACACCTGGGGCAGCAGGAACGGCGCCACCGTCGGGATGACGCCTAGCCGTACGGTGCCCGACAGGGGAGCGCGCGAGGCGTGGGCCAACTCGGCGATGTCCTCGGCCCCCTGCAGCACCACCCGCGCGCGGGCCACCACCTCCTCGCCCAGCGGGGTGAGCATGACCTTGCGCTTGGTACGTTCGACCAGCGTCACCCCCAGAAGCGATTCCAGCTCCTGCAGGCCGGCCGACAGGGTGGACTGGGTGGCGAGGCAGGCCTCGGCGGCGCGGCCGAAATGGCGATATTCGGCCAGCGCGGTCAGGTAGCGCAGCTGGCGCAGGGTGGGAAGCGGGCGCATCATCGGCTCCATCGATCACGCCCAAACTAATAACCCGCCGGATCGATGATTAGAAGAGTCGGCCCCCTACCACCCCAAGCGTTCCCAAGGCGACGGCCTCCCCTACCCCCGACAGGCACCCTCCCTCCGGGCCGGCCCGCCCTCCCCTCGCTTCTGCCACAATCTTCCTTCCACCTTGGAAGTCGCACATGCAGGGACCGCTCAACGAAGCGCGCCGAATCGAGCTTCTGAAGCATTATTCCGTTCTTGAGTCGAAACCCGAGCCGCTGTTCAACCATATCGCTTGGCTGGCGGCCCACCACTTCGGCACTGCCATCGGCACGGTCGGATTCATCGACGAGAGCCGGGAGTGGTTCACCGCGGCGGTCGGCACCGACATCAAGCATTTGAGCCGCGCCGAGGTCTTCTGCAACCACACCATCAACCAGGACGACGTGATGGTGGTGCCTGACGCCATGGCGGACCCGCGCTTCCGCCATTTCCCCCTGGTGACCGGCGAGCCGAAGCTGCGCTTCTACGCCGGGGCGCCGCTGCGGACCGCGGACGGCGTCAACCTCGGCACCGTCGCGGTGCTCGATCCCCGGCCGCGCGCCGATCTGGACGGCGACGACCGCCGCTTCCTCAGCATCCTGGCCCGGATGGTGATGGAAGAACTGGAAATGCGGGTCGCCCGGGAGGCGGTGAAGTCCGAGGGCGACCAGCGCATGCGCGTGGAATCCGAGCTCCGGCAGGCGCTGACCGATGCCGAGAAGGCCAACCGGGCGCGGTCGCGCTTCCTGGCCGCCGCCAACCACGACATGCGCCAGCCGATGCAGTCGCTGCTGCTGTCGCTCGGCCTGTTGCGCCAAAAGCTGAAGGCGCACCCGGCGCTGGCCTCGGTTCAGTCGGCGCTCGCCGCGGCCAACGCCCTGCGCGGCATCATGGACGACCTGCTCGACGTCGCCCGCATCGACGCCGGGCTGGTGATCGGGCGGCCCATGCCCACCGCCGTCGCCCCGCTCCTCACCCGGCTGATGCAGAAGTTCCAGCCCCGCGCCCGCGCCAAGAACCTGGTGATGCGCGCCCGCCCGTGCCCGGCCACGGTGCTGACCGATCCGGCGCTGCTGGAACGGGTCCTCGGCAATCTCATCGAGAACGCGCTTCGCTACACCGACACGGGCGGGATCCTGCTGGCGTGCCGGATGCGCGGCGGACGGATGCGCATCGAGGTGGTCGACACCGGCATCGGCGTGCCCCCCGAGCACGCCGAATCCATCTTCGACGAGTTCGTGCAGCTGGGAAATCCCGAGCGCGACCGGGCCAAGGGATTGGGCCTGGGATTGACGGTGGCCCGCCGCCTGGGCCGCCTGCTCGGCCATGAGGTCGGGGTGGTGTCGCGTCCCGGCAAGGGATCGCGCTTCTACGTCGAGCTTGACGTCACCGTGCCTGCCGCCGACACGGCGGCGACGGTGGCGGAGGGGGAGGATGCTTCCGGGCGGGTACTGGTCATCGATGACGAGCGCATGGTCCTGGAGGCGTTGCAGGTGACCCTCAACACCTGGGGCTTCGACGTCGTCACCGCGGAATCCATCGACCAGGCGTTGCCCCGCCTGCATGGTCAGGCGCCGGACGCCATCCTGGCCGATTACCGCCTGCGCGCCAACACCACCGGCGTCCAGGCCATCCGGACGGTCGAGCAGAGCTTCGGGCGCCCGATCCCCGGCCTGATCATCACCGGCGACACCTCACCCGACCGGCTGGCCGAAGTGAAGGCGAGCGGCTACGCCCTGCTGCACAAGCCGGTCAATCCCGATGAGCTGCGCCGCTCGGTGCAACGGCTGCTGGAAAGTCACGCCGTACAGTGACGGCAGGCGGAGCCGTGACGCTAGGTCGGACGGGGCGCGGGGAAGCGCCCCGCGCCCGCAGCCCTTACTTCTTCAGGTAGTCGCGCGCCAGGACCTCGGCGATCTGCACCGCGTTGAGCGCGGCGCCCTTGCGCAGGTTGTCCGACACGCACCAGAACGACAGGCCGTTCTCGATGGTCGGGTCCTCGCGCAGGCGCGAGACATAGACCGCATCCTCGCCGACGCATTCGACCGGGGTGGCGTAGCCGCCGGCCTCGCGCTGGTCGTAGACGACGACGCCGGGCGCCTCGCGCAGCACTTCCCAGGCCTGGTCGACCGAGATCGGGTTCTCGAACTCAACGTTGACCGATTCCGAGTGGCCGACGAACACCGGCACGCGCACGCAGGTGGCGTTCACCTTGATGGCGGGGTCGAGGATCTTCTTGGTCTCGACAACCATCTTCCACTCTTCCTTGGTCGAGCCGTCATCCATGAAGACGTCGATCTGGGGGATGAGGTTGAAGGCGATCGGCTTGGGGAACTTGCGGGGATCGCGCGAATCGTTGACGTAGACGGCGCGAGTCTGCTCGAACAGCTCGTCCATGCCTTCCTTGCCGGCGCCCGACACCGACTGGTAGGTCGAGACGACGACGCGCTTGATCTTGGCGAGCTGGTGCAGCGGCTTCAGCGCCACCACCATCTGGATGGTCGAGCAGTTGGGGTTGGCGATGATGCCCTTCTTGGTGTAGCCGGCGATCGCCTCGGGATTGACCTCGGGCACCACCAGCGGCACGTCGGGGTCCATGCGGAAATGCGAGGTGTTGTCGACCACCACGCAGCCTGCGGCGGCGGCACGCGGGCTGTGCTGGGCGGACACCTTGGCACCGGGGGACGACAGCGCGATGTCCCAGCCCTTGAAGTCGAAGGTCGCCAGGTCCTTGACCTTCAGCACCTTGTCGTCGCCGAACGACACTTCCTTGCCGACCGAACGCTCGGACGCAAGCGCCACGACGTCATCGACCGGGAAGTTCCGGTCGATCAGCGTCTGCAGCATCTCGCGGCCCACATTCCCGGTGGCGCCGATCACAGCAACCTTGAAACCCATTTCCTTCTCTCCTCTCCGGAGCCCTTGGCTCCCGTGGCGCCCTATCCGGATAACGAAAAGGCCCGCGGGGTGCTGTCCGCGGGCCTTTTTCGTGCAGTCGTGACGAACCGGCCCGCGTCAGGCGGTGGTGGTAGTGCCGGTTTTGGTCGTGGCGACGAAGGTCGACGCCTGGGCCTGGGCCCGGGCGATCTCAGCATCGGCGATGGTCAGGCGATCGCTCATCATTCCTCCGTCGGAGGCGTAGCTTTAGCCTAAGCCCCCAGGCGGCGCAAGCGGAAAGGGAACACGCCCCGCGGCCCGGGCGTTGGGAGCGGCAAGGCCGAACCTGAGGAGGGTCGCATGAGCTTCACCAACACCGCCGTCATCGCCCAGTCGCTCCACGGCATCGACTTCCCCTGCAACAAGCAGGGCCTAGTCGAGCACGCCCGGCGCAACAACGCCGACCAGGACGTGGTCAACGTCATCCAGAAGATGCCGGACGCCGAATACACCTCGATGGCCGACGTGTTCAAGGGGGTGGGCGAAGCCAACAAGTAGGGATCATTCCACGCCGGCCGGGCGGCTCGGGATGACAGGCATTTGATGTCATCCCGAAGACCGCAGGGAGGAGGGACCTTATCCGGGGCGACCCGGCGAGATCCCTACTGCATGCGGATGCCGCTGCACACGCGGCCGACGAAGCCGTCGATATCGTCGTTCATGCTGACCGTCCGCTGCGCCATGTCGGCGGCGGCGACCAGCACCTGGTTGGCGGCTTCGGTGGCGGTGCCGGCGACGTCGGCGACCTCGCTGATGGTGTTGGCGACGGTATGGACGTCGGCCGCCACCTCGCGGATCGACCGCGACATGTCCGCCACCGCCGCGCTTTGCTGCTCGGTCGAGGCGGCGATGCCGGTGGCGTTGTCGTTGATGTCGCGGATCTTGGTGGCGATGTTGCGCACCGCCGAGGCGGCTTGGCCGGTCGCTTGGCGCATGCCGTCGATCTGGGCCGAGATCTCGTCGGTGGCGCGCGCCGTCTGGTTGGCGAGATGCTTGACCTCGTTGGCCACGACGGCGAAGCCCTTGCCGGCTTCGCCGGCGCGTGCCGCCTCGATGGTGGCGTTGAGCGCCAGCAGGTTGGTCTGGCTGGCGATCTCGGTGATCAGGTTGACCACCTCGCCGATCTTCTGCGCCGCCTCCAGCAGGCCCTGGATGGCCTGGTCGGTCTCGGCCGCCACGCGCACGGTCTCGCCGGCCATCTCGGCCGAGTGGGTGATACGGCGCGCCACCTCGCGGATGCCGGCCGAGACCTGCTCGGCGGCGGCGGCCACAGATTCGGTGTGGGACGAGGCGTCCTCGGCGGCGCGGGCCACGGTCTGCGACCGCTCAGAGGTCTGGCTGGCGATGTCGCTCATCTGCGACGCGGTGGCTTCCAGCTCGGTGGCGGTGGCGGCGACCGCCTGGCTCATGTGCTTGATGGTGTTGCCGACGCCGGTCGCTTCGGTGACGAATTCCTTCGACTTGCGCTCCATGCTTGAAAGCGCGTCGTTGATGAGGCGCGCATGGTCGGCGAACTCGCCCACCAGGCCTTCCAGCAGGATGTGCCGGAAATAGCGTCCCTGCGCCGTCATCGCCATGGCGGCGTCGGCCTCCTTGGTGAAGGCTTCGGTGAGATCGAGCAGGCGGTTGACGCTGCGGTCCAGGCGACCGAGCACACCGCCCTCGGTGATGCCGACGACGCGCACGTCGAGGCGGCCGGCGGCCGCCTGGCTCAGGATGTCGGTGGTGCGGTAGATGTCGGCGCGGGCCTTGAGCACGGCGGCAGCCGACGTGGCCGCCGCAAGGACGGCCAAGGCGGCGACGGCGGCGTCGCCCATGTGGCCATCGACCAGTTCGAGCACCAGCACCGCCAACGCCGCCACCGCGGCGACGGCGGCGGCCGACAGCGCCTTAGAGACTGAAGACGAATTCATCGTAAGGCACCCCCGATGCCTGCAGCTTGTCGACCATGGCCTGGAACGCGGCCAGCATCCCCGTCTTGCGATCCTCATGCCCCTGTTCGATCGCCAGCAATTCCCGGTACAGGCCTTCCGCCTTGGCCACCGCCTCGCGCCGCGGCACCCGGCGGTTCGAGTGGTAGCTGACGATCTGGCCCTTGGCGTCGAAGGTGGGGGTCACGTGCGCGAGCACCCAGTAATGGTCGCCGTTCTTGGAGCGATTCAAAACATAGGCGAAGCATTCCTTGCCCGCCTCGATGGTGTCCCACAGGAGCTTGAACACGCAGCGCGGCATCGCCGGATGGCGGATGATGCTGTGCGGCTGGTTGAGGATCTCGCGCTCGGAATACCCCGCCAAACGCAGGAAAACCTCGTTGGCGTAGATGATCCGCCCCTTGGTATCGGTCTTGCTGACGATGATCTCGTCGGCGCCGAACGTGCGCTCCACCCCCGACAGGTGGACGTCGGACCTCGCCATGAACCTTCCCCCCCAGGAATTGCAGAAAAAATCGTCGCTACCCTGTGCCAAGATGTACCTGATGATTAAGAGAGGCGCAACATACCCAAATTGGTTGCCCCCGCGCGCCGCCGGATTGTTTGCCGCGGCGATGGTTTCGCGCCGCCGTTTATTGTGCGTATCCCCGCCCATCCCCAATCGATGGGATCTCGCCGGGGGTGACATGGCCGTGGTTCTGGGATAGACAGCCGCCATGAATTACCGCCACGCCTATCACGCCGGAAATTTCGCGGACGTCATCAAGCACGCCGTCCTCGCGCTGGTCGTCGAACATCTCAAGAAGAAGGACGGCGCTTTTCTTTATCTCGACACCCACGCCGGCATCGGCCTCTACGACCTCGAGTCGGAACAGGCGGGGAAGACCCGTGAGTGGGAGGCCGGCATCGGCCGGGTGATGGCGGAAGCCGAAGCACCGGCGGAGATCCGGGCCTATCTCGACGTGGTGCGCGGCCTCCCCGACGGGCGCTATCCCGGCTCGCCCTGGGTGGTGGCGGCATCGGCCCGCCCCCACGACCGCCTCGCCCTCTGCGAGTTGCACCCCGAGGACAATGCCCAGCTCAAGCGGCTGTTCGCCGCCGACCGCCGGGTGGGCGTCCATCACATGGACGGCTACGCCGCTCTCAAGGCGCTGCTGCCGCCGCCCGAGCGGCGCGGCCTCGTGCTCATCGACCCGCCGTTCGAGGTGAAGGACGAATTCGAGCGCATGCGCCGGGGCATGGCCCAGGGGCTCAAGCGCTGGCCGACCGGTCTTTACGCCCTATGGTATCCGATCAAGGCGCGCCAGCCGGTGGAACGCTTCCTCGCCGACCTGGCCATGCTGGGTCCCGGCAAGCTGCTGGTCGCCGAGGTGATGACCCGGGCGGGAGACGATCCCGCGACCCTGAACGGCTGCGGCCTGGCCCTGATCAATCCGCCGTGGAAGCTCGACGAGTCCTTGGCGGCGCTGCTGCCGTGGCTGGCCCGCGTGCTGTCGCCCGTCGAGGGCTCCCACCGGCTGGAATGGCTGGTCGGCGAGGCCTGATCACACCGCGGTGACGTTGACGCATTCGACGCGCCAGCCGTCCGGCGTGGCGTCGAGGCGGGTGAGCGACAGCGGCTGCACCGCGAAACGCAGGGCCTGGGCCGGCGTGATCCCCAGCGCCATGGCCAGCGCGGCCCGCACCGTGCCGGCATGGACGATGGCGACGATGTCGCGGCCGGGATTCTGCTCGCTGTGGCGCAGGATGGCGCGGGCGACCCGGGCGCACATGGTGCCAAAGCTCTCGCCGCCGGGCGGGGTATTCTCGGCGGGGTCGGCCCAGAAGCCGGCAAGGCCGGGATCCTTGGCCGCCTCCAGCTCCATCCAGCTCTTGCCCTGCCAGCGCCCGAAATCCTGCTCGACCAGCTCGGGCTCGACGAGGGGCGGCGGCAGCACCAGGCCCGCGGTCTCCAGCGCGCCGGCTGTTTGGCGGCAGCGCATCAGGCCGCTTTCGATCAGCACGGAATTGGCGGGAATGCGCTGCGCCAGCTGACGGAAATCCTCCTCGTCGGAGACGTCGCAGGCGACGTCGAGGCGCCCCTGGATGCGCCCATGCGGACAGGGCACCGGGGCATGCCGGACCAGCCACCAGCGCGCGGTCATGACCACACCCCCGCGGCGGCAACCAGAACCGCGGCCTCGGCCGCCTGCTCCACCGCCCCCAGGACATCGCCGGTGTAGCCGCCGAGGGTGCGCCGCGCCAACCACACCACCGCGCCGGCGCCGACCAGGGCCGCGGCGATGGCCGGCAGCGCGGCGATGCCGAGGCCGGCCAGCGCCAGCACCAGACCGAGCACGCCGGCCGTGGCGGCCACGCTGGCATCGGGGATGCCGGCCGAGGCCCCCAGGCCGTCGGCGCGGGCCGGCGGCATGATCTGCATGACGGCCGGGATCAGCGCCCGGCCCAGCGCATGCGCCGCCACCAACGCCCCCAGTCCCAGAAGCGCGGTCGGCGCCGCCGCCAGGGCGACGGCGCGCAGCGCCACGGTGAAAATCAGCGCCAGCACGCCGTAGGCGCCGGTGCGGGAATCGCGCATGACCTCGAGCCGACGCTCGCGCCCGCCGCGGGCGCCCAGACCGTCGGCGGTGTCGGCCAGCCCGTCCTCATGCAGGGCGCCGGTCAGCAGGATTCCGGCCAGCACGGCCAGCAGCGCCGCCACCATCCCCGGCAGGACCGCCCGCGTCAGGACGAACACCGCGCCGCCGGCCAGCCCGACCACGGCCCCGACCAGCGGGAAGGCGCGCATCGCCCGCGCCAATCCGCCCGCGGGCACCAGCCCGCAATCGGGCAGCGGCAGGCGGGTCAGGAAGGCGGCGGCGAGATGGAGGTCGGCCACGGCGGTGCGCCAGGGCGACGAGATTTCTTGAGCGGGCTCGGATGCATTCATCATTGGTGACGCCGTGTGATGGATCGGTTATAGGACGGAACCCTGCGCACACGCAACATCTTGGGGAGGTTTCCTTTGAATATGACCATTTCTAGTGTGGCGGACCTCCGCGCCCGCTTGAGCGACCTCCCCGGCCCCGATGTTGCGGCGCAGGCGGCCTGGGCGGCCCGCGATCCCCAGTTGACCAAGCCGGGTGGGGCGCTCGGCCGCCTGGAGGAGATCTCCGCGTGGATGGCCGCCTGGCAGGGCCGCCATCCGCCGCGCCTGGAAACTCCGCGCGCCCGCGTCTTTGCCGGCAACCACGGGGTGGCCGCCCTTGGGGTCTCGGCGTTCCCGGCCGAGGTCACCGTACAGATGGTGATGAATTTCGAGCGGGGCGGCGCGGCGATCAACCAGCTGTGCAAGGCGTTCGGCACCGAGCTGCAGGTGGTGGCGCTCGACCTCGACACCCCCACCGCCGACTTCACCCAGGGCCCCGCCATGACCGAGGCGGAATTCGTCGCCGCCGTCAACGCCGGTATGGCCTCGGTGCCCGCCGACACCGACCTTCTGGCCATCGGCGAGATGGGGATCGGCAATACCACGCCCGCCGCGGCGATCCCGTGCGCGCTGTTCGGCGGCGACGCCGGCGAGTGGACCGGACGCGGCACCGGCGTCGAGGGCTCGGCATTGTCGCGCAAGACCGAGGTCGTGGCCCAAGGTGTCGCCCGGCATGCCGGCCAGTCCGGGCTGGACATCCTGCGCTGCCTGGGCGGCCGCGAGTTGGCGGCCATGGCGGGCGCCGTGCTGGCCGCCCGCCTGCTGCGCGTCCCGGTGCTGCTGGACGGCTACGTCTGCACCGCCGCCGCCGCCGCCCTTCATGCGGAATGCGCCGGAGCCCTCGACCACTGCCTGGTGGCCCATGCCTCGGCCGAGCCGGGCCACCGCCGGCTGATCGAACGCCTCGGCAAGGCTCCGCTGCTGGACCTGGGCATGCGCCTGGGCGAGGCCTCGGGTGCCGCGCTGGCGGTCGGACTCGTGCGGGCGGCCGTGGCCTGCCACAACGGCATGGCGACGTTCGGCGAGGCGGGCGTCAGCGAGGGGTAACCCCCCTCGTCCCGTCATTCCCGCGAAAGCGGAAATCCAGGGATCGCGCCGATGAACCGCATTGCCGCTCGGAGACGTGGATCCCCGCTTCCGCGGGCATGACGGAAAGGGGGCCGGCACTTACCCCCGGCGTCCCCCGATCAGTTCGCGCAGGACGTCTAGGCGGTCGACCAGGGCGGCGATGCCCAGCATGTCCTCGATGCCGGCGCGCTCGGCCATCAGGGCGGCGGTCTCCTCCGGGGTCTGCGCCCGCTTGAAGCGGGCGTTCAGCTCCTCCTCGTGGAGGGCGAACTTGTCGAGCGCCTCGTCCAGCATGGCGTCGAGGCGCTCCTTTTCGGCCAGCAAATCGGCCAGCGACGCGCGGGAATCTGCGAGAATCTGGTCGCCGGTCATCACGTCCGCCCAGAAGGAAGCCCAGGCGGCAACGATACCGCAGTCCCCGGGCTTCCGGAAGGCCGCCGTCAGTCGCGGCCCGCCAGCTTCTCCCTGGCGCGGGCGTCCGCCCCCGAGGGCAGCGGCGCCGCCGGATCGGCGATCCAGGCGACGATGTCGTCGAGGACCACCTTGGCCTCCAGGTCGCGCAGCAGCATGTGGTAGCCGCCGGGATAGAGCGCGGGCTTCTGGCTCGACCCGGTGGCCGGCAGGCTGCGGATCATCGCCCAGGTCGGCTCGGCCGGCACGATCTCGTCCTTGGCGCCGTAAAGCACCAGCGCCGGCACCCGCACGCTCGGCGCCACCGCCGCCGCCTCGTCCATCAGGTCGACCAGGCCCTCGATGGCGTCGACGCGGGTCTCCTTGAGCACCAATGGGTCGGCCGACAGCTTCTTCAGCATCTCGATGTTGTCCGACGGCGTGATGTGCAGGCCGCGCCCGGTGAGCGTCATGCCCGGCGCCACCTGATAGGCCAGCCACAGGGCGGCGCGCTGGAAGAAGCCCATGCTGGAGCGCCCCCACACCGCCGGCGCCGACAGGATCACGCCCTTGACGGCGGGTGGCGGCGCGCCGGCCACCGCCAGCATGGTGACCGCTCCGCCCATGCTCTCGCCCAGCAGGTAGACGGGGATGCCGGGATGGCGGGCCGCCACCAGGGCGGCGGCGATGCGCAAATCGGCGGCCATCGCCTCGCCCGAGGACCAGTAACCCGCGTGGGGGGCCAGGCCGAAGCCGCGCTGATCGTAGGCATAGGCGGCGATGCCCTTGGAGGCCAGGTAGTGGCCGGGCTCGTCGAAGGCGTTGGAATAGTCGTTCATTCCATGCAGCGCCAGCACCACGGCGGTGGGCTGACCCTTGGGCAGCCAGGCGCGGATCGGCAGGCGGGCGCCGTCCGAGGTGATCCAGTGGTCGTGGTTGAGCTGCGGCGCCGACACCGCCGGGCCCGGCAGGTGGAATTGGGCGGCGCAGGCCGACAGCGAGAGGACGAGGACGACAGTCGCGAGAAAGCGGGACATCAAGCCTTCGATGAGGTGAGCTGCAGGAAGATATCCTCGAGATCGGTCTCTTCGGTCGACAGGTCGATGATCGACAGGCCCGCCGTCCGCACCGCCTCGAGGATGCCGGCGATCGGCATCTCGGACGGCTTGTAGTGGATGACCATGCGGCCATCAGGGCGGAGTTCGGGCGAAAATCGGGCAAGGGCCTCGGGCGGGGCCGCCGGCTCCTGCTCCAGCGTCATCACCAGGGCCTTGCCGTCCAGGCGCTTCAGGAGATTGCGGGTGGTGTCGCAGGCGACCAGCGTGCCGCGGTTGATGATGGCGATGCGGTCGCAGAGCTGCTCCGCCTCTTCCAGGTAGTGGGTGGTCAGCACCACCGTGGTCCCTTCGGCGTTGAGCCGGCGGACGTAGGTCCACAAATTCTGGCGCAGCTCGATGTCGACGCCGGCGGTGGGTTCGTCCAGCACCAGCACGGGGGGCGTGTGCACCATGGCCTTGGCCACCAGCAGGCGGCGGCGCATGCCGCCCGACAGGGTGCGCGCGTAGGACTCGGCCTTGTCGGCCAGCCCCACCGCCTCCAGGATCTCCATGGTGCGGCGCTCGGATTTCGGCACGCCGTACATGCCGGCCTGCACGTCCAAGAGTTCGCGCGGCGTGAAGAAGGGGTCGAGATTCAGCTCCTGCGGCACCACGCCGATGGCCGCCTTGGCGCCCCGGGGATCGGCATCGACGTCGCGGCCCCACACCGTCACCCGGCCCGAGGTCTTGCGCACCAGGCCGGCCAGGATGTTGATGAAGGTGCTCTTGCCGGCGCCGTTGGGGCCGAGCAGACCGAAGAAGGAGCCGCGCGGGATCGCCAGCGAGACATTGTCGAGCGCGGTCTTGGTACCGCGCCGGCCGGCGTAGACCTTCACCAGGCCTTCGGCCCTGACCGCGTCGTCGGGTGCGTGAGAGAGTGTTTGAACCATCGCCGGCAATGGGTATCATCCGCGCGTTTCAACGGTCAACGGAACAACGAACAATGACTGGCCCCGCCGACAACGACACCAAGATCGTCGACCACAGCCCCGTCGCTTGCGACGGCAACGGCCCCGGTTTCGGCCACCCCCGCGTCTATCTCGCGTTCAACGGCGAGCACGAGATCATGTGCCCCTATTGCTCGCGCCGTTTCGTCCTCGCCGAGGGCGCCAAGGTCGGCCACGGGCACTGATTAGTGGGCAACGCTCCTCATCACTTGTACCTGGTGGACGGCTCGGGCTTCATCTTCCGGGCCTTCCACGCCCTGCCCCCGATGACCCGGGGCGACGGCACCCCGATCAACGCGGTGTACGGTTTCACCAACATGCTGCTCAAGCTGTTGAACGACACCGACGCCGATGCGATCGCGGTCATCTTCGATGCGGCGCGCAAGACGTTCCGCACCGACATCTATCCCGAATACAAGGCGCACCGGCCGCCGCCGCCCGAGGAGCTGGTGCCCCAGTTCCCGCTGATCCGCGAGGCCACCCGCGCCTTCAACGTCCCCTGCATCGAGCAGGAGGGGTTCGAGGCCGACGACCTGATCGCCACCTATGCCCGACAGGCGCTGCGCGCCGGCGGCCGCGTCACCATCGTGTCGTCGGACAAGGACCTGATGCAGCTGGTGGACGACGGCATCGAGATGCTGGACCCCATCAAGAACAAGACCATCGGCGCCGCCGAGGTGGTCGAGAAATTCGGCGTGCCGCCGGCCAAGGTGGTGGACGTCCAGGCGCTGTGCGGCGATGCCACCGACAACGTGCCGGGCGTCCCCGGCATCGGCGTCAAGACCGCCGCCCAGCTGATCGAGGAATTCGGCGACCTGGAGACGCTGCTGGCGCGGGCCGGCGAGATCAAGCAGCCCAAGCGGCGCGAGACCCTGCTCGCCAACCTCGACAAGGCGCGGGTCTCCAAGCAGCTGGTGACGCTGCGCGACGACGTGCCGGTGGCCGAGGGCCTGGAGGCCTTCGCGGTGCGCGAGCCCAAGCCCGAGATGCTGACCGCGTTCCTGGAGCACATGGGCTTCCGCTCGATCCTGGCCCGCCTGCAGTCCAAGACCGCCACCACGTCGCCGCCGGCCTCCCCGTCCACCGCCCCCGGCACCGCCATGGTCAAGCCGGTCCCGGCCGCCCCCCAGTACGAGCTGGTGCTGACCGTCGACCGCCTCGACGCCTGGATCGCCCAGGCGATGGAGGCGGGCACGGTGGCCATCGACACCGAGACGACCTCGCTCGATCCGCTGAGCTGCCACATCGTCGGCGTGTCGATGTCGGTCGAGCCCGGCAAGGCCTGCTACGTGCCCTTGCGCCACGCCCCCATCGAGGCCCAGGGCTCGCTGGCGCTGGGGGGGCCCGATGCCGGCCCGCAGGCGCCCAAGCTGATCCCCATGGCCGAGGCGCTGCCGCGTCTCAAGCGGCTGTGCGAGGACCCGTCGGTCCTCAAGGTCGGCCATAACCTCAAGTACGACATGCAGGTGCTGAAGGCCTGCGGCATCGACGTGGCGCCGCTCGACGACACCATGCTGCTGTCCTATGTGCTGGACGGCGGCGCCCATGGGCACGGGCTCGACGAGCTGTGCAAGCTGCACTTCGACCACACCTGCATCGCCTTTTCCGACGTGTGCGGCAGCGGCAAGGCCCAGGTCACCTTCGACCGTGTGCCGCTCGACAAGGCGCTCGACTACGCCGCCGAGGACGCCGACATGGCGCTCCGGCTCCACCGCCTGCTCAAGTCCCGGCTGGTGGCCGAGAAGATGGCGACCGTCTACGAGACGCTGGAGCGCCCGCTGGTGCCGGTGATCGTCGGGATGGAGCGCCAGGGCGTGAAGGTCGATGCCGCGGTGCTGCGCTCGCTGTCGACCGAGTTCGGCCGCCGCATGGCCGAGCTGGAGGAGCAGATCCACCGCTTGGCCGGCCACCCCTTCAACATCGGCTCGCCGCAGCAGCTGGGCAAGGTGCTGTTCGAGGAGATGAGCCTGCCCGGCGGCAAGAAGACCAAGACCGGCCAATGGGCCACCGGCGCCGACGCGCTGGAGGAACTGGCGGCGCAAGGGCACGACCTGCCGGCCCGCGTGCTCGACTGGCGCCAGGTCGCCAAGCTCAAGAGCACCTACGCCGACGCGCTGGTCGCCCAGATCAACGCCGAGACCGGCCGGGTGCACACCAGCTACTCGCTGGCCGCCACCTCGACCGGGCGGCTGTCGTCATCGGATCCCAACCTGCAGAACATCCCGGTGCGCACCGAGGATGGCCGCAAGATCCGCCACGCCTTCATCGCCGAGAAGGGCTGCACGGTGCTGTCGGCCGACTATTCGCAGATCGAGCTGCGCCTGGTCGCCCACGTCGCCGGCATCGAGGGCCTGAAGCAGGCGTTCCGCTCGGGGGCCGACATCCACGCCATCACCGCCTCGCAGGTGTTCGGGGTGGCGGTCGAGGGCATGGACCCCATGCTGCGCCGCCGCGCCAAGGCCATCAATTTCGGCATCATCTACGGCATCTCGCCGTTCGGGCTGGCGGCGCAATTGGGCATCGCCACCGGCGAGGCCAAGGCCTACATCGACGCCTATTTCGCCCGCTATCCCGAGATCCGCGCCTACATGGAGCGGACCAAGGAGGAGGCGCGCACCCAGGGCTTCGTCACCACCCTGTTCGGCCGCAAGGTGTTCACGCCGGGCATCCGCGACAAGAACGCCAACATGCGCGCCTTCGCCGAGCGGGCCGCCATCAACGGCCCCATCCAGGGCGGGGCCGCCGACATCATCAAGCGCGCCATGATCCGGCTGCCCGGCGAACTGGCTGCCGCCGGCCTGTCGGCGCGCATGCTGCTGCAGGTCCACGACGAACTGGTGTTCGAGGTGGCGGATTCCGAGATCGAGGCGACCCGCGCCCTGGTCAAGCGGGTGATGGAGGGCGCCGCCCAACTCGACGTGCCGCTGGTGGTCGACACCGGCATCGGCGCCACCTGGGACGAGGCGCACTAAGGGAGCGGCGAGATCCTTCGCTGCGCTCAGGATGACGTAGTGGCTGTCATCCTGAGGGAGCCCGCGACCGAAGGATCTGGTGCCGTCACTTCCCCTCACTCACTCCGGCTTGTTCGCCACCTGCTGGTCGTAGACCTCGCGCGCCCGGGCCACATCGGCCTTGACGGCGGGCAGGGCCTGTGACGCCACCCGGCGCACCGACGGATTGTCGGATTGGGCGCCTTTCTCATAGAGGGTGGCGTCGTGCTCCAGGTCGTTGACCACGTATTGCAGGTACTCGCGCACGAACTCGGCGCCCTGCATCCGCGACAGCCGCTGGATCATCTGGCGGTCCTGCTCGCTGATCTGGTTGCCCACCGGGATCTTGAGTTCGGCCGAGAGTTTGGTCAGCTCTCCCGACAGGTCGAGCGAGCGCCGGCTGATCTCACGGCCGACCGCCTGCACGTCGGCCGGCAGACTTGGATCGCTCTGGACCAGCCGGCCGATCTCCACATCGGCGATGTTGTCCTGCATGGCGCGCTTGAGGAAGTCCTCGGGGGTCAGCGGCTCTTCGCGCTGCGCCATCGCCGGAAGCGCCGCCAGCAGGACCGCCGTGACTGCCGCCACCACCTTCATGCGCGCCCTCCGTCGTCTGCCGTCACGACATCAACAGACCGACGCGCGTCTTGTTCACTCCGGATCGTGGCCGATGGCGCGCCGCAGGCGGCGCACGCCCAGCGCCACCGCCCCCAGGATCACCGGCAACGAGGCCAGCGCCAGGATGTCGGAATCGATGTGGAGCCCCGCCGCCTTCAGGCCCTTGCCGACATAGCCGATGAGGCCGAGCAGGTAGTAGCTGATCGCCACCACCGACAACCCCTCCACCGTCTCCTGCAGGCGCAGCTGCAGCTTGGCGCGGCGGTCCATGGAATGGAGAAGGTCGCGGTTCTTCTCTTCCAGCGCGATGTCGACGCGGGTGCGCAAGAGGTCGCCGGCGCGGCTGACGCGGCGGGCCAGCAGCAACTGGCGCTCGGCGGCCGATTCGCAGGTCTTCATGGCGGGAGCCAGGCGCCGGTCCATGAATTCGGCCACCGTCTGCACGCCGGGAATGCGCTCCTCGCGCAGCTCGGCGATGCGGGCCCCGACGATGGCGTGGTAGGCGCGGGCGGCGGACAGGCGGAAGCTGGTCTCGGCGTCGAGGCGCTCGGCGTCGGCGGCCAGCCTGGTCAAGGCGTCGAGCAGCGAGCGGTCGTCGCCCGCGCCCTTGGCCAGCTCGGCGACGATGCCGCCCAGGCCGGCATCGATGCGCGCCATCTCGGCGTTGGCCCGCTTGGCCTCGGGGAAGGCCAGGAGCGCCATCATGCGATAGGTCTCGATCTCGAACAGCCGCTGGATCAGGCGGCCGGTCTGTCCGCGGGTCAGGCAATGGTCGCGCACCAGGAAGCGCCCGAAGCCGTCGGCATGGAGGCGGAAGTCGGTCCACGCCTCGGCGGCGCCCCCCATCACGCGGGCGCCGACCAGGGCGTTGCCGTCGAACTGCGCGGCAAGGTCGTCCGCCGCGCGCGGCTCGCGCTCGACCGCCACATGGACGGCGGTGATGGCCGCGCCGGGCATGCGGGCGAGCCAGTCGCCCGGCACCAGGTCGAGGGCGGTGGCCGCGAACGGCGCCTCGAACGGGTCGAAGCGCAGGAAGGTGTAGGTGGAGAACTCGGAGTGGCGCTCCCAGCGCAGGCGCAGGCCGCCGAGGTCGCGGCTGAACCAGGTGGTGTCCTCGCCGGGGGTCTCGCAGCCGTGCGGCGCCAGCAGCTCGGCGAGGTAGGTGCGCTCGACGCGGCACGGCACACCGTCGTGGACCATGGCGATGCGGGTGGCGCGCACCGGCGCCGACACCTGCTCGTAAGGGCGCGCATGCACCTCGCCGGCCAGCGGCCGGCGCAAGCCGTGCTCGCGCATGGTGAAGCTCTGCCCTGGCATCACGGCCGCCATTGCCTATATTCCCCTGAACGAGCGTTGCCTTCCCCGTTGGTGTACACTCCGGCGGAAGCGCTGCCAACCGTCCCCGCCGCATCCCAGGAGCTCCCATGCCGCACGACGCCCACGCCCACGAGCTGTTCTTCGTCCGCGCCGGCCTCGATACCGACGCGGTCAGGCGCATCGTCGCGGACTCGCTGGCCGGCGCCGACGACGGCGAATTGTTCCTGGAATACCGCCAGTCCGAGAGCCTCCTGCTCGACGACCGCCAGATCAAGAGCGCCAGCTTCGACACCGCCCAGGGCTTCGGCCTGCGCGCGGTGGCCGGCGAGGCGCACGGCTACGCACACGGTTCCGAGCTGTCCGAAGAGGCGATCCGCCGGGGCGGCGAGACGGTGCGCGCCGTGCGCCTCGGCCATTCCGGCACCATGTCGGCCGGGCCGGCGGGCACCAACCGCAGCCTTTACACCGACCTCAACCCCCTGGCGCTGATCCCCTTCGAGACCAAGGTCAAGCTGCTGGAGGAAATCGATTCCTACACCCGCGGCCGCGACCCCCGGGTCAAGCAGGTGTCGGCCTCGCTGGCCGGGTCGTGGCAGGCCGTCTACATCCTGCGCGCCGACGGCACCCATGCCGCCGACATTCGGCCGCTGGTGCGCGTCAACGTGTCGGTGGTTCTGGGGCAGGGCGACCGGCTGGAGACCGGCAGCCACGGCGTCGGCGGCCGCGCCACCTACGACGGCTTCATCTCCACCGCCAGCTGGCACCATTGCGTCGACGAGGCCCTGCGCCAAGCGGCCGTCAACCTCGACTCGATCCCGGCCCCGGCCGGCGAGATGCCGGTGGTGCTGGGCCCCGGCTGGCCCGGCGTCATGCTGCACGAGGCCGTCGGCCATGGCCTCGAAGGCGACTTCAACCGCAAGGGCACCAGCGCCTTCTCGGGCCGCATCGGCGAGCGGGTTGCGGCCAAGGGCGTCACCGTGGTCGACGACGGCTCGATGCCCGACCGCCGCGGCTCGATCACCATCGACGACGAGGGCACGCCGTCGGGGCGCACGGTGCTGATCGAGGACGGCATCCTGGTCGGCTACCTGCAGGACCGCCTCAACGCCCGCCTGATGGGCGTGAAGGCCACCGGCAACGGCCGGCGCCAGTCCTATGCCCACGCGCCGCTGCCCCGCATGACCAACACCTTCATGGAAGCCGGCGACAAGGACCCGGGCGAGATCATCGCCTCGGTCGACAGGGGCATCTACGCCGTCAATTTCGGCGGCGGCCAGGTCGACATCACCTCGGGCAAGTTCGTGTTCGCCGCCACCGAGGCCTATCTCATCGAGAACGGTAGGCTGGGACCGGCGGTCAAGGGCGCCACCCTGATCGGCAACGGCCCCGACGCCCTGACCCGGGTGTCGATGATCGGCAACGACCTCGCCATCGACCCCGGCATCGGCACCTGCGGCAAGGACGGCCAGGGCTGCCCGGTCGGCGTCGGCCAGCCCACGCTTCGGATCGACGGCCTGACCGTGGGCGGCACGGCGGTCTAACAGCCCCCCCTAACCATCCGCCCATCAGCTGGTTGCCAGCCCCCACCGCCCCTCCCCCAGCCAAGCTGGGGGAGGTTTGGAAACGCTGCCGCCCGCTCCCGGGAAGCCGTCACCCCCGCGCAGGCGGGGGTCCACGCCGAGTGTCCGCACGCCGAATAATGGCATGGGGTTGGACATCGGGCGGCTCCGCCCCACCCTAATGGGTGGCTGCGATTCATAATATCGGCTGCGCCTTAACCATCACGCCACAAATATAAGCCGCGCCACACAATCTGATATCAGCGTCATCGCGGGACCATTGGCGGCCCCTCGCCAGCACTGCCGCCAAAGCAGGTTCTTTAGATGATCATCCAGAGTAACACCGCGTCTTTCCAGATGCGGACACACGCATCTTTGTTGCGCCGATCTACTTCGACCGGTAACGACGCACGGATACCGATCGCGAACCTTCAGGGGCGCAGGTAATTTAATTTTCCTTTCGCGACCTACCCTTTTGAGGTATTGGCCCTTGCAAATTTTGCATTTGCAACCGTCCAACCCAAGGGGGATCGCGGGTCATGTCGGACCATATCTACGAGAGGGTGGTGAATCACCCCAAGTTCGGAGAGCTGCTCGCCAAGCGCAATCGCTTCTCCTTGCTGCTGTCGGCCATCGTGCTGGGAGTCTATTACCCCTTCGTCCTGATCGCGGCGCTGAAGCCGGCGGTGTTCGCCTCGCCGGTGGCCGAGGGCCTGACCTGGCCGCTGGGCCTGGTGGCGGGGTTCGCCATCCAGATGTTCGCCTTCCTGATGACGGGCGTGTACGTGCGCCGCGCCAACACCGAGTTCGACGCCATGAACCGCACCATCATCTCGGAGGCCGGCCGATGATCCGCCGCGCCCTCACCCTGGCGGCCCTGGCTGCCCTCGCCCCCGCAGCGGCCTTCGCCGCCGGCGGCGCCATCGACGGCGCCGTCCAGCGCCAGCCGGTCAACGTGATGGCCATCGTCATGTTCCTGGTGTTCGTGGTCGGCACGCTGGGCATCACCTACTGGGCCTCCAAGCGCACCCGCTCGGCCAGCGACTTCTATACCGCCGGCGGCGGCATTACCGGCTTCCAGAACGGCCTCGCCATCGCCGGCGACTACATGTCGGCGGCCGCCTTCCTCGGCGTGTCGGGCATGGTGTTCGGCAAGGGCGTCGACGGCGTGTTCTACACCGCCGGCTGGACGGTCGGCTGGCCGCTGATCCTGTTCATGATCGCCGAGCGCCTGCGCAATCTCGGCAAGTACACCTTCGCCGACGTGGCCAGCTACCGCCTGGAGCAGACCCCGATCCGCTCGCTGGCGGCCACCGGCGCCCTGGCCGTGGTGGTGTTCTACCTGATCGCCCAGATGGTCGGCGCCGGCAAGCTGATCCAACTGCTGTTCGGCCTGGAATACGCCTACGCCGTGGTGCTGGTCGGCGTGCTGATGATGCTCTACGTCACCTTCGGCGGCATGCTCGCCACCACCTGGGTGCAGATCATCAAGGCCTGCCTGCTGCTGGGCGGCTGCACCCTGCTGGTGCTGATGGCGCTCATCCACTTCGGCTTCAATCCCGAGGTGCTGATGGCCAGCGCGGTGAAGAACCACGCCGCCGGCGCCAAGATCCTGGCCCCGTCCAGCTCGATCTCGGACCCGATCACCGCCATTTCGCTGAGCCTCGCCCTGATGTGCGGTCCGGCCGGCCTGCCGCATATCCTGATGCGCTTCTTCACCGTCCCCGACGCCCAGGCGGCGCGCAAGTCGGTGTTCTACGCCACCGGCTTCATCGGCTACTTCTTCATCCTGGCGGTGATGATCGGCTTCTCGGCCATCACCATCGTCGGCACCGACAAGGCCTATCTCGACGCGGCCGGCAAGATCCTGGGCGGCGGCAACATGGCGGCCATCCACCTGTCCAAGGCGGTGGGCGGCGACGTGTTCCTCGGCTTCATCTCGGCGGTCGCCTTCGCCACCATCCTGGCGGTGGTGTCGGGGCTGGCGCTGGCCGGCGCCTCGGCGGTGTCGCACGACCTCTACGCCCGCGTATTCAAGAAGGGCCACGTCAGCGAGCGCGAGGAGATGATGGTCGGCCGCATCGCCGTGCTGTGCCTGGGCGTCACCGCCATCGTGCTCGGCCTCTTGTTCGAGAACCAGAACATCGCCTTCATGGTGTCGCTGGCGTTCGGCCTGGCGGCGTCGGTGAACTTCCCGGTCCTGTTCCTCTCCATCTTCTGGAGCGGCCTGACCACCCGCGGCGCCTTCATCGGCGGTTTCCTCGGCCTGATCTCGGCCGTGGCCTGCGTCGTGCTGGGCCCGGCGGTGTGGGTGCAGGTGCTCGGCAACAAGACGGCGATCTTCCCGTACGAGCACTACGCCCTGTTCTCGATGACCATCGCCTTCGTTTCGATCTGGTTCTTCTCGCTCATCGACAAGAGCAAGCGGGCCGAGGTCGACAAGGCCAACTTCCGCAACCAGCTCATCCGCTCCGAGACCGGTCTCGGAGCCGAGGCTCCGGTCGCCCACTAAGAGGCGACCGCCGTCGCCGGCCTCGGCCGGACCGGACCTGCAGCCCCTCTCCCGTCACGGGAGAGGGGCTTTTCCTTTGCCGGCGGGTGATCAAGCGACGGGCCACACCTTGGCGGCGGTCGGCCCGGTGTCGCCGGCCGCCTCGATGTAATGGACCGCCTGCCCCGGGCGCAGGTCCTCGAGGGCCCCTTCCATCAGCGAGTTGCGGTGGAAATAGAGCTGCGTGCCGGTATTGGTCAGCACGAAGCCATGGTCGCGGTCGGGATGCACGTCGGAGACCTGGCCGTGGAAGAAATCCTCGTGGACCTTCACGTCGCCGTTGATCTGGCGCTTGTGGTCGAGCAGCTTGCGCTCGGCCACGTCGAAGGCGTCGCGCATCGCCTTGTAGACGTCGGGATTGGCATAGCGCTCGCGCGGATGGTGGGGCTCGCGGGTGACGGCGAGATGGCCGCTCGGCACCCACAGGTCGATGTGGACGGTGTAGAGGTTGCCCTTGCGGTGCTGCTTGTGCGGCGCCTCGACCGCCACCAGGCAGCGGGTCAATCGCGGAAACAGCCGTTCGAGCTTGGCGACCCTGTCGCGGATGGCGGCCTCGAGGGCTTCGGAGGGGTCGAGGTTGTGGAAGCGGATTTCAAGCGGCGCGTCCATCGGATGCTTGCCTCGTTGTCGTGCGGCTCTATAGGTTTTAACGTATTGTCGCTGCGTGAGTTTCACGAGCCCCCTCGACCAACGGATCCGAAATGCGCCGAAGCCAGGAGCAGCAGATCAACATCGGCGAGGCTTTCGCCCAGGCCATGCAGGCCTATGAGGGCGGCCGGGCGGGCGAGGCCCGCAAATTGGCCCACCAGATCATCGAGGCCCGCCCCGATTTCGGCGGCGCCCACTACCTTCTCGGCCTGCTGGCGCTGGACCAGGGCCGGGCGCCGCGCGCCGTCGACCATCTGGCCAAGGCCATCGCCATCACGCCCGGGCAGGCCGTCCTCCACCTTGCCATGGGCCGCGCCCTGGACTTGGACGACAAGGCCAGCGAAGCCGCCCTGCATTTCCGCATGGTGCTGTCGCTCGACCCCGGCCACGCCGAGGCCCATGCGCGGCTGGCGGCGCTGGCGGCGCGCCAGGGGCGCAGCGACAACGCCATCGAGCACTGCCGCGCCGCGGTGGCCGCCGACCCCGCCCACGCCGAGGCCTGGAACCTGCTGGGGGCGCTGGTCCACCAGCGCGGCGATGCCGCCGCCGCCATCGAGCCCCTGCGCCGGGCCCTGGCGCTCCGCCCGGAATGGCCGGCGGCGCTCAACAATTTCGGCGTGGCCCTGAAGGAAGTCGGCCAGCTCGACACCGCCGTCACCATCCTGGAGGGAGCCGTCACCCTCAAGCCCGGCCATGCCGGCTATCGCGCGAATTTGGCCGCGGCCCTGCGCGCCCAGGGCCGACTGGACGCGGCGCGCGCCGAGGCCGAGCGCGCCACCAAGACCGATCCCCGCAACGCCGACGCCTGGATCGAGCTCGGGCTGGCCCGCCAGGCCCAGGGCCATCTGGAGGGGGCGGCGGCCGCCTTCGACCGGGCGGTGTCGGTGGCGCCGGCGCAGGTGCACGCCCATTACTGCCTGGCCGAGGCCCGCCGCCTGCTCGGCCAGGGGGACAAGGCCGCGAGCGCCTACCGCCACTGCCTGGAGCTCGATCCCGAAGACCGCCACGGCGCGGCCCTCGGGCTGGCCCTGACCGGGGCCGGGCCCGCTCCCGACCGGGCCCCGGAAGCCTATGTCCGCCAGTTGTTCGACGAATACGCCGGCCGCTTCGACCAGGCGCTGCTCAATCGCCTGGAGTACCGCGCCCCCGCTTTGCTGGCCGACGCCCTGACCCGGGTGATCGGCGAGGCCCATGGGCTGGCGGTGATGGATGCCGGCTGCGGCACCGGCTTGGCGGCCCCGGTCCTGCGCCCGCGCGCCGCGGTGCTCGACGGCGTCGACCTGGCGCCGGCCATGGTGGAGAAGGCGCGCGCACGCGAACTCTACGACGACCTCGCGGTGGGGGAACTGGTCGCCACGCTGGCGGCGCGGCCCGAACGCTACGACCTCATCGTCGCCGCCGACGTCCTCGTCTACCTGGGAAATTTGGCACCGGTGATGCAGGCGGCCCATCAGGCGCTTCACCCCTCGGGCACCTTCGCCTTCACGGTGGAGCGCACCGACGACGCCGAGACCTATTTGTTGGGGCCGAAGAGCCGCTACGCCCATGCCCCCGCCTACGTGCACGGCAGCGCCGAGGCGAACGGCTTCCGGGTCGCCCTGATGGAGGAGGCGGTCACCCGCCGCGAGGCCGGCCAGGACGTGCCCGGCCTGGTGGTGGTGCTGACGCGGTGAGGCCCTACGTTCCAGCCAGCCGGTCCACCCGCGCCAGCAGCCGGTGCAGCGCCCCGGCGCGGACGCCGAGTTCGTCCATGTGGGCCAGGGTGCTGGCGAGATAGTCGCGGCTGGTGCCCATGGGGCCGGCCCCCTGGAGGATCAGGCGGGCGGCTTCGTCGGCCGGGCCGGCGAAGTACTGGCGGTGGTCGCGGTCGACGATGAAGGCATAGGCCGGCACCCGCCGGTGATCGTCGAGCGTTACCGGCAGGAAACGCGGCAGGTAGACACCGGTGATCAGCTCGCGGGCATGCAGAAGGTCGCGGACCTGCGGCCATTGTCGGCCGTCGACGCGGAAGGCCCGTCCGAGGCAGCTGCCGCCGCGGTCGAGCCCCAGCACCAGGCCGGGACGGTCCGGCGTGCCCCGGTAGTGGGTCGAGAGAATGCACATGGAACGGTGCCAGCCGAGCAGGCGGGCCGGACGCACCTCGGCGTGCTCGAAATCGGGCCGCCACATCAGCGAGCCATAGGCGAACACCCACACGTCGGCGCCCGCTTGCGCCGACGTCGCGTCGGCAGTACACCGGTCGTCCGAGGTCGAAGGATTCCCGCCCATGTTGCTCCGCATCCGCAGTGCCGTCCTGATCGCCGTCGCCGTCGGCGCATTCGCGATGCTGTCCTATACGGCCTATTGGTTCCATGTTGTAGGCGAATTGGGCAACCGGATCGAGGCCTGGGCCGAGGCGCGGCGGGCGGAAGGCTGGAAGGTCGAATGGAGTGACGAAACCCAGGCCGGGTTCCCGGCCATGGCCAAGCTCCGCTTCAAGGACCCGCACATCGTCACCCCCCAGGGCAATTCCTGGCGCGCCGAATTCCTCGGGGTCGGCTGCTCGCCGCTCGACCTGACCCTGCTGCGCTTTTCCGCGCCCGGCCGCCACGAGATCGTGCTGAAGGACAGGCCGCCCATCACGGTGACGGCCGCCCATGCCCGCGCCGAGACCAATTTCGACCGCAAGGGCGTGCTGGAGGATGCGGGGGCGGTGCTCACCGGGCTGGAGGTCGAGGGGGTGGGCCCGGGCCCGACCCGGGTCGGCGTCCTGGCGGTGACCATCGATCCGCTGGAAGTCGCCAACCCCAAGCACGACACCGCGACGGTGGTGTTCTCGCTGTCGGCCCAGGGCGCCACGCTGCCGCCCATCCCCGGGCTGGTGCTCGACCAGCACGTCCAGCTCGCCGAGGTCTCCGGACGGATCATGGGGCCCATCCCGCCCGGGCCGGCCGCCCAGGCCATCGCCAAGTGGAGCGCCGACGGCGGCACCGTCGAGATCGACCACATCGCGCTGGAATGGAAGCCGGTGGCGCTGGAGGCCGACGGCACCCTGGCCTTCGACCCCGCCATGCGGCCGGTCGCCGCCCTGTCGGCGCGCGTGCGCGGCTACGGCCTGCTGATGGACCGCCTGACCGAAGCCCGGGTGGTCGATGCCGGGACCGCCGCCGCGGCCAAGGTGGTGCTGCAGATGATGTCCAAGCCGGACGGCAAGGGCCGCCCCGCCGTGCCGGTGCCGGTGACCGTGCAGGACGGCACCCTGTTCCTCGGCCCGGCCAAGGTCGCCCGCCTGCCGGCGCTTGGCTGGCCGCCCTTCGTCATCGAGTAGCCACATCGCCGGGGGGCCAGGGTGACCGGGGCCTGTCCCCCCGATATACTCCGCCCCGTAACCCGAACGCCAAGGGGAGTGCCATGCGCAGCAACCAGCCGGTGACGTCGTTCCATCCCCCCCGCCGCACCCTGATGGGCCCCGGCCCGTCGGACGTTCACCCGCGGGTGCTGGAAGCCATGGCGCGGCCGACCATCGGCCATCTCGATCCCGCCTTCGTCGGCATGATGGACCAGCTGAAGGCGTTGCTGCAGGCCACCTTCCGCACCGGCAACGAACTGACCCTGCCGGTGTCGGGTCCCGGATCGGCCGGCATGGAGGCCTGCTTCGTCAACCTGATCGAGCCCGGCGACACCGTGATCGTCTGCATCAACGGCGTGTTCGGCGGCCGCATGAAGGAGAACGTCGAGCGCTGCGGCGCCACCGCGGTGACGGTGAGCGACGACTGGGGCACCCCGGTTGACGCCGACAAGGTGGCCGAGGCGCTGAAGGCCCATCCCGGCGCCAAGGCGGTGGCCTTCGTCCACGCCGAGACCTCGACCGGCGTGGCGTCCGACGCCGCCACCCTGTGCCGGCTGGCGCGCGAGGCCGGCGCCCTGTCGATCGTCGATGCGGTCACCTCGCTGGGCGGCATGCCGGTGCTGGTCGACGAATGGGGCGCCGACGCGGTCTATTCCGGCACCCAGAAATGCCTGTCCTGCACCCCCGGCCTGTCGCCGGTGACCTTCGGCCCGCGCGCCGTCGAGGTGGTGAAGGGCCGCAAGACCCGGAACCAGAGCTGGTTCCTCGATTTCGGACTGCTCACCGCCTACTGGGGCGGCGGCGCCAAGCGCACCTATCACCACACCGCTCCCATCAATGCGCTGTACGGCCTGCACGAGGCCCTGGTCATGCTGCACGAGGAGGGGATCGAGGCGGCCTGGGACCGCCACGCCCGCCATCACCAGGCGTTGCGGATCGGGCTGGAGGCCATGGGGCTGTCGCTGCCGGTGGCTCCCGCCGCGCGCCTGCCCATGCTGAACGCGGTGACGGTGCCGGCCGGGGTGGACGAGGCCCAGGTGCGCGCCCGGTTGCTGGAGCGCTTCGGCCTCGAGATCGGCGCCGGCCTCGGCGCGCTGGCCGGCAAGATCTGGCGCATCGGCCTGATGGGCAACAGCTGCACGCCCGGCCATGTGGTCGGCTGCCTGACGGCGCTGGAATCGGTGCTCGCCGACCTCGGCGCCCCCATCACCACCGGCGCCGCTATGCCGGCCGCCAGCAAGGCGCTGTTCGGCTAAGGGTTCCAATACTGAACCGTCTGGTTTAGTTTGGAACCATGCGAACCGCCTCGACACCAACCCCGTCGCCCCGGTCGTCGGCCAAGCGCACGGCCGTGCTGGACGCGGCGCAGCACTGCTTCCTGGAACACGGCTATGCCGGCACCAGCATGGACATGGTCGCCCACATGGCGGGCGTGTCCAAGGCGACCATCTACGCCCACTTCAAGAGCAAGGACGAGCTGTTCGGGGCCATCATCCGCCGCCGGTGCGAGCGGCAATTGTCGTTCGAGAGTTTCCAGGGCCTGGGCGAAAGCGACGCCCGCACCGCGCTGACCGCCATGGCCAGGCACCTGCTGGACCTGCTGCTGAGCCCCGAGGCATTGGGCATCTACCGGGTGGTGGTGGCCGAATCCCTGCGCCAGCCCGAATTGGCCCAGGCCTATTTCGAGGCGGGACCCGTGCGCGGCAAGGCGGCGATGGTGGCGGTCGTCGAGGCGCTCATCGCGCGCGGCGAGATTGCCGCCGCCGATCCGGCGCGGGCGGTCGACCAATTCGTCGGCATGCTGCGGGGCGAGCACTACAACCGCGCCCTCATCGGCCTGCCCATCCCGGACGGGCTGACGGTGGAGGCCACCATCGCGGCCACGGTCGACACCTTCCTCAAGGCGTTCACGCCGCCCCACTCGGCGGTATGACATCGGGCGGCAGACAGATTGCTGGAAACATGCCACCTTCGGGCTTAAATCGGATTCATATGGAAGCCGCCCGGCCATGTCCTATACATTAGGTGATAATAATGAATCAGGCGCCGGCCGCGGGGTATCGCGAGGCGGGCGCGAGGAGGCGGACATGGCGGTGGGTAGCGTCGCCCTGGTGGGGGCGGGTCCCGGAGATCCCGAATTGCTGACGATGAAGGCGGCGCGGCTGATCCGCGAGGCCGAGGTCGTGGTGTTCGACCGCCTCGTCAGCCCCGAGATCCTCGACATGATCCCGGCCGGCACCACCCGCATCTACGCCGGCAAGCAGATGTCCAACCACCACCTGGTGCAGGACGAGATCAACGAGCTGCTGGTGTCGCTCGGCAAGTCGGGACGCCGGGTCGTCCGCCTCAAGGGCGGCGACCCCTTCGTGTTCGGCCGCGGCAGCGAGGAGGCCGAGGTCCTGGCCAAGGCCGGCATTCCGTTCGAGGTGGTGCCGGGCATCAGCTCCGCCTCGGGCTGCGCCACCTATGCCGGCATTCCGCTCACCCACCGCGGCCTGTCCCAGGGCGTGCGCCTGCTTCCCGGCCATTGCCGCGAGGGCAAGCCGCTCGACTACGACTGGAGCAAGCTGGCCGACCCCGACTGCACCCTGGTCATCTACATGGGCCTGTCGAACCTGGGCCAGATCGCCGACGAGCTGATGGCGGCCGGCCTGCCCTCCGACACCCCCGCCGCCGCCGTCGAGAACGGCACCACGGCGCGCCAGCGCCGGGTGCTCGGCACCATCGCCACCTTGCCCGCGCTGGTGCAGCAGGCGGGCCTGCGGCCGCCGTCGCTGATCATCGTCGGTCGCGTGGTGTCGCTGGCGGAGACGCTCGACTGGTTCACCGGCGAGCGGCAGCCCGAGAGCGCCGAGGCCACCGCGTGAGCGGGCGCGGGGACGTCGCCGTCATCCTGGTCGGTCACGGCTCCGCCCGCCATCCCGAGAGTGCCGCCCCCATCCTCGCCCTGGCCGACCGCCTGCGCGCCTCCGGCCGCTGGGCCGAGGTCGAGGCGGTGTTCATGAAGCAGGCGCCGGCTCTGGAGGACGCCTCCGGGCTGGTGACGGCGCCGGTGGTGGTGGTGGTGCCGGTATTCGCCGGCAAGGGCTACTACACCGACACCCTGATCCCCAGGGCCATGGGCCTGACCGGCCCCGTGACCCGCACCGGCGGCCGCACCCTGCTCTATACCCCGCCGGCCGGCACCCACGGCCGCATCCCCGGCCTCATGGCCGCGCGCGCGGCGTCCGTGCTGCGGGCCGAGGGGCTGGCGCCCCAATCCTGTTCGCTGCTGATGATCGCCCACGGCTCGGCGCGCCCGGGCGGATCGGGCGACACGCCCCGCGCCATCGCCGCCGCCATCGTCGCCTCGGGCACCTTCGCCGAGGTGGCGCTGGCCTTCCTCGAGCAGGAGCCGTTCGCCCGCGACTGGCGGTCGCTGGTCCAGGGCCAGGAGATCGTCGCCCTGCCGCTGCTGGTGGCCCAGGGCATGCACGCCAGCCAGGACATCCCGCCCCTGTTCGGCCTGAGCTCCGGCCAGCTCGGCCCCGTCGCCATCGACGGCCGCCGGGTGCGGCTCGCCTCCAACCTCGGCGCGGAACCGGAGCTGGCCGACATCATCGCCGAGATGGTGGAGACGGCGCTGGCCGGCGAGGCGCCGGGTGAACGGCTTGCCCCCCTTTCCGTCCACGGCTAGTGTAGCGCCGGTTTTCTGAAGCCGAACGGATGGAACGGTGAAGTACGTCAGCACCCGCGGGCAGGCGCCCGTCCTTGATTTCGACGATGTCCTTCTCGCGGGCCTGGCCCGCGACGGCGGCCTGTACCTGCCCGAGACCTGGCCGGTGTTCACGCCCGAGCGCATCCGGGCGCTGCGCGGCCTGTCCTATGCCGAGCTGGCCGCCAAGGTGATGGCGCCGTTCGTCGCCGGCTGCCTGACCGAGGCCGAACTGGCGGCCATGGTCGCCGACGCCTATGCCGGCTTCACCCATCCGGCGGTGGCGCCCCTGAAGCAGCTGGGCCCGAACCGCTGGGTGATGGAGCTGTTCCACGGCCCGACGCTGGCCTTCAAGGACTACGCCCTGCAACTGGTCGGCCGCCTGTTCGACCACGTGCTCAAGAAGAAGGGCCAGCGCGTCGTCATCGTCGGCGCCACCTCGGGCGACACCGGCTCGGCCGCCATCGAGGCCTGCCGCGACCGCGAGGCGGTCGACATCGTCATCCTGCATCCCAAGGGCCGCACCTCCGAGGTGCAGCGCCGCCAGATGACCACGGTGCTGTCGTCCAACGTGCGCAACCTGGCGGTCGAAGGGACGTTCGACGACTGCCAGGACATCGTCAAGGCGCTGTTCAACGACCATGCCTTCCGCGACGAGCTCAACCTGTCGGCGGTCAATTCCATCAACTGGGCCCGCGTCATGGCCCAGATCGCCTATTACTTCGCCGCCGCCGTCTCTTTGGGAGCACCGGACGTCACCGTCGATTTCGCCGTCCCCACCGGCAATTTCGGCAACGTCTTCGCGGGCTATTGCGCCCGGCGCATGGGCCTGCCCATCGGCCGCCTCGTGGTGGGCTCGAACACCAACGACATTCTCACCCGCTTCTTCGAGGCCGGGGTGATGAAGGCGGACGGCGTCGTCCCCACCTTGAGTCCCAGCATGGACATCCAGGTCTCGTCGAACTTCGAGCGCCTGGTGTTCGAAACCCTGGGCCGCGATGGCAAGGCGGTGGACGCGTTGATGACCGAATTCCGCAAGACGGGCGTGATGCGCATGCCGCAAGGCGCGTTTGACGCCATGCGCGAGCTGTTCGAGGGCCACCGCTTCGACGACGCAGCGACTCTCGGGCTGATGCGCGAACTCAAGGCCGCCACCGGCGAGACCCTCGACCCCCATTCCGCCATCGGCGTCGGCGCCGGCCTCAAGGCCGACCCGGCCCCGGCCAACCCGCTGGTGGCGCTCGCCACCGCCCACCCCGCCAAGTTCCCCGACGCCGTCGAGAAGGCGACCGGGGCGCGGCCGGCGCTGCCGCCGCACCTCGCCGACCTGTTCGAGCGCCCCGAGCGCCTCGACGTCATCGCCAACGAGGCGGCCCGGGTGCGCGACTACGTCCGCACCTTCGCGCTGGGCCGCGCCAAGGGACAAGTATGAGCGAACGCGTCCGCGAGACCACCCTCGCCAACGGCCTGCGCGTCGTCACCGATCCGATGGCCACCGTGGCCAGCGCCTCGATCGGCGTGTGGGTCGATGCCGGCACCCGCCACGAGGCCGCCGAGATCAACGGCGTGTCCCACCTCCTGGAGCATATGGCGTTCAAGGGCACCGAGCGGCGCAGCGCCCGGGCCATCGCCGAGGAGATGGACGCCGTCGGCGGCCACCTCAACGCCTACACGGCGCGCGACCACACCGCCTATTACGCCAAGGTGCTGGCCGAGGACGGCCCGCTGGCGCTCGACATCGTGGCGGACATCCTGCAGCACTCGACGCTCGACGCCGAGGAGCTGGCGCGCGAGCAGACGGTGGTGGTGCAGGAGATCAGCCAGGCCATCGACACCCCCGACGACATCATCTTCGACCACTTCCAGGCCACCGCCTTCCCCGAGCAGCCCTTGGGGCGCCCCGTCCTGGGGACCGAGGACCTGGTGCGCGCCATGACGCGCGACACCCTGGCCGACTACATGGCGACCCACTACGCGGCACCGCGCATGGTGCTGGCCGCCTCGGGCGCCATCGACCATGACCGCCTGGTCGAGGCGGCCGGCAAGGCGTTCTCGCGCCTGCCCTCCACCGCCGAACCGGTCAGCCATCAGGCCCGCTACGTCGGCGGCGATTATCGCGAGGACCGCGACATCGAGCAGGTCAACCTGGTGCTCGGCTTCGACGGCGTGTCCTACGACGATTCCGACTATTACACCGCGTCGATGCTGTCGACGATCCTGGGCGGCGGCATGTCGTCGCGGCTGTTCCAGGAGGTGCGCGAGAAGCGCGGCCTCGTCTATTCCATCTATTCCTTCACCTCGTCCTATTCCGACGGCGGGCTGTTCGGGGTGTATGCCGGCACCGGCGAGGACGAGGTCGCCGAGCTGATCCCGGTCATGTGCGACGAGATCGTCAAGATCACCGCCGGCGTCGACGCGGACGAGCTGCAGCGGGCCCGCGCCCAGCTCAAGGCCTCGATCCTGATGAGCCTGGAAAGCACCAGCGCCCGCTGCGAGCAGCTGGCGCGCCAGATCCTGGTCTACAACCGGCCGGTGCCGGTGGCGGAGGTGATCGAGAAGATCGATGCGGTCGGCCCCGAGGACATCGTGCGCGTGGCCCGCCGCCTGTTCGCCACCACCCCGACCGTCTCGGCCATCGGCCCGCTCGGCAACGTCGAGAGTTACGAGCGGATCGCGGAGCGGGTGAAGCTTTAGTTCACAATATATTTAAGTATTCGCCTGTGCGCATTTCTTTGCGCACAGGCCTGATCTTCTTCATGACTCCGCTGGAGCACTCTGGCACAGTCACACGGCAGTCAACCGGAGAAGATCGATGGAGCCTCAGCCGCAAGTCAAACCTGAGGACGTCTTTGCCCACCTGACCAGCTTCCAGCACGCGCTTGCCGCCCATTTCGACTGGCTCCAGCGCTGGTACACGGCGGTGGTCAGCCCGCAAGACGGGACCATCCCGCCCGCCCCGGAGGCCGCCGCCTGCCCCTTCGACCACTGGTGCGCCCGCTCGGCGGGGCTGTTCAGCCAATTCGATGGGTTCGGTGAATTGAAGGCGCTGCACGACGAGATCCATGCCCGCGCCGAGGAGATCGCCGCCCGCGCCGCCGAGGCCAAGGTGACCACGTCGGATTACGAAGCCCTGATGCAGTCGCTGATCACCTTCGGCGCCGCCGCCCAGACGGTGGAGCGCGAGGCCTGGAAGGTGCTGGCGACCGTCGACCCCCTGACCGGCCTCGCCAACCGCCACTCCATGCGCACCCAGCTGATGAAGGAGCGCGACCGCACCATCCGGCTGCGCCAGCCCTGCGGCATCGCGCTGGTCGACATCGACCACTTCAAGAAGATCAACGACAGCTTCGGCCACGCCCAGGGCGACAAGGTGCTGCGCGCCGTCGCCAACCTGCTGGGCGCCGCCGTCCGCCCCTACGACGTGGTCTACCGCTACGGCGGCGAGGAATTCCTGCTGTGCCTGCCCGGCGCCGACCTCACCACCGGCGTCACGGTGTGCGAGCGCATCCGTCGCGATATCGAGGCCTTGGCCATCACCACCGACGACGGCCGCCCCATCCCGGTCACTGCCACCCTGGGCGTGTCGCAGATGCGGGTCGACCTGTCGGTCGAGGACACGGTCGAACTGGCTGACCGCGCCCTCTACGACGGCAAGCGCAACGGCCGCAACCGGGTGGTCGTCGCCGAGTGACCGGGCGAGCGCCGCTGATCGCCTCCACCTGTTCCCTGCCGACGGGGGACTGATGTTGCCCAAATACTCGCGCTGGGCCGCTTGCCGCATTGCGGCTGCTGAACGCCTTTCTCGGCGGGTGGATCGTCACCCACCGGCCGCACCACCGCCCGGGCGGGCCGCCGCCGCCGTCATAGACGCCAAACCGTCGTAGACCAAGCACCCGAGCGGGAGTAACGTCCGCAGCCGACCACCATCGGGAGGCGAGCATGCGCAGCGGCCGGATCCTTCTTGCCACCTGGGGATCGCTCGGCGACCTCAACCCGGTGCTGCGGGTCGCCCGCGCCCTGCAGGATCGCGGCCATCGCGTCGTCCTCGCCACCCTCGACCTGTACGCCGACTACGCCGCGGCGCTCGACCTGCCCTTCCATCCGCTGCCGCCGTCGCTGGCGATCGAGGATGCCGAAGGCTTCGTGGCGCGTCTGATGGACCCCAAGACCGGCCCCCGCTTCCTGTTCTCGGAGGTCCTGTCGCCGGCGGTCCGCGGCCAGTACGCCGCCCTCGGAGCGGCCGCGGCCACGCTGGGCGGGGTGGACGCGGTGGTCAGCCACATGATCACTCCGGCGGCGGCCCTGTTCGCCGAGAAGACCGGCACGCCCTGGGCCTCGCTGATGCTGCAGCCGCAAGGCTACTGGCAGGACACCGACCCGCCCGAGGTGGACCTGCTGCCGTGGATCCGCCCCATCCTGGCCCTGCATCCGGCAATGACCCGCGGCTTCCTGTCCCTGGTCAAGAAGACGACCGCCGGCTGGATCGGGCCCATCGTCGCCCTGCGCGACGAACTCGGCCTGTCCCATCGCGGCCACCCCATGTTCGAGGGCCAGCATTCGCCGTATTTGCCGCTCGGCCTGTTCTCGCCGCTGCTGCTGCGCACCCGCAAGGGCCTTCCCGCCAAGGCCGAGCTTACCGGCTTCCCGTTCGCCACCACCGCCGAGCCGGTGCTCGACGACGGCATCGAGCGCTTCTTGGCCGCCGGAGAGCCGCCCATCCTGTTCACCCTGGGGTCTTCGGCCACCTGGGTCGCCGGCCCGTTCTGGCGCATGGCGGTGGAGGCGGCCGGTCGGCTGGGCCGCCGCGCCCTGCTGGTGGGACGGCCCAACACCATGCCCGCCGCGCTGCCGGAAAGTTGTTTCACGGCCGAGTACGCGTCTTATGCGCGGCTGATGCCGCGTTGCGCCGCCATCGTCCACCAGGGCGGCATGGGGACGACCGCCGAGGCTCTGCGCTCCGGCCGCCCGATGGTGGTGGTGCCCTTTGCATACGACCAGCCGGACAACGCGGCGCGCTGCCAGTGGCTGGGGGTGGGCCGGACCGTGCTGCGCCAGCGCCTGAGCACTGATCGGCTGACCGCCGCCCTCGGCACCGTGCTGGCCGACGGGGCCATCGCCCGCCGCTGCGCCGAGATCGGGGCCCAGGTCGCGGCCGAGACGGGCGCCGTCCGCGCCGCCGAGGCCATCGAGGGATTGTTTCGTTAGGCCTCAGGCGCGCCGGCGCAGCAGCCAGCCACCGAAGCAGAGGGCGCGGAAGAAGGGCTTGGGGGCCTCGAAGCCGGCGGCGGCGCACAACTCGGCCAGCCGCGCCTCGGTCACCGGGTGGATCGACTTGTCGACGCGGGTGAAGCCCTTCGCCACGTCCTCGGCAGGAATGCCGGCGGCGCGCTGGAGATGACCCCAGAACGCCCGCAGCTCCGCCTGCCAGGGATCCTCCCACGCGGGGCCGAACAGGTCGGCCAGGATCAGCGGCGCCCCCGGATTGAGCCGCGCGGCGATGTCGGAGAGCAGCGCCTGCTTGGCGCCGTCGTCGGGCAGGAAGTGCATCACCAGCAGCAGGGTGGCGGCATCGAACGGCGCCATCCGCGGCAGATCGGCGACGTAGGTGGGGTGGAGATGGATGCGCGCGGCCAGGCCATGGGCCTCGATCTTGTGCCGGGCCATCTCCAGCATGTCCTCGGCCGGGTCGGCCCCGACGACGCTCACCCCCGGGCAGGCTTCCGCCAGCGCCACGCATTCGGCGCCGGTGCCGGCGCCCACCACCAGGACGCGGCCCTGGCCGCCGGTCTCCTCGGCGACCATGCCGCAGGCCAGCTGGTGCAGCGCCTCGTAGCCGGGGATGGCCGCGCGCATGCGGTTGTCATAGGCCTGGGCGCGCTCAGCCTCGAACATGCTCATTCAATCCCTCCAATCTGACGCATCGCCTCCCACGCCGCCATGGCCGCCGCCATGGCCACGTTCAGCGAGCGCTCGCCCGCGACCATGGGGATGACGACGCGGGCCTCCGCCGCCTGGGCGACCTCGTCGGGCACACCCGCGCTCTCGCGCCCGACCATGATGACGTCGCCGCGGGCGAAGGAAAAGCGGTCGAGGCGCTCCCCACCCCGTGTAGTGAGCAAGACGAGGCGGCGCGACTCCTTCCGCCGGGTGGTATCGAAGGCCGACCACGAGCAGTGGCGGGTCACCGCCACCCGCTCGGCGTAATCCATGCCGGCGCGGCGCATGCGCCGCTCATCCCACAGGAAGCCGCACGGCTCGATGACGTCCATGGCCATTCCGAAGCAGGCGGCGAGGCGCAGCAAAGCCCCGGCGTTCTGCGGAATATCCGGCTGGTATAACGCAAGTCGAGGCAAATCCATCCCTTGGTCCAAGGAGTCACCCTAACGGGCGGGAGGGGGGTCGGCGATTAAATTAGAATAACTTAATCAAGGTTTGACACGCCTGTTGAATCGGGCTTGCCGATGTGGTTAATAGGGCCGCTTCCGCGGGCCAACAAGAGGTTAAGTCATGGCTGATTCGGCAACCACTGCCCAGCCGTCGTCGTATGACGGGCAGTCCCGGCGGGATTTCCTGCTGTATACCAGTGTCGCCATGGGCGTGGCTGGTACGGGTGCTGCCCTGTGGCCGTTCGTGCACAGCATGAACCCGGCCGCCGACACGCTGGCGCTTTCCACCACCGACGTCGACATTTCGTCCATCCAGCCGGGTCAGGCCGTGACCGTCGTCTGGCAAGGCAAGCCGGTCTTCGTGCGCCACCGCACGCCCGAAGAGATCGCCGCCGCCGCCAAGGATGACGGCGCCGACCTGCGCGACACCCAGAAGGACGCCGAGCGCGTCCAGAAGGCGGAGTGGTTGATCCTGATCGGCGTGTGCACGCACCTGGGCTGCGTGCCGCTGGGCCAGAAGCCCGCCGACCCCCGTGGCGATTTCGGCGGCTGGTTCTGCCCCTGCCACGGCTCGCACTACGACACGTCGGGCCGCATCCGCAAGGGCCCCGCTCCGCTGAACCTGGGCGTGCCGCCCTATGCGTTCACGAGCGACACCACCATCCGGATCGGCTGAGGGAGCGCCCCATGAGCGGCTTCAAGACCAACAACAAGGCACTCGCCTGGTTCGACGAGCGACTGCCTGTATTCTCGATGATGCAGCACAGCGCCGTCGAGTATCCGACCCCGAAGAACCTGAACTACTGGTGGAACTTCGGCTCGCTGGCCGGCTTCATCCTGGTGGTGATGATCCTCACCGGCGTGTTCCTGGTGATGAACTACACGCCCCATACCTCGATGGCCTTCGACTCCGTCGAGCGCATCATGCGCGACGTCAACTACGGTTGGCTGCTGCGCTACCTGCACATGAACGGGGCCTCGATGTTCTTCATCCTGGTCTACATCCACATGTTCCGGAACCTCTACTACGGCTCCTACAAGTCGCCGCGCGAGGTTCTGTGGTGGGTCGGCATCCTCATCTACCTGGCGATGATGGCCACCGGCTTCCTCGGCTACGTGCTGCCCTGGGGCCAGATGTCGTTCTGGGGTGCGACCGTCATCACCAACCTGTTCTCGGCCTTCCCGCTGGTCGGCAAGGCGATCGTGACCTGGCTGTGGGGCGGCTTCTCGGTGGACAACCCGACGCTCAACCGCTTCTTCTCGCTGCACTACCTGCTGCCGTTCGTCATCTTCGGCCTGGTGTTCGTGCACGTGTGGGCGCTGCACACCGTCAAGTCCAACAACCCGCTGGGCATCGACATCAAGAGCCCGCAGGACACCATCCCGTTCCACCCCTACTACACGATCAAGGACCTGTTCGGCATCGGCGTGTTCCTGATGTTCTACCTGGCCTTCGTGTTCTGGGCTCCGAACTTCTTCGGCGAGCCGGACAACTACATCCCGGCCAACCCGATGGTGACCCCGCCGCACATCGTCCCCGAATGGTACTACCTGCCGTTCTACGCGATCCTGCGCTCGGTGCCGAACAAGCTGGGCGGCGTGGTGCTGATGTTCAGCGCCATCCTGATCCTGTTCGCCCTGCCCTGGCTCGACACCTCGAAGGTGCGTTCGGCCAAGTTCCGGCCGCTGTACAAGCAGCTGTTCTGGGTGTTCCTGGCTGACTGCCTGTTCCTCGGCTACATCGGCGGCAAGCCCGCCGAGGGCGCCTACATCTGGATGGGCCAGATCGCCACCACCTATTACTTCCTGCACTTCCTGGTGATCATGCCGCTGCTGGGCAAGATCGAGAAGGCGCGGCCGCTGCCGGCCAGCATCTCGGCCCCCGTCCTCAAGGGCGGCGGAGCAGCCACCGCCGGCGCTCATGCCCAGCCGATGGAGAAGGCGTAATGCGTAAGCTGATCCTCACCGCGCTCGTGGCCACCGGCCTCGGCGCCACCGGTGCGGCCCTCGCCTCCGAGGGCGGGGCTGCGCTGATGAAGCCCGGCTTCTCGTGGGAGGGCTTCTTCGGACGCTACGACCAGGCTGCCCTGCGTCGCGGCTACACCGTGTTCCACGACGTGTGCTCGAACTGCCACTCGCTCAAGCTGGTGGCGTACCGCAATCTCGCCGCGGTCGGCCTGACCGACGACGAGATCAAGACGGTCGCCGCCGAGCGCGAGGTGCCGGACGCGCCCAACGACGAGGGCATGGTGCAGAACCGTCCCGCCCGCCCGTCGGACAAGTACGTCCCGCCGTTCCCGAACGAGAAGGCCGCGGCCGCCGCCAACAACGGCGCCGCTCCGCCGGATCTGTCGCTGATGGCCAAGGCCCGTCCCGGCGGTCCGAACTACGTCTACTCGCTGCTGCTCGGCTACGAGGACACCCCGCCCGAGGGTGCCTCCATCCCCGAGGGCAAGTACTACAACCACTTCTTCCCCGGCCACGCCATCAGCATGCCGCCGCAGGTGATGGACGACCTCGTCACCTACGCCGACGGCACCAAGGCGACCAAGGAGCAGATCGCCCACGACGTGGTGACCTTCCTCAATTGGACGGCCGAGCCGGAGCTGAACGAACGCAAGAGCATGGGTCTGTGGGTGATGGGCTTCCTGGCCGTCTTCACCGCCCTGCTCTACGCGCTCAAGCGTCAGATCTGGAAGGACGTGCACTGATCCATTGCCCGGGGCCTTGCCCGCACCCGGGATCGATCGACGAACTGGCCGCCGCCCGCAAGGACGGCGGCCTTTTTGTTCCTGTCGGAAGATCGCTGTCATGCTGAGCGCAGCGAAGGATCCCTTGGGGCTCGGAGCACAGCGCCCACGGCCGACGAGATCCTTCGGGCTTGCGCCCTCAGGATGACGGGGACCTTCCTGTTGCCCGCCGCCTGGAATTCAATTAACACACCCACAGAGTTTCTGGGGAGATACGGCACATGGCGGACGGCACTTCGGCTCCGGTCCTCGGCATCATCGGCGGGTCCGGCGTCTACGACATCGACGGCCTGACCGGCAAGCAATGGCGCCGGGTCGAGACCCCCTTCGGGGAGGCCTCGGACGAACTGCTGTTCGGCGAGCTCGACGGCCAGAAGCTGGTGTTCCTGCCCCGCCACGGCCGCGGCCACCGCATCCCGCCGTCCGAGCTCAACTTCCGCGCCAACATCGACACCCTGAAGCGGGCCGGCGTCACCGAGATCGTCTCGGTGTCAGCGGTGGGCAGCCTCAAGGAGGAACTCGCCCCCGGCACCTTCGTCATCGTCGACCAGTTCATCGACCGCACCTTCGCCAGGGTGAAGAGCTTCTTCGAGGCCGGCCTGGTCGCCCATGTCAGCATGGCCCATCCGGTGTGCTCGCGCCTGGGCGACGCCATCCAGGCGGCAGCCGAGGAGGTCGGCATCCCCCACGTCCGCGGCGGCACCTACTTGGTGATGGAGGGCCCGCAGTTTTCCTCCAAGGCGGAATCCAATCTCTATCGCCAGTGGGGCTGCGACGTCATCGGCATGACCAACATGCCCGAGGCCAAGCTCGCCCGCGAAGCCGAGATGTGCTACGCGAGCGTCGCCATGGTCACCGACTACGATTGCTGGCACCCCGACCACGACGCCGTCACCGTCGACCAGGTGGTCAAGGTGCTGCTGGGCAACGCCGACAACGCCCGCGCCCTGGTCAAGGCGATCGCGCCCAAGCTGCGCGACCGCACGGGCACCTGCGCCAAGGGCTGCCATACCGCGCTCGACCACGCCATCATTACCCACCCCGACGCCCGCAACGCCGCCGTTCTCAGCCGGCTGGACGCGGTGGCGGGCCGGGTGCTGAAGGCCTAGTCGCTTTCGGCCTCGGGCGGGCGTTTGCCCGCCAGCTCCATGACGTGGGACAGCGCCCGCTCGCTGCAGGCGACGCACCGGTCGCAACCGCGCGCCGCTGCGCAGTTGAGGATGGCGCGCAGCTCGTCCAGACCGGGCGGGCGATCCCCGACCAGGGTCCAGATGCACACTCTGCTTTCCAGGTCGCGCATCTTTCCCTCGAACATGGTGCGGACGGTTCCGGCAGGCCCCACCCTAGGCCCTTCGCGTGTGCGAAAGCATCCGTTCTTTGGCATGTGATCTTAGGTTTACTAACGCGACGCCTCTTGGGCGGCATCCTTGACCAACATCACGGTCGATTCCCTGCCCGGCTGCGACCTTGCCCCTAAACCATGGGTGGAGAGAGGGACATGATGGGGGGGATGCGACTTCCGGCGCTGGTGCTGACCGGCATGCTGTGGGCCGGCACGGCCCTGGCCTGGCCGTACGAGAACTACCGCGTCCCCGACAGCTTCGACGGCTATCGCGTCGCCGAGACCGTGCCCCTCAAGGGCGGCAAGGTCGAGCTGCTGCTCGATGCCCGCATCACCCCGGCCAATGCCGAGCAGGTGCGCGCCATCCTGCTGGGCCGCCCGGCCAGCGACACCGCGCTGCAGGACAGCCTGGACCGTGAGGACCCGCGCTGGGCGGTCGTCCGCCTGACGCCCAAGAGCGGCGAAGTGCGCCACGTCGTGCTCGACCACGCCCTGGCCGGCATCCGCCGCGCCGACATCCAAGGCGACGGCAACCCGCAGGTGGAGGTCACCATCGACTACCTGGAAGGCTATCGCGGCCGCCTGACCCTGTTCATGCAGCAGACCGCCGAGGGCCTGCGCCCCATCGAATACATCGACGCCGGCGGCGGCTACAGCGTCCAGATCGAGCTGATGGATTCCCCCAAGGGCTGGTGGCGCCGCCTGCCCTCCGGCAAGGGCGAGGAGTTCCTGGCGGTGGACGCCCGCTTCGACCGCGGCACCGACCTGATGCGGATCGCCTGGGACGGCAAGCGCTGGGTGCGCACCATGACGGTGGTGCCGAACGGCAGCGTCGACGGCGCCAAGGCCTTCCCGCCGCGCGAGGCCTTCCCCTGACATATTGCCGCTGCCGCGCCCGTCCCGTAAGGTGCCGGCCGGCATTCTTCGACAGGGCTCGGGCATGAAGATCAACGGCACGCCTTTCCGCACCATCTGGCCGGCCGCCGACGGGCGCGGCGTCGAGATCATCGACCAGACGCGCCTGCCGCACGAGTTCGTCATCGTCCGCCTGGAGACGCTGGCCGATGCCGCACGGGCCATCAAGGACATGTGGGTGCGCGGCGCGCCGCTGATCGGCGCCACCGCCGCCTATGGCATGGCGCTGGCGGCCGCGAGCGACGCCAGCGAGGCCGGCCTTCGGGCGGCCTACGCCACCCTGCACGCGACCCGGCCGACCGCCATCAACCTGAAATGGGCGCTGGACGAGATGATGGCGGCGCTGCTGCCGCTGCCGGCGCCCGAGCGCGCCACCGCCGCCCGGGCCCGCGCCGCCGCCATCTGCGACGAGGACGTGGCCATCAATTCGGCGCTCGGCGAGCACGGACTTGCGGCCTTCCGCGAGATCTGGGAGCGGCGCCGGGCCGAGGGGGCAACGCGGCTCAACGTGCTGACCCACTGCAACGCCGGCTGGCTCGCCACCGTGGATTGGGGCACCGCCATCGCCCCCATCTACAAGGCGTTCGATGCCGGCCTGCCCATCCATGTCTGGGTGGACGAGACCCGGCCGCGCAATCAGGGCGCCAGCCTGACGGCGCGCGAGCTGAACTGGCACGGTGTGCCGCACACGGTGATTCCCGACAACACCGGCGGCCATCTCATGCAGCACGGCATGGTCGACGTCTGCATCGTCGGCACCGACCGCGTCACCCGCAACGGCGACGTCTGCAACAAGATCGGGACCTACCTGAAGGCGCTGGCGGCGCGCGACAACGGCGTGCCGTTCTACGTGGCGCTGCCCAGCCCGACCATCGACTGGACCGTCGCCGACGGCATCCGCGAGATTCCCATCGAGGAACGCGACCCCACCGAGGTCACCCACATCGCCGGCAAGACCGCCGACGGCCGGGTGGCCGCCGTGCAGTTGACGCCGGACGGGTCGCCGGCGGTCAATTACGGCTTCGACGTCACCCCGGCCCGCCTGGTCACCGGCCTGGTGACCGAACGCGGCATCTGCGCCGCCAGTCCGGACGGGCTGAAGGCGCTGTTCCCCGAGCGGGGTTGACGACTTCTATCACGTCATGCCCGAACTTGCTCCGGGCATCCCCGAACTTGCTCCGGGCATCCACGTGCGCCCGTCTGGCGTAGTTGCGGAAAGGGCGGGGATGGCCGGGTCGAGCCCGGCCATGACGGAGAGCGCAAAGCTTCGGCCCTTGCCGTTGCGCTCCGTTTAGAACCGGCCCTCGCCCAACTGGGTCAGGCCGCCGACCACTTCCTTCGAAGCGCCTTCAAGCTTCTGGTACTCCGCCATGGCGGCGATGCGGTCGCCGCCGTTGAACAGGCGGACGATCTCCTTGGCGGCGGCGTGGACGCGCATGTGCGGGTCCTCCAGCCCCCGGAAGATCGGGTTGGTGTGGTAGCAGGCCGACGCATCCCCATAGAACCACTTGCCGAGGCGGCAGGAGCGGTGGTCGGTGACCTCCGATTCCGACAGGCCCGAGCGCCCGACCAGCATCGAGGCCAGGCGCTTCTTCCACAGCAGATGGTCCGACTTGGCGAGGTAGAGCACCGCGTCGGGAATCTCCAGCTTGGCGAGGTCGGCGAACTGCGCCGTGATCACCGCCTCGGACGAGGACACCGCGTCGACCGCCAGCTCGGCGTTGACGCGCGAGCGTTCGGTCTTCTCGTTGATCACCGACACCGAACGCGACACCTCTTCCGTCGCCGCCGATTGCTCGGACAGGCTGGCGGCGTGGGTGGTCAGCTTGTCGTCGAGATCGCGCATGTTGGCGACGATGTCGTTCACGCCCTCCTCGACCCTGCCGATGCTGATCAGGCCGGCCGCCGCCTGGGCCCCGGTCTGCGAGATGGCGTCGCGGATCCCCTGGACCTCCTGCTGGACGGCGGCGATCTGGCGGCGGATGTCGTCGGTGGCCTGGGCGGTCTGGTGGGCGAGGTTCTTCACCTCGCCGGCGACGATGTTGAAACCGCGCCCCGCCTCACCGGCCCGCGCCGCCTCGATGGAGGCGTTGAGGGCCAGCAGGTTGGTCTGCTTGGCGATGGCCTGGATGGTGCCGACCATCTTGCCGATTTCCAGCGAGGTATCGACCAGGCGCTCGATGCGGGCGGAGGTCTCCCGTTCGATCTCGGCGAGGGCGCGCACGTTGGTGGTGGCCTGGCCGACCGCTGTCAGGCTCTGGTCCGACGACTTCTCGACGGCGCGGGCGGTGTTGGCGATGTAGCTGCCGGTCTCGGCGATGTGATGCATGGCGGCGTTCAGCTGTTCCACCGCCGCCGCGATGGTCTGGGCATTCTCGGCCGCCTCGCGCACGTCGCCGGTGACGAACGAGGTGGCGGCCATGGCTTCGCTGGCGCCGCCCGACAGCATCACGGTGCGCTGGAGCTGTTCGAGCGCCCGCGCCTGCAGGGTGGCGGCAAGCCGGCGCACCGCCTGCTCGAGGAGCCCGTCGCCCTCGGGGACGTGGCTGAACTTGCCCTCGGCAATAGCATCGATGCAGCGCGCGATTGCGCTGTCGTCCGTGGCCGAGGCCGGCGTCACCGTGCTTGCCAAGTGCATATGAGCCCCCATTTAATCAAGAATCAATTTGCTATTCTAATATAGCAATCTGCGCACAGCAATTCCACACGGTTGAAATGGGCAATGGTTTGCGGGCGCTACTCCCAGCGTATTAGGGTAGCTACCCCGTTTCCTTGGCCGCTCAACGGCTTGGCCGCCGGCCCCGCGCGCCATCATTAGCGCAACGGTAGTCTTTTGGTTGAGGAACTCAGCCGGTGAGGCCAGGGAACGCTTCCCGGGTTCCGTCGAGCACATATTGCGCGGCCAGGGCGGCCAGCACGATGCCGAGCACGCGGCTCACCACATGGGCGCCGGTGAAGCCGAGGACCTTGAGCACGTGGCCGGCGCCCAGCAGCAGCACCAGCAGGATCGCCAGCACCACCGCCAGCACGGCCAGCACCGTGAGGATGGTCAGCGGGTCGCCATGCGCCCGGCCCATCATCAGCACCACCGACGTCATCGCCCCGGGGCCGGCGATCAGGGGGAAGGCCAGGGGAAAGACGGTGATGTCGTCGCGCACCGCCGCCTCTTCGTTTTCCACCGGCGTGGTCGAGCGCAGGCCCGATTGGCGGGCGAACACCATGTCGGTGGCCAGCAGGAACAGCAGCAGCCCCCCGGCGACGCGGAAGGCCGGCAGGGTGATGCCCAGGGCACCCAGCAACCATTCGCCGCCGATGGCGAAGGCGAACAGCAGGATGCCCGCCATCACCGTGGCCCGACGCGCCATGACGCGCCGATGCCCCTGGGCGATGTTGCGGGTCATGGCGGCGAACAGGGCGGCCGTCCCCGGCGGATCGAGGATCACGAAGAAGGCAACGAAGGCATAGAACGCCGTCTCCCACATTCCGTCGGGCTCCCGTCTCGTTGGCACTGCCATTCTATCATATGGAGCGCCCGGGCGTGGCTGCGGCGGACAAACGGGGAATGGCGCCTGCGCCATGGGGGCGCCACCTGATCCTTGCACATCAGGGAAAGGGTCCCCCATGCCGCAAGGCCGCGCCCGCATCTGGCCCGGATCGTTCCACCCGCTGGGGGCGACCTGGGACGGCGCCGGAGCCAATTTCGCGCTGTTCTCCGCCAATGCCGAAAAGGTGGAGCTGTGCCTGTTCGACAATGCGGGTGAACGCGAGACCGAGCGCCTGGTCCTGCCCGAATGCACCGACGAGGTCTGGCACGGCTACGTGCCCGATCTGCTGCCCGGGCAATTGTACGGCTACCGGGTGCACGGCCCCTACGATCCCAAGGCCGGGCACCGCTTCAATCCCCACAAGCTGCTGCTGGACCCCTATGCCAAGTCGCTGCGCGGCGAACTCAAATGGTCGGACGCCCATTTCGGCTACCGCCTGGGCCATGCCCGCGAGGACCTGTCCTTCGACCGCCGCGACAACGCCCGCCAGATGCCCAAGTGCGAACTGGTGGACCCCGCCTTCACCTGGGGGGCGGAAAGCCGGCCGGGGGTCCCGTGGCCGCAGTCGGTCATCTACGAGGCGCATGTGCGCGGCCTCACCATGCTGCACCCCGACGTGCCGGCGCGGCGACGCGGCACCTTCGCCGGGCTGGCCGACCCGGTGACGGTCGATCATCTGCGCTCGCTGGGCATCACCGCCATCGAGCTGCTGCCCGTCCACGCCTTCCTCGACGACCGCACCCTGATCGACAAGGGCCTGCGCAATTACTGGGGCTACAATTCCATCGGCTTCTTCGCGCTCGAGCCGCGCTACCTCGCCTCGGGCCGCATCTCCGAGTTCAAGTCGATGGTGCGCCGCCTCCACGACGCCGGCATCGAGGTCATCCTCGACGTCGTCTACAACCACACCGCCGAGGGCAACCATCTCGGCCCGACCCTGTCCTTCCGCGGCATCGACAATGCCAGCTACTACAAGCTGGTCCCCGACGACCCCCGCTACTACTGGGACTCCACCGGCTGCGGCAACACGCTCGACCTCAGCCACCCGCGGGTGCTGCAGCTGGTGCTGGACTCGCTGCGTTACTGGGTGGTCGAGATGCATGTGGACGGCTTCCGTTTCGATCTCACCGCCAGCCTGGCCCGGGAGGGATTTCACTACGACCCCGGTTCGGCCTTCTTCGACGCGGTGCGCCAGGATCCGGTGCTGAGCGCGGTCAAGCTGATCGCCGAGCCGTGGGACCTCGGCATGGGCGGCTACCAGGTTGGCGGCTTCCCGCCGGGCTGGTCGGAATGGAACGGCCGCTACCGCGACGTGGTCCGCCGCTACTGGAAGGGGGGCGCCGGCCAGGTGCCGGAACTGGCCTCGCGCATCACCGGCTCGGCCGACATCTTCGCCCATCGCTATCGCCGCCCCTGGGCCAGCGTCAATTTCGTCACCGCCCACGACGGCTTCACGCTGCGCGACCTGGTCAGCTTCAACGGCAAGCACAACGAGGCGAACCTCGAGGAAAACCGCGACGGGGCCGACGACAACGAATCCTGGAATTGCGGGGCCGAGGGCCCGACCGACGACCCCGCCATCCTGCAACTGCGCCAGCGGCAGCAGCGCAACATGCTGGCGACGCTGCTGCTGTCGCAGGGGGTGCCGATGCTGCTGGCCGGCGACGAGATCGGCAACAGCCAGGAAGGCAACAACAACGCTTATTGCCAGGACAACCCGATCGCCTGGGTCAAATGGGACCAGGCCGACCGCGATCTTCTCCTCTTCGCGCGCAAGATCATCGGCATCCGACGCCGCCACCCGGTCTTCCATCGCTCACGGTTCTTCCGCGGCCGCACCGAACAGGGTGCCGACATCGTCTGGCTGACGCCGGACGGCCGCGAGACTTCGGATGCCGACTGGGACTTCGCCGAAGCCCGCACCCTCGGCGCGCTGTTCACCGGCGACACCGGCGACTTCTACTACACGACCGAGGGCGGCCTGCCGCAACGCGACCTGCCCTTCCTGCTGCTGATGAATTCGTTCTGGGAGCCGGTGCCGTTCATCCTGCCCTCGGAGGATCATACCTGGGAGGCATGGGTCGAGACGTTCGACCCAGCACGCGACGGCCAGCGCTTCCCCGGCGGGAAGCCCTATCCCCTGGAGGCCCGGTCGCTGGCCCTGCTCGTCAGATCGTAGACGCCGGGGAGTGGTTGAACGGGTCTGGGCCCGACGGCATCTGAAGCCGCGGCGGCCCCCGCGTGCTGCAACACCGGAGGGGGCCGCCGGAGAGAGCGGCCCGCGCGTTGGCAAGCGCGCGGGCCCGGGTTCGAGATCACGCCTTGCGACGCAGCAGTCCGAGGGCGAGGAGACCGCCGCCCAGCAGGGCCGCCGACATGGGTTCGGGCACCGACACCGGCGCGCTGGGCGTGCTGGGAGTCGTGGTAACGACCTTATCGATGATCTTCGTCTTGTCGCCCTTGGTCACCACCTTCTTGACGGTCTTGGTGCTGCCGCTCTTGGAGACCTCCTTGGAAACCACGGTTCCCCCGGCGGCGAAGGCGCCGGTCGCCGGCAGCATCAGCGCGGCGGCGACGAGCCATGCGATCTTTTTCATGAGCAATCCTCCTTGCTGTTGAACGGAAAACCCGCCGATGCGCCCGCGTCGTCGAGGAACCGGGCCAGGGCTTCGAAGCCGTCCTCGGCGGGAGCCGACGCCACCACGAGGGCGACCGGCGCTTCCGCGCCAAGGCGGACGGCGATATTGTGCAGCCGGGCGGTGATGAGGCTGTCGGTGCGGCAGCCGGCCACCCAGTACCAGGAGACCGCCAGCCGCGGCCCGCCGGGGGCCTCGTATCGCCAGGCGGCCACTGGTGAATCGGCGATGTCCAGTCGCTCCCACACACCCCAGCCCGTGAGCAGCTGATCGGGAGCGGCAACCTTATGGCCGGGGCGCTGGTCGCCGAACCAGCCGACCGTCAGCTCGACCGCAGCGCCATCGGCGCGGTAGGCGCGCTGGACCCAGGCCTCGGCGGCAGTGTCCGCGGCCACCGGCAGGGTGATCGCCGCCTCGGTCCACCCGGCCGGCGCCGGCGGCATCGCCTCCCAATCGTGGGCGGCGGCGGCTGGCAGCGCGGAGGCGACCTGGAGTCCAACCACCACCGCGACCACCCCCCCGGCCGCCACGACGGGATCGAGCCGGCCGGCACCTCCCGGCGGCGACCCGGCTTCCGCCCGGGGCTGGGTCCGGACCGCCAGGCGCAACGGCAGCACCATCGCCGCCATGAACAGCAGCCAGCCGAACAGCAGGTGGTCGTTGACCAGGTCGGTATCGCCCTCGACCGCCTCGGCGATGGCGATCAGCAGCGCGACACGCAGGATGTTGGCGGCCACCGCCACCGCCACGAAGCCGAGCGCGGTCACGGCCAATCCCATCCAGCCCCGCCGCGCCGCCGCGGTGGCGACCGCCGCCAGAGTCAGCGCCGACAGCACGAAGTTGAGCCCGGAACAGCCGGGGGCGACGTGGTAGAGGCCCCACTCGCCGGAGATCAGGGTGCCGCTGGCCCCCACCACCATGCCGCCCACATCGAGCAAGGCGGTCACCCCGGCGACCGTCACCGCCTGCAGCGGCGCGATCAGCGGCGTGCCGGCCGGCACCGCCAGCAGCAGGGTGACGAGCGGCAGCAGCGCGACGCGGAACACCGCCGGGCCGAGCACCGCCAGCACCACCGCCTGCAGCATCAGCACCACCGCGAGCTGACGGATCTCGCTCACCGCCGCGGCATCGGCCAGCCACCACGACGCCGCGGCGGCCACCGCGAGCAGCAGGCCGGCCCAACAGCCCCCGGTGGGGGCGTCGGCCAGATCCGTCCGGCGCAGCCACAGCATCCACACGGCAACGGCCGGAACCAACAGGCAGTAGGAATAGAGGGGATTGTTCCACCATTGATGGGCGGCCGCCCCGATGTCGTCGGCAAACGCCACCAGCACCCCCGCGGACGCCCCGGATGCGCAGGCGACGGCCCAGAGGCGGGATCGCCCCGCCATACTCCCATCCCACACCCGCCGCTGCCGTCCATCCATCGCCGTCACCTGCACTAGGACGACAGTAACAATGGTGCTGGTTCGCCCCCCGCTTCACGCGCGCATCGGGGGAGGCGACGGAACCGAAAGGATGCCACCCCTGCGCGGGCAGGCTCGACCTTCGGAAGGGAGCGGAGGGATAGGCCTGGACAAGCCCCTACGCCCCGAGGGGATGTTGATTCCTTGACTAACCGGCCGGCCCTCCCCACTCTTCCGCTGACCGAAGGGGAGCCCCGGCGAGGGGCTGAGAGGCCGGGTGTGCCGGCGACCCTTGGAACCTGATCCGGGTCATGCCGGCGAAGGGATCGGAGACAGCTTCCGCCCCGCGCCCGCCATGCCGCGCCACAGAGGGTGTGAAGATGTCCAAGCCGCACGACGAGATGACGGTCACCACCGGCCCGCTGCCGGGATCGCGCAAGGTCCACGTGGAGGGCTCGCGGCCCGACCTCCGGGTCGCCATGCGCGAGGTCGACCTGGAGCCCGGCTGCGGCGAGCCGCCGGTGCGGCTCTACGACACCTCGGGCCCCTATTCCGACCCGGCCGCCAAGGTGGACATCGCCACCGGCCTGGCCCCGCTGCGTCAGGCCTGGATCCTCGAGCGCGGCGACGTCGAGACCTACGAGGGCCGCGCCCACAAGCCCGAGGATGACGGCCTCAAGCCCGGCGAGCAGATCACCGTGCCGGTGTTCGACCGCCAGGGCCGCCGCCCCCTGCGCGCCAAGGCCGGCGCCGCCGTCACCCAGATGGCCTATGCGCGGCGCGGCATCGTCACCCCCGAGATGGAATACGTGGCCATCCGCGAGAACCTGCGCCTCGCCGAGCTGCGCCAGCGCGATGGGGAGGATTTCGGCGCCGACATCCCCGACGACGTCACCCCTGAGTTCGTGCGCGACGAGATCGCCCGCGGCCGCGCCATCATCCCGGCCAACATCAACCACCCCGAAGCCGAGCCGATGGTCATCGGCCGCAACTTCCTCACCAAGATCAACGCCAACATCGGCAATTCGGCGGTGGCGTCCTCGGTGGCCGAGGAGGTCGAGAAGATGGTGTGGGCGATCCGCTGGGGCGCCGACACGGTGATGGACCTCTCCACCGGCCGTCACATCCATGCCACCCGCGAGTGGATCCTGCGCAACAGCCCCGTGCCCATCGGCACCGTGCCGATCTACCAGGCGCTGGAGAAGGTCGACGGCCGTGCCGAGGACCTGAGCTGGGAGGTGTTCCGCGACACCCTGATCGAACAGTGCGAGCAGGGCGTCGACTACTTCACCATCCATGCCGGCGTGCGCCTGGCCTACATCCCGCTGACCGCCAGGCGGGTGACCGGCATCGTCTCGCGCGGCGGCTCGATCATGGCCAAGTGGTGCCTGGCCCACCACAAGGAGAACTTCCTCTACACCCACTTCGAAGAGATCTGCGAGATCCTCAAGGCCTACGACGTGGCCTTCAGCCTGGGCGACGGCCTGCGCCCCGGTTCGATCGCCGACGCCAACGATGCCGCCCAGTTCGCCGAACTGGAGACTTTGGGCGAGCTGACCCATCGCGCCTGGAAGCACGATTGCCAGGTGATCATCGAAGGGCCCGGCCACGTGCCCATGCACAAGATCAAGCAGAACGTCGAGAAGCAGCTGAAGCTGTGCGGCGAAGCCCCCTTCTACACGCTGGGCCCGCTGGTCACCGACATCGCGCCCGGCTACGACCACATCACCAGCGCCATCGGCGCCGCCATGATCGGTTGGTTCGGCACCGCCATGCTGTGCTACGTCACCCCCAAGGAGCACCTGGGCCTGCCCGACCGCCAGGACGTGCGCGAAGGCGTGGTGACCTACAAGCTCGCCGCCCACGCCGCCGACCTCGCCAAGGGCCACCCGGCGGCCCGCAAGCGCGACGACGCGCTGTCGCGCGCCCGCTTCGAATTCCGCTGGCGCGACCAGTTCCACCTGTCGCTCGACCCGGAAAAGGCCATGGACTTCCACGACCAGACCCTGCCGGCCGAGGGCGCCAAGCTGGCCCATTTCTGCTCGATGTGCGGGCCGAAGTTCTGCGCCTACAAGATCAGCCAGGAAGTCCGCGACATCGCGGCGGAGCAGGCCGAGCAGGGCATGGCCGAGATGAGCGAGAAGTTCCGCGAGGAAGGCGCCGAGATCTACAAGGTCGAGAAGCCGGCGGCGGAGTAAGACGGCCCCTGCGCCAAGCCACTCGGCTGAACGAGATCCCTCCTCCCGATGGTCGTGGGGGTGTGACGTGGGGGGTGATACCCCGCGCCCCCGCAAGATGTTGTGGCCCCGGCGCAACGCCACGGGGCTTAACGAGACCCCCCCTCCCGTGGGTCTTGGGTTTGACACGTGTGTTGTCATCCCGAGCGCCAGCGAAGGATCTTGTGCCCCGGGCGCGGTGCACCCCAGCCCGATATTCGTCGCATCCTCCCCCGCACCCCGGTATATTAGATCAACCTAAGACACCGGGAGCCCGCCATGGACCGCTTCGCCGTCGACGAAGGCCGCATGCTGTATTTCCACCGCGTGCTGATCGAGCAGGCGCGGCAGAGCCCCGGTCTGATCGCCCGCGCCCAGGACAGCCTCGCCCGCATGCGGGGGCGGCGCCCCGATGCGGCGGCAATGTGGGACCAGTGGGAGACGCTGCTGGCCGGGCCGCTCGACGCGCTGGCCACCACCGTCTGCGCCGCCTCGGCGCAGGCCGGCCTGCTGCGGGCCAACTCGCCGCTGGCCGACGCCCTGGCGCCCGAAGAGCGCAATGCCCTGTGGCAGCGCATCGGCCTCCACCAGTTCGCGGCCCTCTACCTGCAAGCGGCGAAGGATCTCGGTCTGACGACCGAGGAACAGGGCGCCATTCTCGCCGTCCCCGCCGACAGCCTGGCGGCCTGGCGGGACGGTCCGCCGGTGTCCATGAGTGCCGCCACGCTGGATGGCCTCAAGTTGGTGGTGGCGATCCACCGCGGCCTCGAACGGCTGTTCGACGACGCCGACCTCCGCCGCGCCTGGCTGCGCGCCCGGGTCGACGTCCTGCCGGCGCCACCCATCGACCTGCTGACCAGCGGCCGCGGCGGCCTGCTGCAAGCCTACCTGACGGCGGCGCTGCAGCCCCTGATCCCGGATTCGGACCGGCCGAGCCACTAAACTGGGAGGTCGTCATGCCCGGACTTGATCCGGGCATCCACCTTGACAGTTCCGGTGGTCGCTCAAACCTTCCCGGTCTTCACCACGCTGCTGAAGTACTTGAAGCTGTCCTTGGGCGTGCGCTTGAGGGTGTCGTAATCGACCCGCACCAAGCCGAAGCGCTTCGACAGGCCGAAGGCCCATTCGAAATTGTCCAACAGCGACCACGCCAGGTAGCCCTTGACGTTGCAGCCGTCCTTCAGCGCGCGGGCCACCTGCTCCAGGTGCTCCTTGAGGAAACGCACCCGCTCGGCGTCGTGGACCTGCCCGTCCGCCTCGACCTTGTCGTCGTAGGCGGCGCCGTTCTCGGCGATGTAGACCGCCGGATTGCCGTACAGCTCTTTGAATTCCCTCAGCAGGTCGTAGAGCCCGTCGGGCTGCACCGGCCAGCCCATGGAGGTGTAGCGCTCGGCCTTGGGATCGCCCCACCACACGTTGAAGGGATGCCCCTCCTCGTGCTTCATGGTGCAGCGGCTGTAGTAGTTGATGCCGAGCAGGTCGATGGGGAACCGGGTCTGCTCCATGTCGCCCGGCTTGACGATGCCGGCCATCTTGTCGGCCAGCACGTCGGGCACGGTGCCGCGCAGCAGGCCGTCGACGGTCACGCGGTTCCACACCGCATCCCAGCGGATGGCGGCGGCGCGGTCGGCCTCGCTGTCGGTGTCGGGGCGGCAGGGCTGGATGTTGGTCACGGTGCCCAGCCTGAGGTCCTTGTGCTCGGCCCGGAGCGCGCGGAGCGCGGCGCCCTGGGCCAGGTTCTGGTGGTGCAGCGCCTTGAGGATGCCCGTCTCGCCCAGCTTGAGGCCGGGTGCGTGCTCGCCGACGCCGTAGCCGAAGATGGCCACCACGTTGGGCTCGTTCAGCATCATCCAATCCTTGACGCGATCGGCCAGGCGGGCAGCGACGATGCGGGCATAGTCGGCGAAGGACCCCACCACCTCGCGCCCCTGCCAGCCGCCCTTGTCCTCCAGCGGCTGCGGCAGGTCCCAGTGGTACAGGCACGCCATGGGACGGATGCCGGCCTCCAGGATCTTGTCGACCAGCCGGTCGTAGAAATCGAGGCCCTTGGGATTGATGGCGCCGGTGCCGGCCGGGACGATGCGCGGCCAGGCGATGGAGAAGCGGTAGGCGTTGAAGCCGGCGCCCTTCATCAGCGCGATGTCTTCGGGATAGCGGTGGTAGTGGTCGCAGGCGACGGCGGCATTGGTGCCGTCCTGGATCTTGCCGGCCTTGGTGAAGGCATCCCAGATGTCCGGGCCGCGCCCGTCTTCGGTCAGCGCGCCCTCGATCTGATAGGCCGAGGTCGACGCCCCCCAGAGGAAGTCCTTGGGAAAGGCCGAGGCCTGGCCGGCGGAGGACGCGGCGGGAATGGTCGTCATGGCGGCGGCTCCGGCAAGGAACTGGCGGCGGGTCACGGTCATTTGGTCGGCCTCTGGTGGAAGCCGTGGCCCGGATGCTCGGCCCACGGCTCGGTGGCGATGGCGGTGACGCGGGCGGACGGTGGGCCGGCCCGGCAGGCCTCCACCATCTCGTCCACCCCCGCCGGGTCGCCCGAGAACACGGCCTCGACCCGACCGTCGGATAGGTTGCGGACCCAGCCGGCCAGACCCCGCGAGGAAGCCTGCTCGACCGTCCATCCTCGGTACCATACGCCCTGCACCCGGCCGTCGATCAGCACGCGCACGGACTTGGTCATGTCTCCTCCCCGAATTTTCGCCCGTTAGCATAAGCCGTCAGCGCGCCCACCGTCAGCCCCTCGCCAACCGCCCGCGCCTGCGCTAGTGTCCGCCCCATGACCGTCCAGACCCTCACCGTATCGCCCGACGAGGCCGAGATCCGCCTCGATCGCTGGTTCAAGCGCCATTTCCCCATGGTCGGCCACGGCCTGCTGGAAAAGTGGCTGCGCACCGGACTGGTGCGCGTCGACGGCAAGCGCGCCAAGGCCGCCCAGCGCCTGGAGCCCGGCCAGCAGATCCGCGTGCCGCCGGTGCCGCAGGGCGACGCCCCCAAGCCGGAGCCGAAGCGGGCCCCGGTCGATCCCGCCACCGCCAAGATGCTCAAGGACGCCATCCTCTATATGGATGAGGACGTCATCGCCCTCAACAAGCCGCCGGGCCTGGCCGTGCAGGGCGGCACCGGCATGGCCGAGAAGCATCTCGACGCCTTCCTCGACGCGTTGATTTTCGACAAGCCCGAGCGGCCGCGGCTGGTTCACCGCCTCGACAAGGACACCTCGGGCGTGCTGCTGCTGGGCCGCACCGCCGGGGCGGCCGCCAAGCTCGCCGCCGCCTTCAAGTCGCGCGAGGCGCACAAGCTCTACTGGGCGCTGGTCGCCGGCGTGCCCAAGCTGCGCCAGGGCCGCATCGACGCGCCGCTGGCCAAGCTGCCGGGGCGGCTGGGCGAGAAGATGGCGGTCGACGAGGACGAGGGCAAGCGGGCCGTGACCTGGTACCGGGTGGTCGACAACGCGCTCCGGAAGGTGGCGTGGCTGGAGATGGAGCCGCGCACCGGGCGCACCCACCAGCTGCGCGCCCATTGCGTGGTGATCGGCACGCCGATCCTGGGCGACGGCAAGTACGGCGGTCAGGATGCGCTGATCGCCGGTGCCGGCGTCAGCCGGAAACTGCACCTGCACGCCAGGGCCATCCGCATGCCCCACCCGCGCGGCGGGGTGCTGCAGGTGGTGGCGCCGCTGCCCGAGCACATCGCCAAGAGCTTTGAATTCTTCGGCTTCGACGAAAGCTCGGCCGGCAAGCCGTTCGACGCCTTCGACCACGAGTAGGGGCGGTTACCCCACTCGGGATCCATGGTGCCGACTGACCGATGGATCCCGGCTCTCCGCGATGCTCCGGCCGGGATGACGGCTGGAGCATCGCCGCACGTCACTTGGCCAGCACCTTGTGGGTCAGGCCGCCCTTGCCGTCGGCGGTGTATTCCACCGGGACGTCGACCTTCTTGCCGCAGGCGCGGAAGTTCCACACCTCGCGCCACGAGCCTTTCTCGCCGGGCTTGGGCAGCTTGGAGTTCTTGTCCATGCCGCTGTCGAGCGGCTGGATCTTGGTAAGATCCGAGCACTTGGCCTTGCCGGAGGCGAGCTGCTCGACGACATCCTTGAGGATGGCGCTCTGCATGGGGGCGGGCGCGCCGGTGGTGCCCGGCATCAGCGGCATCGCCCGCGGCGGGCCGTCGGGACGGGCCTGGATCAGGATGTTCTGCTGCGACTTGCCGCCGCAGCGCTCCACCACCACGCGCTCCTGCCACAGGCCGGACGAGGGATAGGGCGCGCCCTCGGGGAAGGTCGGCGGGGCAACGACCAGCAGGGTGCGGCCGACCGCCTTGCGTTCCTTGCAATCGGGGGCGCCCTGCGCGTCCGACATCAGCGCCAGCTGCTGCAGGAGCTCCTTGTAGGTGGCGTCGTTGGACAGGAAGGACTGGAAGCGCTCGACGTCCGCCGGCAATGGCTGGGCCGGCTGCTGCGCGGCGACGGGGGCGGCGGCGGCGAGAAGGGCGGCGGCTAGGACGATGCGGCCGAGGCGCATAGCGATCTCCCATTCGGTAAGGGGCGCCACCATACTCCAGGAGAGTCGGTGGTCCAAGCCCCCCTTGCTAACGAAATGGCGCGACATTTCACCATTCTTCGACGGTTGGTGGATGGCGCCCCTTGCGCTACTCTAGCCGCAACGGAACAGAAGCATCCCGCGAGCACATGTCCCATCATCGCCTCGCCGTGTTTGACGTCGACGGAACCCTGGTGGATTCCGAGCACAATATCGTCTCCGCCATGACCGAGGCGTGGGGCCGGCTCGAGCTGGGCGGCGTGCCGCGGCCCGAGGACGTGCGGCGCATCATCGGCCTGTCGCTGGTCGAGGCGTGTTCCGTCCTGGTGCCGTGGGCGTCGCACCAGACCCACCGGGCGCTGGCGGAGGCCTACAAAGACGCCTTCCGGGCGCTGAGACTGCTGCCCGACACCGAGGAACCGCTGTTCCCCGGCGTCCGCGAGGCCCTGGACGCGCTCGAGGCGGAAGGGTGGCTGCTCGGCCTGGCCACCGGCAAGTCGCGGCGCGGCGTGCAGGCGGTGCTCGACCGCCACCACCTGCACGGCCGCTTCCTGACCATCCAGACCGCCGACGACAATCCCGGCAAGCCCAATCCGTCCATGCTGCTCAACGCGGCCGCCGACCTCGGAGTATCCCCGGAAAACGTGGTGATGATCGGCGACACCGCCTATGACATGCTGATGGCCAATGCCGCCAAGACCTGCGCCCTCGGGGTATCCTGGGGCTACCATTCTCTGGCGGAGCTCAATGAGGCCGGGGCTCAGATGGTCATCGACAGTTTCGACAACCTGACGGACGTGCTGGCGGCGCTGACGGGAAATCCCCAATGCGTCTGAGCACGGTGGTCAAGCTGATCCTCGCCGCGGCGGTGGGGATCACCGTGGCCCTTATTGCGGCCGTCAAGTCCATCGACGTCGAGGCGTACAAGGGCTTCCTCACCGCCCAGGCCGAGGCGGCGACGGGCCGGCGCCTGACCATCGCGGGTCCGCTCCAGTTCAAGCCCGGGCTGGTGCCGTCGGTCGTCGCCACCGGGGTGTCCTTCGCCAACATGACGGGGGGCTCGCGCCCCGAGATGGTGGTCGTCGAACGCATCGAGGCCGAAGTGGCGCTGCTGCCGCTGCTGTCGCGCCAGATCCAGATCCGCCGCCTCGTTCTCGTCAACCCCGACGTGCTGGTGGAAACCGACGCCAAGGGACGCGCCAATTGGAGCTTCGGTCCGGCCGGCGACGCGGCGGCGGCCGCCCCGACGGCAGGGACCCCGCCCACCCGGTTCGATGCCCGCGAAGTGCGGATCAAGAACGGCGTGCTGACCATTCGCGACGGGGCCTCGGGGCGGACGCACGTCGTCGGCCTGGAGCGGCTGTCGCTGCAACCCGAGGCCGGCTCCGGCGGCATGCTGGCCCTGCAGTTCCGCGGCACCTTCGACCGCCGTCCCTTCGACGTGCAGGGCCGCATCGGCGCGCCGGCCACCGCGGCCGCCGGCAAGCCCTGGCCCCTGCAGATCAAAGCCACGACCACCGGCGCGATGGTCATCGCCGACGGCACGCTGGCCGCCCTTCCCGCCGGCAAGGGATGGGACGTCAGGCTCAGCGTTCAGGGAGACGATCTCTCCGACACCCTCGCCCTCGCCGGCGTCACCGTTCCGCCCTTGGGTCCGTACAAGGGCACCGCGCGGCTGGTGGACGTGGGCGGCACGCTCGGCCTTTCCGACATCGATGCCGCCGTCGGCCGCCGCGACCGTGGCCTCGCCTCGGTGCGCGGCGCGGTGCGCGACCTTGCCTCCGCATCCGGCATCGACCTGCTGGTTTCCGTCGAGGGCGAGTCTCTGGCGGGCCTGTCGGGCATCGCCGGCACGGCCCTCCCCGCGATCGGGCCGATGAGGCTGTCGGGGGCGGTGTCGGAAGCCAAGGGCGTCTGGAAGCTGGCCGACCTCAAGGGACAGTTGGGCGGCACCGATCTCGCCGGCGAGCTCACCCTGGCGCCGGGACCGCGCCCGCATGTGGCCGGCCGCCTCGCCGCCACCCAGTTGGCCGTCGCCGACCTGCAGCCGCGGCCGGGGACCAGGCCGGCCTCTGCCGGCGACGGCAGGCTGTTCGCCGCCGACCCCTTGCCGCTGGCCGGCTTGCATGCCCTCGACGCCGATCTCTCCCTGACTTTCGGCCGGCTGACCGTGGCCGGCGTGACCCTGCGCGACGTGGCGGCCGAGATCCACGTCAAGAACGACCGCCTGAAGGTCCACCCCCTGACCGCGGTCCTCGCCAACGGCGGGATCGAAGCCGAGCTCTCGGTCGACGCGTCGGCGCGCCTGGCGGCAATCTCGCTGTCCGTGAGCGGACGCCGGATCGACCTCGGCGCCCTGCTCAAGGAGGCCGGCCACGGCAATTTGATGTCGGGCGGCCAAAGCGACCTGCATGCCACCATGACCGGACGGGGCGACAGCGTGCGGACGCTGATGTCCGGCCTGTCCGGCGAGGCCGTACTGTCGGTGGGCCCGGGCCGCGTCCACAACAGGACCGTCGACTGGGCGGGCGGCGACCTGATGCTGCAGATGGCCGGCTCGCTCAACCCCACGCGCACCGACGAGGTGACCGACCTGCGCTGCGCCGCGCTGCGGTTCATTGCCAAGGACGGCATCGCCATTGCGCGCAAGGGCATCGCCGTCGAAACCGAGAAGACCGACGTGGTCGGCGCCGGGACCATCGACCTGCGCACCGAGAGGCTCGACATCGGGATCACCCCCAGGGCGAGGAAAGGCGTCGGCCTGTCGTTGGGCGGCACCTTGGCCGGCGTTACCCGCATCCGCGGTACCCTCGCCCAACCGGCCATCGGCATCGATGAGTTGGGCACGGCGCGTGCCGCCGCCTCGGTCGGCGCCGCCATGGCGACCGGGGGATTGTCGCTGCTCGGCGAGATGTTGTTCGACAAGGCGACGGCCGATTCCAGTCCATGCCAGACCGCGCTCGGCCGTCCGGCCAAGCGCGGCTCCGCCAACCGGGGCGGCATGTTCCAGGGCTTGCTCGGGCGCTGATTTGGCCTATGTTCTGGGCCCTGATCTGCAGTCTGGGGTCGTGATGCTGTCGAAAACCATCAAGCGCTTCTACAAGCAGGCCGGGACCGCCCCGGCCGAGATCGGCTTCTCCATCGTACTGGACGGCCGTCCGGTCAAGACCCCGGCCGGAAAGCACCTGCAGGTGGACAGCCACCGGCTGGCCGAAGCCATCGTCGCCGAATGGCAGGCGCAGGGCGAGCAGGTCCTGCCCCACACCATGCCCATGACCCAGCTGGCGAGCACAGCCCACGACCGCATCGGGCCAGAGCGTCCCCTCATCCTCGACCAGCTGATCAAGTACGCGGGCACCGACCTGCTGTGCTACCGCGCCGATTTCCCGCCCGATCTCGCCCTGCGGCAGACCGAGGCGTGGCAGCCGGTCCTGGATTGGGTGGCGCTGGCCCTCGACGCGCCGCTGGTGCCCACCGTCGGGGTGATCGCCATCGAACAGCCCGCCGAATCGCTGGCCGCCCTGCGCGCCCATCTCCATTCGCGTGACCTGTGGACGTTGACCGCCATCCAGGCGGCGACGGCGGCGGCGGGATCGCTGGTGCTGGGCCTGGCATTGGCCGAAGGCCGGCTGACCGGCGCCGAGGCTTACGCCCTCTCGCAATTGGACGAGACCTACCAGATCGAGCAGTGGGGCGAGGATGAGGAAGCGAGGCAGCGCCGCGCCCTGCTCGAGCGCGACATCCTGGCCGCCGAACGCCTGCTGACCCTTACGCGCTGACCGGTCCCTGATCGCCGGCCGGTGGCGGCGCGTGCGGGAGGGCGACCTCGACCACCGTGCCGCGGCCGAGGCGTGACCGGAGCGCGATCTCGGCCCCCAGCAGACCCGAGGCCTTGCGCACGACGGCGAGGCCGAGCCCGACCCCCTTGCTGCGGTCGCGCTCGGGATTGTCGACCTGGAAGAACTCCTCGAACACCGCCTGCTGATGCTCGCTCGGGATGCCGACGCCGGTGTCCCACACCTGGAACACCGCACGACCGCCCTGCATGCGGCAGGCGACCAGGATACCGCCCTTGGCGGTGTAGCGGATGGCGTTGGCGATCAGGTTGTCCAGAATGCGGGCCAGCAGAACGGGATCGGTCACCACGGTGCCGCAGCGCGCCCTCACCCGGAAGCGCAAGCCCTTCTCCTCGGCGGTGACCCGGTTCTTGGCATCGATGCCGGCGAGCACCTCGGCGATGCTCGCCGCCGCCATCTTGGGGACGATCAATCCGGCTTCGAGGGTCGAGATGTCGAGGAGCGACTGCAGCAGTGCCTCTCCCGAGGCCATCGCCGTCTCCATGCGGGCAAGCACGGAGGAGCGGAATTCATCCTTGCAGGCCTGCTGCAGCACCGCATGGTACAGCCGCAACGCTTGATAAGGCTGGCGCAGATCGTGGCTGGCCGCCGCCAGGAAGCGTGATTTTGCCTGGCTGGCCCGCTCGGCCTCCTGACGGGCCGCCGTTTCCGCCGCCTGGGCGGCGCGCAGCTCGTCGATGACGGTCACATAGCCGCGGTAATAGCGGTGAAGGGACTCGATCGAGAACGAGATGAGCAGCCCGTCGGCACAGAAGATCGCCCCCGCCGACAGCGCCTCGCGGCTCAGCACCCATTCGTTGAAGGGGGGAATGAAGAAGTAGGTGGCCAGCACCACCCCGATCGCGGTCGACAGCAGGCCGGCCCCCATTCCCCCCATGATCGCCGCGAGGGCCACCGCCGGAAAGAAGGTGACGAAGGGCAGGCCCACCTGCTGCGGCGCGATCGCCAGGCGCACCGCCAGGGCCAGCCCGGTCAGGACGATGGCCAGCACATACCGCAACGGACCGCGGCGGAGCACCGATAGGGCGCCAAGGGCCGTGCCGAGACGGGAGTGGATCCGCCTAACCATCGGCCCGGGCCGCCATGCTTACCGCTCCCTCAGCGCACGGGCCGCTCGGACGCCCGCCTCGCTCAACCGCATGCTGCCATCGGGGCACTGGGGATCGAGGTGGCCGCGCTGGACCAGGACGGGAAGGGCCTGGCCGACCACCTGCAACGGCAGGTTGGCCCGTTGCGCGACGTCCTGCGTCGGTAGGCTGAACGCCCCTTCCCGCTCGATCGCCTGGAGCAGCACGGTGAGCACCACGTCGCTGACCGTTCCTCGTTGCATGCAGCCCCCGATCCCTTGAAGACGATACGGTTTACCTGCAAGCGCGGAGACGCACAACGCGAGATTGGCGCGACCGGACGCGGTAACAATATTGCGGCAGGGGCGGCTGCGCCGAAACACCCGAAAAGCCGCAGAAATCTGCGCCTTCCGTTGGCAACAAATTGCAATAGAACGTGAGAAGGACTGGCCTTTTTTCCGTTGGAACCGCCTGTCGAGTAGTGGTATCTGAACCCCCCTGACCAGAAGGGTGGGGTTACCACCCGTCCGACGCTCCACACACCGCCGCGACGACGGCGTGTCCCAGGGGGAATCGATGCAGGAGATCCTTCGTCAACTCGAAGAGAAACGGAACCGCGCCCGGCTGGGTGGCGGCGAGAGGCGCATCAAGGCGCAGCACGACAAGGGCAAGCTGACCGCCCGCGAGCGCATCGAGCTCCTGCTCGATCCCGGCTCCTTCGAGGAGTGGGACATGTTCAAGGAGCACCGCTGCACCGATTTCGGGATGGGCGACCAGACCATCCCGGGCGACGGCGTGGTGACCGGCTACGGCACCGTCAATGGCCGTCTGGTCTTCGTGTTCAGCCAGGACTTCACGGTGTTCGGCGGCTCGCTGTCCGAATCGCACGCCGAGAAGATCTGCAAGATCATGGACAAGGCCGTGCAGGTCGGCGCCCCGGTGATCGGCCTCAACGATTCGGGCGGGGCCCGCATCCAGGAGGGCGTCGCGTCGCTGGGCGGCTACGCCGAGGTGTTCCAGCGCAACGTCATGGCGTCCGGCGTGGTGCCCCAGATCTCCATGATCATGGGCCCGTGCGCCGGCGGCGCCGTGTACTCGCCGGCCATGACCGACTTCATCTTCATGGTGAAGGACTCCTCCTACATGTTCGTGACCGGTCCGGACGTGGTGAAGACCGTCACCCACGAGACCGTCACCGCCGAGGAACTGGGCGGCGCCATCACCCACACCTCGAAGTCGGGTGTCGCCGATCTGGCGTTCGAGAACGACGTCGACGCGCTGTTGCAGTTGCGCCGCTTCATCGACTTCCTGCCGGCGTCCAACCGCGAGAAGTCGCCGGTGCGGCCGACCGCCGACTCGGCCGAGCGCATCGAGAACAGCCTCGACACGCTGATCCCGGACAACGCCAACAAGCCCTACGACATGAAGGAACTGATCCTCAAGGTCGTGGACGAGGGTGATTTCTTCGAGGTGCAGCCGAACTACGCCGGCAACATCATCGTCGGCTTCGCCCGCATGGAAGGCGCCACCGTCGGCATCGTCGCCAACCAGCCCATGGTGCTGGCCGGCTGCCTCGACATCGCCTCGTCCATCAAGGGCGCCCGCTTCGTGCGCTTCTGCGACGCCTTCAACATTCCCGTCATCACCTTCGTCGACGTGCCCGGCTTCCTGCCCGGCACCGCGCAGGAATACGGCGGCATCATCAAGCACGGCGCCAAGCTGCTCTACGCCTACGCCGAGTGCACCGTGCCGAAGGTGACCGTGATCACCCGCAAGGCCTACGGCGGCGCCTACGACGTGATGTCGTCCAAGCACCTGCGCGGCGACGTGAACTTCGCCTGGCCGACCGCCGAGATCGCGGTGATGGGCCCCAAGGGCGCGGTGGAAATCATCTTCCGCCAGGACATCGGCGACGCCGACAAGATCGCGGCGCGGACCGAGGAGTACCGCCAGAAGTTCGCCAACCCCTTCATCGCCGGCCATCGCGGCTTCATCGACGACGTGATCATGCCGCACTCGACCCGCAAGCGCATCTGCCGCTCGCTGGCCATGCTGAAGGACAAGGACCTCAAGAACCCGTGGAAGAAGCACGGGAACATCCCGCTGTGACCGGGGGGGACGCGACAATGTTTACCAAGATCCTCATCGCCAACCGTGGCGAAATCGCCTGCCGGGTCATCAAGACCTGCCGCAGGATGGGCATCAAGACGGTGGCCGTGTACTCGGACGCCGACAAGGACGCGCTGCATGTGCAGATGGCCGACGAGGCCGTCCACATCGGTGCGGCGCCCTCGGCCCAGTCCTACCTGCTGGCCGACAAGATCGTCGAGGCCTGCAAGCAGACCGGCGCCCAGGCCGTGCATCCGGGCTACGGCTTCCTGTCCGAGAAGCGTGAGTTCCAGGAGGCGCTCGCCGCCGCCGGCATCACCTTCATCGGCCCCGACGCCCACGCGATCTTCGCCATGGGCGACAAGATCGAGTCGAAGAAGCTGGCCCGCGAGGCCGGCGTCAACACCGTGCCGGGCTACCTCGGCGTCATCAAGGATGCCGACGAGGCGGTCAAGATCGCTCGTGACATCGGCTATCCGGTGATGATCAAGGCCTCGGCCGGCGGCGGCGGCAAGGGCATGCGCCTGGCGTGGAACGACAAGGAGGCCCATGAGGGCTTCACCTCGGCCACCAACGAGGCCAAGTCCTCCTTCGCCGACGACCGCGTCTTCGTCGAGAAGTTCATCGAGCAGCCCCGCCACATCGAGATCCAGGTGCTGGCCGACGGCCACGGCAACGTGCTGTATCTGGGCGAGCGCGAGTGCTCGATCCAGCGCCGCCACCAGAAGGTCATCGAAGAGGCGCCGTCGCCGTTCCTGACGCCCGAGACCCGCAAGGCGATGGGTGAGCAGGCCTGCGCGCTGGCCCGCGCCGTGCAGTACAAGTCGGCCGGCACCGTCGAGTTCATCGTCGGCGGCGCCACCGGCGAGTTCTTCTTCCTCGAGATGAACACCCGCCTGCAGGTGGAGCACCCGGTCACCGAGATGATCACCGGCCTCGACCTGGTCGAGTGGATGATCCGCGTCGCCGCCGGCGAGAAGCTGCCCTTCAAGCAGGACGACATCAAGCTGAACGGCTGGGCCATGGAGGCCCGCGTCTACGCCGAGGATCCGTTCCGCAACTTCCTGCCCTCCACCGGCCGCCTGACCCGCTACCAGCCGCCGGCCGAGGGCCCGCACGTGCGCGTCGACACCGGCGTCTACGAGGGCGGCGAGATCAGCATGTTCTACGATCCCATGATCGCCAAGCTGATCTCCTACGGCCCGACCCGCGATGCCGCCATCGCCCACATGCGTCAGGCGCTGGACGAGTACTACATCCGCGGCCTGTCCCATAACATTCCGTTCCTCGCCTCGCTGATGAGCAAGGAGCGGTTCGTCAAGGGCAACCTGACCACCAACTTCATCGCCGAGGAATACGCCAACGGCTTCCACGCCGACGACCTGCCGGCCGACGACCCCACCCCGCTGATCGCGGTGGCCGCCGCCGTGCACCGCAAGTCGATGGAGCGGGACGCCAAGGTCAGCGGCCAGTTCGCCGGCCACGACATGCGCGTCCCCGACGAGCTGGTGGTGGTGCTGGGCGGCCAGTACCACGAGGTCGGCGTCCGTCCGGCCGAAGGCGGCTACGCCGTGGTGGTCGAGAACGAGGCCTTGAACGTCAAGACCGACTGGCAGATCGGCCAGCCGCTGTTCCGCGGCAGCATCGACGGCCGTCCGGTCTGCGTGCAGATCGACCGTCAGGGCGTGGGCTACCGCCTCGTCCATGCCGGCAGCCGCGCCGACGCGCTGGTGCTGACCCGCAAGGCGGCCGAGCTCAACAAGCTGATGCCGTTCAAGGCGCCGCCGGACATGTCCAAGTACCTGCTGTCGCCGATGCCGGGCCTGCTGCGCGCCGTCGAGGTGGCCGAGGGCCAGGAGGTCAAGGCCGGCGAGGTGCTGGCGGTGGTCGAGGCCATGAAGATGGAGAACGTCTTGAAGGCCGAGCGCGACGGCACCGTCGCCAAGATCCACGCCAAGGCCGGCGAGTCCCTCGCCGTCGACCAGAAGATCATCGAGTTCGCGTCGTAACCGACGCGAAGTTCGAGGACAAAGGGAAAGGCCCCTTCCGCGCGGAAGGGGCCTTTTCAATTGTACCCTCGCCCGGCATCGAGACGGCGCCAGACGAGGTCCCTCCTCGCGCCCGCTCGTCGGGATGACATCCATCTCGGTACTGTCATCCCGAGCATAGCGAGGGATCTCGTACGTCCGGCTCCTGCGAGTTGGCCGACGTCGGCCTCAGGCCGCCACCACCTGCCGCACCACCGCCATGGCCCCGAACAGCGCGCCGACCGACAGGATCACCGAGGCGGCGACGTAGGCGCCGGCCACGATCCAATCGTGCTTCTCGACCAGCAGCGCCACGTCGAGCGAGAAGGTGGAGAAGGTGGTGAAGCCCCCCAGGATGCCCACCGTCAGGAACACGCGCAGGTCGGCGCTCGGCTGCCACGCCAGGGCGCCGAGCTCGGCCAGCGTGCCCATCACCGCCGAGCCGAGGATGTTGACGAACAGCGTGCCCCACGGAAAGCCGCTGCCGAGGCTCTGGCCGATCAGCACCATGGACAGGTAGCGCGCCACCGAGCCCAGGGCGCCGCCGGCGGCGACCCAGGCGATTGCGGTCGGGTTCATTCCGTTTCTCCCCCCTCTTCCGCCTGCTTGCGGGCGCGCAGCTTGTCCCAGTACTCGAGGCGCTTGCGCACCTCGCGCTCGAACCCGCGTTCGACCGGCTTGTAGAACCGTCGCCGCTCCATGCCGTCGGGGAAATAGTTCTGCCCCGAGAACCCGTCGGCGGTGTCGTGGTCGTACTGGTAGCCCTTGGAGTAGCCGAGCTCGCGCATCATCTTGGTCGGCGCGTTGAGGATGTGCATGGGCGGCATCAGGCTGCCGGTGTCCTTGGCGGCGCGCAGGGCCGATTTGTACGCCGTGTAGGCGGCGTTCGACTTGGGGGCGGTGCCGAGGTAGATCACCAGCTGCGCCAGGGCGAGCTCCCCCTCCGGGCTGCCCAGGCGCTCGTAGACGTCCCAGGCGGCCAGCGCCTGCACCACCGCGTTGGGATCGGCCAGGCCGATGTCCTCGACCGCGAACCGGGTGAGGCGGCGGGCGATGAACAGGGGGTCCTCGCCGCCGTCGAGCATGCGCGACATCCAGTAGAGGGCCGCGTCGGTGTCGGAGCCGCGCAGGCTCTTGTGCAGCGCCGAGATCAGGTTGTAGTGGCCCTCGCGGTCCTTGTCGTAGGCCGGCGCCCGCTTCTGCACCACCTGGGCCAGCGCCGCCGAATCCAGCCTGGACTCGGGTGGCAGGATGGAGAGCGCCTCGATCAGGTTGAGGAAGTAGCGGCCGTCGCCGTCGGCCATGGCCTTGAGCGCCAGGCGGGCGTCGTCCATCAGCGGCAGCGGATGGCCGATGGCGGCCTCGGCGCGGGCGATCAGGGTTTCGAGCGCCGCGTCGTCGAGCCGGTGCAGCACCAGCACCTGGCAGCGCGACAGCAAGGCGCCGTTCAGCTCAAAACTGGGGTTCTCGGTGGTGGCGCCGATCAGCACCACCGTGCCGTCCTCCACATAGGGCAGGAAACCGTCCTGCTGGGCGCGGTTGAAGCGGTGGATCTCGTCGACGAACAGCAGGGTGCCCTGGCCGATCTCCTTGCGCTTGCGCGCGGCGTCGAACACCTTGCGCAGGTCGGCGACGCCGGAGAACACCGCGCTCAGGGGCTCGAAATGCAGGCGGGTGCGCTCGGCCAGCAGGCGGGCGATGGTGGTCTTGCCGCAGCCCGGCGGCCCCCACAGGATGATGGAGGCGAGGCGCCCGGCGGCCAGCATCCGCCCGATCGGTCCCGCCGCACCGATCAGGTGGTCCTGCCCCACCACGTCCTCGAGAGTGGCGGGACGCAGGCGGTCGGCCAGCGGCCGGTCCTCGTCCCGCTCGAACAACGTGCTCATCGACCTCCCCATCCCCGGGCCCGCCGAGATCCCTCGCGGCGCTCAGGATGACGTTCAACTGTCATCCTGAGGAGCAACGCGACGAAGGATCTTGCCGGCGAGGCGCACATCATCACCCACCCACCATCAGGCTCATGGTCTCGCCGCCGCGGCGGATGGTGATCACCCAGCGCCGCGCGTCGGCCGCCAGCAGCTTCTTGGCGTCGGCGACGCTGGCGACGGCGCGGTCGTTCACCGCTAGGATGATATCGCCGGGCTGCACCCCGAGGCGATGCGCAATCGAGCCGCGGCCGATGCGCAGCACCAGGACCCCGGTCGCGTCGGTCTCCATCCCCACCTCTTCCGCCAGCGCCGGACTGAGGTTGGCGATGGTGGCGCCGGCGAACGGATTGGCGCCGCCGATCTCGGTGATGTCGCGGGCGGGCATCTCGGGCGGCGGAACCAGGCGGACCACCACCTCGCGCTCGGCGCCGTCGCGCAGCACGGTGAAGCGGGCATCGGTGCCGACGCCCAAGGTGGTGAGGCGGAAACGCAGCCCCTCGGGGTCGTCGATCTCGCGGCCGTTGACCGCCACCACCACGTCGCCGGGCTTCAGGCCGCCCTTGGCGGCCGGGCCTTCGCGCGACACCCCGTCCACCAGCACGCCGACCGGGCGCGCCAGCTTGAGCGCGGCCGCGAGGTCGGCGGTGATGATGGTGCCGTGGGCGCCGAGCCAGGGGCGCACCACCTTGCCGCCCTTGGTGATGCCGGTCAGCACCGCCTTGACCAGCGCGGTCGGGATGGCGAAACCGATGCCGTTGGAGCCGCCGTCCTTGGAATAGATGGCGCTGTTGATGCCGATCAGGCGGCCCTTCATGTCGACCAGGGCGCCGCCGGAATTGCCGGGATTGATGGCGGCGTCGGTCTGAATGAACGAGCGGGTGTTGGCGATGCCGACATTGGTGCGGGCCAGCGCCGAGACGATGCCGCTGGTGACGGTCTGGCCGACGCCGAACGGGTTGCCGATGGCGAGCACGAGGTCGCCGACCTCCAGCGCGTCGGAATCACCGAAGGGCAGGACCGGCAACCCCTCGCCCTTGGTGTCGACCTTGAGGACGGCGAGGTCGGTGCGCTCGTCGCTGCCCAGCACCTTGGCCTCGAACTCGCGGCGGTCGTTGAGCACCACCGTCACCTCGTCGGCGTCCTTGATGACGTGGTTGTTGGTCACCACCGTGCCGTCGGCCGAGACGATGACGCCCGAGCCCAGCGAGCGCTGCACCCGGTCCTGGGTCAGGCCGTGCGGCAGCAGGTCGCCGAAGAAGCGCCCCAGCAGCGGGTCGGCCATCAGCGGCGAGGCGGCGTGCACCACCCGCTTGGTGTAGATGTTGACCACCGCCGGCGCCGCCTGCTTGACCACCGGCGAGAAGCTCATGCTCACCTGCTCGCGCGAGGCCGGCACCTGCTGGGCATCGGCCGGGAACGGCGCCACGGCAACGAGGAGGGCGAAGGCGGAAACGGCAAGACGGATGGGGCGCATCATGGACCGGGATGTGGTTGGAACCGGCGGTGTTATAGCACACTTCGCGGCGAACACCGCCTGCGTGCCGCCCTGCCCCGCCCCGGCCCGGCCGCGCGTGCGCTGCCCCCTTTTGCGCGGGGTGTTGACATCGAAAAGCCACCGTCCCCACCTAGGCTGCGCGTCCATGCTGTCCCGAAGCGACAGGAGGATGTCATGCGGGTCCTGGGCTGGGTGATGTTGGCCGTGCTGATGCTGGCGGCGCCGGCGGCGTGGGCCGACGGCTGGGGCCATCGCCGCGGGTATGATTGGGACGACCACTGGGGACCGCGCGTCAGGCCGTACTACGGCTACGGCTGGCCGCCGCCCGGCTACGTCGTGCGCCCGCCGGCCTACCGCGCCTGGGTGCCGCAGCAATGCTGGACCGAAACCTTCGGGTCGGGCGGCTTCTTCTGGACCGAGCAGCGCTGCCGGCCGATGGCCTACGCGCCGCCGGCCAACGTCATCGTCATCCCGTTCGGGCGGTTCTGATCAGCGCACCCGGGTGAGGCGGTCGGCCACCACCAGCTCGGGCGTGCCTTCGAGGGCGGCCACCGCGGCGGCGAAGGTCTTCATGGCCGCCGGCGAGCCGGACAGGCAGCGGACCGGGCCCGGCTTCAGGGCCAGGCCGTTGGCCTTGGCGAGCCGGGTCTCGGCCTCCATGGTCGGGGCACGGAAGGCCACCGTGCCGTTCTCGACCGAGGCCAGCAGCACCATCCGCACCGCGTCGGCATAGTCGACCATCCACAGGCCGCCGCCGAGCGGGGCGATGCGGGCCGAGCCGCCGGTGGTGCCGATATCGTAGCGGCCCTCCGCCGCATTCCAGCGCAGCGCCACCTCGGTGCCGTCGTCCCGGCGGTAGATGCCGTCCTCCAGCCCCTCGGCGCGCACTCCCTGGGTGACGAGCGGCTCCTTGACCTGCCAGCAGGCCCCCAGCAGCAGGCAGCACAGGAGAACGAGGGCACGGCGCATGGACAAACCTCGGGTGGCGACAATTGCCGGCATGCTGCCATCGTCAGGCCGGTATGGAAATTGACATCGGCCAAGTCTCGGGGGCTTTGGCCTGCCCGCATCCCCCTTTTTTCCTACGCCGTTCGGGCCTGTCGCCCTTGTCCGGTGGTTAAGCGGGCGCTAAAGTCCCGGCCAACTCCCAGCGCCAAAGGCCCGACCCATGTCCGATCGCGTCCTCATTCTCGATTTCGGCTCGCAGGTGACCCAGCTGATCGCGCGGCGCGTCCGCGAAAGCGGCGTGTACTGCGAGATCCACCCGTTCAACCGCGTCACCGAGGCGTCGCTCAAGGAATACGGACCCAAGGCGATCATCCTGTCGGGCGGCCCGGCCAGCGTCGCCGACATCGGCACCCCGCGCGCCCCCGATGCGGTGTTCACCATGGGCGTGCCGGTGCTCGGCATCTGCTACGGCCAGCAGACCATGTGCGACCAGTTGGGCGGCAAGGTCGAGCCCGGCGACCATCGCGAGTTCGGCCGCGCCTGGGTCGATGTCGCCGACGATTGCGCGCTTTTCCACGGCGTGTGGGAGAAGGGCGGCCGCGAGCAGGTGTGGATGAGCCACGGCGACCGCGTCACCGCCCTGCCGGCCGGCTTCCGCGTGGTCGGCACTTCGGAGGGGGCGCCCTTCGCCGCCATCGCCAACGACGAGAAGCGCTTCTACGGCGTGCAGTTCCACCCCGAGGTGGTGCACACCCCGCACGGCGCCCAGCTCCTGAAGAACTTCACCCACCGGGTGGCCGGCTGCTCCGGCGACTGGACCATGGCCGCCTTCAAGCACCAGGCCATCGAGAAGATCCGCGCCCAGGTCGGCAAGGGCCGGGTGATCTGCGGCCTGTCGGGCGGCGTCGATTCCTCGGTGGTGGCGGCGCTGATCCACGAGGCGATCGGCGACCAGCTCACCTGCGTGTTCGTCGACCACGGCCTGATGCGCCTGGGCGAGTCCGAGCAGGTGGTGAGCGTGTTCCGCGACCGCTTCAACATCAACCTGGTCCACTGCGACGCCTCCGAGCTGTTCCTCGGCAAGCTCGCGGGCATGACCGACCCCGAAAAGAAGCGCAAGACCATCGGCGCCCTGTTCATCGACGTGTTCGAGGCCGAGGCCAAGAAGGTCGGCGGCGCCGACTTCCTGGCCCAGGGCACCCTCTATCCCGACGTCATCGAAAGCGTGTCGTTCATCGGCGGCCCCAGCGTCACCATCAAGAGCCACCACAATGTCGGCGGCCTGCCCGAGCGCATGAACATGAAGCTGGTGGAGCCGCTGCGCGAGCTGTTCAAGGACGAGGTCCGCGCGCTCGGCCGCGAGCTCGGCCTGCCCGACGAGATGGTCGGCCGCCATCCCTTCCCCGGCCCGGGCCTCGCCATCCGCATTCCCGGCCAGGAGATCACCCGCGACAAGCTGGAGATCCTCAAGAAGGCCGACGCCATCTACCTGGAGGAGATCCGCAACGCCGGCCTCTACGACGCCATCTGGCAGGCCTTCACCGTGCTGCTGCCGGTCCGCACCGTCGGCGTGATGGGCGATTCCCGCTCCTACGACTACGCCTGCGCGCTGCGCGCCGTCACCAGCACTGACGGCATGACCGCCGACTTCTACCCCTTCGACATGGCCTTCATCGGCCGCGTCGCCAACCGCATCATCAACGAGGTCAAGGGCATCAACCGCGTCACCTACGACGTGACCTCGAAGCCGCCGGGCACCATCGAGTGGGAGTGAGGTTTCCGGGAGGGCGCCGTCGGGCGCCCTCTTTGCTTTCGGCCGGTTGCCCGGTCCTCTGGCCCCTCCTAGATTGAAGGAATAGCCGGGAGGACCCGCCCATGGCCGATGTCTGGTTCGACACCTCCACCGTCACCTGCCCGCAATGCGGCCACCGCCAGGCGGAGAAGATGCCCGGGCAGTTGTGGAGCCTGGAGTGCAAGCACTGCGACCAGGTGATGCATCCGCCCAAGGGCCAATGCTGCGTGTTCTGCGCCTATGGCGACGTGCCCTGCCCCGACGCCCAACTGTCGGCGTCGTGCTCGTGCGGGTCGGAAGGGGCGTAGCCTAGTCCTTGCGGGTCGTTCCCGCGATGTCGGGGTCGCCGGTCAGCCGGTGCGCCACGGCCACCGCGACCAGGGCGGCCAGCAGCAATCCGTATTGCCACAGGCCCGACCAGTCGCCCAGGTGCACGTCGCCGGCCACCGCCTGCACCGGCCGCACGATCAGCTGCCGCAGCAGGGTGATCATCGCCACCTCGATGAACACCCGCAGGTGGAAGCGGCTGGTGCGGACGTAGTCGATCTCGGCCGAGATCAGGGCCGACAGGGTCCAGACGATGAACAGCACGCCCAGCGCATGCAGGAAGCCCTGCGCCAGCTGGTCGCGCTGGAACGACGCCCACACCTCGGCGAAGAACTCCCACACCACCATGCCGCTGGCCGCCACCAGGGCGACGGCCAGGACGACGTGGAGCAGGCCGTTGAATGACCGCAGGCAGGTGACCAGCACCTTCTCGACAACGGTGGCGCCGGCGGCCGGACGCTCGATGGGAACGGTCATGGCCTACTCCGCCGCCCGCGCCAGCCGGCCGACCGCGCGCATGTCGCCGCCCTGCTGGTAGGCCAGGTGCCACGAGAACGCCTGTTCCAGCACATGCGGCGTGTGCCCGCCGCGCCGGCCCGCCTCGGTCAGGTAGTCCCTGGCGAGATCGCGGTAATCGGGGTGGATGCAATTGTCGACGACGACGCGGGCGCGCTCGCGCGGGGCCAGCCCGCGCAGGTCGGCCAGTCCCTGCTCGGTGACGATGAGGTCGACGTCGTGCTCGCAATGGTCCACGTGCGTGACCATGGGGACGATGGAGGAGATGCGGCCGTCCTTGGCCACCGACTTGGTGACGAACACCGAGAGATAGCAGTTGCGGGCGAAGTCGCCCGAGCCGCCGATGCCGTTCATCATGTGGGTGCCGTTGACGTGGGTGGAGTTGACGTTGCCGTAGATGTCGGCTTCGAGCGCGGTGTTGATGCCGATGAGACCCAGGCGGCGGATCACCTCGGGATGGTTGGAGATCTCCTGCGGCCGCAACACCAGCCGGTCCTTGTAGCGGCGGATGTCGCCGAACACCCGCTGGGCGCAGGGGCCGGACAGGGTCATCGACGAGCCGGACGCGAAAACCATCTTGCCGGAATCGAGCAGGTCGAAGGTCGAATCCTGCAGCACCTCGGAATACATCACCAGATCGTGGAACGGGCTGTCGATCAGCCCGTGCAGCACGGCGTTGGCGATGGTGCCGATGCCCGCCTGCAACGGCTGCAGGCTGGTCGACAGCCGTCCCAGCTTGACCTCGTGGCGCAGGAACTCGACGAGATGGCCGGCGATGGCCTGGGTGTCGTCGTCGGGCGGCGCGATGGTGGCGGCGCTGTCCAGCTTGTCGGTGATGACGATGGCGGCGATGCGGCTGGGATCGACCGGGATGTAGGGCAGGCCGATGCGGTCCTGCGGCCGCACCAGCGGGATGGCCTCGCGGTGGGGCCGCCGGGTCGGGATGTAGACGTCGTGCAGGCCGACCAGGTCGAGGCTCTGGTTGAGGTTGATCTCGACGATGATCTTCTCGGCCAGGATGGCGAAGGTCGCCGAATTGCCGATGGAAGTGGTCGGCACGATGCCGCCGTCGGCGGTGATGGCCACCGCCTCGATCACCGCCACGTCCACCGGCGGCAGCTGGCGCGAGCGCAGCATCTCGACGGTCTCGGACAGGTGCTGGTCGACGAACATCACCTCGCCGGCATTGATCGCCTTGCGCAGCACCGGATCGGCCTGGAAGGGGATGCGCCGGGCGAGCACCTTGGCTTCGGCCAGCGTCTTGTCGACGTCGCTGCCCAGCGAGGCGCCGGTCAGCAGGGTGATCTTGAGCGGCTGCTCGCTGGCCCGCTCGGCCAGCGCCAGCGGCACCACCTTGGCGTCGCCGGCGCGGGTGAACCCGCTCATGCCCACCGTCATGCCGTCCTTGATGTGCATCGCCGCTTCCTCGGCACCGACCACCTTGCCCCACAGCGACTTGAGCTCGATGCGATCCCGATACATGCCAGACAGCCACCCGCGATATTGCCGAAGGCTGCGACGGTAAGACCTCGGGGCGGCCGGGGACCAATGCAGTCTGCTCGCCCCGACGGGCCGTGTTTTGCGCTTGCTTTCGCGCGATGTCTGGATCGCAAAGTAGCGCGCTACTCTTAATAGGGGTATTTTATATTTTGAACACGTCCACAGGTTATTTGCGCACACTCCCCAATCTAAGGTCGGGTTGCGTAGCGAGACCTTTTCTAATACTCCTGGTCAAGGTAAATAATCCAAAGTTGCGTTGGATGAGACCACTTCCCCCATTTTGGAACCGCCAGTCGATCCAAATCCGGCTTGGGACCCACATCGCCATCCTTTGTGTCCTAGTCGCGGTCCCACTGATGCTTCTCGGCGGGTATGGCGCTTATCGCACCGCCGCAGCCGAGCGTCAGCATCTGGAGCAGATGGCGCGCGCCGACGCCCGTGACGTTGCCTTCATGATAGAAAGGGAGCTGGCCAGCAAGACGGCCATGCTTCAAGCCCTCGCCATTTCGGCAAGCCTACAACGGGGAGACCTCGAGGGTTTCTACCATCGCGCCCGCGAATTCATGGCGTTCCAGGGGATCAACGTCGTTGTGCGCGACCTTGCCGGTCGACAACTCGTCAATACCCGCGTCCCTTGGGGCACACCGCTGCCCCAGGGTGCCGACATCAGTGCCACCGACCAAAAGACGATCGCAACGGGCCTGCCGCAGGTCACCGGCCTGTTCATGGGAGCGGTAGCGCATGCTCCGATGTACATGATCGAGATGCCCGCCGCCAGGAACGGCAAGGTCACCTATCTGGTCGGCCTCAGTGTTCCTGCGGCACGCCTCCAGGAGCTGGTCACCTCCGCTACGCTGGGGGAAGGGCGGCGGGCGGCATTGATCGACGGCAACTCCGTCTTTCTGGCGCGGACCGTCAACGCCGAAGCAATGGTCGGCAAGAGGGCTATTCCCGCTGCGAGCGAGGCCATTGCCAAGGCCATGCCTGAGAATACGGCCGTGTTGACCTCGGTGGAGGGCGAGCGGATTTTCGCGGCATTTCATCGCATCGGTGGGAGCGATTGGGCGGCGGCGGTGGCCGTGCCCGAAGATCTTCTCCTGGCCCCCGTGCTGATCAGGCTCAAGTGGCTGGCGGCGTTCGCGGCGATGACCATCATCGTCTCCACCTCGCTCGCGCTTGTCTACAGCCGCTTCATCCGCCGCCAAACGGCCATCCTGACAGCGTCTGCCGCCGCCCTCGGCAAAGGCCACCTCATGCAGTGGTCCCCCTCCGGCATCCGCGAGATGGACGACGTCGGCGAGGCCATGGCGACGGCGGGACGGGAGTTGCGCCTGCGCTGGGATGAGACCGGAAAGCTGCTCGCCGCACTGAGCAAATTGCCGGTGATCGTGCGTGCACTGGACGGACGGATCACCTTTTGGGGCGATGGCGCAACGGCCCTTTACGGCTTCGAGCCGCCCGAGGCGCTCGGCAAGATATCACACCAGTTGCTGGCCACCGATTTCCCGATCCCACTGGCGCAGATCGTGGAGGAGACCCTGTTTGACGGGCGCTGGAAAGGGGTGCTGCGGCAGCGCACCAAGGCGGGAGATCAACTCCTGGTGCATAGCGCGTGGGCGCTCTGGCGCGATACGTTTACCGGACAGCCTGCCGCCGTGGTGGAGACCAACAGCGATATGACGGCACGCGCGGCCCAAACGGTGGCGGAGGAGGCAAGCCGCGACAAGACGGCGTTTCTGGGCGCGATCAGCCACGACCTGCGGCAGCCGTTCCAAGCCCTGCGCCTGTTCCACCAGGTATTGGCGACGCAGGCGGGCGCGGACACGACGCCAGTCATCGAGCGGATGGGCCAGGCGCTTACCAGCGCCGAAGAGATGCTGTCGGCGATGTCCGACCTGTCGGTCATGGAGTCAGGGGTTCTGGAGCAGAAGCCTTCGCTGTTCTCCCTTGGTGAGGTCCTCGCGGAGATCGCCGAGGACTGCTCCGCCATGGCGGCTTCCGCCCACCTCCGTCTGCGCTACGTGCCGACCGGGATTGCCGTCCACACCGACCGCGTGCTGTTCAAACGCATGCTGCGCAACCTGGTGGTCAACGCCATCCGATACACTCGGCGTGGCGGCGTGCTGATCGGATGCCGCCGGCGCAAGGGGATGGCTGTCGTGCAAGTCGTCGACACCGGCATCGGGATCCCCGAGGCCAAGCTGGCCAATGTATTCGAGGCCTTCTACCAGGTTGGCGACGAACCCCAGAACGGCACGCGAGGCCTGGGCCTCGGCTTGGCGATCGTCAGCCGGTTGAGCCATCTGCTGCGGTTGCCGGTGAGCGTCACCTCCCTGCGCGACAGGGGTTCGGTTTTCGGCATCGAGATCGCGGTTGCGTCGGACGGAACGCCCTCGGATCACCATACGGCCGGCACCCTTCTAGCGGAGGATCATCCGGCGGACTGATCTTGCCTCGCCCCGGTATTGCGCCTGCGGTCGCGGCTCAGGCGCTCCGTACCGCCAGCCAGCCGACGGGCCGGCGGCACTTCCGCACTCGGGCGCCTTGGCGCTAGAATATCCCACCGACAACCGGGGGACACTTAGTCGGCATGATCGTTCTGATGCAGTCCATGCGTCGGATCAGTACCGTCGGCAAGAAGCTGATCGTCCTGATCGTGGCGTTCAGTTCGCTGGTGACCTTGTTCGTCACCGCGCTGCAACTGTTCATGGACTATCGGGTCCAGCGCGCCGGGGTCGACGAGCTGATGCGACGCGTCGGCGTCTTCTTCCCGCCCATCGCCGCCAGCGTGTGGAGCTACAACGACCAGCAGATCGCTTTGTCGCTGGAGGCATTGGTCGCCCTGCCCAACATCGAGCGCGCCACGGTCGTCGCCAGCGACGGCAGCGCCTCCTGGCAGGCGCTGTCGGGCCAGTCCGGCCGGCAGGTGGTGCAATCCTTTCCGCTGTCTCAAACGGTGCGGGGTGAAGAGCGGCAGATCGCCACCATCGAGATCGCCGCCGGCCTCGACAGCATGTACGAGACCCTGCTGTGGCAGGGCCTCACCATCCTGCTGAGCAACGGGTTCAAGACCTTCCTGGTGGCGGCCTTCATGTATGCGGCCTTCCGCCACCTGGTCACCCTGCGCATCGAGGAGCTGGCGCGGCGGGTGGCCGGCCTGATGCCGCAGGTGGTCCAGGACAACATGAGCTTTCCCGAGGACACCCCCGCCGGCCCGGCCCAGGGCGACGAGATTGACGCGGTGCGCTGGGCCTTCGATGGCATGGCCGAACGCCTCAAGCTGCTGGTCGCCGACCTCAACGCCCGCAACCTGCAGCTGGCCGCCGAGAACCAGGAGCGCCATCGCGCCGAGGCCGAACTGCGCCAGGTGGTGGCGCAACTGTCCAAGGCCCTGACCGAACTGGAGCGCTTCGCCTACGTCGCCGCCCACGACCTCAAGGAACCCATCCGCTCGATCGTCAGCTTCTCGCAATTGCTGCAACGCCGCCACGGCGACCTGCTCAGCCCCGAGGCCCACGAATTCCTGTCCTTCATCATCAACGAGGCGCTCCGGCTGTCGTCGCTGGTCGGCGCCCTGCTGGACTACAGCCGGTGCGAGGGCGAAGCGGTGGTGCCGGAAGAGCTGGACTGCGGCGAGATGATCCGCACGGTGGTGGCCTCGCTGGGTGCCGCCATCGAGCAGAAGCAGGCGGAGGTGACCATCGGCCCCCTGCCCCGCGTGCAGGCCGACCGCACCCAGATGGGCCAGCTGTTCCAGAACCTGCTGACCAACGCACTGAAGTACAGCCGCCCCGGTGAGCCGCCGCGCATCGCCGTGACCGCCGAGCGGGTCGACGACGTCTGGCGGTTCACGGTGTCCGACAACGGCATCGGCATCGAGCCCCAATACGCCGACTACGTCTTCGAGGTGTTCCGCCGGCTGCACACCCGCGACAGCTATTCCGGCACCGGCATCGGGCTGGCCATCTGCAAGCGCGTGGTCGAGAACCATGGCGGCCGGATCTGGCTGGATTCCGTCCCCGGCCAGGGCACCGCCTTCCATTTCACCCTTCCGGATGCTATGGCGCCGGTCCTCGCATGATGCGCTTAGTGTCCAGCCGCTGGGCGATGGCCTCCAGCCGCGCCATCACCTGCTCCGCGCCGGGATAGGTGCGGCTCAGCACCAGATAGACGTTGACGTCGGCCAGGGTGGCCGAGCGGATGCCGGCGATGGGCCGGCCGGCCAGGATCTCCTCCGCCGGCCCGGAGTAATCGAGCAGGTAATCGGCGCGGCCGTGCTCGAGCATGGTGAAGGCGGATTTATGGGTGCCCACCGTGCTGCGCTGGACGCCGTTGGCCGCATCGTTGAGAAAGGGCGCCAGATCGCCATAGGAATAGCCGTGGATGACGATGACCGACTTGCCGGCCAGATCCTCCTTGCGGCGAATCGGCGGCACGTCGCCCAGCCAGAACACCTTCAACTCGGTGTGGGCCACCGGCGCCTTGCCGGTCAGGCAGCATTCCGTCAGCGCCGGCGCGGGCACCAGCATGGAGAATTGCGACGCGCCGGTCTTGATGCGGTTGAACATGCGCGATGCCGGATAAGGGACCCCGTGCCAGGGAATGCCGGCCTCGGCGAACAGGACCTTCGCCACCTTGAGGAGAGGATTGGCGGGGTTGCCCTGGGCGTCGAGCTCGGCCGTCCACACCGACTGGTCCGGATAGGCGTATTCGATCTCAGGGCCACCGGCCCGCGCCGGGAGGGAGGCGACCAGGGAAAGGACAAGAATGAACAGGAACCGCCGCATGGCCCGCCGCGCGTCTGTGGGTCCAGACGGATGGTATCACGGTTCGGCGGAGCTGTACTGATGGTCAGGCGGGAGGCAGGCATTGCGCAGGCGCCGGGCGCCCGCACCCGGGGACGATCGCTGTGCTGGATGAAGTGAAGGATGGTGCCCCAGGCCGGACTCGAACCAGCACGCCGTTGCCGGCAACAGATTTTGAGTCTGCCGCGTCTACCATTCCGCCACTGGGGCACCGCAGGAATGGTGGGCGGATCATAGCCGAGGTTTGGGCGGGGTCAACGGGAATCGCCCCGCCGCCCCGCGGGCCGGCCTAGGGGGCGACCGCCAGGTTGTCGATCAGCCGGGCGCCGCCCAGGCGGGCGGCGGCGATGATGCGGGCGGGGGCGGCGAGGCGCTCCACCGGGGCCAGGGTGTCGGCGGCGCGCACCTCGACGTAATCCACCGACAGGAAGCCGGCGGCCAGCAGGTCGCGGCTGGCGGCGGCGCACAGCTCGGGGGCCAGCCCACCCTGCCTGAGCCCGTCGGCGACGCGCTGCAGGACGCGGTAGAGCTCGGGGGCGATGCGCCGCTCCTCGGCCGACAGGTAGGCGTTGCGCGACGACATGGCGAGGCCGTCGGCCTCGCGCACCGTGGGCACGCCCTGGATGCGCACCGGGATGTCAAGGTCACGGGCCAGGCGCTCGATCACCTTGAGCTGCTGGAAGTCCTTCTCGCCGAACAGCGCCACGTCGGGCAGGCATTGCAGCAAGAGCTTGATCACCACCGTGGCCACGCCGTCGAAATGGCCGGGGCGGAAGGTGCCGCACAGGCCCTCGGAGACCCCGGCCACGTGCACGCTGGTGGCGAAGCCTGGCGGATACATCTCCGCCACCGTGGGGGCGAACAGCAGGTTGCAGCCGGCGCTCTCCAGCAGGGCGGCGTCCTTCTCCTCCTGGCGGGGATAGCGCGAGAAATCCTCGTTGGGACCGAACTGGGTCGGGTTGACGAAGACGCTGGCCACCACGCGGTCCGCCACCTCGCGGCCCTGGCGCACCAGGGTCAGGTGGCCCTCGTGCAGGGCGCCCATGGTGGGGACGAAGGCGACGGTCAGGCCCTGGTCGCGCCAGTACTTGACGCGGGCGCGCAGCTCGGCGACCGAGCGGACGACATCGAGATCCATGGCCGTCTCCTCAGCTCTTCTTGGGCACGCCGAAGCAGTGCTCCAGCCCCGGGAAGGCCCGCGCCTTGACCTCGGCGGCATAGTCGGCCGCCGCCTGCGACACGATCGGCCCGAGGTCGGCGTAACGCTTGACGAATTTCGGGGTGAAATCCGAGAACAGCCCCAGCACGTCCTCGGTCACCAGCACCTGGCCGTCGCAGGCCGGCGAGGCGCCGATGCCGATGGTGGGGATGGCGATCTCCTCGGTCAGGGCGCGGGCCAGCGGCTCCACCGTGCCCTCGACCACCACGCAGAAGGCGCCGGCGTCGGTGACCGCGCGCGCATCGGCGCGGATGGCATCGGCCTCCTCCTCGATGCGGCCATGGGCGCGGAAGCCGCCGGCGGCGTTGACGGCCTGCGGCTTGAGGCCGATATGGGCCATCACCGGAACGCCGCGCTCGACCAGGAAGGCGATGGTGTCGGCCATCTCGCGGCCACCCTCCAGCTTGACGGCGGCGCAGCCGGTCTCGGCCAGCACCCGCGCCGAATTGCGGAAGGCCTGCTCGCGGCTTTCCTGGTACGAGGCGAAGGGCAGGTCGACCACCACCATGGCCCTGGCCGAGCCCCGCACCACCGCGCGCCCGTGGGCGATCATCATGTCGAGGGAGACGCCCAAGGTGGTCTCCATGCCGTAGAGCACCATGCCGAGGGAGTCGCCGACCAGCAGCACGTCCACGTGCGGGTCGAGCAGGCGGGCCATCGGGGTAGTGTAGGCGGTCAGCACGACCACGGGATCGCCGCCCTTGCGGGCGCGGATGTCGCGGGTGGTGGTGCGCTTGGTCCGGATCTCTGTGCTCAACGGCGGCCTCCGTGACAGGAGCTCACGGTTTTCCACCCGGCGGCGCGGGAGTCAAATGCAAATCGCGATGGGGAGGCCTACGCCCCCGAACCTTCGGCCAGTTCGCGCAGGCCCACCGGGTCCATCAACACCACATGGCCGGAGGCCGGCAGCCCGATGATGCCCTCACGCTTCAGTTGGGTGAAGGTCCGGCTGACGGTCTCGATGGTGAGGCCGAGGTAGTCGGCGATATCGGCCCGGCTCATGGGCAGCGCGATCGGGCTGGCCGGCTGGCCGTGCACCTCGGCGCGGCGCGACAGCTTGAGCAGGAACGTCGCCACCTTCTCCTTGGCGGTCTTGCGCCCCAGCAGCAGCATCTGCTCCTGGGCCGCCACCAGATCCTTCACCGCCATCGAGAACATGCGGCGCTCGAGCCGCGGGATCTCTTCGAGCAGGTTCTCCAGCTTGCGGTGGCCGAAGCGGCACAGCTGGGTGGGGATCACCGTCTCGGCGGTGTAGGCATAGCCGCCGTCCACCGCCAGGCCGAAGATGTCGCCGGAAAACAGGAAGCCGATGATCTGGCGCCGGCCGTCGCTCATCAGCTTGTAGAGCTTCACCGCGCCCGACGAGATGGAATAGACGTGGTCGGCGGGATCGCCCTCGCGGAAGACGGTGAAGGCGGGCGGCAGGTGGGCGTGGCAGCGGGCGGTGGCCAGCCGCTTGATCTCGTCATGGGCCAGGTCGGCGCAGAAGGCGATCTCGCGCACCACATCGCAATTGCGGCACGGCGGAGCGCTAAGGTCCGGTACCTCGCGATCGAGCGTTCTGTGGTCGTCGAAATCGAGAGGCGGCATCAGACTCACCGTTGCGGCTCCCTGCCCTCGCCCCGATCGCGCGGAGCGTCCGCGTCGTCGTCGAACAGGATGCGATGGGCGGCGCCGTCCAGATCGTCGAACTGACCGGACTTCAGCGCCCACAGGAACGCCACCAAGCCGATCGAGCCGAGGATCAGGGCCACCGGGATCAGCATCAGCAGATTGGTCAAGCTCTTCTCCCGCGGGACAGACGCAGGGCGTTGCCAATTACTACCAGCGACGAGGTCGACATGGCAATCGCTGCGATGAGAGGGGTGACGAAACCGGCCACCGCCAGCGGCACGGTGAACAGGTTGTAGCCGAGCGCCAGGGCGAAGTTCTGCTGCACCAGGCGGCGCGAGCGGGCGGCGACGTCGAGGGTCTCGGCGACCGGGGTCAGGCGATCGCCCTGGAACACCACGTCGGCGGCAGTCTGGCTGACGTCCACCGCCGTCGAGGGCGACATGGACACGTAGGCGGCGGCCAGGGCGGGGGCGTCGTTGAGGCCATCGCCCACCATCAGCACGCGGCGTCCGGCGCCCTTGAGCTCGTCGAGGCGGGCGCACTTGTCGCCGGGCGTGCAGGCGGCCCGCCATTGCGAGATGCCCAAATCCTCGGCCAGGCGGCGGACGGTGGCTTCCCGGTCGCCCGACAGCAGCTCGATGGTCAGGCCGCGGGCGCGCAGGCGGTCGAGCACCTTGCGGGCGTCCGGGCGGGCGGAATCGGCGAAACCGAAGCGCACCGGCGCCGTGCCGGGACGCTCAAGCCACAATTCGGGGCCGGCGGCGGCGTCCTCGGGGATGCCCAGCCAGCGCCGGCTGCCCAGGCGCACGCCGCCGGCGACAAGGCCTCGGCCCGGCTCCTCCCGCACCCCATCGGCAAGCGCCACTCCGGGCGCCGCGGCAGCCAGGGCGCGGGCCAGCGGATGGCGGGACGCCTGCGCCAGCGCGGCGGCGGCGGCGAGATCGGCGGCTTCCCAGCCGCCGTCCTTCAGGAGCTCGGGCTTGCCGAGGGTCAGCGTGCCGGTCTTGTCGAACACCACCGTATCGACCTCGGCGAAGCGTTCCAGCGCGGTCGCCGACTTCAGCAGGATGCCCTGGCGCAGCAGGCGGCCCGAGGCGATCACCTGCACCACCGGCACCGCCAGCGCCAGGGCGCAGGGGCAGGTGATGATCAGCACCGCGACGGCGTTGAGCAGGGCCAGCTGCCAGGCGAGGCCGCCCACGAGCACCCAGCCCAGGAAGGTGGACAGGGCGGCGACATGGACCACGGGCGCGTACCAGCGCGCCACCCGGTCGGCCAGCGCCACGTACTTGGCGCGTCCCTGCTCGGCGACCTCCATCATGCGCACGATCTCGGCGAGCAGGGTGCGCTCGCCCACCGCGTCGACCACCAGCCGCAGCGGGGCCGACAGGTTGATGGTGCCGGCGAACACCCGCGCCCCCGGGGCCACCGCGACCGGCACGCTCTCGCCCGAGATCAGGCTGGTGTCGACGTCCGAGCTGCCGTCGGCGATGCGGCCGTCGACGCCGATGCGCTCGCCGGCCGCCACCAGCACGCTGGCCCCGGCCGGCACGCGGTTGGGGGGCAGCAGCCGCTGGGTGCCGTCGGCCTCGACCACGGTGACGGCGACCGCGTCGAGCGCCAGCAGGTGCTCGGCGGCCGAGCGGGCCTTGCCGCGGGCACGGCTGTCGAGATAGCGGCCGATCAGCAGGAAGAACAGCAGGGTGATGGCGGAATCGAAATAGGCGTGCTCGCCCGAGTGCATGGTCTCGAACATGCTCATGCCGGTGGCGAGCAGCACGCCCAGGGTGATCGGCACGTCCATGTTGGTGCGCCCGCCCCGCAGCGCCGCCACCGCCGAGCGGGCGAAGGGGCGCACGCAGTAGAGGACCGCCGGAACCACGATCAGCGCCGAGATCCAGTGCATGAGATCGCGGGTGTGCACGCCCATGGACGAGAAATGGCCGGCCCACACCGAGACCGACAGCAGCATGACGTTGCTGGCGGCGAAGCCGGCGATGGCCATGGCCCGCAGCAATTCCTTCTCGACGCGCTCGGTGTCGCGGCCCAGCTTGGCGGGATCGTACGGCACCAGCCGGTAGCCGACCTGCAGGATGGGCGCCAGCAGCGTGGCGGCGTCGTTCTGGTCGGGCTGCCAGCGCACCACCAGGCGCCGCGTGGTCATGTTGACCCGTGCCCAGGTCACGCCGGCCTGGCGCGACAGCAGCCCCTCGATCAGCCAGACGCAGGCGGCGCAGTGGATGCCCTCGACCATCAGGTGGAGGACCGCCTCGCCGGACTCGTTCAGGCCGACATGGGCAGAGAAGTCATGGGCGGCGGCGGCCTCGTCGTCGGGCCGCAGCACGCGGGCCGCCGGGTCGATGCTGCGCCGGCGGTAATAGCCGTCGAAGCCCATGCCCTGCACCAGGGCGAAGGCGCCCTCGCAGCCGCGGCAACAGAACTCCCCCGCCAGGCCGTCCGGGATGCCAGACCCGCAGTGTCGGCAGACGCGAGCCTCGCTCACGGCAGGACGAAACGCTTCTCGTGCTGATAGGAAACGTCGCTGCCGAGCGCGGTGACGTCCATGACCCACACGCCCTTGAGCGGGAGGTCGAACACGGCGCCGTAGGTGCCGTCGCCGCGCGCCGGAAGGGTCACGTCATGGTCGTAGCCCTTGGCGGTCGGGCGCACCAGGTGCGCCTTGACCTCCATGCCCTCGACCGGCTTGCCGTCGCGGTCGCGGTAGCGGATCGAGACGTCGGCGCGGGCGAAGCCGCCCGACACCGGATCGACATTGGTGTCCACCGTCCAGCCCAGGTCGGCCTGGGCCCGCGCCAGGGCGAGGTTCTTGTTGTAGGCCAGGCCCTTGTCGTACGCCCCCTCGGTCTCAAGACCGGTGAAGGTGGAGGTGGCGAAGTAGGCCAACGCGCCGTTGACCGCCACCACCACCACGAAGGCGCCGACGAAGATGTAAGGGTACCACCATCCCGGCTTGCGGGCCTGTGCCATGCTTTACCTCTCGGGTCCGACGAAGGAGCTCTCGTTCTTGACCAATCCGTCGCCGTCCTTCTCCACCAGGGTGAAGCGGAACGGCGTGTCCTTGCCCTTGGTGTTGGCCTCGGGCGCCGACACGTAGATGCGGAAGGTGCCGACGGTATCGCCGGGGACCTGCAGCTCGACCTCGCGGCCGGAACCGCCGCCGATCACCTCGACGTTGGCGCCCTCGATGCCCTCGGCCTTGAGCGTGAAGGTCCGGTCCTTCCGGATCATGTTCAGGATCTTGTACGTGTAGCCGTTGCGGATGCTGCCGTCGGACAGCTGGACGAACAGCGGCGAGCGTTCGTGCAGCACGTTGACGTCGACGGTGCGGCGGGTGCCCAGCGAGAACACCATGAGGCCGACGATCACCGCCAGCAGCGCCGCATAGATCACGGTGCGGCCGCGCACCAGACGGTAGCCGGTCGGGGCGCCCTTGCCGCGGGCCTCAAGGTTGGAATTCGAGTCGTAGCTGATCAGCCCGCGCGGCAGGTTGAACTTGTCCATGATCGAGTTGCAGGCGTCGATGCACAGGCCGCAGCCGATGCAGGCGAGCTGGCTGCCCTCGCGGATGTCGATGCCGGTCGGGCAGGCCTGCACGCACATGCGGCAGTCGATGCAGTGGCCGCGGCCCTCGAAGCTGGCGTTGCGCTTGGCCGAACCGCGCGGCTCGCCGCGCCAGGCCTCGTACGAGACGATCAGCGAATGCTCGTCGAACATGGCGGCCTGGAAGCGCGAGTACGGGCACATGTAGATGCAGACCTGCTCGCGCGCCCAGCCGGCCAGCAGGAAGCAGCAGCCGCCCACGGTGGCGATGGTGCCGTAGACGGCGATGTCGGCCTGCAGCGTGAAGATCTCGCGCAGCATTTCGAAGGCGTCGCCGAAGAACAGCGTGAAGCCGATGCCGCACGACAGGCCGATCAGCGCCCACAGCGCCACGACGGTGCCGCGCTTGACCATCTTCTGGGGCGACCACGGCTTGCGGTCGAACATGATGCGGGCGTTGCGGTCACCGACGATCCAGCGCTCGACGGCGACGAACAGGTCGGTATAGACGGTCTGCCAGCAGGCGAAGCCGCACCAGATGCGGCCGGCCAGCGCGCTCATCAGGAACAGGGCGATGGCGGCGGCGGCCAGGATGCCGGTGAGGTAATAGACCTCCTGCGGCCAGATCTCGATGAAGAAGAAGTAGGCGCGGCGGCCGCCCATGTCGATCAGCACCGCCTGGTCGGGCGCACCGGGGCCGCGGTCCCAGCGCAGGAAGGGCGTCAGATGGTAGATCGCCAGCAGCGCGACCAGGGACCACCACTTGAGGCTGCGGAACATGCCGGAGACCTTGCGGGGATGGACGGTCTTGGTCTCGGCGTACAGCGCCGCTTCGTCGCTGGAAGGGGAGTTCTTCGCGATAGCCATGGTGGACTGCTGCTCTTCCTGTTCGAGGGTGCGGCCGACTGTATCGACGGGGCTTTGGCCCAGTTCCGCCAAAACGGCATGGCGGCAATGCGCCCAGGTCACCCGCGCTCCCGTCCGCGGACCCTAATCCATCTAGGGTACCTGGAAAACTTATAAAGTCGTAACCCATCCGTTTTTGCGGAGGGCGGGTCCCGGAAACGAGAAGGGGGTGCGTCCCCTTGCGGAAACGCACCCCCCGTCCCGGACACCTTGTTACTTACCGCCGCCCAGCGAGTGGACGTAGACGGTCAGCATCTTGATGGTCGTCTCGTCCAGGCGCTCGGCCCAGGCCGGCATCGAGCCGTGCTTGGGATTGGTCACCTGGGCGGTCACGACGTCCTTCACGCTCTCGTTGCCCTTCTTGTAGAGCCAGATCGCGTTGTTGAGGGGCGGCGCGCCGACCTCCTTGTTGCCGACGCCGCCTTCGGCGTGGCAGGCGGTGCACTGCTCGTTGAAGATCGCCTCGCCCGGCGAACCGGCGGCGGGGGTCTTCGCCGACAGCGAGGCGACGTAGTCGGCCACCTGCGCGATCTGCTCCTTGGTGAGCAGGGCGTCGGCGCCGAACTTCGGCATCTCGCTCTGACGCGAGTTCGGGTTGCTGTTACGCACACCGAACGCGATGGTCTGCTGGATGTCGGCCATGGTGCCGCCCCAGATCCACTCGTCGTCGGCCAGGCGCGGATAGGCGCCGGGCACGCCGGTGCCGCCGGCCGCGTGGCAGGCCGCGCAGTTCTCGCCGAAGGCGATCTTGCCGCCGGTCAGCGCGAAGTTGAGCAGGTCCTTGTCCTTGGCGATGTCCTCGGCGGACATGGTCGCCATCTTGGCGGTGTACTTCGAGCGAACCTTCTTGAGGTCGTTCATCTGCGCGTCGAGGTCGCCGCGCGACGAGTAGCCGAGGACGCCCCGGCTGTAGTCGCTGACGGTCGGCCACGCCGGCATCGCCACCCAGTAGCCGATCGCCCACAGGACGGTGGCCCAGAAGACGTAGACCCACCACTTCGGCAGAGGAGTGTTCAACTCCTTGATGCCGTCCCACTCGTGCCCGGTCGTCATCTGACCGGAGACAGAGTCCTTCTCGATGGAAGCCATCTTAGCGCTCCTTGTCGTCTTCGTCCCTCAAGGGGATGTCTCCGTAGGATTCGAACCGGCCCTTGTTCTTAGGCCGGAACGCCCAGAAGACGATCCCGAGGAACAAAACCATTACCCACAAACCCCAGAGGGGACGGAGGAACTCGTTGACGAAAGTCTCGAGCATCCTCGCGCTCCTCTTACCGGCGGATCGATTCGGGCTTCACGGTGGTGAAATCCACCATGGTGCCCAGGACCTGCAGGTAGGCCACCAGAGCGTCGAGCTCGGTCACCTTGGGATTGCCGTCGGTGTCACCCATGCGGGCCTTCGGATAGCGCTTCGCGATGGCGGCATCGGCCGCGTCGCTGGTCGCCTGCTCCACAAGGTCCTTGGCGGCGTTGTTGATCTGCTCGTCGGTGTACGGGACACCGACGACGCGGAGCGCCTTCATGTCCGCGGCGATGTTGACCTGCAGCTCGCGCTTCAGGTGGGGATAGCCGGGCATGACGGACTCGCGGACCACGTCGCGCGGGTTGATCAGATGGCGGACTTGCCAGTCGTTGGTGTACTTGCCACCCACGCGGGCCAGGTCCGGACCGGTGCGCTTCGACCCCCACTGGAAGGGATGGTCGTACTTGGACTCCGCCGCGAGGCTGTAGTGGCCATAGCGTTCGACCTCGTCCTTGAACGGACGGATCATCTGGCTGTGGCAGTTGTAGCAGCCTTCACGGATGTAGATGTTGCGGCCGGCCAGTTCGAGCGGGCTGTAGGGGCGAACCCCGTCAACCTTCTCGATGGTCGACTCGATGGTGAACAGGGGAACAACCTCGACCAGGCCACCGACGATCACCGTGAGGAGAATGCCGACCGCGAGGAAGAAGATGTTGGTTTCGAGCTTAGCGTGATGCTTGAAGACGGACATTGGTCGGTTCCTCCTCAACGGGCACCGCTGGCGGCGGGGGCGAGGTTCTCCTCGGCCACGTCACCCTTGATGGTCTTGATGAAGTTGTAGACCATCACCAGGGAGCCGAGCACGAAGAGCAGGCCACCCAGCGCGCGGATGACGTAGTAGGGATGCATCGCCTCGACCGTCTCGACGAACGAGTACTGGAGGAAGCCCAGGTTGTCATAGGCACGCCACATCAGGCCCTGCATGATGCCCGAGATCCACATCGCGGTGATGTAGAGGACGATGCCGATGGTGGCGACCCAGAAGTGCACGCCCACCAGCTTCAGCGAGTAGACCTCCTTACGGCCCCACAGCTTGGGAACCATGTAGTACAGCGCGCCGAAGGAGACGAAGGCGACCCAGCCGAGGGCACCGGAGTGCACGTGGCCGATGGTCCAGTCGGTGTAGTGGGACAGCGAGTTCACCGCCTTCACCGACATCATCGGACCCTCGAAGGTCGACATGCCGTAGAAGGCCACCGAGCTGACCAGGAAACGCATGACCGGATCGGTGCGCAGCTTGTCCCAGGCGCCCGACAGGGTCATCAGACCGTTGATCATGCCACCCCAGGACGGCATCCACAGCATCACCGAGAAGGTGGCACCGAGGGTCTGCGCCCAGTCCGGCAGCGCGGTGTAGTGCAGGTGGTGCGGACCGGCCCAGATGTACAGGAAGATCAGCGCCCAGAAGTGCACGATCGACAGACGGTACGAATAGACCGGACGCTCGGCGCGCTTCGGGACGAAGTAGTACATGATGCCCAGGAAGCCGGCGGTCAGGAAGAAGCCCACCGCGTTGTGGCCGTACCACCACTGGGTCATGGCGTTCTGCACGCCGCCGAAGATGTTGTAGGACTTCATCCAAGAGCCGCCGAACAGCGCGGCCGGGACCGCGATGTTGTTGCCGAGGTGCAGCATCGCGATGGTCAGGATCATCGCGAAGAAGAACCAGTTGGCGACATAGATGTGGGGCTCGGTACGCTTCATGATCGTGCCGGCGAAGGCGATCAGGTAGGCGACCCAGATCACGGTCAGCCACAGATCGATCCACCACTCGGGCTCGGCATATTCCTGGCCCTGGGAGAAGCCCAGGACATAGGACAGCGCGGCCACCACGATGAGCGCCTGGAAGTTCCAGAAGATGAAGTTGCCAAGGCCGCGACCGCCGAACATGTCGGCACGGCAGGTCCGCTGCACGACGTAGAGCGACGTGGCGAAGAGGACGTTGCCGCCGAAGGCGAAGATCACGGCGGAGGTGTGGACCGGGCGCAGGCGCCCGAAGGTGGTCCACTCGAGATCGAGGTTGAGGGCCGGGAAGGCCAGCTGCCAGGCGATGAAATCGCCCGCCAGGAAGCCAACGACCCCCCAGAACGTCGCCGCAAGGACGAACTTCTTCACCACGTCTTCCATATAGCGCGTGGCGTCGGTGTTGGTGCTCATGCCGAACTCCTGTTTCGACCGGGAAAGGGTCAGCCTCGGAGCGCCCGACCAGTGTCCATGGCAATAACGCATGCCCCCGAAGACCTGCTGGTCGAACGGTCTCTGCTCCAAGTTGGCGCACTATGAGCGCGGACGCGCCGCCCCCTCATTGATCCATATCAAAATTCGGAAAATTTACTTGTTTCCCGGCGGCTTGCCGGAATTTCTTCGAATTCCTCTACCACCAAAGGCCAAGCGGCCCAGGACGATTGTCGCGGGAGGCCGGGTCCTTTAGAGTTCGCCCACCATGATCGAAGCCCCCTCCGCCGACACCGCCGCCCGTCCCGCCATCCGCTTCCAGAAGGGGCGCTCGCGCCGCTTCCGCGCCGGCCACCCCTGGGCCTTTTCCAACGAAATCGAGATGACGCCCGAGGCCAAGGCGCTGCCGCCGGGCAGCCTCGTCACCCTGGTCGATGCCGGCGACGAGAAGCTGGGCGTGGCCACCTTCAATCCGCATTCGCTGATCGCCGCCCGCGTGCTGTCGCGCAATGCGGCGGACGTCATCGACGCCGCCTTCCTCGCCGGGCGCCTCAAGCGGGCCTTGACGCTGCGCGAGACCCTCTATGCCGACCCCTGCTACCGCCTGGTCCATTCCGAGGCCGACGGCCTGCCCGGCCTGATCGTCGACCGCTACGGGGACGTGGTGACGCTCCAGGCCAACACCGCCGGCATGGAACGCCTGACCCCGCTCCTGATCGAGGCGCTGGTCGAGGCGCTGGGGACCCGGACGGTGGTGCTGCGCAACGACAGCCCGGTGCGCGGGCTCGAGGGCCTCGACACCCATCACCGCGTCGCCCTGGGCGAGTTGTCCGGCCCGGTCGAGTTGGTGGAGAACGGCGTGCGCTTCGTCGCCGACCTCACCGAAGGCCAGAAGACCGGCTGGTTCTACGACCAGCGCGACAACCGCGCCTTCATGGCGCGGCTGGCCCGTGGCCGCCGGGTGCTCGACGTCTACACCTATGCCGGCGGCTTCGCCGTCACCGCCGCCATGGCCGGAGCCGCCGAGGTGACCGCAGTGGACCGCTCCGAGCATTCGCTGGGCCTGGCCGCCCGCGCCGCCGAACTGAACGGCGTGCCGCTCAAGGTTGCGCGCGCCGAGGCCTTCGCCGAGATGGCCCGGCTCGACGCCGCCGGCGAGCGCTTCGGCGTGGTAATCGCCGACCCGCCGGCCTTCGTGAAGTCCAAGAAGGACCTCCATGCCGGCGCCAAGGGCTATCGCAAGATGGCCCGCCTCGCCGCCGCCTTGGTCGAGCCCGGCGGCTTCCTGCTGTGCGCCTCGTGCTCGCACCACATGCCGGCCGACCTGTTCGCCGAGGAGATCGCCCACGGGCTGGGCCAGGCCGGGCGCTCGGGCCGTATTATAAGGAGCGCCGGCGCGGCGCCGGACCATCCGGTCCACCCGCTGCTGCCGGAAAGCGCCTATCTCAAGGCCGTCGCGCTGCAGCTGGATTGACCGCCATGACGCGCTCGTGCGGTGACTGCACCATCTGCTGCCGCTTCTTCGCGGTGCCCGAGACCGGCAAGCCCACCAACGAATGGTGCCGGCACTGCACCGAGGCGGGCTGCGCCGTCCACACCACGCGGCCGCAATCCTGCCGCAACTTCGAGTGCTTCTGGCTGATGGACCCGAGCTTCCCCGACGACATGCGGCCCGACCGCTGCGGGGTGGTGGTGTCGTTCAACGAGGACCACACCAGCGTCGTCATCCACGTCGACCCCGACCGCCCCGACGCGCTGAACGAACCGCCGGGCGCCGACTGGCTGCCGCCCTTGCTCGCCGCCTTCGACCCGGTGTGCATCGTCTGCGGCGACGAGAAGATGGTGATCCGGCGGGAGGAAGATTAAGTCCCCTCGCCCGCTTGCGGGGGGCTCCAAACACCTGCCCCGTCATCCCCGCGCAGGCGGGGATCCAGTAACTCAACCCGCAGAATGTCGCTTGTGGCGCAGGTCGCCTGGATTCCCGCCTTCGCGGGAATGACGATGTTTCACCACCGCCCCGCCACGATGAACAGCCGCCGGAACGGGAACAGCGTCTTGCCATCCGCGCGTTGGGGATAGGAAGCGCGGATGCGGGCGGTGTAGTCGGCGAGGAACTCTGCCCGCCAGGGCTGATCGAGCGCGTCGAGCAGCGGCTTCAAGGCGGTGCCGGTGGTCCAGCGCACCACCGGGTCGTCGCCGTCGAGCACCTGCAGGTACTCGGTCTCCCAGATCTCGAGGCGGGCGGCCCGCGGCGCCAGCACGTCGTAATAGAAGGAGGGCTCCGCCACCGGGCTCGGGCGCAGGATCGGGGCGAGGCGCTCGGCCCAGGGGCCCGCCTCGGCCGCGGCGACCATGCAGGTGTGCGACGGCGCGCCGTGGTTCCTGGGCATCTGCACCGCCAGCGTGCCGCCCGGCGCCAGCATCCCCAGCAGCCGGGGAAACAGCGCCACGTGGTCGTCGAGCCAGTGCAGTGCGGCGTTGGAGAACAGCACGTCGAGCGGCGCCTCGGGGCACCACGTGCCGGCATCGGCCCGGACCCAGGTGATGCGCGCATCGGTGGCCTCGGCCAGCATCTCGGCCGACGAATCCACCCCGGTCACCGCGGCGACCGGCCAGCGCTCGGCCAGCAGGCGGGTGACGTTGCCGGTGCCGCAGCCGATATCGGCGACGCGCGCCGGCGCGGCGGCGTCGATGCGGCCAAGCAGGTCGAGGGCGGGCCGCAGGCGCGGCTGGGCGAAGGCGGTGTAGACGGTCGGGTCCCAGGTCATGCGGCATGCTATCACGACCGCATGCCGTGATCGACCGAGTCGGGGGCGACCGAGTCGCGGGCGATTGACTCATGGAAACGAACCGCTTATAACCGCGCCTTCCTATTTCAAGACCCGATTATCCGGAGTTCGTCCCGTGAAGCGCACTTATCAGCCCAGCAAGCTCGTCCGCGCCCGCCGTCATGGCTTCCGTGCGCGCATGGCCACCGTGGGCGGCCGCAAGGTCATCGCCAACCGTCGCCGCCAGGGCCGCAAGAAGCTGTCGGCCTAAGCCTCGGGGCAATGGACCCGTCGCTGTCGCGGCTCAAGAAGCGGGTGGACTTCCTCCGCGTCGCCGGCCGGCGGCGCAAGTGGGCGGCTCCCGGTCTGATCCTGCAGGCGGCCCCGGCCGAAGGGCCGGATGCGAAAGCCGACGCCATCCGCGTCGGCTTCACCGTTTCCAAAAAGGTGGGCAATTCCGTCGAGCGCAACCGCGCGCGCCGTCGCCTGAAGGCGGCGGCCGGCGAGATTTTGCCCGTCCTGGCCGCCCCCGGATTGGATCTGGTGGTCATAGGACGGCGCGAGACCCTGACCCGTCCGTATTCTCTTCTGTTGCAGGATTTGCGAACCGCGCTAAAACGTGTCGGCGCGTTGCGGCCGGACGTTTCCGCTCCGGCGGCCGCGAGCACGGAGATGCAGAGCCCATGAGCCCCGCCGGCTTGGCATTGCGCGGCATGATCCGCGCCTACCAGCTGCTGCTTTCGCCGGTCCTGCCGGCGAGTTGCCGGTTCATGCCCACCTGCTCGGCCTACGCCATGGAGGCGGTGGCCAAGCACGGCGCGGTATCCGGCTCGTGGCTGGCGGTCCGCCGCATCTGCCGCTGCCACCCTTGGAACGACGGGGGATACGACCCCGTTCCCGACCCGAATCAAACGGCCGGACACCGGCACCCGGACTAGGATGTCATGAACGAACAGCGTAACCTGATAATCGCCATCGTCCTGTCGGCCGCGATCCTGTTCGGCTTCCAGTGGCTGTTCCCGTCGCACAACAAGACCCAGGCGCCGACCGCCGAGGCCCCCGCCGCCGGCGCCCCGCCCGCGCCGCAGGGCGCCCACGACGCCGCCGCGCCCGCGTCTGCCGCCAAGCCCGACGCCGCCGAGAGCCGCGCGGATGCGCTCGAGCAGAACCGCCGCATCCCGGTGCGCACCGCTTCGCTGGCCGGCTCGATCAACCTGACCGGCGCCCGCATCGACGATCTGACGCTGCTGCAGTACGCCGAGACCCCCGATCCGGCCAGCCCCAAGATCACCCTGCTGTCGCCCGTCGCGGCCCCCCATCCCTATTACGCCGAGTTCGGCTGGGTCCCGGCCGATGCGTCGGTCAAGACCCCCAAGGCCGACACCCAGTGGCAGGTGGCGCCGGGTTCGGCCGCCGAGCTGGCGGCCGGCGGCAAGGTGGCGCTGACCTGGGACAACGGCGAGGGCCTGCGGTTCGTGCGCACCTACTCGCTCGACGACAAGTACATGTTCGACGTCGAGCAGCGGGTCGAGAACTACGGCACCAAGGCGGTGACGCTGCACCCCTACGCCCTGATCAGCCGCACCGGCACGCCCGCCACCGCCGGCATGTACATCCTGCACGAGGGTCCGCTCGGCGTGCTGGACGGCACGCTGAAGGAGTACAAGTACGAGGACCTGCGCAAGGAAGGCCTGGTGCGCGCCAAGAGCACCGGCGGCTGGCTCGGCATCACCGACAAGTACTGGCTGACCGCCCTGGTCCCCGACCAGAAGGAGGAGGTCAACGGCCGCTTCGTCGCCCAGCAGGGCGACGCCGGCGAGCGCTACCAGGTCGACTTCACCGCCGCCCCGCGCACCATCGAGCCGGGCCAGAGCGTGAATTCCGGCTTCCACTTCTTCGCCGGCGCCAAGATCGTCAGCCTGCTCGACGAGTACGGCGCCAAGTACGGCATCGACAAGTTCGCCTATGCCATCGACTTCGGCTGGTTCTGGTTCCTGACCAAGCCGTTCTTCTACCTGTTGCGCATGCTGCACGACGCGCTCGGCAACATGGGCCTGGCCATCCTGTCCATGACCGTGCTGATCAAGCTGGCCATGTTCCCGCTGGCCAACAAGTCCTACGAGTCCATGGGCCGCATGAAGAAGCTGCAGCCCGAGATCCAGAAGCTGCAGGCCCGCTTCGCCGAGGACAAGATGCGGCTGCAGCAGGAGATGATGGCTCTCTACAAGCGCGAGAAGGTCAACCCGGTGTCGGGCTGCCTGCCCATGCTGATCCAGATCCCGGTGTTCTTCGCGCTCTACAAGGTGCTGTTCGTCACCATCGAGATGCGCCATGCCCCCTTCATCGGCTGGATCCACGACCTGTCAGCGCCCGATCCGACCACGGTGTTCAACCTGTTCGGCCTGATCCCCTTCGATCCGCCCGGCTTCCTGCACATCGGCATCTGGCCGCTGATCATGGGCGTCACCATGTGGCTGCAGCAGAAGCTGAACCCGCAGCCGGCCGATCCGGTGCAGGCCAAGATGTTCCAGATCCTGCCGGTGGTGTTCACCTTCATGCTGGGCAATTTCGCCGCCGGCCTGGTGATCTACTGGGCCTGGAGCAACACGCTGTCGATCCTGCAGCAGTGGGTGATCATGCGCAAAGCGGGGGTGAAGCCCTGACCGGCCCCGGCCCCGGCGACACCCCGGCCGACCTCGTCGAGGCCGGCCGGCTGCTGTTCGCGCGCGAAATCACCTTCCTGAGGGGCATCGAGAGCATCGATGCCCTTCCCCCGTTCGGGCTGCCGGAGATCGCCTTCGCCGGCCGCTCCAACGTCGGCAAGTCGTCGCTGATCAACGCCATCTGCGGGCGCTCGACCGTGGCCCGGACCTCCAACACCCCGGGCCGCACCCAGCAGCTCAACTTCTTCGACGTCGCCTCGCGCATGATCCTGGTGGACATGCCGGGCTACGGCTTCGCCCAGGCCCCCAAGGACATGGTCGACCGCTGGAAGCGGCTGATCACCGCCTACCTGGCCGGCCGGCCGGTGCTGCGCCGCTGCATGCTGCTGGTGGATGCCCGCCACGGCTTCAAGGACAGCGACCGCGACATGATGAAGATGCTGGACACCGCGGCCGTGGTCTACCAGGTGGTGCTGACCAAGGCCGACAAGCTGAAGGCCACGGAACTGGCCGCCGTCACCCAGCGGACCCGGGACGAGATCGCCAAGCGCGTCGCCGCCCATCCCGTCGTCCTCGTCACCAGCGCGGAAAAGGGGACCGGCATCGCCGAGGTCCGCGCCGAACTCGTCGCCCTCGCCAACCCGGAGCCGTCACCATGAGCGATACTCCCGACATCCTGCGCGACCGCCAGGCCTGGCTCGAACGCGCCAAGACGCTGTCCGAGTCGCTGCCGTTCATGCGCCAGTACTCGGATGAGACCATCGTGGTGAAGTACGGCGGCCACGCCATGGAATCCGAGGACCTGGCGCGGCTGTTCGCCCGCGACGTGGTGCTGCTGAAGCAGGTCGGCGTCAACCCGGTGGTGGTCCACGGCGGCGGGCCGCAGATCGACCAGATGCTGAAGAAGCTCGACATCAAGACGCCGCGCGTCGACGGCCTGCGCTACACCGACGAGGCCACCGTCGAGGTGGTCGAGATGGTGCTGTCGGGCAAGATCAACAAGCAGATCGTCTCGGCCATCAACGAGGCCGGCGGCTTCGCGGTCGGCCTGTCGGGCAAGGACGGCCACCTGATCCGCGCCCGCAAGCTGCGCCGCACCAAGAAGGATCCGGATTCCAACGTCGAGACCCTGCTCGACCTGGGCTTCGTCGGCGAGCCCGCCGAGATCACCCCGCACATCCTCGATTTCTTCCAGGAATCGGACATCATCCCGGTGATCGCCCCCGTCGGTATGGGCGGCTCGGGCGAGACCTACAACATCAACGCCGACACCGCCGCCGGCGCCATCGCCGCCGCCACCTCGGCGCGGCGCCTGTTGATGCTGACCGACGTGGCCGGCGTGCTCGACCGCTCGGGCAACCTCATCCCCGAGATGACCGCCAGCCAGGTGCACGACTACATCGCCGACGGCACCATCTCGGGCGGCATGATCCCCAAGGTGGAAACCTGCCTGCAGGCGGTGGAACAGGGCGTCGAAGCCGCCGTCATCCTCGACGGCCGCGTCCCCCACGCCGTGCTGCTGGAACTGTTCACCCCCCACGGCGTCGGCACGCTGATCAAGGCGGATTGATTGCTGAACACCCAGGCCCGCCTTCTCCGCCGCGGCATGACCGATGCGGAGAAGCGGCTGTGGGGCGCCTTGCGGGCGCGGCAGCTGGGCGGCCACAAATTCCGCCGCCAGCATCCCTTCGAGCGATATATCCTGGATTTCGCCTGCGTCGAGCGGCTGGTCGCGGTGGAAGCCGACGGCGGCCAGCACGGGGCGCGCGACGACACGCGTGACGCCGTCCTCACCCGCCACGGCTGGCGAGTGCTGCGGTTCTGGAACAACGACATTTTGGAAAATCTGGACGGGGTGCTGCTGACCATCCTAGCGGCGCTGAAATAACCCTCTCCCGCTTGCGGGAGAGGGTGGCGAGCACCGCGAGCCGGGTGAGGGAGTTACGGACGGGGTCCGGGCGGGGGGGGGGGGGGGGGGGGGGGGGGGGGGGGGGGGGGGGGGGGGCGGGGGGCCGGGCGGCGCCGCGGGGGGGGGCG
>JBLNCP010000005.1:0-71721 GCA_050260775.1 Solirubrobacterales bacterium | reverse complement strand
CCGTTGCCCAGGGTGATGGTGCCCGAGGCCTGGGCGGCACCCAGGGTGATGGCGTCGTTGCCGTCGTTGCCGGTGATGGTCTCGACGTTGCTGACCGTCAGCGTGAAGTCGCCGGTGTTGGACAGAGTCAGGGCGTCGTTGCCGCCCTTCAGGTCGATGGTGCCGGTGCCCGAGGTGGTCAGCACAATGGTGTCGGCATTGGCGCTGCCGACGACGGTTTCCACGTCGGTGACCGAAACGGTGCCCGCCGCACCCAGGGTGATGGCGTCGTTGCCGGCGTTGCCGACCACGGATTCGACGCCGGTCACCGTCACGCTGTTGGTGCCGTTGGCCAGCGTCAGCACGTCGGTGCCGTTGCCGAGGCTGACCACGCCGTTGGCGATGACGTTGCCGAGCGTGATGGTGTCGTTGCCGGCATTGCCGGTGATGGTCTCGACATCGGTGACGGTCAGCGTGTTGGCGCCGTTCGACAGGGTGATGGCGTCGTTGCCGGTGCCGCCGATCACGGTCTCGACGTTGGCGACGGCGAGGGTGTTGGTGCCGTTGGCCAGTGCCAGGGTGTCCTCGCCGGCGCCCAGGTCGATGACGCCATTGCTGAGCACGCGTCCGAGGGTGAGCGCGTCATTGCCGGTGTTGCCGGTGATGGTCTCGACGTTGCTGACGGTGAGGGTGTTGTCGCCGGTGGCCAGCGTCAGCTTGTCGCTGCCGTTGCCGAGGTCGATCGAACCCGAGGACAGATTCGTGGCGAGGCGGACGATATCCGCATTGGCGCTGCCGATGACCGTCTCGACATTGGTCAGGGTCAGGGTGCCGGTCGGGGCGTTGGACAGGGTGACGGTGTCGTTGCCGTTGCCGAGATCGATGACGGCGTTGGCCGGGACCGAGGACAGGGTGATGGCGTCATTGCCGTCGTTGCCGGTGATGGTCTCGACGTTGGCGACGGTCAGCGTGTTGTCGCCGTTGGCCAGGATCAGGGTGTCGGTGCCACCCTTCAGGTCCATGGTGCCGCTGCTGAGATTGCCGCCCAGCGTGATGGCGTCGTTGCCGGCGTTGCCCAGCACCACCTCGACGTTGGTGGCGGTGATGGCGTTGGTGCCGTTGGCCAGGACCAGGGTGTCGGTGCCGCCCATCAGGTCGTAGGCGGCGTTGGTGAGCGCCGCCTTGAGGTTGATGGTGTCGTTGCCCGAGCCCAGGTTCAGGGTCTCGACGTTGGCGATGGTCAGCGAGATGCTGCTGCCGTTCCCGAGCGTCAGGGTGTCGTCGCCGTCGCCCAGGTCGACCAGGCCGTTGGCCAGCGTGCCGGTCAGCGTGACGTTGTCGTTGCCGGTGCCGCCGATCACCGTCTCGGCATTGGCGATTGTGACGATGTTGTCGCCGTTGGCCAGCGTGATCTTGTCGGTGCCGGCCTTGAGGTCGACGGTGGCGTTGGTCAGCACGGTGGTCAGGGTGACCGTGTCGTTGCCAGCATTGCCGTAGAGGGTCTCGACGTTGGCGACGGTCACGCCATTGGTGCCATTGCCCAGCGTCAGGGTGTCGTTGCCGTCGCCCAGGTCGAAGCGCCCGGTCGCGACCCCGTTGGACAGGGTGATGGCGTCGTTGCCGGCATCGCCGATGACGGTCTCGACGTTGGCCACGGTCAGGGTGTTGTCGCCATTGGCCAGAGTCAGGACGTCGTTGCCGGCGCCGAGCTCGATGGACCCGCTGGTGACGACGGTGCCGAGGGTGATGGCATCGGCGCCCGAATTGCCGGTGATGGTCTCGACGTTGGAAACCGTCAGGGTGTTGTTGCCGGTGCCGAGGATCAGCTTGTCGCTGCCGTTGCCGAGGTCGACCGCGGTGGTGCTGCCGGGGGCGAGGGTGACGGTATCCGCCCCTTCGTTACCGAGCACGGTCTCGACGTTGGCGATGGTCAGCGTGTTGGTGAAGTTGCCAAGCTGGATGACGTCGGTACCGGCGCCGAGGTCGACCGAGCTCCCGTTGGCGGCCGCGGCAGTGAAGGTGATGGTGTCGTTGCCGGCATTGCCGGTAATCGTTTGGACGTTGGCGACCGAAAGGGTGTTGTCGCCATTGGCCAGGATCAGACGATTGTTGCCACCCTTCAGGTCGATGATCGCATCGGCCGTATTGACGCCAAGGGTGACCACGTCGTTGCCGGCGCCGCCGGTGATGGTCTCGGCGTTGGCGATGGTCAGGCTGCCGCCAGAGGCGTTCAGCGTGATCGAATCGTTGCCGCCGCCCAGCTCGAAGCTGGCGTTGGCAGTGGTGTTCGAGAGCACGAGGGTATCGTTGCCGGCGTCGGCGATCACGCGCTCGACGTTGGCCACCTTCAAGGTGTTGTCGCCACTCGACAGAATCAGGGTGTCGGTGCCGGATCCGAGATCGACGGACTGGCTGGTGCTGGTGAAGTCGGTGGTGACGGTGACGGTGTCGTTGCCGCCGATGCCGGTGATGCTCTCGACGTTGGCGACGGTGACGTTGTTGACGCCGTTGCCCAGGGTCAGCTTGTCGGTACTGTTGCCCAGATCCAGGCTCACGCCGGCCTGGCTGGCTCCCAGGGTGATGGAATCGGCGCCGTCGTCGCCGGTCACGGTCTCGACGTTGGAAACCACGAGATTGTTGGTGGCGTTGGCCAGGGTCAGAACGTCGGTGCCGGCGCCCAGGTTGACGGTGAAGGGCGTGGACGCATTACCCGCGGCCCCCCCCAGGGTGATGGTGTCGTTCCCCGAGCCGCCGACGAGCGTCTCGATGGCGCAGGCGGTCAAGACGTTGTCGCCGTTGGACAGAGTCAGGGCGTCATTGCCGCTGCCCAGGTTGATGGACAGGTTGCTGGCGGTCGTCTGCAGGGTGATCGCGTCGTCGCCCGAGCAGCCGACGATGCTGTCGACGTTGGCGATGGTCAGGCGGTTGCTGCCGGTGCCCAGGCGCAGGGTGTTGACGCCACCGCCCAGGTCGATCGCACCATTGGCAGCCGTGGTCATGGTGATGTCGTCGTTGCCGGCGCCGCCCGTGAGGGTCTCGACGTTGGCAACCGAGAGGGTGTTGTCGCCGCTCGACAGCACCAGGGTGTCGGTGCCCGTGCCGAGGTCGATCTTGCCCGATGTGAAATCGGTGGTGACGGTGACCGCGTCGTTGCCGGTGCCACCGGTGACGGTCTCGACGTTGGCAATGGAAATGGTGTTGGCGCCGTTGGCCAGGACCAGCTTGTCGGTGCCGTTGCCGAGGTCGACGCTGGTGCCGGAGGCGGCGACGCTACCGAGGGTCAGAACGTCGGCCAACTCGTTGCCGAGCACGGTTTCCACGTTGGAAACGGTCAGCGTGTTGCCCTGGTTGGCCAGGATGACCACGTCGGTGCCATTGCCGCCGACGACGAACTCCACATTGGCGACGGTGACCGTCATGCCGCCATTGGCAAGGATGAGGCGGTCGCTGGTGCCGCCACCCAGATTGACGGTGACGTCCGATGCGTTGGAGCCCAGGGTGATGACGTCGTTGCCCGAGCTGCCGCCCGTGATCGTTTCGACGTTGGAAATGGTCAGCGTGTTGTCGCCGCTGGCCAGCGTGACCGTATCGTTGCCGGCGCCGAGGTCGATCTTGGCGTTCTTGATGGCGTTGCCCAGCGTGATGTTGTCGTCGCCGGTGCCGCCGACCAGGGTCTCGACATTGTAGACCTTGGCGGTGTTGTCGACGCCCGAGAGGGTCAGGCTGTCATTGCCGGCGCCAAGGTCGATGGTGGCGCCGCTCACCAACTGGGTGGAAACGGTGACCGTGTCGGCGCCGGTCGCGTTGGCGGCGCCGTAGACGGCTTCGACATTGGCAAGGGTGACGTTGTTGGTGCCGCTTCCCAGCAGGACCTTGTCGGTGCCGTTGCCGAGGTCCAGCGTGACGCCGGTCTGGCTGGCCGCCAGGGTGATGGTATCCGCCTGCTCGTTGCCCAGCACGGTCTCGACGTTGGCGACGGTCAGCGTGCTGGCAGCATTGGCCAGGTTGACAATGTCGGTGCCGGCGCCAAGGTCGATGGTCGACCCGGAGGGCGGCGCGGCACTGAACGTGACGGTATCGTCACCTCCCTTGCCGATCACGGTTTCGACACAGGCCACCGTCAGGGAATTTGTGAAATTGCCCAGGATCAGGGTGTCGGCGCCGCCGGCCAGGCTGACCGTGCCGTCGGTCATGGCCGCGGTCAGGGTGATGACGTCGCTGCCACTGCCGCCGATGACGGTCTCCACGTCCGCCACGGAGGCGTTGGCGGCCGAGGTGAAGGTGATGGCGTCGTTGGCGTCGCCGCCCACCACGCTCTCGACGTTGGCGACCGACAGCGTGTTGTCGCCGCCGTCGGCGAGGATCAGCTTGTCGCTGCCGGCACCAAGGTCGACCGAGCCGCTGCTCATCTGGGTGGAGATGGTGACCGTGTCAGTACCGGTCGCATTGGCGGAGGTGGTGACGTTCTCGACGTTGGCAACGGTGATGTTGTTGGTGCCGCTGCCGAGCAGCACCTTGTCGGTGCCGTTGCCGAGATCCAGTGTGACGCCAGTCTGGCCGGCCGCCAGGGTAACGGTATCCGCCTGATCGTTGCCCAGCACCGTGTCGATGTTGGAGACGGTCAGCGTGTTGGCCGCGTTGGAGAGGGTGACGACGTCGGTGCCCCCCTTGCCGATCACGGTTTCGACGCCGGCCACCGTCAGGGAATTGGTGAAATTGCCCAGAACCAGGGTGTCGGCGCCGCCGGCCAGGCTGACCGTGCCGCCGGTCATGGCCGCGGTCAGGGCGACGATGTCATCGCTTCCACTACCGATGATGGTCTCCACGTCCGCAACGGAGGCGTTGGCGGCCGAGGTGAAGGTGATGGCGTCGTTGGCGTCGCCGCCCACCACGCTCTCGACGTTGGCGACCGACAGCGTATTGTCGCCGCCGTCGGCGAGGGTCAGCTTGTCGGTGCCGGCGCCGAGGTCGATCTTGCCGCTCGTCTGAACAGCACCCAGGGTGATGGTCTCGTTGCCGGTGTTGCCGGTAATCGATTCAACATTGGTGACGGTCAGGGTGTAAGCCTGGCCGGCGGTCAGATTCAGCTTGTCGGTGCCGTTGCCAAGATCGATGGTGCCGCTCGACTGGGCCGCGCCCAGGGTGAGGGTGTCGGCGCCGTCGTTGCCCATGATGGTCTCGACGTTCTTGGCGACCAGCGTGTTGGCCCCATTGGCGAGGTTCAGCACGTCGGTGCCATTGCCGAGGTCGATGGTCGTATTGCTGGATGATCCCGCCACATTGGTCAGCGTGATCGTGTCGTCGCCGCCCTTACCGACGATCGTCTCGACGCCGGACACGGAGAGGCTGTTGGTGCCGGCGGCAAGGGTCAGGGTATCGCTGCTGGAGCCGAGGTCGACCGAGACGCCGGTGGCGGCCGTGCTCAAGGTGATCGAATCGTTGCCGGTCCCGCTGATGATGGTCTCGACGCCGGTCACCGAGGTGGTGTTGTTGCCGGTCCCGAGGGTGACCACGTCGGTGCCGCTGCCACCGACCACGCACTCGACGTTGGTGACGGTGAGCGTGTTGCCGCCATCCGCGAGGTTCAGGCGGTCGACGCCGCCAAGAAGGTCGATCTTGCCCGAGCCCTGGGCCGCGCCGAGGGTGATGGTGTCCGCGCCCGTGCCGCCGGTGAGGGTCTCGACGTTGCTGACGGTGAAGGTGTTGGTGACGTTGGCCAGCGTCAGCTTGTCGATGCCGTCGCCGAGGTCGATGGTGCCGGTGGTCTGGGCCGCGCTGAGGGTAAGCGTGTCCGCGCCCGCGTTACCGATGACGGTCTCGACGTTCGAGACGACGAGGGTGTTCGTCCCGTTGGCGAGGGTCAGCACGTCGGTGCCGGCGCCGAGGTTGATGTTTCCGCTGGTGCACGCGGTTCCAAGGGTGATGGTCTCGTCGCCGGCATTGCCGATGATCGTCTCGACGTTGGAGACCGTGATGTTGATCGCGGCGGTGCCCGCAATCTTGAGGGTGTCGGTCTGATTGCCCAGATCGACGTCGACCGCGTTGGCCGTGTCAAGTGTGTACGTGTCGTTCGACGCGGTGCCGGTATAAACGGTCATAGAACCCCCCTCACTTCAGGCCTCAAGACGAGCCACGGAATTCTGCCCTGGCATATGCCCCCGAGGCCCGAGCGCCCCATATCTGGGGGGTCCGGTCCCTGCGAGCAGGCAAGTGGTGGCACGGTCGTGCTATTCTGCTAACCGACTACCCCACATAGAGATAACGGCTACCACGTCTGCGCGGATTTTTCAACTGCAATCGCGCGTGTTGGCGTAGGTCTCACGATAATGAGTAGACCTTCTGGGGTGGGGACCCTAGTCGCCACGCAATCGCAACAATAAACGGTCCGGAATATGGTTGCGTTTACCTGGGTGTATATTTCCAGTGTGCGCGGTATTTAATTTTCCAGGCGCTTTTTATCGCCAGTTTTGAGCCTTTATAGAATTTTAACGATTATCTCATCTTGATTGTCTTTGTGTCATTTTAGTGGCTGTGCATCGGCCTTATTCTGTGCTGTGCGTGTCGCTTTCTACCGGCGCGTTTGTGGTGAATCAGCTTTTTCGGACCCCCACTTCCTTCCGCATTATCCACACGATATAACCGCGGCGGCTGACAGAGGAGGTTGCGTGTCCCGGCGCGATATCAGGCGCATGTTGACCACGCCGAAGAAGGGGCTGAAGGATCACCCGGTGGCAGTCCCGGCCTTGATGGGCGCGGTGCTGCTCGTCGGCGTCGGCCTTGGCGTCGGGATCGGCTTGGTCGCCACCGGGCCGTCCAAGCCCCCGGCGACCATTCCGGCGGAGTCGCTCGATCGCCCCGCCCGCCATGAGGATGTCGCCGCGGTCGCCGCCGACGACCGCTTTCGCCCGATCGCGCCGATGCCATTGCCCCGTCCCGGCGGCGCCGCCGACGACGGCTATCGCCCCGAGGGCCAGGAGGACCCGCCCCCCCAGGTGCAGGAAGCATCGGTGCCGTTGATCCTGCCGCAGCCGCCGGTCAGTCCCGCCACTCCCGACACGCCGGCCTGGCGGCGGTTCGCCGTGGCGGCTCCCCGCACCGCCGGGCAACCGATGATCGCGGTGGTGCTGGACGACATGGGGGTGGACAAGAAGCGCAGCGTCCGCACCCTCGCGCTGCGGGCGCCGCTGACCCTGGCGTTCATGACCTACGCCGAGGACCTGGAGCACGAGACGGCCGCCGCGCGCCAGCGCGGCCATGAACTCATGCTGCACGTGCCGATGCAGCCGCAAGGCGAGGCCTACGACCCCGGCCCGGATGTCCTGGAGGTCGGCCTTTCCTCGGAGGAGATCCGCCGACGCCTGAACTGGGGGCTTAATCGCTTTGAGGGCTTCGTCGGCGTCAACAACCACATGGGCAGCCGCTTCACCGCCGATGCGGCCGGCATGCGGGTGGTGATGGAGGAACTGCGCCGCCGCGGCCTGCTGTTCCTCGATTCGGTGACCACCGACAAGAGCGTCGCCCCCGAAGCGGCCCGCCGCGCCGGCGTCCCCTTCGCCGCCCGCAACGTCTTCATCGACAACGAGCAGTCGGTCGCGGCGGTCAAGGCCCAGCTGGCCAAGGTGGAGGCCTATGCCCGCAAGCACGGCGCCGCCATCGCCATCGGCCACCCCCACGACGCCACCATCGAGGCGCTGTCGGCGTGGCTGCCGACGCTCGAGGCCCACGGCTTCGTGCTCGTGCCCCTGACCGCCATCGTCAAGCGGCAGCAGGCGGCGGGCGAGGGCAACGGCACTTGACCTTCCCGCGGCGGGAAGGTTCACACTCCCCCCGACATGAACCAGGAGGTTGCCATGGCTGAAGCATATCGCGTGACCGGGATGACCTGCGGCGGGTGCGCCCGCGCGGTGGAGAACGCCATCAAGGCGGAAGCCCCGGAGGCCAAGGTCACCGTCGACCTCGCCGCCGCCGCGGTCACCGTCGACGGGGCCAGCGAGCAGCAGGTCAGGAAGGCGGTCGACGACGCCGGCTTCACCTTCGGCGGGGCGGCCTGAGGTCCCCGACCATGTCTGCCGTCCTGGCCGGGCCCAGCCCGGCCAGGGCGGTGGTCTCTACTGCTTGACCAGCGTGTAGTCCAGCGCGTCCTCGGCGGCCCGGATCAGGGCCCGGGCCTTGTTCAGGCATTCCTCGTGCTCGCTCTCGGGCACCGAGTCGGCGACGATGCCGGCGCCGGCCTGGACGTACATGATGCCGTCCTTGACCAGGGTGGTGCGGAGCGCGATGCAGGTGTCCATGTTGCCGTTGCCGCCGATGTAGCCGATGCAGCCGGCGTAGAAGCTGCGGCGCTTGGTCTCGAGCTCGTCGATGATTTCCATGGCCCGGATCTTGGGGGCGCCCGACACGGTGCCGGCCGGGAAGCCGGCCATCAGCGCGTCCATGGCGTCGCAATCCGGACGGATGCGGCCCTCGACGTTGGAGACGATGTGCATGACGTGCGAGTAGTACTCGACGATCATCTTCTTGGTCACCTCGACCGTGCCGATCTCGGCGACGCGGCCGACGTCGTTGCGGCCGAGGTCGAGCAGCATCAGGTGCTCGGCCAGTTCCTTGGGATCGGCCAGCAGGTCGGCCGCCAGCGCCTCGTCCTCGGCGGGGGTGAGGCCGCGCCGCCGGGTGCCGGCGATGGGGCGGATGGTGACCTCGCCGTCGCGCAAACGCACCAGGATCTCGGGGCTGGAGCCCACCAGCTGGAAGCCGCCGAAATTGAGGTAGAACAGGAACGGGCTGGGATTCATCCGCCGCAGCGCGCGGTAGAGCGAGAAGGGCGGCAGCTTGAACGGCACCGAAAGGCGCTGCGACAGCACCACCTGGAAGATGTCGCCCGCGGCGATGTACTCCTTGGCCCTCTCCACCATGCGGCAGTATTCGGCCTGCGACACGTCGGGAACCGGGATCGGCGCGTGCTCGCTGCGGTCGAATTCGGGGATGGGCAGGGGGCTCTCCAGCGCCTCGACCACGTGTTCGAGCCGCTCGCTGGCGAGGTCGAACGCCGCCTGGGCGTCGAGGCCCGGGCGCGGCCACACCGGCACTACAGCCGTGAGGGTGCCGTTGACGTTGTCGAACACCGCCATCACGGTCGGGCGCATGAACATGCCGTCCGGCACGCCGATCTCGTCGGGATTGTTGTCCGGCAGCCGCTCGATCAGCCGGATCATGTCGTAGCCCATATAGCCGATCAGTCCGGCCGACATCGGCGGCAGGCTCGGCGGGATCTCGACCTGGGATTCGGCGATCAGCGCGCGCAGCGACGCCATCGTCCCCTTGTCCGCCGCGACCGGACAGGGCTCGAACGCGCCGGAGCCGGCCCGTACGTTGCGATTGATCCAGGCCTGGTTGCCCTCGCACTTCCAGATCAGGTCGGGCTTCAGGCCCAGCACCGAGTAGCGCCCGCGCACGGCGCCGCCTTCGACCGATTCCAGCAGGAAGGCGTAGGGCTGGCCGTTGGCCAGCTTGAGGTAGGCGGAAACCGGGGTCTCCAGGTCGGCGACCAGGGTGCGCCAGACGACCTGGGGCTTGCCGGCGTCGTAGTTGGCGCGGAACGCGGTGAACTCGGGAAGGACGGTCATTTCTATTCTTCGCGGACGAGCTGGCTGCGGTCGACCTTGACGCCGATCTCGGCATTGAGGGCGGCCACGTACTGATCGAGAAGGTCGGTCGCCAGCGTCTGCGACAGGCGCTTGCGGGCGTTCTCGGTGGCGTCGGGCTGGGCGGCGGGATCGAAGGCGATCACCTTGTCCAGGCGGGCGACGACCCAGCCGGCCGGGGCCGGACCGATGGCCACGCCGCCGGGCTGGGCGTTGAACAGGTCGCTCACCACCGCCGGCGGCAGCTTGGCGGTCTCGGAGCCCTCGCGGGTGAACGGCGCCGTCGCGGCGGCCTTCAGTCCGAAGGAGGCGGCGACCGAAGCGGCGGCCGCCCCGTTCTTGAGCTGCTGGGCGACGTTGTCGGCCCGCTGGCCTGCCTGCTCGTGGCGCTTCTCGGCCTGCCAGGCGGCCAGGACCTCCCCCTTGACGGTTTCGAAGGCCTTCGGCTGCGGCGGCGTGACCTGGTCGACGCGGACCAGGTAGTAGCCGTTGTCGCCGTTGTCGGTCAGCGGGCTTTCGGTGCCCTGTTCGGTATGGAAGGCCACGTCGAGGAAGGTGTCGACCTTGGGGATCTCGGCCACCGGCTTGGCGGACGGATCCTTGCCCTGGGCGTCGATGGCCGGCACCTTGACCAGCTGCAGCTCGAACCGCTTGGCGGTCTCCTCCAGGGTGGCGCCGCCACCCAGGGCGTCCTCGATCTTGTTGGCCTGCTCCGCCAGGCGGTCGACGGCCTTCTCCCGGCGCAGATCCTTCTCGATGGTGGAGCGGACCTCGGCGAGGCTGCGGGTGCGCTCCGGCGCAATGGAGACGACCCGGGCCACGTGCCAGCCGAGCGGCGTCTTGACCGGCGCGATCATGCCGGGCTTGTCGAGCCCGAACACGGCCTTGCCCAGGTCGTCGGGCAACTCGCCCTTCTCGACGGCGCCTAGGTCGACGACGGGCTGGCCCAGATCCTTGCCGATGGCGGCGAGGTCCTTGCCGGCCTTGACCATCTCGGCCGCCTTGTCGGCGGCGGCCTGGTTGTCGAGCACGACTTGGCTGACCTGGCGGCGCTCGGGGGTGTGGAATTCCTCGGCGCGCTGCTTGTAGGCGTCGGCGATCATGTCGTCGGTGACCTCGACTTCGTCGGCGACGTCGACCGGACGCAGCAGCAGCACCGTCAGGGCGCGATACTCGGGCGCCATGAAGCGCGCCGCCTTGTCCTTGTAATAGGCCTCGAGGATCGCCGGCTCGGGGGCGGGCGGCAGCGCGACCGAATCGTCGCGCACCAGGATGGTGTCCGCCACGCGCCGCTCCTCGCGCCAGCGCACCAGCGGGGTGACCAGCGCGCCGGGCGGCGTCACGCCGGCCATCAACGCGCCGCCGATCTGGTTGCGCATGATGTTGCCGCGCTCCATGCGCAGGTATTCCATCTCGGACAGCCCGTTGCGCGACAGGATCATGCGCATGCGGTCGCGGTCGAATTGGCCGAGCTCGTTGCGGAAGGTGGGATCGTTGGCGATCTGCGCCAGCACCGCGTCCTCGGGAGCGGCCAGCCCCAGGCGGCGGGCCGCCTCGTCGATCAGGGTGCGGGTGACGATGGTCTCGATGGTGCGGTCCATCAGCCCGAGCTTGCGCGCGTCCTCGGCGGTGAGCTTGCCGCCGAACATCGGCTGCAGGCGGTCGACCTCGCGCTTGAATTCGACGTTGACCTCGGCGGCCGGGATGCTGGTCTTGCCCACCTCGATGGCCGGGCCGTGACCGAACAGGCCGCCGCGGATCACGTCGCCGACGCCCCAGGCGACGAAGCTCAGGATCAGCAGGCCGAACAACAGCTTGACGACCCAGGTCTTGGAGGCGTTGCGCAGCGTATCGAGCATGTCGAGGAAAACCATTCAAGCTGAAGGAGCGCCGCGGCCGGAGGCCGGACGAAGGTCGGGGCATAATAAGAGTGGCTCTTAGCCCTCGCAACATGGAATCGCCCGAGAATCAGGACCTTCGGCGGGGTGGGGATCTGCCTGTCGCGGTGATCGTCGACGGCGGAGCCGAAATGCTCTTGCGCCGTATACCCACACCCAGTTTATATAATGACTTCCGAAGGTAAGGACCTTCTAAAGCAATTGAGAATACGTCGCAGAGGAAACGACCGATGGCTTCACCCCCCCTGTACATCATGCTTTGCTCGGGAGAGCACGAGAAGATCCAGCTGGCGGCGATGATCGCCTCGGTTGCCGCCGTCTCCGACCGTCCGGTCGAGGTCTTCGTGACGATGAACGCCCTGCTGCCGTTCCAGCGCGGCCTGAGCGCCGAGCAGCGCTACCACGGCGGCCACTTCCACGAGCTGTTCATGACCCACAAGGTCCCGGACGCCATCGAGCTGTTCGAGCAGGGCAAGATGCTGGGCGAGATGAAGGTGTGGGCGTGCTCGATGGTGCTCGACCTCAAGCACTGGGAGCCCGAGCGCGACCTGGTCGAGGGGTTGTTCGACGGCGCCGCCGGCCTCGCCAAGTTCCTCGCCGACGCCGAGGCGGGCGAGCTGATCACCATCTGACCTCAAGAAGAACGAAGGAACACGACCATGGCCGAACGCCAGACCATCGACGCCCGCGGCGCCTTCTGCCCCGGCCCCCTGATGGAACTCATCGCCGCTCTCAAGCTGGCCAGCATCGGCGACGAGGTCGAGGTGCTGTCTTCCGACAAGGGCTCGGCCACCGACATCCCCGCGTGGGTTAGCAAGGTCGGCCATGAGTACGTCGGCACCACCGACCATGACGGCTATTGGGCCGTCGTCGTCCGCAAGGCGAAATAAGGCGTGGGTACCCGGGGGCGCCAAGCGCCCCCCAATGGCCGCGCAAGACGGCCTGTACGACGTGAAAAGCAAAACGAACCGAGGGAGGTTACGCTAATGTCCAAGGCGATTTTGATCGTCGGTGGCGGCCTGTCGGGCACCATCGTCGCCAACGGCCTGTGCCGCCAGCTGGGTGACCAGCTTCGTTCGGGCGCCGTCAGCATCACCATGATCGGCAATTCCGAGCAGCATCTCTACCAGCCCGGCCTGCTGTACGTGCCGTTCGGCCGCATCCGCGAGGCGGAGCTGTTCCGCGACCAGCGCCGCGTGCTCGACCGCCGTGTCAACCTGTTCATCGACCCGGCCAAGCAGATCGACGTCGACAACAATCAGGTCCACACCGAGGCCGGCCGCACCTTCAAGTACGATTACCTGGTGCTCGCCACCGGCTCGCGCTGCATGCCGCAGAACGTTCCCGGCATGAAGGAGGGCGCCCACTGGTTCTATGAGCTCGAGGCCGCCCGCAAGCTGCGTGACGCCCTCAACTCGTTCCAGGGCGGCAAGATCGTCCTGAACGTCAACGCCCCGCACAAGTGCCCGGTGGCGCCGCTCGAGATGACGCTGATGCTGCACGAGTTCCTGCAGCAGCGTGGCCTGCGCGACAAGACCGAGATCACTTACACCTACCCCATCGGCCGCCTGCACTCGCTCGAGCCGGTGGCGCATTGGGCGGTTCCGGTGTTCGACCAGCTCAACATTAAGTCCGAGATCTTCTTCAACACCGAGAAGGTGGATCCCGAGAAGAAGACCATCACCTCGATGGAAGGGGTCGAGCTGCCGTACGACCTGCTGATCACCGTCCCCCCGCACGAGGGTGCGTCGGTCATCAGCGGCTCGAACCTGGGCAAGGGCGGCTGGGTGCCGACCAACACCAAGACCCTGCACCGCGAGGGCTCGACCAACGTGTTCGTGGTCGGCGACACCACCAACATCCCGATCTCGAAGGCCGGCTCGACCGCCCACTTCGAGGCCGACGTGCTGATCGACAACCTGGTGTCGCTGGTGCAGGAGGACCGCTGGGCCCGCGACTACGACGGCAAGGCCTTCTGCTTCATCGAGACGGGCTTCAGCTCGGGCACCTACGTGTGGTTCAACTACACCACGCCGCCGACCGTCGCGCCGCCGTCGCAGATGCTCCACTGGTTCAAACTCGCCTACAACCGGCTGTACTGGCTGTCGGCCCGCGGCCTGCTGTAGAGGGGAGGCGACAATGACCGACCTCACTCCTCCGACCATGCCGCCCGCGGTGGGCGAGGCCGCCCAGCTGCTGCAGGGGGTGCGCAACGCGCTCTGCGACAGCATGGTCGAACGCCTGGCCTCCACCGCCGGCAACACGCTTGAGATCGTCGACAAGCTCAACGATCCCGACGTGCGGGCCGGCCTCGGCGCCCTGCTCGACGGGCTGGCCTCCATGCACCGCAACGGTGCCCTGGAGACTCTCATCGACCTGGTGCAGGTGATCCATGCCGTCCGCCGGGCGGCCAACGACTCCATGGTTGAGCGTGCGTTCTCGTTCATCGAGCACATGGTCAACAACCTGGCGACCGAGGATCTGGCGACCCTGGCCCACGAGGCCAAGGGCTCGCTGGAAGACGCGCTCGACCAGTGCAACATCCCCGGCTCGGGTGGCGGCCTCATCGGCACCGTCAAGATGCTGTCCCGGCCGGAAACCCAGGATGCCCTGCGGTTCATGCTCGCGTTCTCGTGCTCGTTGCGCAAGCGCGCGGTCGTCATCGCCAAGACCCCGGTCTGACCGAGGGCGTTGGTCGTGGACGAGGGCGGGTTGCGATGGCGACCCGCCCTTTTTCTTTGCCGCGCGGGGTGGTATATGCCCCGGCGGATAATCGAAGGGAGGAGACAAGAAGATGAGCACCCGACGCCCGCTGATCGCCGGCAACTGGAAGATGAACATGCTCAAGGCGGACGGCGTCGCGCTGGCCGCCGGCGTGGCCGCCAAGCGCAAGGCCGAGCCCAATCTGGCCTGTGACGTGCTGGTCTGCCCGCCGTTCACCCTGATCTCCGAGGTGGCCAAGGCCGTCGAGGGATCGGGCGTCGCCGTCGGCGGCCAGGATTGCCATGCCAAGACCTCGGGCGCCCATACCGGCGACACCTCGCCCGCCATGCTGAAGGACCTGGGCTGCGCCTACGTCATCCTGGGCCATTCCGAGCGCCGCACCGACCACGGCGAGACCGACGCGGTGGTCAAGGCCAAGGCCGAGGCCGCCCATGCCGCCGGCCTGATCGCCATCGTCTGCATCGGCGAGACCCTGGCCCAGCGTGACGAGGGCCGCACGCTGGACGTCAACAAGACCCAGCTGTGGGGCTCGCTGCCCGACGGCGCCACCGCCGCCAACACCGTCATCGCCTACGAGCCGGTGTGGGCCATCGGCACCGGCCGCGTCGCCACCCCGGAGCAGGCCCAGGAGGTCCACGCCTTCATCCGCGCCGAGCTGGTCAAGAAGGTGGGCGCCGTCGAGGCGGCCAAGATGCGCATCCTCTACGGCGGCTCCATGAAGCCCGACAACGCCGCCCAGCTGATCGCCCTGGCCGATGTGGACGGCGGCCTGATCGGCGGCGCCAGCCTCAAGGTCGAGGACTTCTGGGCCGTCGCCCGCGCCTGCGCGTAATAATGCCCCCACCCCGACCCTCCCCCGGCAAGCCGGGGGAGGGGGGAACGGACGAGGGTGGCGGCAATCACCGTCATCCTAAGCAAAGCGAAGGATCTTTCGGGACCCGGGGCACTGCCCTGGCGGATCGAGATCCTTCGGTCGCTCCGCAGGATGACGAGGGGGCGCCTGGGCCTGCCGGGAAGGGGGACGAGCGTCGCGAGGACTATGCGCGCGGCTGTCATCCTGAGCGGAGCGGAGGATCTTCCGGGGCCTGGCACTGCCTCAGTTCACCGCGGGGCCGCACTGAACATGACGTGCATCTTGTTTGGTGAAGAAGAGGTACTTAGGGCCAGTAACCATTTTCTATCGCCTGCACTGGCGTAGTAATTGCGATTCCTGATCTCAGGAGCATTCGTATCCGCAGCATCCTTGATCTGTTCGAAGGCGATTTTTGATCCATTCAAAAATTCTCGGACAGCCATTTCGGCTTGGTCTCCATCCGAATCTGCTGTGGCGGCGGCGATTTCAAAAAAGTTTTAGTGATATGGGCGCAATTCAACTCATTGAGAGGCCGAAGGTGCCTGGCGTTACCGTGGTGACCAGGGCGGGGTAGGTCGCCCCGCACTTTTTGCGCGCCCGGGAGTGGGGAGTAAGCCCTTAGGCTAGCCGGGGGTAGCGGGACGAGCCTAGCGAGGCAATCACTGTCATCCTGGGCGAAGCCAAGGATCTTCCGGGGCCTGGGCACTGCCCTGGCGGATCGAGATCCTTCGGTCGCTCCGCTCTCTCAGGATGACGAGGGGGCGCCTGGGCTTGCCGGGAAGGGGGACGAGCGTCGCGAGGACTAAGCGCATTGAGCGCGCCGGAGCGAAGCGGAGGAGCCAAGCGAGCGGATGCGAGCGCCCGGCGCCTGAGGGCCAATGAAAAACCCCCTGCTTTTTGCACTAGCCTTCCTCGGCGCGGGGGTCTAAAAAACGCTCGAACATTTCCAGCGCCTCGGGCCGCCGGCGACGGCGGGCTCCCCGGGGCGGGTCATTTCGTGGTGATGCATGGACGTCTTTCCGATCATTCTCGTCATCCATCTGCTTCTGGCCATCGCGCTGGTGGGCGTCATCCTGCTCCAGCGCTCCGAGGGCGGGGCACTGGGCATCGGCGGGGGCGGCGGCGGCCTGATGTCGGGCCGTGCCGCCGGCAACCTGCTCACCCGCACCACCGCCATCGTGGCGGCGGCGTTCTTCGTGACCAGCCTGATCCTGGCGCTCGTCGCCAACAGCCGGTCCCAGGGCGGTTCGCCCTTCGACCGTCTGCCGGCCGCCGCGCCGACCGCCCAGCAGCCGGCGGCCCCGGCCCAGCCGGCCGAGCCGAGCGCGCCACTCTCGCGGTAAGCGCGCGGCGATCGCAGGGGATGGGCCGGCCACGGCAGGGGAAGTGGGCCGGTCCGGTTGCTTGGGGTGTCCCAGTTTGAGAGCAAGGGGCCAATGACGCGTTTCATCTTCATCACCGGCGGTGTGGTGTCGTCCCTCGGCAAGGGGCTGGCCTCGGCCGCCCTCGGCGCCTGCCTGCAGGCGCGCGGCTTCAAGGTGCGCCTGAGGAAGCTCGACCCCTACCTCAACGTCGATCCGGGCACCATGAGCCCCTATCAGCACGGCGAGGTCTACGTCACCGACGACGGGGCCGAGACCGACCTGGATCTGGGCCACTACGAGCGCTTCACCGGCGTCGCCTCGCGCAAGAGCGACAACATCACCACCGGGCGCATCTATTCCGACGTGATCGCGCGCGAGCGCCGCGGCGACTATCTCGGCGCCACCGTGCAGGTGATTCCGCACGTCACCAACGCCATCAAGGACTTCATCAAGTCCGACCTCACCGACGAGGATTTCTGCCTGTGCGAGATCGGCGGCACGGTCGGCGACATCGAGTCGCTGCCGTTCCTCGAGGCCATCCGCCAGCTGGGCAACGAACTGGGCCGCGACCGGGTGATGTTCGTGCACCTGACCCTGCTGCCCTACATCCCGTCGGCCGGCGAGCTCAAGACCAAGCCGACCCAGCACTCGGTCAAGGAGCTGTTGAGCGTCGGCATCCAGCCCGACCTGCTGATGTGCCGCTCGGACCGCGAGATCCCCGACGGCGAGCGCAAGAAGATCGCGCTGTTCTGCAATGTCGGCTACGACGCGGTCATCCCGGCGCTCGACGTGGACACCATCTACCAGGTGCCGGTCAGCTATCACGAGCAGGGTCTCGACGAGCAGGTGTGCAAGCACTTCCGCATCGAGGCCAAGAAGCCGGTGCTGTCGCGCTGGACCAATATCGTCGACCGCATCCGCCAGCCCGAGGGCGAAGTCACCATCGCGGTGGTGGGCAAGTACACCAGCCTGCTCGACAGCTACAAGTCGCTGGCCGAGGCGCTGACGCACGGCGGCATCGCCAACAACGTCAAGGTCCGCCTCAACTGGATCGATTCCGAGATCTTTGAGCGCGAGGACACGGTCCAGCATCTGGAGCCGTGCCACGGCATCCTGGTGCCCGGCGGTTTCGGCGAGCGCGGTGCCGGCGGCAAGATCGAGGCGGTCCGCTTCGCCCGCGAGCGCCGGGTGCCCTATTTCGGCATCTGTTTCGGCATGCAGATGGCGGTGATCGAGACCGCCCGCAATCTCGCCGGCCTGTCGGGCGCCAGCTCGACCGAGTTCGGCCCCTGCGAGAATCCGGTGGTCGGCCTGATGACCGAATGGCTGAAGGGCAATGCCCTGGAGAAGCGCCAGGCCGGCGGCGACATGGGCGGCACGCTCCGCCTGGGCGCCTACGAATGCATGCTCAAGCCGGGATCGCGGGTGCGCGAGATCTACGGCGCCGACAGCATCAGCGAGCGCCATCGCCACCGCTACGAGGTGAACATGGAATACCGCGGGCTGCTGGAGAAGGCCGGCCTGTCGTTCTCCGGCCTGTCGCCCGACGGCATCCTGCCCGAGATCGTCGAATTCCCCGACCATCCGTGGTTCGTCGCGGTGCAGTTCCACCCGGAGCTGAAGTCCAAGCCGTTCGACCCCCATCCGCTGTTCACCAGCTTCATCGAAGCCGCGGTGCGGCAGTCGCGGCTGGTCTGACGCCATGGCGGCGCCCAAGCACGTCACGGTCGGTGACATCACCTTCGGCAACGATTTGCCCCTGGTGCTGATCGCCGGCCCGTGCCAGATGGAGAGCCGCGATCACGCTCTCGAATGCGCGCAGGCGCTGAAGGAGATGGCGCGGGAAGCCGGCATCGGCCTGATCTACAAATCGTCCTTCGACAAGGCCAACCGCACCTCTCTGGGCGGCAAGCGCGGCATCGGCCTCGACGGCGCCCTGCCGGTGTTCGCCGAGATCAAGGCCAAGCTGGGCCTGCCGGTGCTCACCGACATCCATTCGGAAGAGCAGTGCGCGCCGGTGGCGCAGGTGGTCGACATCCTGCAGATCCCGGCCTTCCTGTGCCGGCAGACCGACCTGCTGCTGGCGGCGGGGCGCACCGGCGCGGTGGTCAACGTCAAGAAGGGCCAGTTCCTGGCCCCCAACCAGATGGCCAATGTCGCCGGCAAGGTGGCGAGCACCGGCAACGAGCGCATCCTGCTCACCGAGCGGGGGGCCAGCTTCGGTTACGGCGACCTGGTCGCCGACATGCGGTCCCTGCCGATCATGGCGGCCACCGGCTATCCGGTGGTGATGGACGCCACCCACGCGGTGCAGAGCCCGGGCGGGCAGGGCGCCTCGTCGGGCGGCGACCGCCGCTTCGCGCCGGTGCTGGCGCGAGCGGCGGTGTCGCTGGGCATCGCCGCCGTGTTCATCGAGACCCATCCCGATCCCGACCGGGCCCCCTCGGACGGGCCCAACATGATCCCGATCTCGGGCATGCCGGCGCTGATCGAGATGCTGATGAAGTTCGACGCCACGGCCAAGTGCTACCCCGTCGATCTGGGTTGATCCGACCGATAAGAAGTCTTGGAGAGAACGCAATGACCGCCATCATCGACATTCACGCTCGCGAGATCCTCGACTCCCGCGGCAATCCCACCGTCGAAGTCGACGTCGTCCTCGAAAACGGCATCCTGGGCCGCGCCGCGGTTCCGTCGGGCGCCTCGACCGGCGCCCACGAGGCGGTCGAGCTGCGCGACGGCGACAAGGGTCGCTACGGTGGCAAGGGCGTGATGAAGGCGGTCGAGGCCGTCAACGGCGAGATCTACGACGCGCTCTCGGGCATGGACGCCGAGGACCAGCTGGTCATCGACCGCACCATGATCGACCTGGACGGCACCCCCAACAAGGCCCGCCTGGGCGCCAACGCCATCCTCGGCGTGTCGCTGGCGGTGGCCAAGGCGGCCGCCGATGACGCCGGCCTGCCGCTCTACCGCTATGTCGGCGGCGCCTTCGCCGCCACCCTGCCGGTGCCGATGATGAACATCATCAACGGCGGCGCCCACGCCGACAATCCGATCGACATCCAGGAGTTCATGATCATGCCGGTGGGCGCGCCGACCTGCGCCGACGCCATCCGCATGGGCTCCGAGGTGTTCCAGAGCCTGAAGAAGGCCCTGAAGGACGCCGGCCACAACACCAACGTCGGCGACGAGGGCGGCTTCGCCCCCAACCTCAAGAGCGCCGAGGCGGCCCTCGACTTCATCATGCAGGCCGTCGAGAAGGCCGGCTACAAGCCGGGCGAGGACATCATGCTGGCGCTCGACGCCGCCTCGACCGAGTTCTTCAAGAACGGCAAGTACGAGATGGAAGGCGCCCGCAAGTCCTTCGACCAGAAGGCCATGGTCAAGTTCTACGCCAAGCTGGTGAAGAACTATCCGATCATCTCGATCGAGGACGGCTGCGCCGAGGATGACCTCGACGGCTGGGAGATGCTGACCGACGAGCTGGGCGGCAAGGTCCAGCTGGTCGGCGACGACCTGTTCGTCACCAATCCGCAGCGCCTGTCCATGGGCATCGACAAGGGCCTGGCCAACTCGATCCTGGTCAAGGTCAACCAGATCGGCACCCTGTCCGAGACCCTGGAAGCAGTCGAGATGGCGCACAAGGCCGGCTACACCGCCGTGATGTCGCACCGCTCGGGCGAGACCGAGGACTCGACCATCGCCGACCTGGCGGTGGCCACCAATTGCGGCCAGATCAAGACCGGCTCGCTGTCGCGCTCCGACCGCCTGGCCAAGTACAACCAGCTGATCCGCATCGAGGAGCAGCTCGGCCCGGTGGCCCGCTACGCCGGCAAGACCATCATGAAGCGCTGATCGGCGTCTTCAGGCTCGGATGCCAAGCGGCCGGGGAGAAATCCCCGGCCGTTTTTCTTTTGCGGAGTGCCGTCCCGGTCCACCCGGAATGACAGGGGGGAGGGTGTTCAAGTGTCATCCCGAGCGGAGGCGAGGAATCTCGTCCGCCGGGAGGCAAGATCTGGGGTCGTGTCGTCCCGCCGGCACAACATCTGAGCGTCCTGTGCTCTCAAACAAGAATAAACGTTCTCATTTTATTCACATTGCAATCTTTCTTGGTCAAGCCAGTCGTGAGTCATTTCTGCAACACCAATGACTCCTGTAGCAAAAAAGTGAATCTAACGAATCGGCATTTGTTGACTGGCGGAATCGTCCGTGATTCCATCCCTCCCATGTTGCAGGAACTTTACCGCCGCTGTCGCCATATGGTCGGTCCGTTGATCGGGCTGGGAGCCGTGGCGTACTTCGCCTACCACACGGTGGAAGGCGATCGCGGCATCCTGGCCTGGGTCCGTCTCAAGAACGAGATCCTCGAGGCCGAGCTGCAGCTGGCCAAGGTCACCACCGACCGCCAGGCCATCGAGCATCGGGTGCTGCTGCTGCGCCCCGACCACCTCGACCCCGACATGCTGGAAGAGCGGGCCCGCGTCATGCTGAACATGGGCCGCGACGACGAAGTGGTCGTCTTCGAGAAGAAGTAGCGTCCTCCACAATTTGTTCCGTCATCGCCGGGCTTGACCCGGCGATCCATGCCTTGTGGGTGTCCGCTGGGATGCCCGCGTCAAGCGCGGGCATGACGGTGGAGTGGCGTAAGCCCCTGGCGCGCCCTCTCCCCAAACGCCTCCCTTCTCCCGATATATCCCGTCGGGCGGTCATCCTCTCGCCGGATGGATCGCCCTGCTATCCCCTTCGCCGGGTGGACAGGGGCGGGGCGCGCGAACATGATCTGCCTGCCAAACGGCATGGGTTTGGGCGGTTAACCAGAAACGAGTTAACATTGGTTTTTGCGTTGCAATACAAGAAGTTCGTGATGCGAAGGCTCTTGCAATAAAGGGTAACCTAGTTTACCTATTGAGCTAACACAACGCGACAAGCCCCGGGAGGAACCATGGCGATCGCGAAGCGGAAGGCCAAGGCGGCAGAGCCGACCAAGGCCCAGATGACCCAATGGTATCGCGACATGCTGCTGATCCGCCGGTTCGAGGAGAAGGCGGGCCAGCTCTACGGCATGGGGCTGATCGGAGGCTTCTGCCACCTCTACATCGGCCAGGAGGCGGTGGTGGTCGGCATGATGGCCGCGGCCAGCTCCGCCGATTCGGTGGTGACCAGCTATCGCGACCACGGTCAGATGCTAGCCTGCAACATGGATCCGAAGGGCGTGATGGCCGAGCTCACCGGCCGCGCCGGCGGCTACTCCAGGGGCAAGGGCGGCTCGATGCACATGTTCAGCCGCGAGAAGAAGTTCTTCGGCGGCCACGGCATCGTCGGCGCCCAGGTGCCCATCGGCACCGGCCTCGGCTTCGCCCACCAGTATTCCGGCGACGGCGGCGTCGCCCACGTCTATCTCGGCGACGGCGCGGTCAACCAGGGCCAGGTCTACGAGGCCTTCAACATGGCCGCCCTGTGGAAGCTGCCGGTCGTCTACGTCGTCGAGAACAACAAGTACGCCATGGGCACCTCCATCGAGCGGGCCTCGGCCGGCACCGAGCTGTTCCGCCGCGGTTCCGCCTACGGCATTCCCGGCGAGGCGGTGGACGGCATGAGCGTCCAGGCCGTCTACGAGGCCGCCGGCCGCGCGCTCGAGCATGCCCGCACCGGCAACGGCCCCTACATCCTGGAGATGAAGACCTACCGCTACCGCGGACACTCCATGTCGGATCCGGCCAAGTACCGGACCAAGGAGGAGGTCACGCGCATGCGCGAGCAGCACGATCCCATCGACACGCTGAAGGCGCGTCTTCTCGAGCAGGGTCTCATCGACGAGGCCGGCCTCAAGGAGATCGACCGCGAGGTCAAGGCCGTGGTCCAGGAGGCCGCCGACTTCGCGCAATCCAGTCCCGAGCCGGATCCGTCCGAGCTGTGGACCGACGTGCTGATCGAAGCGTGAGGAGGCGGGGATGCCGATCGAAGTATTGATGCCGGCGCTGTCGCCGACCATGACCGAGGGCAAGCTGGCCCGCTGGCTGAAGAACGAAGGTGACGCGGTCAAGTCCGGCGACGTGCTGGCCGAGATCGAGACCGACAAGGCCACCATGGAGATGGAGGCGGTCGAGGAAGGCCGGCTCGGCAAGATCCTGGTGCAGGGCGGCACCGAGGGCGTCGCCGTCAACACCCCCATCGCCATCCTGCTGGAAGAGGGCGAGAAGGACACCGACCTCGCCCGCGCCATGGAGGGCCACACCCCGGCCACCGCGCCCATCGCCGCCGCGCCCGCCGCCGCGCCCGAGACGCCGACCACCTCGCTGCAGCCGCCGCCGGCGGCGCCCAAGCCGATGGGCGAGGAGAAGGTGTACGAGAAGTTCGTGCGCATGACGGTGCGCGAGGCCCTGCGCGACGCCATGGCCGAGGAGATGCGCCGCGACGACAAGGTCTTCCTGATGGGCGAGGAAGTCGCCCAGTACCAGGGCGCCTACAAGGTGTCGCAGGGCCTGCTGGACGAGTTCGGCCCCAAGCGGGTGATCGACACCCCCATCACCGAGATGGGCTTCGCCGGTCTTGCCGTCGGCGCCGCCTTCGCCGGTCTCAAGCCCATCGTCGAGTTCATGACCATGAACTTTTCGATGCAGGCCATCGACCATGTGGTCAACTCGGCGGCCAAGACGCTCTACATGTCGGGCGGGCAGCAGCCGTGCCCCATCGTCTTCCGCGGCCCCAACGGTGCCGCCGCCCGCGTCGCCGCCCAGCACAGCCAGGACTTCGCCGCCTGGTACGCACATTGCCCCGGCCTCAAGGTGGTGGCGCCCTATTCGGCGGCCGACGCCAAGGGCCTGCTCAAGGCGGCGATCCGCGACCCCAATCCGGTGGTCGTGCTGGAAAACGAGATCATGTACGGCCAGAGCTTCGACGTGCCCGACGATCCGGACTTCATCGTTCCCATCGGCAAGGCCAAGATCGAGCGCGAGGGCAGCCACGTTACCATCGTGACCTATTCCCGCTCGGTGCACACCGCGCTGGAGGCCGCCCAGGTGCTGGCGGGCGAGGGGATCGAGGCCGAGGTGGTCAACCTGCGCACCATCCGTCCGCTCGATATCGAGACCATCGTGCGCTCGGTCCAGAAGACCAATCGCATCGTCACGGTGCAGGAGGACTGGCCGTTCGCCAGCGTCGGCTCCGAGATCGCCGCGGTGATCATGGAGAACGCCTTCGACTGGCTCGATGCGCCGCTGGTGCGGGTGACGGGCGCCGACGTGCCCATGCCCTACGCCGCCAATCTCGAGAAGCTGTACCTGCCGCAGCCCGACCGCGTGGTCGAGGCGGCGCGCCAGGTCTGCTATCGCAAGTAAGGGGAGCGCGTCATGCCCATCGAGATCCTGATGCCCGCGCTCTCGCCGACCATGAGCGAAGGCACCCTGGCCCGCTGGCTGAAGAAGGAAGGCGAAGCGGTCAAATCCGGCGATGTCATTGCCGAGATCGAAACCGACAAGGCCACCATGGAATTCGAGGCGGTGGACGAGGGGGTGCTGGGCAAGATCCTGGTCCCCGGCGGCACCGCCGGCGTCAAGGTCAACCAGCCCATCGCCTTGCTGCTGGAGGAGGGCGAGGACGCCGCCGCGCTGAAGGCCAAGACGTCCGCGCCTGCGCCCCAACCTGCCGCCGCACCCCAGCCCCCCGCCGCCGCCCCGCAATCAGCCGCGCCGTCCCCCGCGCCGGCCAGCGGGGCGGTGGCCCCCCAACCCGCGCATGGTGCCCAGCCCGCGCATGGCGAGCGCGTGTTCGCCAGCCCGCTGGCCCGCCGCCTCGCGGCCGAGGTCGGTCTCGACCTCAAGCAGGTCAAGGGCAGCGGTCCGCACGGCCGCATCATCAAGGCCGACATCGAGCAGGCCAAGGCTGCCCCCCGTCCGGCGGCGGCTCCGGCTGCCCCGGCCGCCGCCGCACCGGTCGCCGCGCCGCAAGTGTCGGGCTTCGAGCCGCCCTACGAGGAGATCCCCAATTCCTCGATGCGCAAGGTCATCGCCAAGCGGCTGACCGAGGCCAAGCAGACGGTGCCGCACTTCTACCTGACCATCGACTGCGACATCGACGCGCTGCTGAAGCTGCGGGCCGAGGCCAATGCGCGCTCCGACGCCTACAAGCTGTCGGTCAACGATTTCGTGGTCCGCGCGGTGGCGATGGCGCTCCGGAAGGTGCCGGCCGCCAACGCCGCCTGGGGCGAAGCGGCCATCCGCCGCTACACCGAGGTCGACATCTCGGTGGCGGTGGCCACTCCCAACGGCCTGATCACCCCCATCGTCAAGTCGGCGGACAAGAAGACTCTGTCGCAGATCTCCAACGAGATGAAGGCGCTGGCCGGCAAGGCCCGCGACGGCAAGCTGATGCCCGAGGAGTACCAGGGCGGCGGCTTCACCATCTCCAATCTCGGCATGTACGGCATCCGCGAGTTCGCCGCGATCATCAACCCGCCGCAGGGCTGCATCCTGGCGGTGGGGGCGGGAGAGCAGCGCCCGGTGGTCAAGAATGGCGCCCTTGCCGTCGCCACCATGATGACCTGCACCCTGTCGGTCGACCACCGGGTGGTGGACGGCGCCATCGGGGCTGAATTCCTCGCCGCCTTCAAGAAGTACGTCGAGGATCCGTTGTCGATGCTGATCTGAGGAGACCGGGGATGGCCCTGGCCGAGGATATTGCCCGCTCCATGCCGTCGATCCGGGCGGCCTTCGAGGGCTTTAAGGAGATGATGCGTGACGGCCGGATGAAGGCGGCCGAAGCTGCTCTGTTCGGCAACGCCCGGCTTTGGGGCGAGGAGTTGAAGGAGATCTATGCCGCCGAGGGCCGCGAGGATCTCGGCCGGCGGGACCCGCTGACCCGGTTCTTCGTCTGCCGCTATCGCGGCATGCCCGAACCGGCCGATCTCGCCGACGCGCCGCCCGAGGCCGCCTTCCTCATCGCCTTCACCGCCTTCCCCTACCTCGACGCACTGGTCGACGAGATGGGGGTGGGTGAACACGTGGGTTTCGACGAGGACGGCAACTGGATCGTGCGCCGGGTGCTGGCCGGCGAGGACGACGGCTCCCTGTTCAAGGCGGCCAAGGCGCCGATGGGGTGGCGCTTCGACCTGATGCCGGTCTACCACGCCAAGGCGGCGGCGCTGGCCGCCTTCATCGACAACGAGTTCGCTGGCGACTTCGATGCGTTCCTGTGGCGCTACGTGGCCGATCACGACCTCGCCTTCGACCTCGACCAGGCGTGGCGGCCGCTGGCCGTCGCCACGGGGGCGTGACCATGCGGGTGCGCGTGCGCGATCTCGATCGGCCCAAGACCGGCTTTCCGGCGCTGCAGGACCCGGCTCCCTCGGCGGCGGAGGCCCAGGCGGTGGCCGGCCTGATGTCGATGATCGAGGGGAACGTCCTGTTCAGCGGACACCTCGCCATGCCGGAGGAGCAGGACCGCTGCTATTCGGCGGTGGGCGAGCTGCGGCGCTTCATCTCCCAGACCAGCCTGCTGCTGCCCGAGGACGCGTTGGCGCAGTCCGTGCTGGGCGCCATGCGCGCCGCCTGCCGCAAGTACATGGATGAGGTGGAGGCGTGGGACCGCCGCGCCGGGCGCCGCCACGCCATGCCCAGCTTCGGCTTCTACCAGCTGCTCGGAGCTTTCCGTGAGGTGATGGGGTTGAACCTGTGGCGCCTCGCCGACGCCTACGACCTGGATATCGAGGCCCGCCTGGCCGGCTATTTCCCCGGCGTCCGCGACTAGCGGCACCGGATCGGGGGGGAAGACCAATGAGTTTCGTGGAGAAGAAGATGCCCGAGAACAGCTTCGATCTGGTGGTCCTGGGTGGCGGTCCCGGCGGTTATGTGGCCGCCATCCGTGCGGCCCAGCTCGGCATGCGCACCGCCGTCGTCGAGCGCGAGCACCTGGGCGGCATCTGCCTCAACTGGGGCTGCATCCCGACCAAGGCGCTGTTGCGCTCGGCCGATGTCTACCGCAACATGATGCACGCCGACTCCTACGGCCTGTCGGCCGGCAAGCCCGGCTTCGACCTCGCCAAGATCGTCGCCCGCTCGCGTGCCGTCGCGGCCCAGCTGCAGGCCGGCGTCAAGCACCTGCTCAAGAAGAACAAGGTGACCGTGATCGAAGGCCACGGCCGGCTGGCCGGCAAGGGCAAGCTCGCGGTCGAGGGCAAGAACGCCACCGTGCTGTCGGCACCGCACATCATCCTGGCCACCGGGGCGCGGGCCCGCGTGCTGCCGGGGCTCGAGCCCGACGGCAAGCTGGTGTGGACCTACAAGGAGGCCCTGGTCCCCGACACCATGCCCAAGTCGCTGCTGGTCATCGGCTCCGGCGCCATCGGCATCGAGTTCGCCAGTTTCTTCAACGCGCTGGGCGCCGAGGTCACCGTGGTCGAGGTGATGGACCGGGTGCTGCCGGTCGAGGACGAGGAAATCAGCGCCCTGGCCCGGAAGTCCTTCGAGAAGCAGGGCATGAAGATCCTGACCGGTGCCACCGTGAAGGGGCTGCAGAAGTCGGCGACCAACGTCAAGGTCACCATCGAGGCCGTCGGCAAGACCCACGAGGTGGTGGTCGACCGCGTCATCTCGGCCGTCGGCATCGTCGGCAATGTCGAGAACATCGGTCTCGAGGGCACCAAGGTGGTGGTCGAGAAGACCCATGTGGTGACCAACCAATGGATGGAGACCGGCGAGCCCGGCGTCTACGCCATCGGCGACCTCACCGGGGCGCCGTGGCTGGCGCACAAGGCCAGCCACGAGGGCGTCATCTGCGTCGAGAAGATCGCCGGGCTCAACCACGTCCATCCGCTCGACATCCGCGCAATCCCGGGCTGCACCTACTGCCATCCGCAGGTGGCCTCGGTGGGGCTGACCGAGGCCAAGGCCAAGGAGAAGGGCTACCAGGTCAAGGTCGGCCGCTTCCCCTTCGTCGGCAACGGCAAGGCCATCGCGCTCGGCGAGACCGAAGGCATCATCAAGACCGTGTTCGACGCCAAGACCGGCGAGCTCCTGGGCGCCCACATGATCGGCGCCGAGGTGACCGAGATGATCCAGGGCTACACCGTGGCCAAGACGCTGGAGACCACCGAGGCCGAGCTGATGCACACCGTCTTCCCGCATCCGACCCTCTCCGAGATGATGCACGAGGCCGTGCTCGACGCCTATGGACGGGCGATCCATTTCTGAGGCGGTTCCCCGGGATGTCATCCCGAGGAGCATCTGCGACGAGGGACCTCGTGTGCCGCAAGACACGAGGTCCCTCGCGCCGCTCGGGATGACAGGAATGGACTAGCTTTTTCTTGACCGCGCCCGTGCCCTGAACGATATCCAAACCATGACAGACCAAGCCCCCCCGCGCGTCCGCCACCCCGAGAAGGCTCATCGGCCCGACAACCCCTCGCCGCGAAAGCCGGAGTGGATCCGCGTGAAGGCGCCGACCTCCGAGGAGGCGGCGGAGGTGCGCCGCCTGATGCGGGAGAAGAACCTGCATACGGTGTGCGAGGAGGCGGCCTGTCCCAATATCGGCGAGTGCTGGAAGCACCGCCACGCCACCTTCATGATCCTGGGCGACACCTGCACCCGGGCCTGTGCCTTCTGCAACGTCAAGACCGGCAAGCCGGGCGCCGTCGATTTGATGGAGCCCGAGCACCTGGCCGAGAGCGTCAAGGCCATGGGCCTCCGCCACGTGGTGATCACCTCGGTGGACCGCGACGACCTGCCGGACGGCGGCGCCTTCCAGTTCGTGGCCTCGATCGAGCGCATCCGCGCCGTCAGCAGCGACTGCACCGTCGAGGTGCTGACTCCCGATTTCCGCGACAAGGCGGGGGCGGTCGAGGCGGTGGCCACGGCGCGTCCCGACGTGTTCAACCACAACCTCGAGACGGTGCCGCGGCTCTACCCCGGCATCCGCCCCGGGGCGCGCTATTTCGAGTCGCTGCGCCTGCTGCAGAAGGTCAAGGAACTCGATCCGACGATCTTCACCAAGTCCGGCATCATGGTCGGTCTGGGCGAGACCCGGGCCGAGGTGCTGCAGGTGATGGACGACATGCGCTCGGCCGGGATCGACTTCATGACCATCGGCCAGTATCTCCAGCCGACGCTGAAGCACGCGCCCATCGACCGCTTCGTCACCCCCGACGAGTTCGAGGAATACAAGGCCATCGCCAGGGCCAAGGGCTTCCTGATGGTGGCCTCGTCGCCGCTGACGCGCTCGTCGCACCACGCCGACCGCGATTTCGCCGAGCTCAAGGCGGCGCGCGCCAAGCAAACGGCGGGCAAGTAAATGCCCACTCACGCGGAAAAGCGCTATCTGCCCTACACGCCGGACCAGTTGTTCGACATGGTCGCCGACGTGGAGAAGTATCCGGAATTCCTGCCCTGGTGCGTCGCCGCGCGCATCCGCCGGCGGGAGGGGACGACCTTCTATGCCGACCTGATCATCGGCTTCAAGATGATCCGCGAGCGCTACACCTCGAAGGTGGTGTGCGACCGGGCGAGAAGCCGCATCGACGTCACCTACACCGAGGGCCCGTTCCACCATCTCAACAACCATTGGATCTTCGAGCCGGCGCCCGACGGCGGGACCACCATCGACTTCTACGTCGATTTCGAGTTCCGCTCGAAGCTGCTGCAGAAGGTCATCGGCGCCCTGTTCAACGAAGCCGTCCGCCTGATGGTGCATTCGTTCGAGAAGCGCGCGGGCCAGCTCTATGGGCCCGACGGCCGCCTGGCGCGGGCAACCTAGGCCGGCGCTATTCCCGGCCCAGATCCTTGCCCGGTTTCAGGTCCCGATCAGTACTTTCAGCGCATTGTGCTTGGCCGCCCGCCCGAACGTCTCGTAAGCGTCGAGAATCGCGTCCAGGCTGAAGCTGTGCGTGATGAGTCGCTTGGGGTCGAGCTTTTTCGACTGCACGATCTTCAGCAACATCGGCGTCGTCACCGTGTCGACCAGGCGGGTGGTCATGGCGATGTTGCGGTCCCACAGCCGTTCGAGGTGAAGGTCGACCTTCGCTCCGTGCACGCCCACGTTGGCGATGACGCCGCCGGGGGCGATGATGTCCTGGCAAAGGCCGAAGGTGGCAGGAACGCCGACCGCCTCGATGGCGACGTCGACGCCGCGTCCGCCGGTTTCGGCCATCACCGCCTCGGCGGGGTTTCCATTGCCGCTGTTGATGGTGGACGTCGCTCCGAAGGTCCGCGCCACTTCGAGGCGGTTGTCGTCCAAGTCGATCATGAAGATCTTGCCGGGCGTGAAGAATTGGGCGGTCAGCAGCGCGGCGAGTCCCACCGGCCCGGCGCCCACGATGGCGACGCTGCACCCCGGCTCGACCTTGCCGTTCAGCACGCCGCATTCGAATCCGGTGGGGAGGATGTCGCTCAGCATGACCAGCGCTTCCTCGTCCATCCCCGAAGGGATGTGATGGAGGCTGGTGTCGGCGTGGGGAATGCGGACGTATTCCGCCTGGGTGCCGTCGATGGTGTTGCCGAGGATCCATCCGCCCGTGAGGCAATGCGAATACATCCCGCGACGGCAGTATTCGCACCGTCCGCAGGCGGTAATGCAGGAGATCAGGACGTGGTCGCCCTTGCCGAACGAGGTGACGCCGGTGCCGACCTCTTCGATCACGCCGACGCCCTCGTGGCCCAGCACCGTTCCCGGCCGGCAGGTTGGCACGTCGCCCTTCAGGATGTGAAGGTCGGTGCCACAGATCGTGGTCTTCGAGACCTTGACCACGGCATCGGATGGCAGGCCGATGCGGGGAACCGGGCGCTCCTCCAGGCCTTTTTGCCCCGGCCCTAGGTACACCAGCGCTTTCATCCTCGCCTCCGCGTCGCTTGGGGTTGTGTGCAGACACATAGGCAACCCCGACGCCGGGACGACGCGAACCACCTGGCGAATCCGATTGTTTCCCACCAGTGGTACCGCATGGGATCGCGAAGACGAGGCGGCTTGACCCCCATCAATGCCGAGGGTTAGCCCTTTCCGCTGTCATCCGCTGCCGCAAGGCGCGGGTCAGGTCCCCGCCATGGCCCGCCCGAACGGGGTGGAGGAACCGCGAGGGAGAGAAGACATGGCCACCATCCAGCTGCACGAGCCGGTGTACCGCGGCAAACCCGGACCCGTCTTCTTCGCCGCCGGGTTCCGACCCTTCTTCCTGTTCGCCGGCATCCAAGCGGCTCTGATGCTGCCGTTGTGGCTGCTGGTGTGGACGGGGGGCCTGTCGCTGGGCGTCGGCTATCAGCCCTCGGTGTGGCATGGCCACGAGATGGTGTTCGGGTTCGCCGGTGCCGCCATCGGCGGCTTCCTGCTCACCGCCGTTCCCAACTGGACCAACACCCACCATGTCAGCGGCCGGCCGTTGATGGTGCTGTTCGCCGCCTGGCTGCTGGGCCGGGTGGCGTTCACCCTGGGCGGCGTGCTGCCCGGCTGGCTGGTGGCGGCGGCCGACCTCGCCTATCTGCCGCTGCTGGCGGTGCTGGTGGGCAAGCCGCTGGTGCAGGCGGGTAAGATCCGCAACATCGCCTTCCTGCCCATCCTGGGGGCGTTCTGGCTCGCCAATGCCGGGGTGCATTGGGTGCTGCTGGGGGGGCGCGGCGACGCCATGACCGGCATCTATGCCGCCATCGCCATGGTGCTGGTGATGATCGCCGTCGTCGGCGGCCGCATCATCCCGTCCTTCACCCAGAACTGGCTGCGCATGCAGGGCCGCCCCGTCGAGGTCAATCCCATCGGCTGGATCGAGAAGGGCGGGGCCGCCGGCAGCGTCGCGGTCGCCGGCCTGCTCGCCGCCTTCTTCCCGGCCTCTCCGGCGGCGGGCGTCGCCCTGCTGGCGGCCGCCGCGATCCACCTCGTCCGGCTGGCGGGCTGGCACGGCGTCAAGACGCTGGCCAACCCCATCCTGTGGGTGCTCCATCTCGGCTATCTGTGGCTGGTGATCGGACTGGCGCTCCTGGGTCTGGCCAGCTTCATCCCGGCGCTGCCGCCCTCGGCCGCGGTGCACGCGCTGACCGCCGGATGCATCGCCACCATGATCCTGGCGGTGATGAGCCGCGCCGCCCTCGGCCACTCGGGGCACCCCCTCGAGGTGTCGTCGCTGACCGTGGCCGCCTATGTCCTGGTGTCGGCGGGCGCCGCATTGCGGGTCGTGGCCCCGCTGATGGTGGATGCCCAGCTCGTCCTGACCATTGCCGGCGGGCTGTGCTGGGCGCTGGCCTGGCTGCTCTTCGTCATCGTCTATGCGCCGATCGTGACGCGTCCGCGCGCAGATGGGCGGGAGGGCTAGCGGTTAAGCATTGGGCAAGGGGCCAAGCCCTAGGAAGAGGCGGTTGCCACACTTTCGCCAGGAGCCTCGGACTATGCCTCTCGTCGTCATCCAGACCACCATCCCCGGCCAGGACTGCAAGCCCTTCCGCATCACCGAGGTTCTGGGCCGGGTGGCGGATACGGCCGAGGAGGCCCTGGAGATCGCCGCCGTGCACATCGGCGACCGCGAGGTGGTGGAGGACTTCCTGACCGCCCGCTGGCACGACGTCGGCGGCTATTGGCTGGTCGCCTACGAGCCGGTGCCGGAGATGAAGGCGGGCGAACGCGTCCTGGTGATGTAGGAGGGGAAACCGGGCCGCTGCCTCAGGCGGCGGCCTGGCCCTTGAGCCGGCCCTTCTTGAGCATGGCGGCGAACGTCGCGGCGGGAACGGGCTTGGCGTAGTAGAAGCCCTGGATCTCGTCGCATTTCAGGGTCTTCAGGATGGCCAGTTGGGCGGCGGTTTCGACCCCTTCGCCGATGACGGCAAGATTGAGCGAATGGGCCATGGCGATGATGGCGCCGACGATCTCGACGCTGGCCGGATTGCTCTCGATGTCCATCACGAACGAGCGGTCGATCTTCAGCTTGTCGAGCGGGAACTTCTTCAGGTAGCTGAGCGAAGAATAGCCGGTGCCGAAGTCGTCGACGGCAAGGCGGACACCCTGCGCGTGCAGGTCCATCAGCGTCTGGATGGCCACCTCGGCGTTGCGCATCACGGCGCTTTCGGTCAGTTCCAGCTCGACGAGGGCGGGATCGATGCCGTGGTTGGTCATGGCGGCCACCACCCGGTCGATGAGGTCGGGCTGCCGGAACTGGTGCGCCGAGATGTTGACGGCGACCTGCACCGGCAGCAGCCCTTCGTCCTGCCATTCCTTGATCTGGCCGCACACGTGTTCGAGCACCCAATGGCCGATGGGAACGATCAGGCCGGTTTCCTCGGCGAGCGGGATGAAGTCGCCGGGCGAGATCATGCCGATCTCGTGGTGGGCCCAGCGCAGCAGTGCCTCGGCGCCGACGATGCGGCCGCTGGAGGTCTCGACCTTGGGCTGGTAGTAGACGACGAACTCGTTGCGCGCCAGGGCCTTGCGCAACTCGGTCTCCAGCCGCAGCCGCTCCGCCGAGTTGGTGTGCATCTCGGGCGTGTAGAACTGGTAGATGTTGTCGGCGCGTTCCTTGGAGCGGTTCATGGCCGTCTCGGCCTTCTGCACCAGTTCGTCGGGGTCGTTGCCGTCCATGGGATAGACGCTGACCCCGACCGCGGCGGTGACGAACAGCTCATGTTCGCCGATCTGGTACGAGGCGGTGAAACAGTCCATCAGCCGCGAGATGACCATGTGGGAATCATGGCTCTGCGCCAGTTCGGTGAGCAGGCAGCAGAAGGTGTTGCCGCGCAGGCGGGCCACCGTGTCGTGCCCGCGCAGGCAGGTGGCCAGCCGCTCGGCCACCGCGCGCAGCAGGGCGTCGCCGGTCTGCGGCCCAAGCGATTCGTTGATCTGGCGGAAGCGGTCCAGGCCGATCATCACCACCGCGATCTTGCGGTCCGAGCGCTGGCTGCGCTCGATCGCCTGGTTGAGGCGGTCCATGAACAGGTAGCGGTTGGGCAGGCGGGTGACCGCGTCGTAATAGGTCAGCGTGCGGATGGTCTCTTCCGCCCGCTTGTGCTTGGAGATGTCCGAGAACACGCCGACATAGCGGGTGACCTGGCCGCTGGCGTCCGGCAACGCCTTGATGGTCAGCCATTCGGGATAGGCGTCGCCGTCCTTGCGCCGGTTCCAGATCTCGCCGGCCCATTCGCCGGTCTCGCGGATCTGCGACCACATCTCGCCGTAGAACTTGGCCCCCTGCAGGCCGGATTTCAGCATGCTGGCGTTCTGGCCGATGACCTCTTCGCGGTCGTAGCCGGAGATCCGGCAGAAACCCTGATTGACCCACAGCATGGTGCCGCGCCGGTCGGTGACCATGACGCCTTCCATGGTGCTTTCCAGCACCTTGTCGGCCACTTCCAGGCGGGCCAGGGTGCCCTTGCGCGTGGTGATGTCGTGCAGGACCAGGATGAAGCGGCGGGTGCCGTCGCGCTCGGTCTCGGCCAGCGACATCTCGACCGGCCGGGTCTGCCCGTCGCGACGGAGCGCCACCGCTTCCCGGCGCTCGGCGATGGGCAGCGGCTCGCCGGTCTCGAGGTGGCGTCCGAGCAGGTCGCGCAATTGCCCGGCGAACGGATCGGCCAGCAGGTCCTCCACCGGGCCGTCGATGGATTCCAAGATCGCTTCGCCGAACAGGCGCCGGGCGGCAGGATTGAAGGAGCGGACCAGGCAATTGGCGTCGATCACCACCAGGGCGTCGGGCAGCGCGTCCATGATGGCATTGAGGCTGCTTTCGGCTTCGCGCAGCGCGGTGCGGGCCTGGTTCTGGCAGGCGTCCTCGGCGCGGCGCGCCCGGCGGTCCAGGCCGAAATGCACCAGTGCCCCGGCAAACAGCAGCCATCCACCGAAGGAAAGCGGGGAAGGAACCACCTTGGGCGCCATTTCGGGGGCACCGAGGCCAATCAGCGCTCCGCTGCCGAGGATGGCCACCGCCGTGACATAAGTGCGCGGGCGGCCGAGAATGCGTGCCAAGAGGGACTGCATTCCCGCTTGGCTGGTTTGTGGCAGTGACTCCATACCACTCCTCCGCCCGCACCCCTATATTCGTCAGTGGGAACATAACCCTTTCGAGTGGGTTGCGACAAGGCATCAGGGGAACTAGTGGAATCGATCCCTCCTTCCAAAAGCATTAAGGTGTAATGCAAAGGGAAGGCGCCCACCGTTCTGCTGACCGATGGGGCGCGATCGGCATGAAGAAATCTTTGCCCGTTTTTCCGTCTCCATGAGGCGGACGTGATGCGCACACCGAATAAACGATGAGATTGCAAGGAAGCCCCGTTGTGCACAGACCGATCATCACCTTCACGGATTTCGGCTTCGACGGTCCTTACCTTGGCCAGGTGCGGATCGTGTTCCAGCGCGAGGCCCCCAAAGCCTCGGTCGTCGACCTGATGGCCGATGCGCCCGCCTTCGACCCGCGCGCCTCCGCCTATCTGCTGGCCGCGCTGGTGCCCTACCTGCCGCCCGAGGCGGTGGTGTTCGCGGTGGTCGATCCCGGGGTGGGTGGCGCCCGCGCGCCGATGGTGGCCGAGGTCGACGGCCGCCTGTTCGTCGGGCCGGCGAACGGGCTGTTCGAGGCGGTGATGCGGCGGGGGCGCGATGTCCGGTGCTGGGAGATCGCCTGGAAACCGGAGCGCCTGTCCTCGACCTTCCACGGGCGCGACCTGTTCGCCCCGGTGGCGGCGCGGCTCGCGCGGGGCGACGCCCCCGACGCCGTGGGACTGGTGCCCATGCCCGTGCCCGCCCCCAACGATTGGCCCGACGATCTGGCGGCGGTGATCTACTTCGACGGCTACGGCAATGCCTGGACCGGGCTGCGGGCTCCGGCAGAGGGGGTAAACGCACGCCTCAGGGTGGGAGGGGCGGTTCTCGACGCGGCCCGCACCTTTGGCGACGTCATGCCGGGTACACCGTTCTGGTACGTCAATTCTTGCGGCTTGGTCGAAATCGCGGTGGCGGGGGGCTCGGCCCAGGCCATCCTTGGCCTCTCGCCGGGGCAGGCGGTGGCTTGGGAAAGCGTCTCTGATAATACCAATGCCAATCGTCCATAAAAAAGCTAGTATATCCCCGGTTCGAGGGGCGGAGACGCACGATGGGGTACAAGGTGAAGTTCTGGGGCGTGCGCGGAAGCATCGCCTGTCCTTCGCCCGAACACGTGATCTACGGGGGCAATACCAGCTGCGTCGAGATCGAGGTCGGCGGCAACGTCATCATCCTTGACGCCGGCACCGGTATCCGGGCGCTGGGGCAGGACCTGACCCGCCGGGGCGTCCAGTCGGCGATCCTGATGCTGACCCACACCCACTGGGACCACATCAACGGCTTTCCGTTCTTCGCCCCCGCCTTCGACCCCAAATTCAGCCTGCGCATCATGGCCGGGCATCTGGCCGGCAAGCCGGGCGGCATCCGCGCGGTGCTGGCCAACCAGATGGAAAACCCGACCTTCCCGGTGCCGTTGACCGCGATGAAGGGCGTGCTGGACTTCGAGGACTTCAATGCGGGCGACCGCCTGACGCCGTTCCCCGGCGTCACCGTGCGCACCGCGCCCCTACGCCATCCCAACGGCGCCACCGGCTACCGCATCGAATACAAGGGCGTGTCCGTGTGCTACGTCACCGACACCGAGCATGTGCCGGGCCAGCCCGACGCCAACGTGCTCACCCTGATCGAGGGCGCCGACCTCGTCATCTACGACAGCACCTACACCGACGAGGAATGGCCGGCCAAGGTCGGCTGGGGCCATTCCACCTGGCAGGAAGGGGTGCGTCTGGCCATGGCGGCCAAGGCCAAGCGTCTCGCCATCTTCCACCACGATCCCGACCACGTCGACACCTTCATGGAACACGTCGAGGATCAGGCTCGCCTGATGTGGGAGGGCAGCATGGTCGCCCGCGACGGCATGGAATTGACCATGGCGTGACCTCCGCCTGCGGCGGATCGGCCTACCTTGGATACACCCGCACCGCGACGCGGCGGTTGAGCGCCTGGTTCTGGGGCAGGGGCGTGCCGTCATCCAGGTGATTGGGGACGCGCGGGGCGGTGGCCCCGAAGGACGTCACCTGCATCGCCCCCTCGTTGACGCCGAAACTGACCATCGCCCGCATGGTCGCCAGCGCGCGGGCGGCGGCCAGATCGAAATTGCTGGGGAATTGCGGGGTCTTCACCGGCGTGTCGTCGGTGTGGCCCTGGATCTCGATGCGATAATCGGCGAAGCGCGGATTGGCCAAGGTGGAGCCGATCTCCTTGAGGAGCGGCATCACCTGGGGCTTCAGTTCCGCCGATCCGGCGGCGAACAGGGTGCCGCCGTCGAGATTGAGCACGATGCCGCGGTCGTCGGTGCCGATGTCGGCGGCGTTCTGGCTGTCAAAGGCGGCAACCACGTCCTGGAGCTCCCGCTTGACGTTGGCGATCGGGCGCTCCACCTGACGCCCGCCCACGTCCTTGGCCATGCCGGACTGCACCTGCTCGTACAGCGACTGATCGGGCTTGGAGATGGCGACCATCATGACGAAGAACGCCATCAGCAGGGTGATGAGGTCGGCGTAGCTCAGCAGCCAATCCTCGAGCGGCTCCTCGTTCTTGGTGTGGAAGCGCCCGCCGCTCATTTGCGGCCCGCCTTGTCGATGTCGAAGTGGATGGACGGGTCGAGGAAGCTGTTCATCGCGTCCTGGATGAAGCGCGGGCTCTTGCGCTCGGCCAGCAGGCACAGGCCTTCGGCCACCAGCAGGTTGCGGAAGCGGACGATGGCCTCGCGCTGGTGGGCCTTGTTGGCGGCGGGCATGAGCACCAGACGGGCGAACAGCACTCCGTAGAGGGTGCCGAGCAGGCCCACCGCCATGCCCGGCCCGAGCTTCGAGGGATCGCTGCCCATGTTGTCGAGCATGATCACCAGGCCGACCAGGGTCGCCATCATGCCGAAGGCGGGGGCGTTGCTGGCCATGTACTTGAGGATTTCGGTGGGAACCGTGCGGCGCTGGAACGTGGTCTCGACCATGTTCTCCAGCAATTGCCGGACTTCGGCCCCGGAATAGCCGCTGATGACCAGGTTGACGCCGAAGGCCAGGTAGGTGTCCTGGCTCTTCAGGCTCTTGGTGTCCGCCTCCAGCGCCTGCGGGCCGTTCTTCTGCATCAGATAGCCCCAGCGGATGACGCGGCCGACCTCGTTGGTCAGCATCCCGCGCGCCATGCGCGGAGAGAAGAAGATGGCGCTGATCAGCTTGAGGGCCTGAAGAACGTAAGGCGCCTCGAAGGCGACGAAGGTCGCCGCCAAGGTGCCGCCGACCACCATCAAGACCCCCGTCAAATGCAGGAAGACGAGGAAATTGTTGGTCGATTCGACGATCGCACCGATGAAGAGGAGAAGGCTGAGCAGAAACCCAAAAATGGTGGGTAGCGACATCGTCCTCAATCCCCCTCGACGGTAACCGCGCCCCCGTGCGCATTCGATAATTTTCGGAGTTTTGCAAAAAAGGAGTAGTGCGGCAATACCCGTCCACCCCCAGCCCCTCCGGCCGGCATCGAATGTTCATACCGTCATGTACACGGAGATGAGCATCGTCCTGGCTTTGCTGCTGCTCTCCGCCACCGTGATCGCGGCCATGGAGCGGGCGCGCCGGCGGACCGGAGCGGCGTGGCGGCACGCCGAGCACCTGCTGCGGCTGCAAGGCGCCGCCATCGAGGCGGCGGCCAATGCCATCTTCATCACCGACCAGACGGGCAAGGTCGAATGGTGCAATGCCGCCTTCACCCGCCTGACGGGATGGTCGCAAGAAGAGATCTGCGGCCAGCCGGCGCGCAAGCTGCTGCGCCCCGACGAGGAGGCGGCGGCGGCGGTCCGCACCGCCCTGCAATCCGGCAAGCCGTGGCAAGGGGAGATGCAGTTCCTGCACAAGAACGGCGAGATGTTCGTGGTCGAGCAGACCGTGACTCCGATCTGCGACCGTTCCGGCGAGGTGCTCCATTACGTCGTGGTCCAGGAGGACGTCACGGCGCGCCGCCGCGCCGAGGAGAGGATCCACTTCCTGTCCAGCTACGATCCCCTGACCACGCTGCCCAACCGCACGCTGTTCCGCGAGCGGCTGCAGCGCGCCGTCGCCCGCGCCCAGGCCGAGCGCCGGCCGCTGGCGGTGCTGTTCCTCGACCTCGACCACTTCAGCCGTGCCAACGATTCCCTCGGCCATGAATTCGGCGACCGCCTGCTCAACCAGGTCGTCGAACGCATGGCGGCGGCGGCGCCGACGGCGGAACTGATGGCCCGGGTGGGCGGTGACGAATTCGCGCTGCTGATGGTGGACGAGGCCTCGGTCGAGGCGGCGGCCGCTCTCGCCCAGGCGCTGGTCGACTCGGTGATGCGGCCCTACGAGGTGGACGGCCAGACCATTCTGCTGGGAAGCGGCGTCGGCATCACCCTGTTTCCCGCCGACGGCATGGAGGCCGCCACCCTGATGAAGAATGCCGAAACCGCCATGGCGAGGGCGCTGCGCGGCGGGCCCAACACCTACGCCTTCTATTCCCCGGCCATGAACGTCGAGCTGGCCAATCGCCGGCGCCTGGAGGAGGACCTGCGGCGGGCGGTGTCGCGGGGCGAGATGACGCTCTACTACCAGCCCATCGTCGCCCTGGCCGGCCGGCGCATCGTCGGCTTCGAAGCCTTGCTGCGCTGGCAGCGTGATGGCGAGGTCGTGGGACCGGACCGTTTCGTTCCCCTGGCCGAGGAAACCGGCCTCATCAATCCGATCGGCGATTGGGCGCTGGCCGAAGCGTGCCGCCAGGGCCGGGAGTGGGGGGATGCCGGCCTGCCGCCGGTACGCATCGCGGTCAACATCTCGGCGATCCAGATCCGCGGGCGCGACCTGCCCGGCCTTGTCCGGCGCACACTCAAGGATTCAGGGCTGCCGGCGGGGCAGTTGGAGGTGGAGCTGACCGAAAGCGCGGTGATTGATGACCCCGATGCCGCCGAGGACATGCTGTTCGCCATCAAGTCGCAGGGCGTCCGCCTGTCCCTGGACGATTTCGGCACCGGCTACTCGTCGCTGGCCCGCCTCAAGCGCTTTCCCGTCGACAAGCTCAAGATCGACCGCTCCTTCGTCATCCACGTCGCCGAGGGCGGACCCGACGCCGCCATGTGCGCCGCCATCATCGCCATGGGCCACGGCCTGGGGCTGGAAGTGGTGTCCGAGGGCGTCGAGAACGCCGACCAACTGGCCCACCTTGAGGCCGAGGGGTGCGACCTCGTCCAGGGCTACCTGTTCGGCGCCCCGGTTCCCGCGCCCAAGGCGGCGCGCATGCTGCGCCGGGCGGGGCGGTGACGTTGGCAATCGCGTGGTGTCATCCCGACGACCGGCGGGAGGAGGGACCTCGTACGGCTGGGCCCGTGCGGGCGAAGGGGCACGAGGTCCCTCGCATGCGCTCGGGATGACGGGCGCGTGCGGGCCGACTACCCGATCATCGGCATCATGGCGGGGGGCGATGGGCGCAGGTCGATCTCGACCTCGACGATGTCGCCGTCGACGGTGCGCACCTGGCGGAAACCCAGGTGCTCGATGAATTTCAGCATGCGCAGGTTGTCCTTGAGCACCTGGCCGACGATGGCGCCGGTGCCGCGGGAGCGGCAATACTCGATCATCTTGGCGAGCAGGCGCTTGCCGAGGCCCGATCCCTTGAGATCGGAGCGCACCACCACCGCGAATTCCGCCTTCTCGTTGTCGGGATCGGTGACGGTGCGCACCACGCCCAGCGTCTCCTTGGTGCCGTCGGGATGGGTGATCTCGCCGATGAACGCCATCTCGCGGTCGTAGTCGATCTGGGTGAGTCGCGCCATCTCGGAATGGGGAAGCTCGTGCACCAGGCCGAAGAAGCGGAAGCGGATGTCTTCCGGGGTCAGCTTGGACACGAAGACGTGGTGGTTGGGCTCGTCCTCGGGGCGCAGGGGCCGCAGCATGACCTTGCGGCCGTCGGTCATGGTGAACCACTCCTCCAACTCGCCCGGATAGGGGCGGATGGCCAGGCGGTCGGTGCCGCCGCGGGCGGGGGCGACCTTGACGCGGGCATCCAGCGCCAGGACTCCCTCGGAATCGCAGCGGAGCGGATTGATGTCCAGCTCGACGATCTCCGGGATGTCGATGATCATCTGGGAGATCTGGTTGAGCGTGAGGTGGAGCGCCTCCATGTTGGCCGGCAGCCGGCCGCGGTAGCCGCGCAGCAGCCGCGAGACCCGGGTCCGTTCCACCAGTTCGGCCGCCAGGTTCATGTTGAGCGGCGGCAGGGCCACGGCGCGGTCGGCGATGATCTCGACCGCCACGCCGCCCTGGCCGAACAGGATCACCGGCCCGAAGATGGGGTCGGTGGCGACGCCGACGATCAGCTCCTGCGTCCCGGGCCGGCGCACCGCCATGCGCTGGACGGTGAAGCCGTCGATGCGGGCGTCGGGGAAGGTCCGCCGCACCCGCTCCAGCATGGCGTTGGCCGCCTTTTCGACCTCGAACGGGCCGTCGAGGTTCAGCACCACGCCGCCGACATCGGATTTGTGGACGATGTCGGGGGACAGGATCTTGAGGGCGATCGGGCTTTCGAATTCCTTGGCGATGCGGCTGGCCTCGGCCGGGGTGCGGGCGATACGCGTCTCGATGGTGGGGATGCCATAGGCGGCGAGCAGGGCCTTGGCCTCGGGCTCGCGCAGCATGCCTTCGCCGTTCTCGAGGGCCTGGCGCACCAGTTTGCGCGCCACCTTGAAGTCCGGCACGAACTCCGAGGGGGCCGAGGGGGGCACCTCCATCAGCATGTCCTGGTTGCGCCGGTATTCAAGCAGGTGCAGGAAGCCCTGCACCGCATCGCGCGGGGTCTCGAACGTGGGCACGGCCGCTTCGGCGAACAGGCGGCGAGCCTGCGCCACCTTCTCGTGTCCCACCCAGCAGGTCATGATGTTGGCCCGCGTCCGCTCCTTGAACACCTTGATCACCGCCTCGGCCACCTCGTTGGGGTCGGAGATGGCGGTGGGGGCGTACATGGTCAGGACCGCGTCGATCTCCTTGCAATCCAGCAGCACATTGAGGACCTTGGCGTAGCGAGCGCCGTCGGCGTCGCCCACGATGTCGACCGGATTGCCGCGCGACCAGTTGGGCGGCAGGAAGGCCGACAGCTTCTCGATCACCTCGTCGGGCAGGTCGGCGAGATGACCGCCGCCGTCGGCGAGGTCGTCGGCGGCGATGACGCCGACCCCGCCGCCGTTGGTGACGATGGCCAGGCGCCGGCCCTTGGTCGGGCGCGAGCGCGCCAGCGTCTCGACGGCGCCGAACAGCTCGTCGATGTCCTGCACCCGCAGCATGCCGGCGCGGCGGATGGCGGCATCGAACACCGCATCGGAGCCGGCCAGCACGCCGGTATGTGAGCTGGCGGCGCGGGCGCCCTCGGCCGAGCGGCCGGCCTTGATCACCAGGATGGGCTTGTTGCGGGCGGCGGCGCGCGCCGCCGACATGAAGTTGCGCCGCTCGTCGATCGTTTCGACGTACAGCAGGATCGCCCGCGTGTAGGGATCGCTGCCGAGATAATCGAGGATGTCGCCGAAGCCGACGTCGGTGGTGTCGCCGGTATGGATGAAGTGCGAGAAGCCGATGCCCTTGGTGTAGGCCCAGTCCAGCACGGCGGTGCACAGGGCGCCCGACTGCGAGACGAAGGCGAGCTTGCCGGGACGGGCGTCTTCCGGGGCGAAGCTGGCGTTCAAGCCGATGCCGGGCACCAGGATGCCCATGGAATTGGGGCCGAGGATGCGCATGCCGTAAGGCTTGGCCTCGGCGCGGACCGCCTCCAGGATGGTGCGGCCGGTGGCATCGTGGATGTGCTGCAGCGCCGGCGTCATGATGCAGGCGGCTTTGGCGCCCTTCATCCCCAGGGCGCGGATCGCGCCGGGAACGGTCTCGGCGGCGGTGCAGATGAGGGCGAGGTCGGGGGCGACCGGCAGGCTGGCGACGTCGGGATAGGCGAGCACGCCGCCGACCGACTTGAACTCGGCGGTGACCGGCATCACCGGCCCGGCGAAGCCCGAGCTCAACAGGTTGCGCATGACCACCGAACCGGGCGCCTTGGGCTTGGTGGTGGCGCCGATGACGGCCACCGATTCGGGGCGGAACAGGCACTTGAGGTTTCGAACGCTCATGAGCTCCCCGAGCTATACCGTGGTGATAGACCGCAAAATACTCCCGGTCATTGTGCGCTGCAACAATCTCGATGGATGGGGCCGGTTCTCACGGCATTCGGATTTCCGACATTGCGCCGGAACCGGCGGGACACAAGGCGTCGCGCGAACGGGGAGGCTCGCTACCAATAGGTGAGGTCTTGCCGAAACGGTGTATTCCCTTAGGATAAGTCGCTGTATATCGCGCCGCACAAACCGGCGACGCGCCGGCCCCGCAGAGGAGACCTCACATGGTCGAGATGTTGGAGAACCGCACCTGGGAAGAGATCAAGGTCGGTGACGCGGCGACGCTGTCCCGAACCTGCCGCATGGAGGATGTCGAGCTGTTCGGCGTCGCCACCGGCGACCTCAACCCGACGCACTACTCCGCTCAGGACGCCGAGCACCTGGCGCACCATCGCAAGGTGCTGGCCCACAGCATGTGGGGTGGCTCGCTGGTGTCGGCCCTGCTCGGCAACGAGCTTCCCGGCCCGGGCACCGTCTACAAGGGCCAGGACTTCGACTTCCTGCAGCCGGTCGAGGTCGGCGACACGCTGACCGTGACCGTGACGGTCGCCGAGAAGATGCCGCCCAACGAGGTGACCTTCGAATGTCGCGCCGTCAACCAGGGCGGCCAGACCGTGTTCGCCGGCAGGGCGCGGGTGTTCGCTCCCACCGTGAAGGTGGTCCAGCCCAAGGTCGAGCTGCACGAGATCAGCCTGCGCCGCCGCCACCACGTGTTCGAGGACATCATCGAGCGCTGCGCGCCGCTGGCGCCGATCAAGGTGGCGGTCTGCCATCCCTGCGACCAGGTCTCGCTGGAAGGCCCCGTCGAGGCGGCCAAGCGCGGCCTGATCGAGCCGATCCTCATCGGCCCCGAGGCCAAGATCCGTCAGGTGGCCCAGGAATTCGGCCTTGATATCGCCGGCATGCGGATCATCGACACCGCGCATTCGCACGAATCGGCGGAGCGTGCCGTCGCCCTGTGCCGGGCCGGCGAGGCCGAGGCGCTGATGAAGGGCAGCCTCCACACCGACGAGATGATGCACGAAGTGGCCAGCCGCGACCGCGGCCTGCGCACCAGCCGGCGCATCAGCCATGTCTTCGTGATGGACGTGCCGACCTATCCCAAGACGCTGCTGATCACCGACGCCGCCATCAACATCTACCCGACCCTCGAGGACAAGGTGGACATCGTCCAGAACGCCATCGAGCTGGCGCATTGCCTGGACGTGGCGCAGCCGAAGGTCGCCATCCTGTCGGCGGTGGAAACGGTCTATCCCAAGATCAACTCGACCATCGAGGCGGCCGCGCTGTGCAAGATGGCCGACCGCGGCCAGATCACCGGCGGCCTGCTCGACGGCCCGCTGGCGTTCGACAACGCCATCTCGGCCGAGGCCGCTCGCATCAAGAAGATCGCCTCCCCGGTGGCCGGGCAGGCCGACATCCTGCTGGTTCCGGACCTTGAGGCCGGCAACATGCTGGCCAAGCAGCTCAGCTATCTGGCCGAAGCCGATGCCGCCGGCATCGTCCTGGGCGCGCGCGTGCCCATCGTGCTGACCAGCCGCGCCGATTCGGCCAAGGCCCGCCTGGCCTCGTGCGGCGTGGCGGTGCTGTTCGCCCATGCCCGGCGCGGCAAGACCTCCATGGTCGCGGCGGAATAGGGGGAGCGAAACCATGCGCGACGGCATCCTCGTCATCAACGCCGGCTCATCCTCCATCAAGTTCTCGCTTTACCTCGCCAACGGCGGCGGCATCGAACTGTCCAGCAAGGGGCAGGTGGAGGGGATCCACGTCGCCCCCCACTTCGAGGCCCGCGACCCCGCCGGCCGGCCGCTGGCCGAAAAGCGCTGGGATCACGGCGCCAGCCTCAATCACGAGATCCTGCTCGAATATCTCATCCGCTGGGTCGAGGAGCATCTGGACGGCGCCACGCTGCGGGCGGCCGGGCACCGCGTGGTCCACGGCGGCCTCAAGTACTCCAAGCCGGTCCTCGTGACCCCGGAGCTGGTGGACGAACTGGAAACGCTGGTGCCGCTGGCGCCGCTGCACCAGCCGCACAATCTGGCGCCGATCCGCGCCTTGTCGGCGGTCCACCCCGAGCTGACCCAGGTGGCCTGCTTCGATACCGCCTTCCACCGCTCCAATCCCCGGGTGGCCGAGATTTTCGGGCTGCCGCGCTCCCTGACCGCCGAGGGCGTGCGCCGCTACGGCTTCCACGGGCTGTCCTACGAGTTCATCGCCGGCAAGCTGAACGAGGTCGCACCCGACGTCGCCCGTGGCCGGGTGGTGATCTGCCATCTCGGGTCGGGCGCCTCCATGTGCGCGATCCGCAACGGGCGCTCGGTGGCCTCCACCATGGGGTTCACCGCCCTCGACGGGCTGATGATGGGAACCCGCACCGGCAACCTCGATCCCGGCGTGGTCCTCTACCTGATGCAGCAGAAGGGGATGAGCGGCAAGGAGATCGAGACCCTGCTGTACAAGGAATCCGGCCTGCTCGGCGTCTCCGGCATCTCCAACGACATGCGCGTGCTGCTGGAATCGGACGACCCCCATGCGGCGGAGGCGGTGGACCTGTTCTGCTACCGCATCAGCCGTGAACTCGGGTCGCTGTCGGCGGCACTGGGCGGGATCGACGCCCTGGTGTTCACCGCCGGCATCGGCGAGCACGCCCCGGCGGTGCGGGCCCGCGTCTGCCAGGCCGCGTCCTGGCTGGGCCTCTCCTTCGACGAGGAGGCCAACGCCGGCGATGGGCCGCGCATCTCCTCGCCGGACAGCAAGGTCTCGGCCTGGGTGATCCCCACCGACGAGGAGCTGATGATCGCCCGGCACACCCGCAACCTGCTCAAAACCCTCGGATAGCGGGGCCTTCCGGCAGGGGGCGGGCCTTCGCGCGTCCGCCCCCTTCCAATGCGCCGGTTCCCACCCCACATGGTTTGTCCAATCGTTGCTACATCATCTCCTTCTGGTGAAGGGCGGAGAAAACGGGCACATTGGAATTGGTCAATCCAGGACGGGCAGGACGATGCGCAAGCTGAAGATGACTATTGGCCGCGTGATACTTCACGCCGAATTGCTCGACACTCCCACCGCCGAAGCGATGTTGGCCGCGGTTCCTTTCGAATCCCGCATCGCCACCTGGGGGGACGAGGTCTATTTTCCCGCGCCGATTCAGGCCGACCGTGAAGCCGCCGCGCGCGATGTGGTCGAGGCCGGCGAGATCGCCTACCGCCCCGAGGGGGGCGCGGTCATCGTCGGCTTCGGGCCGACCCCCATGTCCGAAGGTGAGGAGATCCGCCTCGCCACCCCCTCGAACGTCTTCGCCCGCACGGAGGGAGACGTCCATGCGCTCCGGACGGTGGAACCCGGCCAATTGGTCACGATCGAGCTCGTCGACTGATATCCTATGGACGGCTTGGCTTCCCCCTTCGAAGGGGTGTAGGGTCCGCCGCTTCCAGCCATCACCGGTGTGACAGAGACCATGAAGATCCCGGCTTTCCTGCTCGCCTGCCTGCTTCCGTTGGCCGTGACGGCTTGCGGGGTACCCGATTTGGTCGCCCATGGCATCAAGGAGGTGGAGAAGAGCCGGGACCGCGCGCGGCAGGACGACATCCAGCCGGTCGCCACCCAGCCCCGCGAGGTCGAGCCGCGCCCGGCGGTGGTGCGGGAAGAGCCGCCGCCGGCCGATACCATCCCCGCGGGGACGGTGCCGCGGCGGGAAGCGGTGACGGTCGAGCCGTTGCGCTGATTATTCGGCGCGCCGGGTCTCGCTGCCGATGACCTTGGCGAACTCCACGCCCTGCAGTTCGGCGTCGGCGATGAGGTCGTGGCGCTTGTCGGGGACGCTTTCCGCCAATTCCGCCAATTCATGCAGAAGGCCGTCGAGGCGTTCGACCGTATCCAGCAGCCGGTCGGCCAGCGCCTGGTCCTCGATGCGTCCGGCGAACCGGCGCATGTTCCACGAGAACGCCTTGGTCTGGCGCACGTGATCACGGAAGGATCGTGGCCGGCGCAGGAACAGCCGGTGCGATTCGCGGATGTTCTTGATGAAGAGCTTGATCAGGGCGGCGAGGAACCGGTCCGCGCTCTCGATCTTGCGCTGGAACACCGCCTTCGGCACCCGCGACAGCGCGCAATCCTCGCTCGCCACGGCGGTGGCCATGCGCTTGCCGCCGTCGATCACCGCCATTTCGCCGAAGATTTCGCCGGGCCCGACACAGGTAAGCTCGATCCGGTCGCCCTCGACCTGCTGATAAAGGGTGACGCGACCCTTTTGGACGATGAAGGCGGCGTCGCCCGCTTCGCCCTGGGAGAACACGCGCTGTCCCGCCGGCATGCTGATCCGTTCGAGCGTTGCCTCGCCGGCTGCTGCTGTTTCGTCCTCGGCCATGGATCCCCTTTCAGATCCCGCACAAAATGGGGCATTTTACACTCAATCGGAACTCATTCTTTGGTATGACTTCAGTCATGGCCGACCTTGCCGAACTCTCGCGCCGCCTCGGGCGCGCCGACGGATGCGATCCCGCCCTCGACGAGATGGTGGCGGCGGTGTTCGGGGTCGGGCGCAAGCCCTACACCATGTCGATCGAGGATTGCCGCGCCCTGGTCGCCGAGGCGCTGCCCGGCTGGCGGCTGCATGTCGGGTTCGGGGTGTCCGGGGTGCTGCCCTACGCGGCGCTGGCGAGCGACGGCCGGCACGTCGAGGCCGAGGCCGGCACGGTGCCCCTGGCCATTCTCAAGGCCGCGGTGCTGGCGGCTGAGCCTCCAGCGCCAGCGCCAGGGCAGTGAGAGCGGCCTGACGGCGCACCGCCTCGCGATCACCGGCGAAGACCATGCGGCGATGCAGCACGGCGCCGGTGCGCGCGGCCGCGGCGAAATGCACCAGTCCGACCGGTTTGCCCTCCGAGCCGCCACCGGGCCCCGCGATGCCGGTGATGGCCACGGCGACGTCGGCCCGCGAATGCGCCAACGCCCCGGCGGCCATGGCGCGCGCCACCTCTTCCGACACCGCGCCGTGGCGCTCGATCAGGGCGGCGGGGACGCCCAGCATCTCGGTCTTGGCGGCGTTGGAGTAGGTGACGAAGCCGCGCTCGACCACCGCGGACGAACCGGCGATGGCGGTCAGCGCCGCCGCCACCATGCCCCCGGTGCAGGATTCGGCGGTGGCGATCGTCAGCCGGCGCGCCTCGAACGCCGTCAGCAGGCCTTGCGCGGCGGTGTGCAGATCCCGGTCCGTCGCCATTGTCATCTCCACGCCAACGTGGCTGCCGCCATGATGGCGGTGCCGTAAAGGGCGGCCAGCAGGTCGTCGGCCATTACGCCGAAGCCGCCTTCGATATGGCGGTCCGCCCACCCCGCCGGCCACGGCTTCCAGATGTCGAGGACGCGGAAGACGACGAAGCCCAGCGCGTAGAGCAGCGGGTCGGCCGGCACGAACAGCAGGACGAGCCATTGCCCCGCCACCTCGTCGACCACGATCTCGCCGGGATCGGCGACGCCGGTGCGACGGACGTAGACGGCGGCGGCCCACCAGCCCGCCAGGGTGACAACCACGGTGGCGGCGCCCAGCGCCCAGGCCCCGCCCCAGCCGACCAGCAGCCAGGCGAAGGGCAGGGCGGCCGCCGACCCCCAGGTGCCCGGAGCCCGAGGCAGCAGGCCGGCGCCCAGCCAGGTGGCCACCAGTGTGGCCGGGTGCGCCAGGGTGATGCCGTCGCGGCGGTAGGGGCTAGCCAAAGGGGGGCTCCGGGATGCGAATGTGCGTGGTCGAGAGCCTACCATCCGCGCGCCGCGGCGCAACCGTCAGAGGTGGTGTATTCCGCCGATCGCGAATCCAAAATGGATTCAAGGTTGCCTTTCGGGAAAAGGAGCCTTGTCCGATGGGATGGCGATGGCGGCCTGCGGCACTGGGGATCCTGGTCGGGTGGAATATTGCGGCGACCCTTCTTTACCTGGAAGCCCGCTCGGCCGCCGCCGACCTGCCGTCCTGCGACGGGCAGGTGCGGTGGCTGCAGGAGCAATTGGGGCAGCGCGAGGGCACCATCCGCGACCTGAGCCGCCGTCTACGCGCCAACATCACCGCCGTCGAGAAGGCTTTGGGGGGGACCGGCCTGAGATTGCAGCGGCTGGACGAGCCGGCGGCCGCCGACGACGCCCAGGGCGGCCCCTTCATCCCCGCCGATCCGGCGCGGGACGATATCGGCCGTTGGGACAACCTGCAGCGGGTGGTGCGGGTTCTGCCCCTGAGGGCGCCGCTGACCGCGTTCGAACTCACTTCCGGGTTCGGCACGCGCCGTGACCCCATCAACCATCGACGCGCCATGCACGAGGGCTTGGACCTCAAGGCCCCGCTCAGAACCGCCGTCCATGCCACCGGCCCCGGGCGGGTGGCGTTCACCGGGCGCAAGGGCCGGCTTGGCCGGGTCGTGGAGGTCGACCACGGGCATGGCATCGTCACCCGCTACGGCCATCTCGCCGCCATCACCGTCAAGCGAGGGCAGCACATCGAGGCCGGCCACCGCGTCGGCCTTCTCGGCAGCAGCGGGCGCTCCACCGGCCCGCACCTTCATTACGAAGTGGTCGTGGACGGCCGGCCGCGCGACCCCATGCCGTTCCTGCGCGCCGGCCGCGGCCTGATGGCCGCAAACGCACAATAAGTCAGGCTTTCTATACTTTTGCGCGCCTGCGTGCATGCGAAGGTGGGGATGACCGCCATCAAGGGCTGTGGAATGATTTCCCAATAAGCGCCGAAGGGGGCGCGGTTGGGGCGTGTGGGGATGAGATCATTCTTGGCCGCGGCGGTGGTTGCCGCCATTTCGACACCGGCGCTTGCCGACGAGGCCTTGCTGGGCGGTCGTCCGTTCAGCCCTCCCGGCGAGGTGATGACCATGCCGGCCACCTGGATGGAGCGCTGGATCAAGCGCCCGCCGGATGTCGACCTGGCGTTGGCCATCGACCAGCAGATCTATCCGGCGATTCTTCCGCTGGTCCAGCGCTTCGCCAAGGACAACCGGCTGAAGATCGCCATGGTGGAGGGGACCTGCGGCGTGGCCTCGGGAGCCCTGGCCGAGAAATCCGCCGATGTCACCGGAATGTGCTGCCCGCCCGGTCCCCTCGACCGCTTGCCGGGGGTGCGCTACCACACCCTCGGGATCTCGTCGATCGCGCTGATCGTCAATCCCAGCAATCCGCTGGCCGACGTCACCCTGACCCAGGCACGCTCGCTGTTCGGCGGTGACATCCGCAATTGGGGCGACCTGCCGGTGGGCGGCTACTCCTCCGGCCAGGGGGATGGTGTGCAGGCCATCACCCGCCTCCATTGCAAGCCGCGGCCGGGGCATTGGCGGCTGCTGCTCGACAACGAGGACCTGTTCTCGCCCGAGGCGCGCGACGTTCCCGCCATCCGCGACATGATCGCGGCGGTGGCGCGGACGCGCAGCGCCGTCGGTTATGAGACCCTGTGGCACGTGGCCGACAACGCCCGCGCCGGAAAGGTCAAGGCGCTCCGCCTCAACGGCGTCGATCCCGCCGACGTCGGGGCGGTGGCCCGCGGCAAATATCCCCTCTATCGCGTGATGAATCTGACCACGTGGGAGACGGGCCTTCCCGCCAATCCGATTGCCGACCGGCTGGTCGAATGGCTGGTGGCCAACGCTCCGATGATCGATCCCGTGTTTGGCATCGTTCCCGCGTCCGCACTGCGGGCCAACGGCTGGAAATTTGCCGGGAACGAGCTGGTCGGCGAACCGAGGTGACCCCCATGCGCCGGTTCGCCGACATCTCAGCGCGGATGAACCTGGCGACCCGGCTGCTGTTGGGCGGGATGATTGCCGCGGCCTTCCTGTGGGGAGGGCTCGACCTCTTCCATTCCGCGCGCATCGAGGCGATGGTCAACGGCGCGCTGACCACCCAGTTGCAGGAGGATGCCCGGCGCGACCGCTGGCAGTTCGACTCCGTCGTGCGCGGCCATTTCACCTTCACCCGCCTGCTGGGTGGCCACCGGGCCGCGATCCGGCATGCCGCAAGCCTGGCGCGGTGGGATCACGCGCCGGTTTTCGAGGGCGAGCCCGACTGGCTCCCCCGCCGCAGCGATCGCAGGGGCTTTCCCCCGATCGACTGGCTGATCGTGATGGCGGCGGACGGCGAGATCCTGGAAACCACCTCCCTTCTGCGTCAGCCGCCGCCCCAGGAGCTGATCGATCTTGATTTCCGGCTGGTGGTCATGGCGCAGCAGCAGCCGCACATCGTCTCCATCGGCAACATGCCCCACCTGTTGTCCGCCGCCGCCATCGGGGATGGCGAGAAGCGGCTGATGGCGGTTTCCCGGCTGGATTCCCACTTCCTGGCCGCCACGATGGGACGCGAGCGGCGCATCGGCTCGGTGGTGGCCGTGATCGACAATCGTGAAGGCCGGGTCGTCGCCAGCAGCGATGCGGGCGCCTTGCCGGATGGAACGGATTTCGCGGCGGTCCGGAACCAGTGGCTCCTGGCGGGACAAGAGTTCTTCGATTACGGCTCGTCAGAGGTGTCGACGAAATTCGTCACCCTCTATCCCCACCGCCTGATCGGCGACCAGGCCCAGCCGCTCCTGTCGTTGGAGCGGACACAGCGGACCGTGCTCGCCGCCGCCATGAGCCTTCTGTTCATGCTGGCTCTCACCTTCCTGGCGGTGCAGCTCCGGCGGATCACCCGGCGGGTCAGCGATGTGACGGAGGCGACTTTCGGCGTCGCCCACCAGGAATTGGCCAGCGGGGACGAACTGGCCGGCCTGGTCTACCAGGTCGAACGGCTGAGCGGCGAGGTGGTGGCCTCGCGCGCCGCCCTGGAACGGGAAGCCGGCGAACGTATCCGCCTCGTCACCGAACGCATCACCATCGCGGCGGAAAACGACCGGCTCAAGCTGTTGAAGGCGGTGACCGATCTGGTCGGCGTGGGGGTGGTCCGCCTCAACGAGGACGGGCCGGTGGCGGAAAACGAGGCGATGGAGCGCTTTGCAGCCCGCTGCGGCGGCCTGGAGCCCTTCCTCCGCGCCAAGGCCCGGGGTCTCGATGAAGCCCGCCTGCCCACCGTCGACGGCGAGGAGCTGGTCTTCCAGTTGCGCCTGGCCCGCGGCCTGGATCCCGGTCTCGTCCTGGTCGAGGACGTGACCGAACGGCGCCGCACCGAGGAGGCGGTCGCCAGCCTCGCCCTGTTCCCCGCCCAAAGCCCCAACCCGGTGCTGCGCATCGACGGCGCCGGAATGGTCCTGCACGCCAATCCGGCGTCCGGCGCGCTGCTTGCCGAGTGGGGAACGTCGGTCGGTCGCTCCGTGCCGGCCGACTGGGCCACCCGCCTTGCCAGTGTCCTGGCCGAGGGCCGGGTCCGTGAGACCGAGATGGCGGTCGGTGACCGCATCCTGTCTTTGGTGATGGTGCCGCTGCCCGGGGCGGGATACGTCAACGTCTACGGCAGCGACGTCACCGCGCGCGTCGAGGCCGAAGGCCGGTTGCAGACGCTCAACCAGGACCTGGAGGCGCGCATCGCCGAGCGGACCCGCGACCTGGTGGCCGCCAAGGAAGAAGCCGAACTGGCCAGCCGCGCCAAGAGCGAGTTCCTCGCCACCGTCAGCCACGAACTGCGCACCCCGCTCAACGCCATCATCGGCTTCTCGGAAGTGATGGCCAAAGGCCTGTTCGGCCCCATCGGCAATGCCCGGTACGAGGGGTATGTCACCGACATCCTCCATTCCGGCCGCCACCTGCTGGAGGTCATCCGCGACATCCTCGACGTCGCCAAGATCGAGGAGGCGCAGATGACCCTGTGCCTGGAACCCACCGCGGTGGACGAGGTGGTGGCCGCGGCCACCCGTCTGGTGGAAAGCCGGGCCCGCTCCGGAGCGGTGGCGCTCGACGTGAGCGTGGCGCCCGGGATGCCCGAGATCGCGGCCGACCGCCGCCGCCTGCTGCAGATCGTCGCCAACCTGCTGTCGAATGCGGTGAAATTCACTCCCGAGGGCGGGCGCGTCAGCCTGAGCGCCTGCATCGAGGAAGGCAACCTGCTGGTCACCATCGCCGACACCGGCATCGGCATGAGCGAGGACGAGATCGAACTCGCGCTGCAGCCGTTCCGCCAGGTCGATGGACCGCTCACGCGCCGCTACGAAGGCACCGGCCTGGGTCTGCCGCTGGCAAAATCGTTCACCGAGCTCCACGGCGGCCATCTCTCGATCCGCAGCCAGCCGGGGCAGGGGACGACGGTCACCGTCGATATCCCGGTGAAGGTGGCCGAGCTCGTCCCGGCGGATTGACAGGAGAAACGCACAGGGCGACAGTCATGGGGGGGTGGTGTTTGGGGGGGGATATGCGCGTATCTGCTCGGATCGCGGTGATCGGTGCGGTCACCATCGCCAGCGTCTTGGTCATCGCCACGATCTATCTGTTCGGCTCCGCCCAGGTGGATGAGGCGGAGAGACGGCGCGAAGCCGCGCTGGCCGAGGAGCGCGTCGCGTCCGCCGTCGCCTACGGCTTCCTCGATTCCCGGCGCCACGAGAAGGATTTCCTCCTCCGGCGGGATGTGAAGTATGCCGCCGCGCTGAAGGACGGGACCGGTCCCGAGGTGGTGCAAACCCTGAGCAAGCTGGCCGCGGCCGCTCCCGACAAGGCGACTGCCGACCGGGTGGCCGCGCTGCAAGCCGGATACCGCCGTTACCTTGACCAGTTCGACCATGTGGTCCAGTTGCAGCAACGGCTGGGACTGGACGAGAAGAGCGGACTGCAGGGGGCCCTTCGTGACTCCGTCCACCGGATCGAGTCCCGGCTCGCCGGCGTCGATGCGCCGAAGCTCAAGGTCTCGATGCTGATGCTGCGCCGGCATGAAAAGGACTTCATGCTGCGGTCCGACACCGCCTATGGCGACAAGCTTGCCGAGGAGAAGGCCAACTTTTCGGCGCTGCTGGCGTCCTCCAGCCTGCCCGCCGCCGATCAGTCGGCCATCTCGGCCCTGCTCGAGGACTATTCCTCGGCCTTCCGGAACTACATGTCGGGCAGCCTTACCGTCGCTGCCGAGATGAAGGTGCTGAGCGACATCTTCGCCGAGGCCCAGCCGATCCTGGACGCGGTGGTGCAAGAGGCCCGGGCCGTCGCCGCGGAGGCTGCGGGCAATGCCGAGGCGCGGGCCAAATCCACCCGGACGTTGATCCTGTCGGCGATGGCCGTCGTCGCGCTGGCCGTGATCGCGCTGGTCGTGGCCATCGCCCGCTCGATCGTCAATCCGATCAAGGCCATGACCCATGCGATGGCGGAGCTGGCCGCCGGTCGGCTGGACGCCGAGGTTCCGGCGCGGGGGCGCGCCGACGAGATCGGCGAGATGGCGGCCGCGGTCCAGGTCTTCAAGCAGAACGGCATCGACAAGGTGCGGATGGAGGCCGAGAAGCAGGCGGCGGACGAGGCCGCCCGCAAGGCCGAGGCAGAGCAGCGGGCGCGCGAAGCGGGGATCGTGGCCGATGTCGCCGCGGTCGCGGCGGCGGCGGCGGACGGCGACCTCGAGCGACGGATCGACCTTGACGGCAAGGATGGCTTCCTGCTCGACCTCTGCCGCGGGGTCAATTCGCTGGTCGAGCGCACGGGTATCGCGCTGGAAGACGTTGCCTCAGTGCTGGGGGCGGTGGCGCAGGGAGACCTGTCCCGCCGCATCACCGGCCAGTATGGCGGGCTGTTCGGCCGGCTGAAGGGCGACGTGAACCGCACGGCGGACGCGCTTGCCGGCATCGTCGCCGACATCAACGCCGCCGCGGCCCAGATCTCAGCCGCCTCCGCCGAGGTCGCCTCGGGGTCCAACGATTTGTCGTTCCGCTCCGAGCAGCAGGCGTCGAGCCTGGAGGAAACGGCGGCATCGATGGAAGAACTGGCCGCGACGGTGCGAACCAACGCCGCCAGTGCCCAGCAGGCCAATGACCTGGCCGCCGGCGCCCGCGAGACGGCCGCGTCCGGTGGTCAGGTGGTGGGCGACGCCATCGCCGCCATGGGCCGCATCGAGGCCTCCAGCCACAAGATCGAGGACATCGTCGGCATCATCGACGAGATCGCCTTCCAGACCAATCTCCTGGCCCTCAATGCCGCCGTGGAGGCGGCGCGGGCGGGGGATGCGGGCAAGGGCTTCGCCGTGGTGGCCCAGGAGGTCCGCAACCTGGCCCAGCGCTCGGCGGATGCGTCGAAGGAAATCAAGGCGCTGATCGGGCACAGCACCTCCGAGGTGCGGCAGGGGGCCGAGCTGGTGAAAGCGTCCGGCAACACCCTCGAGGAGATCCTGCAGGGGGTGCGTAAAGTCGCCGACATCGTCGGAGAGATCGCCGCCGCCTCGGCCGAGCAGGCCTCGGGCATCGAGCAGGTCAATTCCGCCGTGGCGCAGATGGACGAGATGACGCAGCAGAACGCGGCCCTGGTCGAGGAATCGGCGGCGGCGGCGCAGGCGCTGGAGCAGCAGGCGGTCAAGCTGAACCAGGTGATGGCGTTCTTCCGCGGGGCTGCCGCCAAGGTCCCGGCCTAGCCTTTCCAGTCATCCTGACCGGCGTGGGACACAGGGTCTTAGCGGTAACGATCCTCGGCCCAGGGGTCGCCTTCGTCGTGGTAGCCGCGCCGCTCCCAATAGCCGGGGCTGTCCTCGTCCATCACCGTGATGGCGCGCAGCCACTTGGCGCTTTTCCAGAAATAGAGCTGCGGGATGACGGCGCGGACCGGGCCGCCGTGCTCGCGGGTGAGCGGGCGGCCCTGCCAGGATCGCGCCAGCAGGGCGTCGGCGGCGGCGAAGCGCTCCAGCGGCAGGTTGGTGGTGTAGCCGTCATAGCTTTTCAGCATCACGAAGCCGGCGCCGGGGCGTGGCCGCACCAGATCGAGAAGGTGGCGCGTCGACACGCCCTCCCAGGCATTGTCGTAGCGCGACCAGGTGGTAACACAGTGGATGTCGCTGGTCAGGCTGACCTGGGGCTGGGCCAGGAAATCCTCCCAGCTCCACTTGAGCGGCGCTTCGACGGCGCCGCCCACGGTCAGCGACCACTCGGCGGCGGCGAGGTCGGGCTGGATGCCGAGGTCGAGCACCGGCCAGTCGGTCACCAGGCGCTGGCCGGGGGGCAGGCGGTCGGTGCCGCCGCGGCCGGTAAGCGCGCGGCCTTCGCGAGCCCACTTCTCCTTGGTCTCGATCAGCTTTTCCTTGATGCGTCCGGTCAGGGGGATGTCGTCGTCGGCCATGCCACCTCCATCGGAAGCGACCCGAGCCCCGTCAGCCCTTTTCCCGCATCAGGCGGGCCTTCTCGCGGCTCCAGTCGCGCTTCTTCTCGGCCTCGCGCTTGTCGTGGTGCTTCTTGCCCTTGGCCAGGCCGAGCAGCACCTTGGCCATGCCCCGCTCGGTGAAATGGATGTCGAGCGGCACCAGGGTCATGCCTTCCTTGGCGACGGCACCCGCCAGCTTGCGGGCCTCGCGCTTGTGCAGCAGCAGCTTGCGCGGACGCCGGGTCTCGTGCGGGAAGGGCATCTTGGACTGGTACTCGGGGATGTAGGCGTTATACAGCCACAATTCATCCCCGCTGGGGCCGGCATAGGCTTCGTTGATGTTGCCTTTGCCGGCCCGCAGCGACTTGACCTCGGTTCCCACCAGCATGATGCCGGCCTCGACCGTGTCCACGATGGTGTATTCGTGGCGGGCCTTGCGGTTCTGCGCGGCGATGTGGGGCGGGTGGGCCATGCTGGACCTTAGAGCAGGCCGGCGCCCTTCATCGCGGCGCGCACCTTTTCCTTCGAGGCGTCGGACAACTCGACCAGTGGCAGCCGCACGGTCGGCAGGCACTTGCCGAGCAGCGAGGCGGCATACTTGGCCGGGGCCGGGTTGGTCTCGCAGAACATGACGTCGTGCAGCGGCGCCAGCCGGTCGCGGATGGCGAAGCAGGTCTTGAGGTCGCCCTTGGCCCACGCCTCCTGCATCTGCGCGCACAGCTTCGGCGCGACGTTGGAGGTGACCGAGATGCAGCCGACGCCGCCCTGGGCCAGGAAGGCGGTGGCGGTGGCGTCCTCGCCGGACAGCTGGCAGAACGACTCGCCGACCAGCGTGCGCATCTTCAGCGGCCGCGCGAGGTCGGCGGTGGCGTCCTTGACGCCGACGATGGTCGGAATCTTGGCCAGCCGCGCCATGGTGTCGACGCTGATGTCGACGACGCTGCGGCCGGGGATGTTGTAGACCACGATCGGGATCTCGACGGCCTTGGCGATGGCCTCGAAATGGCGGAACAGGCCTTCCTGGGTCGGCTTGTTGTAATAGGGCGCGACCACCAGGGCCGCGTCGGCGCCCGCCGCCTTGGCGGCGCGGGTCAGCTCGATGGCCTCGTCGGTCGAATTCGAGCCGGTGCCGGCGATGACCGGGATCTTGCCCTTGGCCACCTCGACGCACAGCTCGACCACCCGCTTGTGCTCGGCATGCGAAAGCGTCGGCGACTCGCCGGTGGTGCCGCAGGGGACCACGCCGTGGGTGCCCTCGGAAATCTGCCAGGCGACCAGTTCCTGGAACGCTTTCTCGTCGACGCCGCCGTCGCGGAAAGGAGTGACGAGGGCGGTGATCGATCCCTTGAACATGGCCGGATTTCCCAAAAAAGAAGGTGACGGTCGGAAACTCGGGACAATAAACGCAAGTGGCCTGGGGGGCAAGCCGACCGGTGCCGTGTCGTGCCCGTGTTCCCCGGGGTTGACGGAATGGCCGCCCCGGACCCAAACTCGGCCGCGCAATGAGGATTATGTCGATCGCCCAAAGCGCACCCGTCACCTGGCTGGCCATCTGGCTGCTGGTGCTGGACGTCGTGGCGGCGGCCGAGATCCGTCCCGCACCCGGGCAGGTCCTTGACGGGCTGCTGCTCGATCCGACGCAGGTCTGCTCGGTCGGCGGCATGACCGCCCCGGTTGAGGCGCCGGCGCGGGGAAATGACCATTTCCAGTGCGTGTTCTGCCTGCCGCTGGCCCATGTGGGCTCGGCGGCGCCGGCCCCCGCGTTCGTGCTCGTCGCCCCCCTCGGGGCGTCATTGGGCCGGACCGAGGCGGATCACGGCGCCGCCTTCGTACGGGTGGCGGTCACCATTCCGCCGGCCAGGGCTCCTCCAGCGACGGTTCGGACCTCAAGCTGAACCGATCAATTCTGGAGAGACATCATGAAAGTCACCACCTTCGCCGCCCTCGCGGGCGCGCTGCTGCTGTCCGTTTCCGCCCAGGCCGCCGAGTTCCGCAAGGGCGATATCGCCATCGAGTCCCCCTGGGCCCGCACCTCGCCGATGTCGGCCCGCAACGGCGCCGCCTTCATGGTCCTGAAGACCGAGGGCAAGGAGCCCGACCGGCTGATCCGAGCGTCGTCGCCGGTGTCCAACACCGCCGAGCTCCACACCCACCTCATGGAGGACGGCGTCGCCAAGATGCGCCCGGTGGCGGCCATGGACGTGGTCCCGGGCACGCCCACCCAGCTCAAGCCCGGCAGCCTGCACATCATGCTGATGGAACTGAAGGCGCCGCTGAAGGAAGGCGACAAGGTGCCGCTGACCCTGACCTTCGAGAAGGCGGGCGATGTGGCGGTTGAGGCGGTGGTGGCCGGTGCCGGCGCCATGTCGGCGCCCAGCCATCACTAAGGTCACCACTCATCCGGAGAGGCCAATGGTCTCTCCGGGTGAGGACTACCACTCTTTCGCGGCTCTCCTCCGGCTGATTGCCTTGCATGTCCTTTCGACGGTTCCCTAGAATGCGGCGCGTCCGCCCTCAGGTTTGGGCGACGGTTCGAATTCGTGTCCGAGGGGCATCGTGAAGGCATTCCCGGCTACCCTGCTTGTCGCTGCCGCCCTGGCGTTGGGGCTGTCCGCCCAGACGGCGCTCGCCGCCGGCGACCATCCCAAGGCCAAGCAGGTCCTGAGCACCGCCAAGCGCGACAAGCTGGCCGAGGCCGAACACATGGCCAACGGCGCCAAGGATCGCCTCTTGGCCAAGCTGGTGCGGTGGATGGCCTATGTGCGGCCGGGATCGGGGGCGAGCTTCGCCGAGATCACCTCGTTCATCGAGACCAGCGGCGACTGGCCGCTGCAGAGCGCGCTGGAGCGTCGCGCCGAGGAGGCGATCACCGCCGCCACCCCGGACGAGCAGATCCTGGCCTGGTTCAAGGACCGCCGCGCCGAGACCGTCGATGGCGGCATGGCCTATGCCCGCGCCCTGCTGAAGGCCGGCCAGAAGCAGAAGGCGGTCGACGTCATCCGCGGCACCTGGATCGAAGGCGGGTTCGGGGCCATGCAGGAACGGCAGTTCCTCACGCTGTTCGACGAATATCTGCGCCCCGAGGACCACTGGCGCCGGGTCGACCGGCTGCTGTGGGACCGCCAGGAGGCTCCGGCCCAGCGCGCGCTGCTGAAGGTGGATTCCGGCCACCGTCAGCTGGCGCAGGCCCGCATCGCCCTGCAGGACGGCAAGGCCAACCCCGAGCCGGCGATCGCGGCGGTTCCCAAGGAATTGCGCGATGACCCCGGCCTGATCTTCGACCGGGTGCGCTGGCGCCGCCAGAAGGACATGGACGAGGACGCCATCGACCTGCTGTCCCATCCGGCCCGCAACCAGGTGCGCCCCGAGCTGTGGTGGCAGGAGCGCGCCATCCTGGCCCGCCGGGCCCTGCAGAAGGGGCTGGTGTCGCGCGCCTACCAGGTGGCGGCCGACCACGGTCTCGAAGCCCGCACCACCCAGTACGGCGATGCCGAGTTCCTGGCCGGCTGGATCTCGTTGCGTTTCCTCGACGATCGCGACACCGCCACCCAGCATTTCCAGCGCCTGTGGGATGCCGTCAGCACGCCGCTCAGCCGGGCGCGCGCCGCCTATTGGGCGGGCCGTGCCGCCGAGTCCCGCAAGGACGAGAAGGGGGCGCGCGAGTGGTACACCCGCGGTGCCCAGTATCTGACCGCCTATTACGGCCAGCTCTCGGCCGACCGCCTCAACGAGCACGACTGGCCGCTGCCCAAGGCGCCGGTGCCGGCGCCCGACGACGTCAAGCGTTTCGAGGGCCGTGAGATGGTGCGCGCCATCCGCCTGATGCAGGACGCCCACGACACCGAGTTCCTGCGCGCCTTCTTCATCCGCCTCAACGAGGTGGTCGACAATCCCGGCGAACGCGCTCTGGTGGCGCAGCTGGCGGCCCGTGGCGGCCGCGACGACCTCGGCGTGGTCGTCGCCCGCCGGGCCGACCGCGATGGGGTGTTTCTGGTCGAGCACGGCTGGCCGGTGCCGCCGATCAGCGCCGAGACCAGTGCCGAGAAGGCGCTGGTGCTGGCCCTGATCCGCCAGGAAAGCGGCTTCATGCCCGAGGTGGTGTCGCCGGTGGGCGCGCGCGGCCTGATGCAGCTGATGCCGTCGACCGCGGAGAAGGTGGCCAAGGCGCTCAAGGTGAAGTTCAGCCCCAAGAAGCTGGACGATCCCAACTTCAATGTCCGCCTGGGGTCGGCCTACCTGTCCGACCTGCTCTCCGACTTCGAGGGCTCGTACATCCTCGCCCTGGCCAGCTACAACGCCGGCCCGTCACGGGCCCGGCGGTGGATCAAGGAATACGGCGATCCGCGCGACCCGTCGGTCGACGTCATCGACTGGATCGAGATGATCCCCTTCACCGAGACCCGCAACTACGTTCAGCGGGTGATGGAGAGCGTGAACATCTACCGCCGCCGCCTGGGGCACCAATCGACGCCCCCGCTGGAATCCGACCTCAAGCGCTGGGCGCGGCGGACGGCGGCGCAGTAGCGCCTCACCGGATTCCGTGCTTCTCCATCAGCCGGTATAGGGTGACGCGGGATACCCCCAAGTGCTCGGCGGTCCGTTTGACGTTACCGCGATAGCCGGCCAGCGTTTCCCGGATCAGGCGTTCCTCGGTCACCCGCCGGGCGGTGAGCAGGGACGGGCCGTCCTCCACCGTCTCTCCCAGGCCGAGATCCTCCGCCTCCACCAGCGGCCCGTCCGCCATGACGGCGGCGCGGCGCATGGCCGCCATCAGTTCGCGCACGTTGCCGGGCCAGGGGTGCCGGCGGATCAGCGCCAGCGCACCCTCCGCCAGCCCGCGCACCGGCCGGCTGCTTTCGGCGGCGAAGCGGGTCAGGAAGTGCTCTGCCAGCCGCTCGACGTCGCCGCCGCGCTCGCGCAACGGCGGTACCTCCACCGACAGGACGTTGAGCCGGAAAAACAGGTCCTGGCGGAAGCGGCCCTCGGCCACCGCCCGCCGCAGCGGCAGGTTGGTGGCCGCCACCACGCGGACGTCCACCGGGATCGGCTTGTGTCCGCCCAGCCGGTCGATGGTGCCCTCCTGCAGGAAGCGCAGCAGGTGGGCCTGCAATTCGAGCGGCAGGTCGCCGACCTCGTCGAGGAACAGGGTGCCGCCCTCGGCCGCCTGGATGCGGCCGATGCGCCGCTGGTCGGCCCCGGTGAAGGCGCCCTTCTCGTGGCCGAACAGCTCGGAAGCGATCAGGCTGTCGGGAAGGGCGGCGCAATTGATGGCCACGAAGGGGTGGGCGGCGCGGGCCGATCCCCGGTGGATGGCGGCGGCGGCCAGCTCCTTGCCGGTCCCGCTTTCCCCGGTGATCAGGACCGGGGCATCGGTGGCCGCCACGCGCTCCAGGATCCGGCGCAGGCGCACCATGGCCGGACTGCTCCCCATCATGGCCGGGTCCCCAGCCTCCGCCGGTTCGGCCGGGGCCAGCAGCGCGCGCAGCCGCTCGCCCAGGGCGGGGTCGCGCTCCGCCTGTTCCAGCACCAGACGCGCGAGGATCCGGGCGCCGAGGCCCGCGACCATGTCGTGGGTGAGCATCCCGGCAGTGTCGCAGACGCCGGCCCCGGGGTCAGTGCGTCTTCGGGAGTAGCGATCAGCCCCAGCGGATGCCGATGGTGGCCAAGGTCTTCGACAGCAGGCTCACCTTGCGTTCGCGCTCCTCGCCTTGCGCGGTGCCGAGGTAGTCGGTGCCGAAGCTGGGGTCCCGGAGGTAGCCGGCGACCGCCTTCTTGACCGTCTCGAGGTTGGAGCCCTCGATGAAGGTGTTCTTGCGGCACATGTCGAGCAGGGTCAGCACCTTCTGGGCCGGGCCGCCGCCCTTGCGGTCCACCTGCTCGAACAGGCGGGATCGCTTCATCAGTTCGGCCTGGGCCGCCTCGACCCGGGCCGCGTAGGTGCCCTTCTCGTCGTCCGACAGCCACGAGGCGCGGATGGCGCGATGGATCTGGGTGAGGGTCTGCAGCTTCGGCACCGGGGCGTCCTGGCCGCCGATGACGCGCGGGATGAAATCCTGGTCGCCGAAGTAGTGGTCGATGAAGGTCTTCAGCGTCGTGCGGCAGGACTGGCCGATGGCCAGGGTGGACAGGGTCATCAGGAAGGCGACCCGGTCGGCCAGGACCTTGCGCTCGCGCAGCAGGTCGGTGACCATCTCGGTGTTGATGTTGCGGACTTGGCGCTTTTCGAGCATGGCCAGCGCCTTGGGGCCGCCGATCAGGCTGTTGCCGACCCACATGCGGCGGAACAGGTCGAACACCGCCTGGATTTCCGGCTCCGGTTCGGCCGACCGCAGCGGCATCTTGCCGTTGAGCGCCCGCAGCAGGGAATACTCCAGCGCCGCCTTGAGCATGGGGAAGTTGCCCTCGGCGACCATGGCGTTGATGTCGGCGACCACGTCGGCCGCGGTGTCGCGGGGCGTCCAGGTGCCGTTCCACAGGTCGACCAGATCGTTGCAGCGGGTCTCCAGCCGCTCGGGCATGCCGAGCAGCTGGTCGAGGGCGGCATCGCTCTTCAGGCACTCGGCGAGCGGCACCTCGACCAGGCGGGCGTCCTCGGTGCCCTGGGCCAGGCGTGCGATGCGGACCAGGACGGACACCTTTTCCTTCCACACCTTGTACTGGAACAGGTGGTCGACCAGGATGCGGTTGACCGTGTAGTCCCGCTCCGGGCCCGGCTTCACCTTGCCCGCCACCTCCAGGAAGGTTTCGGGGGTCACGTTGGGGACGGGGCGTTCCTTCTCGTCATCCCACACCTTGCGCGAGGCGGCGCTGACCAGGGCGTCGAGCTCCTTGACCCGCTGCACCGCGTTCTCGCCCTTGGCGCGGGCCTGGATGGTCCCGATCTTGTCGACCGCGTTGATGAGGGTGCGCCCGGCGTCGTGCAGGCGCTTCTGGTACTTGGCGGAATGGACGAGCTCGGTGGGGGTGATCACCAGTCCGTCGAGGAAATTGGTGAGATAGCGCCCGACCAGGTCGCGGGCGGCGACCGAGAAGAAGTCCTCGGTCCGCATGCAATGCGAATCGGCCAGGCGGATGTCCGATGCGACATCCGTGTCCACTTTGGTAACGGTCGCCATGTCCCCCCGGCCTCACCTTTCTGTCCTTGGCCAGAAGAATTCCAGGCCGGAGGGTGTGCGTCAATCCCCAGGGACGATGGTGACGTCAAGTTCTCCGACCTTTTCGATGCGCCCGATCAGATGATCGCCGGGGAGAACCGGGCCGACGCCCTCGGGCGTGCCGGTAAATATCAGATCGCCGGGACCAAGGTGATAGTAGTGGGACAGATGAGAGATGACCTCGGGCGCCGACCAGATCATGTCGTCGAGGCTGCCACGCTGGCGCACCTCCCCGTTGACCTCAAGGGTGATCGCCCCGTGCTGCTGCGGTATTTTGCAACGCACAAGTGGCGAGACCGGAGCGGAATGTTCGAAGGCCTTGCCGAGATCCCAGGGCCGGCCCTGGTCGCGCGCCGCGAATTGCAGGTCGCGTCGGGTGAGGTCCAGTCCCACCGCCTGGCCGAAGACGCATTCCGCCGCCTGTGCCGGCGTGCCGCGATGGATCGGCCGTCCCAGGGCGAGCACCAACTCGACCTCGTGATGAAGATTGGCCGTGGCCGGCGGGTAGGGGATAGGGCCGCCGACCGCGACCAGCGCGTCGGCCGGCTTGGTGAAGTAGAACGGCGGCTCGCGGCTCGGGTCACCGCCCATCTCGCGGGCGTGGGCGGCATAGTTGCGGGCGACGCAGAAGATCCGTCGCACCAGATAGAGATCGTTTTCCCCCACCACGGGAAGGGCGGGGCGGGGAAGATCGAACAGGTACCTGACCATGGCGTGCTCCGGCAGCTTGCAGCGCAGCATGCAACGCCGCCCCCGTCCGCTGCAACGCACACCTTTGATCTTGGTCACAAACTGCTTGACACCGTGGCCGGTGTGAAAATCATTGATGATTCAAATCGCCCCGGTAGAGGGCGGTGCAGGGAGGAGAATGACCGGTGCGCTTCCAGCTCGGGGACTATGTCCCTTATCTACTAAGCCGTGCGGGCATCACGCTGTCGCACAACTTTTCCAGGGATCTTGACCGCTTCGGCATCAGCCTGCCCATGTGGCGCGTGATGGCGGCGCTGCTGGATGACGGCGAAATGCGGCTGGGCGACCTCGCCCGGGTCACCGCCATCGAGCTGTCCACCCTGTCGCGCATCGCCGCGTCGATGGATTCCCGAGGCATGGTGTCGCGCCGGCGCTCCGGCCAGGACGCGCGGGCGGTGCTGGTGGGCCTGACCCCGGCCGGTCGCGAGATGGCGGAGGCCATCGTCCCGCATGCCCTGAGCTACGAAAGCGCCGCGATCGCCGGAATGAGCCAGGAAGAGGTCGAGACCCTGAAGGGCCTGCTCCAGCGCCTCTACGGCAACGTTGCGCGCGAGTGCGAGGCGCGCGGCTGATCGTCCGGTATGGTCAGGCCGGCATGGGCGGTTCTATGCTGGCCGCATGACGACGGGATTTTGCGAAATCGACGGCATCCGCCTGGAATGGCGCCGCATCGGCCATCATAACGGGCCGCCCCTGGTGCTTCTGCACGAGGGGCTGGGCTCGGTCAGCATGTGGCGCGACTTCCCCGACCGCCTTGCTGCGGACACCAGGCGCACCGTGTTTGTCTACAGCCGGCGCGGCTACGGCCGGTCGAGCCGGGCCAGCCAGCCTCCGGCCATCAACCATCGCGACGAATCCCTTCTGCTGTTCAAGGTGCTCGACGCCGCCGGGATCGACACGGCGGTGCTGGTCGGCCATTCGGACGGCGCCACCATCGCCCTGCTGGCGGCCGCCCATGACCCGGCGCGGCGCATCGCCGGCGTGGTGGCGCTGGCGCCCCACAGCTTCGTCGAGGAGGTGTGCCTGGCGGCGATCCGCGAAGCCGTGGTCGCCTTTGGCCAGGGGCTGCGCGAGCGCCTCAGCCGGTATCACGACGACGTCGACGGCGCGTTCGGCGGCTGGAGCAACGCCTGGCTGGCCCCGACCTTCCGCGCCTGGGACATCCGCGCGGACCTGGCGGGCATCGCCTGCCCGCTGCTGGTCATCCAGGGCACCGCCGACGAGTACGGCACCCTGGCGCAGGTGGACGAGGTGTTGGCGCGTGTCCGCGGCGCGCAGTCGCTGGTCCTCGCGGGCTGCGGCCACTCGCCCCATCGCGACCGTCCCGACGCGGTGGTGGAGGCCATCCGCGGCTTTCTTCCCAGCACCAAAGAAAAATCCCCGCCCGCCTGAGGCGGACGGGGATTTCAAGGCGGCGGTGGATCAGGCCGGGTTGCGGGCCGCCGCCCTTGCCGAGGCGCGCGCCGCGAGCGGGGCGCCGTCGTTGTAGACGGTCATCACCTCTTCCGGATAGGCGGTGATGTGGTGGAGCGCCAGGTCGGCGCCCATGAACTCGTCCTCTTCGTTGAGGCGGATGCCGACGGTGGCCTTCAGGCCGCCATAGACCGCCAGGCCGGCGGCGAAAGCCATCAACGCGCCGATAGCGGTGCCGGCCACCTGGGCGCCGAAGGAAACCCCGCCCAGGCCGCCCAGGGCCTCGAGCCCGAACACGCCGCAGGCGATGCCGCCCATGAAGCCGCACAGGCCGTGGAGCGCCCACACGCCCAGCACGTCGTCGATCTTCCACTTGGACTGGCAGAGCTCGAACGCGACAACGAAGCCGGCGCCGGCGATGCCGCCGGTGACGAACGCGCCGATCGGATGCATGACGTCGGAGCCGGCGCACACCGCCACCAGGCCGGCCAGCGCGCCGTTATGGACGAAGCCGGGGTCGTTCTTGCCGGCCAGCAGGCTGGCCAGGATGCCGCCCACCATGGCCATCAGCGAATTCATCGCCACCAGGCCGGAGATGCCGTCGATGGTTTGGGCGCTCATCACGTTGAAGCCGAACCAGCCCACCGACAGGACCCAGGCGCCCAGGGCCAGGAACGGGATGTTCGACGGCGGAATGGCGACCAGGGCGCCGTTGCGCTTGTAGCGGCCCTGCCGGGCTCCGAGCATCAGCACGGCGCCGAGCGCGATCCAGCCGCCGACGGCGTGCACGACGACCGAGCCGGCGAAATCGTGGAAGGGAACGCCGAACACCGAGGTCATCATGTCCTGGAACCCCAGCCGGGTGCCCCACACCATGCCTTCGAAGCTGGGATAGACCAGTCCGACCAGGATGCTGGTGGCGGCCAGTTGCGGCCAAAAGCGGGCGCGCTCGGCGATGCCGCCCGAGATAATGGCGGGAATGGCTGCCGCGAAGGTGGCGAGGAAGAAGAACTTGACCAGGTCGTAGCCGTTGGGGGCGAAGGCGCCGGGCACCTTGCCGGCGATCACGCCGGCCGAGGCCAGGAAGTTGGTGCCGTAAGCGATGCTGTAGCCGACGAAGAAGTAGGCGACCGTCGACACGGCGAAATCGGTGATGATCTTCACCAGGGCGTTGACCTGGTTCTTCTTCCGCACGGTTCCCACTTCCAGGAAGGCAAAGCCGGCATGCATCGCCAGCACCATGACTGCCCCCAGCAGCACGAAGAGCACGTCAGTGCCGGTCCGCATCGTCGTTTCCATTATCCTATCCCTCTGACCACCTGGCCCACCCCAGCGCGGGCGTGCGCCTGCTATCAAACGTCGTGCCAAGCGAGGAGACGGTGGAAAGGCGCGCAAATTAAGGCATTCGGCGGCGGAGGTGTTCGGGGGCGGGGCTTCGGCGTGACGGCGGGTTGGGCAGGGGGTGAGGGCTGCGCCCAAATGATGGGCAGCTCTGCTTGCGCCTCGGTCGGATACCCGAGCGGTGTGTGCAATAATGCGTCAGAAACGCCGCATGCCCAAAAAATCATCGCGGTGCAGAAGGGGGCGCGCGCTAACGCCGCAGGCCCTCGGTGGCCTGCTTCAGCACCTGGGCACTGCGGCGCAAACCGGCGCTTTCCGCGGCATCGAGGTGGGGCCACAGGGCTTCGCCCGCCCCCTCGGCACCGACCACGCGCGGCAGCGACAGGGCGACGTCGGCCACCCCTTCGACCTCGGGGGTGAGTGCCGATATTGTGAGCACCACGCGCTCGTCGTCGGCGATGGCGGTGACGATGCGGGCGATGCCGGCACCGATGCCGAACCAGGTGGCGCCCTTGCCGGAAATGATGGAATAGGCGGCGCCGCGCACCCCCTTGTCGATGGCGGCGCGCTCGGCATCGCCCCACACCAAGCCGCGCTGGGCGGCCAACTGGGCGGCGGGAATGGCGCCGATGCTGGCGCTCGACCAGCACAGTACCTCGGAATCGCCGTGTTCCCCCAGGACCCAGGCATGGACCGATTTGGGGCTGACCTGGAAAAAGTCGGCCAGGAGGGCGCGGTAGCGGGCGGTGTCGAGGACGGTGCCGGAGCCGATGACGCGCGACGCCGGCAGCCCCGACAGGCGGGTCGCGACCTCGGTCATCACGTCGACGGGATTGGTGGCGACCAGAAGCACGGCGCCGGGCGCATGGGCGAGGATTTGCGGGACGATCTCTCCGAACACGGCAGCGTTGCGGCCGAGCAGTTCCAGCCGGGTCTCGCCCGGCCGCTGCGACACCCCGGCCGCCAGCACCACCACGCCGGCCCCGGCGAGGTCGGCATAGTCGCCCGCCGCCACCCGCACCGGGTAGGCGAACGGAGTGGCGTGAAGGATGTCCTGCGCCTGCGCCTCGGCCAGGGCGCGGTTGCGATCGACCAGCACGATGTCGCTGGCGGCGCCCCGCAGCACCATGGAATACGCCGCCGATGCGCCGACCATGCCGGCTCCCACCACGCCGACCTTCATGAGCCCCTCCGCTGCATTGGCATCCTCTCTAACGTAAGCGCGGCGGCCGTCGCAGCCAGGGGCGGACCCGCAACGAAAAAGGCCCCCGGTCCGGGGACCGAGGGCCTTTTTAGAAACCGACGATGGCGCGAGTGACGGGGCTCGAACCCGCGACCTCCGGCGTGACAGGCCGGCGCTCTAACCAACTGAGCTACACCCGCATCGTCGTCGAGGGCCGGGGATATATCAGGCCCCGACGGGGGGTGCAAGGGGGGATTTTCATCCGAGGGCAAACTTTTTTCCGTATGATGGTCGGCGACCAGCCCGGGAGGAGCCCATGGCCGAGATCGTCAACCTCAACCGTTTCCGCAAAGCCAAGGCCAAGGCGGAGGCCCGGCGCACCGCCGAGGCCAACCGGGCCCGCTTCGGGCGCACCAAGGCCGAGAAGGAGGCGGTGAAGGCGGCCGAGGAGCGGGCCGAGCGGCAGTTGGACGGCAAGAAGCTGGACGCCAACAAGCTGGACGAGTAAGCAGCGGTCAGGGCCGCCACGGGCGCTCGACCTTGCGGTAGCGGTGCCACGCCCGGCCGGCCTCGTCGAGCAGCGCCGGCCGGCGCGCGGCGTGCCAGCCCAGCACCATGCCGGCCGCCCACCCGATGTCGCCGTCGTGCATGCCGTTGGCGAGCCGGGGACCGGCCACCGCGATGTCGTTGAGCTGCCCCAGCGCATCCTGCAGGGCCGACACCGTGGCGACGAAGGTGCGCATGTCCTTGCCGGCGAACAGGGGGGCGAAGAACTCGGCGGCATAGCGGAGCTGCTTGCCCAGGATCCGCAGCTGATGGAGCTCCGCTGCCGGCAGCTCCTCGATGCCGCGCCCGGCGGCCGACCGCAGCTTGCGGTCGCGTTTGGCGAGCTGGGCGGTGGCGAACGGAAGCAGCGGGGCGCCGAGGACGGCCCGATCGCCGGTCGAGCGCCAGTCGCCGGCCTCGACCCAGGCCCCCAGCGTCAGCAGCAGGTCGGTGAAGCGCCGGTCCGCCACGGCCGCCGTCGCCGCCTCGAGATCGGTGCGCCGGGTGTGCAGCCAGTGGCGGCGCAGGGCGGCCAGGGCGGGATTGTCGGCGTGGGCGTCGACGACGGGGTCGATGATCTCCGCCACGAACACCTCGGCGTCGCGCGCCGGTCCCAGGATACCGAGCAGCCACGCGATCCCGGTCTTGATGTGGTCGAGCTCGGGGCCTCCGACGGCCGATCTGAAGATCTTCATGGCCGAGCGCAGCCGCCGCAGCGCCACTCGCATCTGGTGGACCGCCTCGCCGTCGCCGGTCGCCAGGAGGCTGCGTTCGTTGGCGAGCAGGTGGTGCAGGCAGTTGCGCGCGATGGCCCGGAAGGCATATTCGATGTCGGCCTCGGGCTTGAGGTCCACCGGCGTCGATTTGACCGGCAGCGGCGCGGTGCCGCGGGCGAGTTCATAGCCCCGATCGGATTTGGACAGGGTCAGCAGCCGTGCCGGGACGATTGCGACGATGTCGCGCGCCAGGGAGAACAGTGTGGCGGGGGTGCCCTCCGTCAGTTCCAGTTCTAGCTCGCAGATCGGCTCGGACTGGTCGCCCGCTTCGACCTCGCCGCGGTCGAAGGCCATTTCCACCCGCCAATCGTCGTCGGCGAGGCGGTAGACGGTGCGATGCACCAGGGTGGTGAACACCGGCGCCAGCCGGCCCAGGATGTCGTCGTTCTGCAGTGGCGGCAGCCCGGTCGAGCGCATCAGCAGGCGGTCAGGAGCGGGGGAGGGGATGCCAGTCTCCCATTCGCGCCGCGTGAACAGGCCGGCGACCCGGCTGCCGGCGTGCTTGACCGTCTGGAGGTGGCGCCGGCCGATGGTGCGGACCCGCAGGGTGATGCCGGCACGGGCGAGGTCGAATTCGGCCGTGTCGAAATAGACCGAGCGCAGCCGGGCGACGGTGGGCCGCTGCTGCAGGTGGGCCCGCCATGCCCGCTGCCGGCGCAGCCGCTCCATGTCTTCCGGCTGCAGCCCCAGCTTCAGTTCGACTTCGTTGCCGCTCACCGCCGTCCTCCCCGCCCACCGAGCCCAGATTATGCCATCGGAGCGGCGCCACGGCCAAACGACGCGCAGGGGCAAACACCGCGGCTTTAACAAAGTGTGAACCGGCGTGACGCATTCTGGCCCAAACTCTTGCTCTGGCCCGCGCCCGCCCGCGGGTGTAGATGTGGGGTCGTGCGTGTAGGGGGACCATCTGATGAGGAAGGCCTGGCTTGATCGGACCGCGGTGATCGTGGTGGCGCTGGCTGCGCTGGGGGGATGCGCGGCCGGTCTGGACCCGCGCGGCGTATCCGAGAACATGCAGAGCGTCGGCGCCGAGCGCGGCTCCGACCGCGCGATGGCCGCGCTGTCCCGCGGCGACTTCGCCAACGCCGAGCGCTACGCCCTGGCGGCGCTGCGCCAGAACCCGAAAGACCCCTACGCGCTGCTGGTGGCCGGTCAAGCCTATCAGGGCACCGGGCGCTACGACATCGCCCGCCAGTACTACGAGGTCATCGTCACCAACCAGCCGGCGGCCACCGTCCTGGTGCCGGGCGAGGGCGGGCAGATGCTGCCGCGCAACGTGGTGGACATCGCCCGCACCAACCTGGCCGCGCTCGACCGCCTGGCCGGGCGCACGGTTCCCCGCGGCATGGCGCAGTCCGGCCGCCCGCCGGGCGCCTCCGCCATTGGCGCGCCGCCTTTCCCGTCCATCGAGCCGGCCCCGGCGGCCCCCCGGGTCGACGCGGTGGTCTTCGAGCTCGCCCCCCCTGCCGGGCCGGACGGCATGGCAGTCGGCGTGCCCGGGCGCGCCTCCGATGCCGAGGCCAACCTCGCCGGCCGCTTCCGCATCCTCAAGCGGCTGCTCGATGACGGGCTGATCACCCCCGAGGAGTATTCCAGCCGCCGCAACGCCAACCTCGGGGCCTTGCTGCCGTACAGCGCCCCGCCGCCGGCGCAGGGCCTCGACCGCCCCATCCCGCGGGACGAGGAGATCGTTGCCCGCATCCGGGCGCTCGGCACCGCGCTGGAGGCCCGCGAGCTCGATCCGCGCGAACACGCGGCCGAGCGCGGCATCATCCTCGACGCCTTGCTGCCGGCCTCGCCGCGCCGGGTCGACCTGCCGGCCCTGGCGCCCAAGGACATGATCGAGGCGGGTGCCGCCGTCGGACGCCTCGAACGCATGCGCAGTGCCGGCCTGGTTTCGGCGGAGGAGAGCAAGCGCGAACGAGCCGCCGTGGAGAAGCTGCTCGATACCCGCCTGGCCTCGGCCCGCGTGGTGGGCGAGGGCACCGGACTGAGCCGCGGCCTGCCGCAGCCTGGCGTCGCCACCGGGCCGGGGGGATGGGGGCTCAATCTCGGCACCGCCAAGACCGAGGCGGCGGCCAAGAAGCTGTGGGCCGGCATCCTCAAGAAGTTCCCCGAGCAGCTGGGCTCGCTCGAACCGCAGTTCCGCAAGGTCGCCGTGACCGGGAAGGGGACGCGCTGGCGCATCGTGGCCGGGCCGGTGGCCGGCAAGGATCAGGCGGTGGCCCAGTGCAAGGCGCTCAAGCTGCACCGCCAGGCCTGTGATCCGGCCGAGCTGCAGCCCTGAGCCGGAAGGGCGTCTTGCCGCCCCCGGGCGGCGGCGGTATATTGGGGCTTCGTCCCTGGTCCAACCGAAATCGCGACGGCTTTGAAAAAAGCGGTTGACGGTGGGGGTGGCGGGGGGTAGAAAGCGCGCCTCGCCGGGAACGGCGGGCCCCGGAAAGTCAGACGGCCGGGGGCTTCGGAGGGTCCGAGAGGAGCTTCCGGGGCGGTAAAAAAAGGGTTTGACAGCGGCCGGCGACTTCAGTAGAAACCGACCTCCCCGAACGGAAGGCCGGTTGGCCGGAAGGGAAGGAAACGGCGAAGGTCAGCTCTCCGCCGGGTGGTCCGAAAAAAAAGGGCCGCCGCGAAAAAAAAGGTTGACGCCGGGCCGGCGGTTCCAATATAAACCGGCCTCCCCGAAACGCCGGCACGGCCGACGAGACGGGGGCGAAGCGGAGGCGGAAGCCGAGGTTTCGT
>JBLNCP010000004.1:0-20705 GCA_050260775.1 Solirubrobacterales bacterium | reverse complement strand
TGCAGCCACCTTCCGAGATCGGCCGTCCTGGCTTCGGAGCTTCGGTACGGCAGGGCGTAGGCCCATTCCCGCATCAAGGTCTGGATGAAGCGTTCCGCCTTGCCGTTGGTCTTCGGCGTGTAGGGGCGGGTTCGGATATGCTTGAGGGCCATCCATCGGCACGCCTTGGCAAAGGTCTTCGACACGTAGGCCGATCCGTTGTCCGACATCACGCGCTGGACGGTGATGCCCTTGGCGCGGAACCAGCGGACGGCTCGGCAAAGGAAGGCGGTGGCGGTGTGGCGCTTCTCGTCGGGCAGGACCTCGACGTAGGCCAGGCGCGAGGCGTCGTCGATGGCGACATGGACGAAGTCCCAGCCGATGCCGCGCTTGCGCGACCGTCGGTCGCCGGTGATGCGGTGGCCGACACCGTCGATCTTGCCCAGCTTCTTGACGTCGATGTGGATCAGTTCGCCGGCATGGGTGCGTTCGTAGCGCACCACCGGCGGCTTGGGATCGAGGGCCTTGAGCCGGGCCAAGCCGTGGCGGGCGAGGATGGCGGCCACCGTCGAGCGAGGGATGCCCAGGCGCTCGCCGATCTCGGCACCGGTCAGGCGCAGCCGCCGCAGCCGGAGGACCGTCGCCACCCAGGTCTCTGGCCAGCGTCCTGGGCGGCGCCGGGGGGCCGACGGCCGGTCGGTCAGGCCGGCCAATCCCTCCGACCGGAACCGCGCCAGCCACTTGTAGGCGGTCCGCGTGCTGACCCCGGCGGCAGCGGCCGCTGCCGCCGGGGTCCATCGCTCGACCAGAATGCGGCTGACCAACAATCCCCTGCTCGCGGGGCACGTCTTCGCGTTACGATGAAGCTCCATCCGGGGCCTCCTGTCTGGGGCTGATGTGTTTGGCGACAATCAGCTTTCCTCAGACAGCCCGGATGGGCAATCACCCTAACTCAACTGAACAACCTCGCTGGACGCCACATCTAGTCGCATCATCGTGATCCATGGCGTGTGCGCGGGATCCGCTCCCTCCACCGTCATGCCCGGACTTGGTCCGGGCATCCACGCGATGCCGTGGCTCGGCCCTGCCATTCGCTTCCCCGCGGACGAAGGTGGATGGCCGGGTCAAGCCCGGCCATGACGACAAGACGGTATGACATATGCCCAATGCCCCCTCGCCCGGGCTCGGCCGGGGGAGGGTTGGGGTGGCGGCCGGTCCGTAACGTTCTCCCCCGCCCATCCGTCCAAGCCTCAACGGGACCATTCCGGTTCCGGCTTGGGACGGGAAGGGCATCGATGACCGAAGACAATTCCGCAAAGGGTCCCAGCGCGACCACCGTGCTGGTCTGTGCCTCGGCCTTGCTGGCGATTTCGCTGGGAGTCCGCCACGCCTTCGGCCTGTTCCTGCAGCCGGTCTCCCTGGCGGCCGGGTGGGGGCGCGAGGTCTTCGCGCTGGCCATCGCGCTGCAGAACCTGGTGTGGGGCCTGTCCCAGCCCTTCGCCGGGATGATCGGCGACCGCATCGGCGCCGGCAGGGTCATCGTGGCGGGCACCGGGCTTTATGTGCTCGGCTTGCTGGTGATGGCACAGGTCCAGGGCGAGGCCGCCTTCATCCTCGGCGCCGGCGTGCTGGTCGGACTCGGCCTCAGCGGCACCACCTATCCCCTGGTGCTGGGGACGGTCACCCGGGCGACGGCGCCGGACCGGCGCAGCCTCGCCCTCGGCATCGCCATGGGCGGCGCCGCCTTCGGCCAGTTCATCATGCTGCCGGCGGCGCTCGCCGGGATCGAGATCCTCGGCTGGTCCGACGCCCTGGTCGGGCTGGCCGCCGTCGCCGCAGTGATGGTGCCGCTGGCGCTTCCCCTGTTCGAGCGCGCCGCCGCCGCCGCCCCGCCGGCCCCGGGCGAGATGACCGCCGGCACGGCCATCCGCACCGCCCTCGGCCATCGCGGCTTCCGGATGCTGGCGCTCGGCTTCTTCGTCTGCGGCTTCCAGGTGGTCTTCATCGCCACCCACGTGCCCGCCTTCCTGGCCGACAAGGGGTTGCCGGCCGGCACCGCCTCGCTGGTGCTGGCGCTGATCGGGCTGTTCAACATCCCCGGCACCTACTTCGCCGGATTGTGGGGGGCACGCTGGCGCAAGCCGATGCTGCTGGCCTGGCTCTACGGCGCGCGGGCGGTGATCATCGCCGCCTTCGCCTTCCTGCCGGTCGGCACCGCCAGCGCCTACGCCTTCGGCGCCGCCATGGGCCTGGTCTGGCTGTCCACCGTGCCCCTCACCAACGGGACGGTCGCCGCCCTGTTCGGGGTCCGCAACATGTCGATGCTGGGCGGGGTGGTCTTCCTCGCCCACCAGCTGGGGGCGTTTCTCGGCGGCTGGCTCGGAGGGGTGCTCTACGATCGGCTGGGTTCGTATGACGGCGCCTGGGCGATGGCGATCGGATTGAGCGTGGCCGGCGCCCTGCTCAACCTGCCGATCCGGGAGGAGGCGCACCGGGCCGCCGAGGAGGCGGCATGACCGGCCGCTTGGCGTTGGCGGCCTTGGCCGCATGGGTGGTGCTGGCTGCCTGGCAGGCGTACCGCTCGCCGGTGATGGACCTGATGCTGTCGACCGCGTTCTGCCAGTGAGGAGGAGCCTCAGTCCCCGGTGGGCGAGATGCGGAATTCGAGGATGTCGTCGCGCTCCCTCAGGTGGGCGGCCAGCCGCTCCATGTTGTGGCGCGCCACCGTCTTGATCACCATCCGGTACTCGAACACGGCCCCGTCCTGGGTCAGCCGGTAGCTGAGGTTCGAGACCGTGAAGCCCTGCGCCTCGATCATCTTGCGGAGTTCGGGCTCGGCCATGGTGCGCTTCCTGGCGAAGCGGACGAGGTGATGGGCGTAGAACTGGGCCGGCATCCGGTATTCGACTAGGCGGAACAGGGCCAGGGTCACCAGCGTCACCAGGGTGGCCAGGGCCGCCGGGTAGAAGAAGCCGATGCCGAACAGGATGCCGAGCGCCGCGGTGATCCAGATGGACGCCGCGGTGGTCAGCCCGCGCACCGCCAGCCCCTCCTTGAAGATGACGCCGGCCCCCAAAAAGCCGATGCCGGTCATGATGCCCTGGGCCATGCGGGTGGGGTCGGTGCGGATGGTCTCGATGGGGGCGCCGGCCAGCCACTGCCACTGGTAGCCGGTCACCAGCATCAGCAACGCCGACGCCACGCAGACGAGGGCGTGGGTGCGGAAGCCGGCGGGCCGGCCGTGGAAGCTCCGCTCCAAACCGATCAGGCTGCCGGCCGCCCAGGCGCTGAGCAGGTGGACCGCGATGTCGACGTATTCCTGGCGCATCCCGATACGGTAGGCCCGTGCGCCTGCGCCGCAATAACCCATCGGGCAGAGCCCCGCGCCCGCCACAGGCAGTTGACCTCCGCCCCGCCTCGGCTATGGTGTCGCCCCAGGTGGGGCCTGTAGCTCAATGGTTAGAGCAGGCCGCTCATAACGGTCTGGTTGCAGGTTCGAGTCCTGCCGGGCCCACCAACATTTTCAATGTCTTAGCTCATGGCAGCGCCTGGGGCCGATCCGGTCGTAAGTGAGCTGTAAGTGCGCTGTTGCTCCGCGAACCCTTGCGGAGCGCGGCGAAGCGGGGTGTCTTGTGGCGGCCCGCCCCTTGCGCCACCCCGGAATGGCCGCATAATTCCGATGTCGAAAGCATCGTTGAGCGCCGCCATGCCCCCTAGAATTGTTACTCCGACCCCAATGCCGGAAGTCTTCGCGGCAGCCGCCACGGCGCTCAAGGGGCAAATCGACGCCGAAACGCCCGACATTTTCCAGGCCGACAAACGGGCGGATTGGAAATCGGTCATCGACAGCCTGTTGGCATCCAACGATATCGCAATACAGGCCACCAAAGCCTTGGCCGTGTCAGGAGGCCAGGAGGTTCTCCACACCCTGCTGGAAGCGGCAATCCATCTGCCCGAACAAATAAGGGCTGCAGATACCCGTCCGCCAGGCGAAAAGGAGAGATATCTTGAGGAGCTTCAGAACAAGGTCGGCGACCTTCTGCTGTTCCTGGAAACGGACCAACCCCGCGCCTCGGAACTTGATGTGGCGAAGGAGACGCCGGGCCAATGGCCGCCTCATCCATTTTATCGTGACAGCGTGCTGGACGACCTTTTCACCGAGCCTTTTCGCGTTGACCGGATACTGGAACTGGCCGACCCCGGGGACGCGGACAAGCCGCTACCGGTCCGAATGCACCTGCCATTTTCCAAGTTGCGTCGTCTGTTGACTTATGTGCGGGGCGCTCTCGATCCCGCCATCGCCGCCGCCGGAGTTGGAACGACCTTGAACAAGGGTGGTGGCGCTCTTCGGGTGGCGGTTTATGCCCTGGACGACGCGCTTCAGTGTCACGACGACCTGTTTGCCGCCAACCCCCGTCGCCTCAGCCGGAATGGCCTAATCGCGGCCTTCGTCAGGGCCAGTTGCCAAGCATGGGCAAATTTCAGCGTGAAGGATTTTTCCCATAAGGAGGTCAGCGAGATTTTGCAGGCGCGCAAGCGGCATCAACGAGAACGTCAATCCGCAAAACAGGCGTCAAATTTGAAATCTCGTCGGATTCAGTAGTCCCACGAGGTCGTGGATGCTTTCCCACGGTCGGTCATGAACCGGCTCGAACAGAAAGGAAAGCATCATGCACAACACTTGTTCCCATGAACCGACGGCGGTGGCGCGCGAGATTGGCCAGGGCGTCCCTTCGTCCACCATCGCCCAGTTCTGCATCCGCCACCACATCGGCCGCACCACCTACTTCAAGATGCGCAAGGCGGGCTGCTCCCCCAAGGAACTGCGCATGGGCCGTGTCGTCCGCATCACGGCGGAAGCCGAACGCGAATGGCTGGAACGCATGCAGTCGCGGACCACGGAGGTGGCGTGACGAACGTCGAAGTCCTGCGCGCTCCGACGGAGCGCGCCTGAGCTGATTTGATGGCGGGGGAGAGCCCCCCGCCTCCCATCCCAAAAATCTGGATTGGAGACAGTCATGACCAGTCATGACCAGAGCGAAGGCGGCTTGCCCGCCGAGAGCCAACACGAGCGTCGAAAGCGCATGACGTTGGCTAAGAAGATGTCGAAGCGGAAGCGAGACCGCCAAGCCTTGCTTGATGCGTGTTACGCCTCCCGGGAGAAGCTGGAGCGCCTTGCGCAAAAAACTCGCGATGTGCGGTATCTCTGGCTCGACAGCGTCTACGCCGCACTGTGCGTGGCCGAACTTGACCGCGAATTGATGAAGGCCGTGGAAAAGGAGGCCGCCCGTCTGGAGGTCCCCCGAAATAAGGCAACCTGCACCGCATTGCTTTTCGTCAGGACTTTTGCGGGCGGCCATATCGAACCCGCCACCGCTTGGCAGCAAGCCGAGGCGCTTCGGGGCGCATCTCTCAAAGGCATCAAGCCGGGGGAACTGGCCGAACACCTCAAGGAAGAGGGGATCGTCAAGCTGGCCGAGTATTTCCGGAAGGAAACCAAGCCGAAGGCGCCCGTTCCGGACAAGGATGGCGACGAAGGCACCACCACCGCGGATTCGAAGCCCGGGGCCACGGACACGTCTGCTGATGACGACAGCGATGGTGAAGACACCGTCTTGTCCGGCCCGGCCCTGGCCTGGCCCGAGGAGTTGGTACCGATCTGGGATCGAGCCACCCGCGAGCGGCAGCGCCTCAAATTGGTAGTGAAGCCGGACGATGGCGAAACTGGCACGGTCATCAAGGCCAGCCTCCTGCCCCAGGCGAAGAGGGAGGGCAAGTGCCATGAATCTTGACCAGTTGCGGCAGCGGCTCCGCCCCCGTTCTGGTGGGCCTCTGCCGAAGGATGCTTTGATTGACAAGCCCGATGTCCGGGACTTTCCCTGGAAATACCGTGAATGCTACCGCCGCATCGAACGGAACCATCTCCACGCCCTCATGACCTCCGACCGTCGACGGCATCACGCCCTCGCGCTCAAAGTGGCGAATTGCACGCCCAAACAGCCGTGCGGCGAGGTGGTGATTTGCTGGAGGTGTAAGGTCAAGGCAGGGCTGGCCGAAGCCGATGTTATGACCCAAGCCTTCATGGCCGTCCCGAGGCGCCGGATCAGCGCGATTACCATCATCCTGGCGGTCATTGACCAGGAGGACATCGCGGAACTGAGGCAACAGATCAAGGTCTTCCTGAGCCAGTGGAAGGCGGTTTGCGAACGCTGGCCCGGTTGTCATTGGCGTGGCCGATTTGAACTGGACAGCCTCACCGGCCACCCGGATCAGAAAGTGGGACGGTATGTGCAGGAGACGCTGAAAGGGCTTGGGTACACGCCCCAGCGTGACGATTACGGCAGTTTACTGCTGCACACCCACATCCTGCTGGCCCACCCTGGCGTACCACGCAAGAGGGTCGGTGACAGCCTCGGTGTGGTCTATCCCCACTCCCGTCAGGTCAAGGTCACGCCACTGCGCAAGACGCAGACTGTAGACGAGGCTTTGAGCCGCTTCGCCACCTACATGTTCAAGCTAAAACCGCCGTTCTTTGCCCTGGCGGGCCGAGGGTCACGCACCTGCCGCCCGCGCCACTCCGACGTGCTGATGGACTACATTCGGCTCCAACGTCGGTTCAGCGGCAGTGATCTCCTCATCCACGGCATGACGTCTCGGAGGTCTTAACCATGGATATGCCAACAGGCCCTTCGGGCCATATGGCAGACTTGTTGGCAGACGAGACATGAACAGTAATATTAAGTGCAGCTATGCCATCCGCTGCCATGTGGCATAGCTGCGCTACGCTGTATAACTATTGACGCTTTCGTCGTCACATGGCCTGGATTTTTCACGTCCAGGCCATTTTTTTGATCCGTCCCTCATTCATCCTTTCGGCCCTGGCCCAGAGGGTTTTCAATTAATTGGGTTCAGCTGTAGTCCACGCACCAACGCCCCTAGGTCAGACATCGAAGCGAACGGCACAAACCATCGCCCAACCAATTGAATTATATGAACAATTTGACCAAGCACAGGCATTGTGATATACTGTTTTTGCGTGTGACTTATCGCAGTCAGCAGCCCAATGAGAGCTGCGACCTCGCGCCATAGGGCGCCTTTCACTCCCCAACCGTTCATTGGAGATTTTCCCATGAAGCGACCGACTCCGTCGGCTCGCATCGCGGCCGTGTGCGTGCGCGGCAAGCGATGCACCAACCTGTCCCACAATCCCCGCCGTCTCGATCTGCTGGAGAAGGTGATCGACCACCTGAACGAAGCCGCCTGGCCCGAGGTGGAGGCGGTGCTGCTGCCCGGTGGCTTCCTGCGGCTCGGCCGCAGCCTGGCCGACCTCACCTTTGACGGTCGGGCCGCCGTGCTGGGCCGCACCCGCATCGGCCGCAGCCTGGTGCGCCAGGCCCGTCGCCTCGACAAGACCCATCCCGGAGCCTTGCTCGTAGTCGGCATCGACGGTGACAACCACGGCGAGGGCGACGACCAGTTCTGCGCGGCGTTCAGCCCCGAGGGTGTCGTCGGCTTGGCCCGCAAGATATTCCCCACCGAGGCCGACACGAAGAACCCCGATCGGGCGGTGACACCCCGCTTGGCAGACTACAGCTGCCCCGGCCGCATCGTCACCCTGACCGGTGGCCGCCGGGCGGCGCTGAACGCCTGTTATGACGTGTTCGGGTTCCATGAGGGGCCGGACAGCGCCTCGGCCCGCACCCGCGCCATCCGCTGGATATGCGATGGCGGGCGCCTGGTCGGTACCCAGCATGAAGGCTTCGCCGACCTCCGCCGCGCCGCATTGGCGGCCTGGCGGGCCAGATGGCGGGACGCCGGTGTGGATCTGGCCCTGGCCGCCGTGCACGGGTTTGAGATGCCTGGCCGTGATGGCTACTGGCAGCGCCACGGCATGGCCTGTGCCGCTGCCGCCCTTGGCGGTGCGGCTATCGGCGCTGCCCACTTCGAGGATTGCCTGCCAGAGCCCGAGGGCTCGCCCCTGGCCGCTGCCGGTGTGCCCAAGGCGCACCTGGAGGCCGGGCCGCACCGTCGCCTCTACGCCGACCCGCCGCTCGAATCCCTTGTGATCCGCAAAGGCGGTCGCAGTGCCGCCCTGGCGCGGCTGTTCCAGGTTTGAAGGAGGGGGCCATGAGCAAGCGCGACATCCACGCCGAGGTCACCGCCCAGATCATCGCCGCCCTGGAGGCAGGCACGCCCCCGTGGCGCCGCCCATGGGGCAAGGGCGTCGGTCCCTCGCTTCCCCGCAATGCCGTCAGCGGTCACCGTTACCGGGGCGTCAACGCCTTGCTGCTGGCCTGGCACCCGCTGGAGCTGGCCAGCGGCGATCCGCGCTGGTGCACCTACCACCAGGCCCAGGAGAAAGGTTGGCAGGTGCGCAAGGGCGAGAAGGGCACCGCCATCATCTTCTTCAAGCGCATCGAGGTGGAGGACGAGGATGCCGACGAAGACGACGATCCCCGCACCATTCCCCTGATCAAGACCTTCACGGTGTTCCACGCCAGCCAGATGGACGGCATCCCTGCCTGGACGCGTCCGGCGCCAGTGGAGCCGACCTGGCAGGCCCCCGAAATGGTCAAGGCCATGCTCACCGCCAGCGGCGTCAAACTGCGCATCGGCGGCACCGAAGCCAGTTACAGCCTCGCCCGCGACCTGATCCGCCTGCCGCCGGAACGGCTGTTCCGCAGCCCCGAGGGTTGGGCCGCCACTGCTCTGCACGAGTTGGCCCACGCAACCGCGCATCCGTCCCGCCTCGACCGCGAGATGCCGCGCAAGTACGGCAGCCCGGCCTATGCGATGGAGGAGTTGCGGGCGGAACTTGCCTCAGCCTTCGTCTGCGCCGAACTGGGACTGCCGTCCGAACTGGAGCAGCACGCCAGCTACATTGAGGGGTGGCTGGCGGTACTCAGGGGCGACAAGCGTGAGGTGTTCAGAGCGGCGGCGGTGGCGCAAAGAATCGCAGATTGGGTTCTCGCCCTTGCCCATCATTCCGAATGAATCGTGATCGACCCGTCGAGCTCCGGACGTTGGGACCGAGAGCGGGGGTCTGTTAATCCAATTCAGGGCAGCTAGGGTGTGGGTGACGCAGGGTTGGATTGCTCCCTCGCTCTCTTACGGTGTAGTCGCCGAACAACCTTGCTCATTGCCGACCAAAGCCCTGAAATCGCTCTCCAAACAAAACCCAGCATCCCTTGGAGCGCCTTGAAAAGACGACGCCGCTCCTCCAGTGGCCTGTCGTCTATCTTCGCGGTTTTTGCCGTAGCATTTGCCACCTTTGCCCCGGCTAGTATGGAGAAGCAGATATAGAACAGCCACCGCAGGTGCTTGTTCTTGGCGATCTCCTGCTTCTGGGCGGTCAGTTTCGCCTCGTATTGCCTGAATTGGATAAGCGTGGGGACGATACACTCGCTGGCCACATGCACTGTGGCGTGCATGTAATCTTTTCCATCAGATCCATCCAGCGGCTCAGGGAATGCGTGGCAAATATCTGAGGGCGGTCTTTGACACTCGTCGGATGGCCGAGCTAGGCGAGTAACGCCATTCCCCAGGTCAACGATAGGGCAAACCCGAATGTTGGTTGCCAAAATCTCCCGGCGCAACGCGATGATATCGCCAGGGGATATCGGCTTCCAGTCAACTTGATAAATGTCAGCTGTCGTTTCTGGTCCGACGCTGCCGTATAGGCCAGAAGATTGGTGCGAATATTCGATCAGTCGCTCTTGGGAGAAACTTGCCCATTGGCAGGAGATAGTTGAGGACTTACCTAACACTCGGCATTCGGCGCTGTAGTCACGCAGTTGACGGGCAAGGTACCCAGCAGCAAACTTCCTAGAGTTTGCAGCCTCCGCCAATTTCTCGTCGAGCCGACTCGCTGCATTATCTCCCACGAAGAACAGGCCGGTGATGACCGCCATGGCATACCAGACATGGTCAAAGAGATTCCGGTATCTATCTCCGAGGTCGAGCAGATCGCTTCCGACAACGGCCAGCGACCACCCGGCTGCCAAGGCCAACACCACCAAGGGTACCATCCCCGGCAGTTCGCCGAGAATCCCAGTGCCGCTGACTACATATTCCCCAGGAGACAAATCATAGGCTGGCAGCACGTCGGCAAGCGAGGCCAGCCCAGGGAGGCTGATCAGAAGGATGGCGATAAGAACGCCCTTCCAGCGCCCAATCACGTAGCTTGAGAGCAGGAGGCCGATGCAGATCAACACCGCGAGGATCATGAGCATCCCTAGCGGCAGGACTATTGCCTTCTGCGCAGACCAATAACTGTCAACGATCTGCCCGTTCGCGCCGTATTCCACGAAGTTGGAAGAGTGTAGGTGGAGCCCATCCAGCGTTTGCTGGACATTGTAGGCAGCGCCAATGAGGAAGCGAATGTATGGTGAAAAAAATTGACTCATGTCTATCACTAACTATCCCGCGTTATGCTTAAATCCCGCGAACATGTGATGCCCGCAACGTCCTGCTCAGCCATTGTGTCCAGGCTGTATTCAAGACCCTATTTGAACAGGTGGATGCGGCCCATTCCATTTCTTGCATCCAGCCACGGCGTCTTGCTGCGTCAGCCGCGACGATGCGGAGGAGGTTGCGCCACCCTTCCGGAAGATCTTGGTCGGCTACCAAGCCAGTGAATTGGTTGGGCTTAAGCTCCTCCGATCGCAATTCATCAAGCGCCCTTTCCATAGCGCGGATGATAGGTATGAATATTGGCCATGGGCACCCCAATCTGTCCTCATTATCCAAGGCGGGCATTTCTGAGGTGATGCTCATCTCAGCCAAGTCACGTTCATAAAGGTGGAGGCTATCGGCCACGTGAATATAGCTACCAAGCTCGACACCCAACCAGCCTGCCATCACCTCTTGCAGGGATGTGAACTGGATGAAGTTATGGGGCGCCCCTCGATAGAGGTCGTTGCTTCGCATGAGCTGAAGCCAGTCAAGTTTGCCGTTACGGACCTTGAGCAGAGATACGATGTTGCACGGGATGTCCTTGCTTTGCGGCTTCCCGTCGCCGTCCGGAAGATCTTTGTTCGGGTCCCAAATCTGTAGGACAACCTGTCGACTATCTTGATCCGCCGCCAGAGCCCTGTACGCCCGCTCAACCTGATCTATGCCAAAGTTCGCTGAGAGGCGGTGCCCATAAGCACCGTGATAAAATGCCCCTTCTCCAGCGAATTTAGGAAGGACCGGGTTCCAAAAATTCAGGAACCCGGAGTCGTTACGACCGCACAAAATCCATACCACTTCGGCAATAGCGAAGGCCGGGTTCATGGATGGTTGGCGGGAGAGCGCCCATCGCTGCCTAGGGTCGCGCACATGCAGCGTGCAGTGGAGGAGTTCGCGTGTATCGCCATTGCGACCACGCTGCGTAATGTATTCGCCTCCGGTTAAAAGTGCCGCCGCCGCTTGGCGCCAAACTTGGTCAGCTGTTTCAGCCTCGAACTGGGGAAGCATGATTGAGGTACCCCGGATCTTGAGCGATCCGTTCGTTGATACCCCATTTCACCGGGAAGAAATAGTCGATTGCACCTACCGATGGGCGATAAATTTGCTTTATGCGGCTGCGATCCGACCTGCCCTTAAACTCTGGGTGTTTTACGCGCGCGTATTTATCGACCTCGCAGAATAGATTCTGGCAGTCGATCAGATGGAGCGGGTGACCCCATAGGTCAGGAAACGAAATGCCAAGCTTATTACAAACCGTTTCTTGTTGGTCTTTTGCATAACGAATCACGTCGGCTGGCGAATAAGCGCCAATGGAGGAGAAGCATTTCGCAATGCCATCTAACGCTCCTGGACCAGGCACAACGAATTCATCCTCTGATCGATTGATCAGATCAGTGTAGTTTAGGTCAATTGCATATTGGTACGCTAGAAAATTGCCAATCCCTGGGTAGGTCAGAATGGTTTCAAACACATTTGAAAGTGGTGGATTTTCTTGATGGAGGCGGGCCGGTAGCCTGTCTCCCATCATCTTTTCCAGCAGCATCAGATGATTTCTATGTTTGCGTTCATGGCCAAAAGCTGAGCGGCCAGAAGGCATGATGTACGCGGCTGAATAAATTGTCTGACCGGATTCTATTGACTTTGTGAGTACAGCATCATAGCGGTCAAAATCGTACTCGGCCCAACTGATTGCGCCGAATTGTTTTTCCAGGCGCTCCCAGGTTTCAATTTTATTGAAAAATTTAAACAGAAGAGTTCTAAAAAAAATCTCTTCAGGTCGGCGCAGCCATGTGTCGGCACAGTTGATCACGTTTCGAATGAGATACTGGCTTACCCGGTCCGAAGCGCGATACGCGTTGGTGAATTTGTGCTTCCGAAGAATTGGATCATCGGTCCACGGAGGCTGATTTGGGCGCCTGATCTTATTGAAGAACAGGCTTTGACGTTCGCATGCGAAACGCCAGTAGGTGTCGAACACGACTGTTGCCACGGGGGTCGAACTGGCAACGATGATGTGAGGAGGTTTAGCCGAAAACGCCAATCCCTCATCTGCGAGCGGTAGCTGGAACAGATCTGTCCCAGCCTGCGCAAGGGGGGGGCTCTTGTTCTTGCTTCCTTTGGGACGACCGCGCTTGCGCGTGGTCGGGGGAGTATCAGTCATTGTGAATGAGCCACTCGATGCAATTCGAGGGCCATTCCTAACGGCCATCGCGCCGATGAGCAAGAATTGTAAAGGGTGGCTATGCCGCGTCGGATACCTGCTGTGCTGCCGTACAGGCTTCGACCAGCGCCTTCAATTCGGGAACCTTCCAGCCCCCTTCATTGTCGAGCGTGGCATAGGTTGAATGGCAGACCAGCGGGCCAACCGACAGCCCCACCTGGTCGGCCACAAATTGATGAAGCTGGCCGAGGCCGATCAGGTTACCCAAAGCCTTTTCGATATAGTAATGATAGCGGTACATGACGGTGAGCGTAAGCCGGTCATCGGGCATGATCTTGAAGCTCAAGTGGCTTAAGCAGGGTTGGCGTCCCCGTGTTTGACATGCGTCAGTGGACGGCGCGTAGATTGGGATGTCCAACAACTCGTCGTCGATGGTTCCTAGATCGTAGATTGCGCGCATCCGCTTTCCTGCTAGCTGACGGCGCATTTTTTCAATGAGGATCTTAAGCGGGTTGATTTCCTCGCCGTTCCGCCCTTTCCTCCTCAGGATTCTCATCGCGTATACGCCCCACCCCTTTTCCATTTTGGGGTAGGTGGCAGGAAACCGGTCATAGACGCCTTCGACGCCATGGCGAGCATAATACCCTGCGGGGAAAATCGTTCCCGCCACTGTGTTCAGCGGCTTGGCGTTATGATCACGGAGGAAAGTGTCCACAATTTGCAGTACGGCAAAATCACTGTCCGTCAGTCTCACTGGGTTGGCAATGTCCAGGAGGATGTTGTAAGCGACACGCTTCGGGCTCTTCCACAACAGGTTTGCCGCTTTTACCCAAGCTTCGACACCAGTCTGGCCAGATACAACGTGGATCATGTTCCTTCTCCTACGACATAACCGCAAAGCCAAGCAGCCGCCCTGCGAGATACTGCTCGGTGACCCAGGCGTGGCCGTTATCGCACCAACTTGTCCCCCAGCTATTGCGCAAGAGGATGACCCTATCGGTGCCATCGTAACCGTGTCCGATAGCGATCATCGCATGCAGGCCCGCATCGGGATCCTGGGCCGTTTCGGCGATCGCCTTACCCGTAACAGCGAAGTGAAATGCCCGAGTGATTTTAACCACAACGACCACAGGCCGACCGGCATCCAAGTGTGAAAGAACGTCTGCCACGAGCGGCGATCCGGGTGCCGATCCCCGGCGGAATACCGGTGCCGCCCCCGGCGGAGGGCTCCACATGCCGATGTCTGAAGGAAGGGCCAAAAGATAGGGCCATCCGCTTTCCAGCGGTTGTCCGTCGTCACGGATAGCCGCCATCATTAAAGGCAAGGGAACTCCCTTAGATGGATCGAATACGGCCTTCCGTCGAATCCCCTGAAAATGAGCGAATTCAACCGAGAGCGGTTCGTATGGCCCTCTGGCCGCCGCATGGGCATCGCTGGCTGCAAATGCCATGCACGTAGGCCGCTGACCCTGGTCGCGGGCCGGGCCGAAAAGGGGTCTGAGATCCATGACGACGTCGACAGGCATCATTCAGCCTCAATCTGCCGACGTTCTACCCTAGATATTCCGTTTTCGCGCCCCAATAACTCGTAGAAGAAGGAAAATCGCTCTATAGGGAGATTAGGTGACCACGGACGAGCGTGGATCAATTCAATCTTCCCATAAATCTCATGGTCAGAACGCGCTGTCACCCGCCGCTCAACATCGCCGCCGACATCTATATCTGCGTCGGGAATGAGACTGCTGTCCCGAACGACAGCGAAGCCTGATTCCTTTAATTGGTCGATGTTCCACAAATACCCGGCCGAGCTATTCTCCCGAAGGCGCACCACGAAAACATCGTTTGGTCCGCCCTCGATTTCTGTGCCTTCGTCTCGTTCGGTTAGCACCCAAACGTCAGGATACCAGTTGGGAAGTTGGTAGCCGTCCAATAGCGCCTGCTTAATCCTTTTCGGTTCGGCCGCTGTGAGGTGGTCCGTTTCCTCAGGGGTGATGATCTCGTACCGCGATAGAGAGCGGCAGGTTGCCTCGTAGCTTGCCCCCACACGGAGCGCCAATTGGTAAACCAAACGCGGGTCCGTCATGCTGTCTCGGTCCCACCCCTGCAAGGCGGCATGGGTCTCCAGCAGCCAACGAGGCGTCAGGAATGCCGACGCAAAAGCATCTGCGGCCAATTCGACGAAATTGTATGATGCCCTGCCGAACGGCGACCGGTGCAGAATGGATTCGTCGTCGAGGCTGCCCTCGTGCTTCATCACCGCGTGGCCGAGCTCATGGGCGCCGGTGAAGCGTTGAATTTGCAGGGGCCGCTGATTCGTAACCATGATGCCGGGGTAGGGGCCTGGGAGATACGCGCCGAGAAGGCCCTTCAACGGGCGGAACAGGAGGGGCAAGTCCAAGTCCAAGATTGCGCCGAAAACGTCGACTCGCCCACCACGACCTTCAATTTTCGAGCGGATACCGAGGTCCCGATGGAGACGAGCCGCTTCCTTTGTCCCGTGGAGAATTGCCTCTCGCCGACTGGCCATCACTTCCTCCTGGCCGCAGCGGCACGCGCCTTGAGATAATCAGCGAAGCGCGCCAACTCTTCTCGATCTTGCTCAGACAGGCCGGAAGCAGCTCTTGCAAGGTGCTCAACGTCCTTCGGCAATGGTGCGCTTGTGGGGTCATCGCCCGTGAAGTGGCTGACCGGCTTACGGTAAACCTCTGCAAGACGCTTCAGCTCAAGCGCATCAACGCGCCGCTGGCCAGATTCGATCATAGAAATGGCAGTACGCGGCAAGCCAAGTGTTTTGCCGACTTCGTCCTGAGATAGCGCCAGGTATTCTCTCGCTTCCCTGAGCTTTTCCCCAAGCTTGACTCGCTCGTCGTCAGCTTCCGGTGACATGGCGTCTCTCCTTGTAAGCTGATCTACTTCTTCTTTTTGCTCTGCTTTTTGTCGAAGAATGCGCGAATTGAAGGAACCAACTGGTCCATGAATTCGTCGTATCCGTCATAGCCGCCGAGTTTTACAACGGTGTCCGGCAATTCGACCCCTATGATTTTTTCGACCTCTAGCAACACTTCAACGGCTCTCAGAGAGTCAAGTTCAGGCCGCACATCGAAGACGGTGCCGCCCCCCTTCTTCGGCGCACCGAAAGGGCTGCCCGTCTTCGTCGACGAGCCGGTTTCGTCCGCCCAAAATTTCTTCAGAGCCTCGATCACCTCGGCCTCGGGAAATGCGGTGGGCAATGTGTCCGCAGGTACCGTCATCGGGCCCCTCCGTGTGCCAATTTCAAACACGCTACCACACACGTGTTTGATTTTCAAACACAACTTGTGGTCACCACGGCGCTGCCTGTTGCCCTCAGCGTGCCGCTTCCCCCGCTATCACGGTTACCGTGATGCGCCTGGATGCTCTCCGCCCGCATTCTTGGCGCCTTGCTCTAACCGCCTTCGCATGGTTGCCAGATAGCGAAACACTGTGACGGACACACACTATCTTGCCGACTGAATGAACCCCGCAATCACCCCCACCGCCTCCTCCTCCTGCCCAATGAACCCATGATGCGACCGTCCCTCGCAGGGCGGTGACTGAGGTTCGCCGCCGCCCTTCAACTCGACGAACGCCTTGCGGCTGGCGTTGATCTTGTCGGCCAGGCGCGGGCCATCGACAGCCGGGGAGCGGCTGCACCCGTCGGCGGCCTGGCTCAGGACCAGGGTGGGCTGGGTGATCTTCTCCATGTCCATGGCGAGCAGCGCATGCGGCCCCTGCTTGCTGGCGCGGGTGACCGAGGAGGTCAGCACCAGGCCGTCGATCTCGGCGCCCAGGCGCAGCGCGCCGTTGGCGGCCGATAGGGTGCCCCGGCTGGTGCCGACCAGCCACACCGGCAGCTTGTAGCGGGCCTTCAGCCAAGCGGCCACCTGGCGCACGTCCTCGGCGTGGGTAGCCGAGACGCGGAAGTCCTCGACCATGCCTTCCTCGGCATCCGAGGGGGCATCCAGAGTGGCGACCACGAAGCCCTGGGCCGCCAGCAGGGTGCGCGAGCGGGTGAGGAAGTTCCCGGCCTTCTCGGCGGGCGGGATGGGCTCGCGCACCTCGATGGCGCCGCCACCGCCGGGGAACAGGATCAGGATCGCCTTGGGCGGCGTGGCCGGTTGCGAGAGATAGAAGCTCTCGGTCACCTCGCCGCGCACCGGGATAGTGACCGCCTGTTCGGGCAGAAGCTCGGCGGCCTGGGTGGGCAGCGCCGCCAGCGACAGAGCCAGCGCGGTCCCCAGGGTCAGCAACATCCGCCGCATCATCATGCCCCCTTGTGCCGTTCGAGGAAGTCGCCCACGCGAGTTTCCAGCGCGGGCGGAAGCTTGCCGCCGACCATGCCGCGCAGCCGGACGAGCAGCGGCGCCGCATCCTTGGCCCGTTTTTGGTCGGCATAGGCAACCGCCAGGCTCATCAGGAACTCGGCATTGTCCGGGTCGAGGGCGACGGCCTTCTCCAACTGCGGCACCGCCTCGCCGCCCCGGCCGAGGCGGGCCAGGGTGCGGCCGTAGTTCCAGCGCAGATGCGCGTGCTCGGGGCTGGCGGCAACGCCGCGGGCGAACATGCCCAGCGCGTCGGCGTCCCTGCCCAAATCCAGCAAGGTGAGGCCCGCCTGGTTGTAGCCGGGGGCGTACTGGCGGGATTTGGCGATGGCAAGGTTGAACTGGGCAAGGGCCTGGTCGGGCTCCTTCAGGTCGCGCAGCACCCGGCCCAACTCGCCGTAGCCATAGGGCAGGTTAGGGCCAAGCGCGATCGCGCGGCTGGCCGCCTCCTTGGCCTTGGCGGTGTCCTTGCGCAGTCGGTAGACGTTGGCGGCATTGGCATAGGCGGCTGGAAAGGAGGGATCGAGCGCCATGGCCCGCTCCACGTCGGCCAGAGCATCGTCGAGGCGGCCCTCATTGGCGGCGATCTGCGAGCGCATGTTCAGCGAGAACTTGTCGTCGGCGGGCGTGTCGTTGTTCAGCACCACGTCGATCAGGCGCAGCGCGTTGTCGCGGTCGTGGAAGCGGCCGTAATAGACCGCCGCCGCAATGTGCGGGTCCACCGCCTCCAGCAGCTTGAGCGCCACCTGCTGGAAAACATGATCGGGATCACCGGTCGTCTCGAACTCGACCAGCCGGGTGCGTTCCGGCGTCTGGCGCAGGCGCACCCGGTAGGTGACCTTGTCGCCGTCCTTGCGCTGGGTGATCTCACCGGAAATGCGGTGCACCGTGCGGCCGAACAGCTCACGCAGGATGCCGACGACTTCCTTGAGGTCGAGCCCGGCGATGTTGGCGTCCAGGTTGGCAAGGTCGAGGCGCTTGTCGCCGAAGCTGGTGCGCTCCTTGGCCGAGGAGGTGGCGTTGTTGAGCGCGGTCAGCTCGTCGAGGATGCGCTGGGTGGCGATCTCCGGCGAGTAGCCCTGCTCCTCCAGCGAGGAAGGCACGGCAACGGCCTCCAGCACCACCGGGTCGATGGTGACCGCCTTGTAGGCGACCGCCGTGCCGCCGATGGTGGCCGACGAGGCGGTGATTGCCACCACCGCCTTGCGGAAAGTGTCGGTCAGCGACGATAGGCGTGCGGAGAGCGCCATGCGCTTACGGCGCCCCCACCTGCGCCGTCACCGTGCCTGTGGCGATCCAGGCGGCGATAGCGCGCATGACGTCCTTCTCGCGGCCCCGGAAGCCGTGCTCGGTATAGGCTTCGCAGGCCGGGCCTTCCGGGTTCTTGGCCCCCGAGACGGTGATCAGCGGCAGGTCGCCGATGGCGGATTTCAGCTCACGGTAGGGCGTGGCCGAGCACGGGTCGCCGATGTGGTGGACAAAGAGCTGCGGCACCTTGGCCTCGCTCCAGTCGAAACCGGTCATGCCGGTCTCGAACGTATGCTTCGAGCTTCCGGCGAAGGAAGAGGTGTGCACCGCCCCAGCCACCGGCAGGCGGCGGGCAAGGTTGGCGGTGGAGACGGTGCCGAAGCTGGTGCCGACCACATAGAATTTAACCGGCCCCAACTCTTTGGCAATCGCCGCCATCAGCGCGCCGACGTCCTCGGCATGCTGGGCCGAACGGCGGTAGTCGGGGCCGCAGGAGTCCCACTGGTCGGTGGGGCAGTCCACCAGCACCGTCATCACCGTGTTGTCGTTGAGGTGGCGGCGGGCGCGGGCGACGAAATTGCCCTTCATTTCGTACTGCGGCGCGCCGTTCTCTTCCTTGAGGTGAAGAATGCCGGGGCTGCCGACGAACAGCAGCGCCACGTGATCGGGATTGGCGCCGACACGCTTGCTGACCAGGCCACGAATCTCAGCGCCGCGCGGCAGCGGCACGTTGATCATGCGCTCCTGCAGGCCCTCGCTGGCACCCTCGGCCTGGGCGAAGGCGTGCGTGGCGGTGAACAGCGACAGGATTGCGGCAATGAGGGACAGACGGCGCATGGGCGAACCTCAGACACGGGTGATGGCATAGACGGGAGCGACCGCATCGGTGGCCAAGGCTGTAGCGGCCTCGGTGGCGATGCGCCCTTCGATCTCGGTGGCGTCGGGCACCTCGGCCCGCCAGAACGGGGCGTAGTCCTCGCCGTCGTCGTCCACGAGCACCCAGCCCTCGGGCGGCGGGAAGGCCAGCCAGTCGGGATCGTGCCCGCCGTTGACCCGATCCACCGACAGCATCAGGCGCAGGGAATGACCGTTGGGGTGCAGGCTGACCGCCGTCCACAGCAGCTTGTCCTCGCCCAGCCGGTGGCTGGCCGACAGCAGGTGCTCGGCCCAGGCCAGATGAATTTCCCCGGCGCCGTCGTCCCACAGGGCGTCGCCGAACGGCACCGGGTCGAGGCCATCGGTGAGGTCGTGCCAGATGGCGCGCCACAGATCGTGCAGCAGGCACCAGTAATCGGTGCGCACCTTGAGGTCGGTGAGGCGGGCCAGGTGGAACTGCCGAACCTCGTCGAGCACCAGGCCGCGCGGCAGGCCATCGGCCTCTCGGATGCGATCGAGCGCCGCCCGATGGGCGGGCAAGGAGTAGAAGTTCAGGCTCTCGGGCACGGCGATGGTCGCCATGGTCAGTCCTCCAGGCTGGCAAGCTCCTGCCACAGCGAGTGGCGGAAGCCGTCGAAATCGGGATGGGCGGAAAGCTCGGGATCGATCGGGCTGCGGTGCAGCGGATCGGCCGCCAGCAGGCTTTCCCACCGGCGCAGCAGGCCGAACCATGAGGCCGACAACCACCCGGCCCGCTCGCGCAACGGCGGTTTGCGGCCATCCAAGGTGAGGTAGACGCACCAGCCTTGGGCGTTGCGCTTGCCCGACACCCGCGAGCGCAGATAGTCGCGATAGGCGCGGAGCTGCCCGGGCCGGTCGGGCGCGTCGACCTTGGCTTCGACCACGAGGCAGCGCAGCTTGCCCTCCGGGCTCAGCCATTCCAGCCAAAGGTCAGCCTGGCGCTTGGCGCCGTCCTTGGCAGTCATACCCAACTCGGCCTTCACCACCAGCGTCCCGGGCGCCACCTCAGGCAGCCGCCAGCGGATGCCCGCCTCGGCCAGCAAGGCGATGGCGAAGGAGTGCGCCCGCACCATGGCCAGCGGTTCCGGATTGGTCTGTGGCGACAGGAAGAAGGCCATGCGCCGGGTTGCCAACGGTTCGGTCAGCGTCTCGCCGAACAGCAGCGTACGGGTCTGCGCCAGGCCGTGACCGGGCCAGAGCGTGCCGAACAAGGGGCCGAAACCGATGTCCAGGCCAATGCCGCCGGTCAGCCGCTCGAACGAGGGCGCCAGCACGTCCAGCGCGGGTTTCAGGGGCGGGGCGGTCGGCGAAACCGCCTCGCGCACGGCGGCCACATCCACGGCGGGCAGCGCGAAATCCCAGCCGGGTCGCCACCCGGCTACCAGCGCAAGATCGCGCGGCGACACCGCGTCAACGAAACTGCCTTTCCCCATGCCATCCCCCTGGCCAACCCACCACAGCCGCACCTACCCGTATCATGGATGCGGAATATTAAATTCAATCGTCGATTTTACCGGGTCGAGCCGAATGGTCCAGCCTCTTTCGCTTTAGGAGACTGGGGGCATGTCCAACGAAGACGCCATTCGCATCGTCGGCCGCCGCGTGAAGGCCCTGCGCAAGCAGCAGGG
>JBLNCP010000003.1:0-33707 GCA_050260775.1 Solirubrobacterales bacterium | reverse complement strand
CCACGGCTCAGTCGACCTGGTCAACGCCATCAAGGGCAGCTGCGACGTCTATTTCTACGAGATCGCGCGGCGCGTCGGCATCGACCGCATCGAGGAGATGGCCAAGCGCTTCGGCCTGGGCAACCTGACCGGAGTCGACCTGCCGGGCGAGCGCTCCGGCCTGGTCCCCAGCCGCGAGTGGAAGAGGAAGGCGATGAAGCAGCCGTGGCACCCGGGCGAGACCCTGATCAACGGCATCGGCCAGGGCTATTGCCTGGCCACGCCCTTGCAGCTGTGCACCATGGTCGCCCGCCTGGCCAACGGCGGCTACAAGGTGGTGCCGCACGTGGCGCGCGACATGATCGCCGGCAAGGAGGCCAAGCCGCGGGGCGTACCCAGCTGGCCGTCCTGCGACGTGTCGATGAAGAACATCACGCTGGTCCGCCGCGGCATGAACGCCGTCTCCAACGAGCCGGGCGGCACCGCCTACCGCGCCCGCATCGAGCAGGAGGGCATGTGGCTGTCCGGCAAGACCGGCACCGCGCAGGTCCGCCGCATCACCATGCGCGAGCGTGAGACCGGGGTGAAGAAGAACGAGGAATTGCCCTGGAAGGAGCGCGACCACGCCCTGTTCGTGGCCTACGCCCCCGAGCACGAGCCCCGCTACTCCATCGCCGTGGTGGTCGAGCATGGCGGCGGCGGTTCCGCCGTGGCGGCGCCGATCGCCCGCGACATCATGATCGAGGTCCAGAAGCGCGAGCGCGCCCGCGTCGCCGAGAAGGAAGGGGGACGGAGCTGATGCTCAGACCCACGCCCCGCCTGTCGTCGCGCCTGAACCGCACCGAACTCACCTGGCGCGACAAGATCTGGCACATCAACTGGTCGCTGATCGGGCTGCTGACCTCGGTGGCCTGCATCGGCTTCCTGACGCTCTATTCCGCCGCCCAGGGCTCGATGGAGCCGTGGGCGATGAAGTCGATCCTGCGCTTCGGCCTCGGCATCTCGATCATGCTGGCGGTGTCGGTCGTCGATCTCCGCTTCTGGATGCGCTACGCCTACGGGCTCTACCTGGTGTCCATGGTGCTGCTGGTGCTGGTCGACCTCAAGGGCACCATCGGCATGGGCGCGCAACGGTGGATCGACCTCGGATTCATCCAGCTTCAGCCCTCCGAGCTGATGAAGATCGCGCTGATCCTGACGCTGGCGCGCTATTTCCATGGCGCCACCCTGCAGGATGTCGGCCGCCCCCTCTTCCTGCTGCCGCCCATCGGCATGGTGCTGGCCCCGGTCGGCCTGGTGCTCAAGCAGCCCGACCTCGGCACCGCCATGATGCTGCTGATGACCGCCGCCGCCCTGTTCTTCATGGCCGGGGTGCGCATGTGGAAATTCGCGATCATCGGCGGGCTCGGCCTGGGGGCGATCCCGGTGGCGTGGCAGTTCCTGCACGACTACCAGCGCAAGCGCGTCCTCATCTTCCTCAATCCCGACCAGGACCCCCTGGGCGCCGGCTACCACATCACCCAGTCGAAGATCGCGCTGGGCTCGGGCGGCCTGTTCGGCAAGGGCTACATGATGGGGACGCAAAGCCGCCTCAACTTCCTGCCCGAGAAGCAGACGGACTTCATCTTCACCATGTTCGCCGAGGAATGGGGCATGATCGGCGGGCTGGTGCTGCTGACCCTCTACGTCCTTCTGGTCGCCTACGGCTACGCCATCGCGCTGCGTTGCCGCAGCCAGTTCGGGCGCCTGGTGGCGCACGGGATGACCACCACCTTCTTCCTCTACTTCTTCATCAACACGGCCATGGTGATGGGGCTGGTGCCGGTGGTGGGTGTGCCGCTGCCGCTGATCTCCTACGGCGGCACCGCCATGCTGTCGCTGCTGTTCGGCTGGGGCCTGGTGATGAGCGCCTACATCCACCGCGACGTGCCGATCGGCCGGCGAGGCGCCCACGAAGATTAGTCACGCTTGGGGACTAGCCGCGCACGATAAGGGCTGGCCGGGTTGCCACCTGGCGGCGCCGATCCCAAATGCAAGGTGTCGGAAGCGGCAACTGCTTCATCGGGGAAACCCGAGAAAAACAGAAACCGTTTCCGCAAAGCGGAGGCCCGCATTTGCCCAACGGCGTGCGGGCCTTCGTCTGTTCCGGTGCCTGATGACCGGTCAGACGTCGCGCTCGGGATCGATGTCGTGCGAGCGCTTGCCGTACTTGTCGGTGAAGGACGGCCCGTCCGAGATCTCCACATGCGAGCGATGGTGGGTCGCGCGGTGGATGAAGTGGTGCTGCAGCTCGAACATGTGACGCCACAGCTCGAAAGTCTGGCGGGTCGCGTTCGACCACGCCTCCATCCAGGCCTTCTGGAATTCCGCCATGGTCTTCAGGGGGTCTTGGGTGCCCATCTCATCCTCCGCGGAATCGGGGAACAGCGCCCTGTTCTCTTCGACAATGGTAGCAAAAGCGGAGGCGCCACGCCACCCGGCCACCGGGTGCGTCGGTGGCACCCCCTCCGACTCAGCCGGCCAGGGCGGCGTCCCGGTCCGGGAAGATGGACAGGATCTTGGCGAAGCCCGAGACGTCGAACACTTCGCGGATGTGCGGCTTCATCGAGCACAGCAGGAACTTGCGGCCGCCCCGGGTCATCTTGGCCCCGACCAGGACCACGCGCAGGCCGGCGCTCGAGATGTACTCCATCTCGGAGAAGTCGATCAGGATCTTCGCAGCACCGCCGTTGACGACCTGCAAGACCTTGCCCTCGAAGGCCTTGGCCGTTGCGCTATCCACGCGAGCCACGGGGATCAGCACTGCCGCATCGCCGATCTGCTCTTCGCGAATTTCCATATCCTCAGTTCTCCTGTTCCTCGGTTCGCTTCCACAGCCGGGTGAAGTTGTGCCCGGCTTCGTGCACGTACTCGGTGCTGTCCATGAATTCCTTCACGAGGAAAACCCCGAGGCCGCCGATGCGGCGCTCCTCGACCCCGGCGTCGAGGTCGGGTTCCGGGGCTTCCGTGAACGGGTTGTATTCCTGGGCGTCGTCCTCGATCTCCGTCATCAACGTGCCGTCCGTCAACCGGAAGCGTACGTGGATCTCATGGCGATGATCGTCGCGGTAGCCATAGGAAACTATGTTTGTGATCAGTTCGTCGAGACAAAGGTTCAGGTTGAAGGCGATTTTCTCGGCCAACCCGTTGCGCTCGACGAATTCGTTGACCAGCACCGCCAGCCGCTGCAGCTCGTCGAGGTCATTGCCGATGATGACCTCCAGCCTGTTGTGCGCAGCCGGGGGGGGGGGCGGAGGGGCGGGGTCCGCGGCCACCGCATCCTTCGCCACCGCGGCAGCCGGTTCCACCCGTGCGACCCGCACCACCTTGGCCCTGACCGGCTTCGGCTCCGGCTTGGCGTCCGGCTTGGGTTTGACCGGCTTGGCGGTGATGGTGACCTTGGTGACGGGGGGCTCGGGGGTGGCGGGCGTCGCGGGGGCAGCAGGCGTCTCGGACGCCACGGCGGGCATCGGAACGGCCGCCGGCGCGGGAGCCGCGGGCGGCGCCTCGGCTTCGGACACGGCCGGCTTGAAACCGGTCAGCGCCAGGCGCGGTGCCGCCGAGGCATCCTCGGCCACCTCGCCCACGCTGGGCGCGTCGAAGCGGAGCGACAGCATGGTGATGTCGTCGAACTGCGGCGCCTCGTCCACGAACGTCTCCACCGAGGCCTGCACCCCGGCGATGACCTGCGACGGCTCCAGCCCGCCCAGCGTGCCGAACGCCTCGATCAGGCGCGGTTCGTCGTAAAGCTTCTCGGCGAGATCCTGGGCCTCGGTCACGCCGTCGGTGTAGAGCAGAACCGTGTCGCCCGGCTGCAGACGGAAGGTGCCGGTCTCGTAGTCCAGGCCCTCCATGACGCCCAGCGCCACGCCCGACACGTCGCGGATGGCATCGACGGCACCGTCGGTGCGCAGGATCAGCGGCGGGGGATGGCCGGCGTTGCAGAAGGCGACCTCGCCGCTGCGGGTGTCGAGCACGGCGTAGAAGCAGGTGGCAAACAGCGTCTGCGGATTGTCGACCGACAGCATGGTGTTGACGAAGGCCATGCACTCGCCCGGGCTTCCCGACAGCGGCGCCACCGCCTTGATCAGCGACCGGGTGATGGCGATGAACATGGCCGCCGGCACGCCCTTGCCCGAGGCGTCGCCGATGACGAAGCCCAGGTGGTGGCTGTCGATCAGGAAGAAGTCGTAGAAATCGCCGCCCACCTCCTTGGCCGGAACCATGGCGGCATGGATCTGGAATTCGGTGCGGTCGGGGAAGGGCGGGAACACCTGCGGCAGCGAGGACAGCTGCAGTTCGCGCGCGAAGTCCAGTTCCTGGCGCAGGGCGGCCAGCTGGTCGCGGGTGCGCAACGCCTCCCTCAGGATCTCGACGTCGCGGGTGCGCTCGGCGATCAGCGATTGCAGGCTTTCGTGCTGCTCGCGGATGCGGTCCGACATGGTCTGGAAGGCGACGCCCAGCACCTCCAGTTCGCCCTTGCCCGCCTCGGCCGCGTGGCGGTCGCGGTTGGACATCTCCTCCATCTGCTTGAGATCGGCCAGGATGGCGGCACGCGCCTCCTCGGCCAGCATCTCCGACAGCTTCTGCATCTGCAGGCGGATGAACAATTCCTGCCGGCGGCGCTGGCGCTCGCGCCGTTCCTGCAGCATCTCCAGCTTCACGGCATTGTCGCGGAACACGCCGACGGTGCCGGCGATGCGGCCGATCTCGTCCTTGTCGTTGCGGACTTCCAGCGTCACCGAGGTGTCGCCGCGCGACAGGGCGTTGAGCACGGCGATGGCCTCGTTGAGCGGGCCGAACGACTTGCGCAGGTAGACGTAGAAGACCCCGAGCACCACCAGCAGGAAGCCGACCACCGCCGCGATGGAGACTCGGCGGATCATGTGCTGGCGGGTCTGCGTGGCGGTGACGTCGCGCGCGGTCAGCAGCGCGCCGATCACCCGCTGCGAGCCGTCCCATAGGGGCAGCACCGCGACCGAGAAGTAGTCGGCCCCGCTCTCGATGGTCTCCAGCCGGCTGCGACGCACGGAAATGCCCTGGCCGAAGCGGGTCCACAGGCCGTCATCGGTCCCCAGGGCAAGCTGGCCGTTGCGGTCCACCACAAAGATGTCGGAACCGGTCGAGGCCTTGAACTCCTCCAGCGGCGGGTGCATGTCGGCGGCGACCACCACCACGCCGGCCACCCGGCCGGCGTTCTCGAGCGGGAAGGCGAGGGTCGCGGCGAACACCTTGGCGCTGTCCTGCTGGACGCCACGCACCGACTTGCCGGTCTCGGCGATCGACTTGACGGTCCCGGCATCGAGGGTGGGCGGGTCGAGCAGCGAGCCGCGAGAATTGAACAGCAGCTCGCCGTCGGGGCTGATCACCTCGAACCGGCTGACGCGCTGGCGGGCCCGCATGGCGGCACTGAGCGGCGCCACCGCATTAAGGACGGCGGTGGGATCGCGCCGCTCGACGGCGGCGATCAATTCCTTCGAGTCGGCGATGGCGCGTCCGTCCGTCTCCAGGCGCTGGACGGTGTTTTCCACCAGCTTGCGCCAGAAGATGTCCTGTCCGTTGAGGGTCGCCTGGGCGTACCGCTCGTCGGCCAGTTCCTCGCTCTTGAGGCCGGCGAACATCAGTCCGGCGACCAGCAGCGAATAGGTGACCGAGACGATCAGCGTTACGCGTGTGCGCAGCAGCATGCCGCCTCCACTCCGCTCTCTTGGTCGGCCAATGCAAGGTCCCTCGGCAGGAAGCCCGCGACGATCTGATTGAATTCGGCCGGATCGAACAGCCGATAGCCCTTGGCGTGGAAGGCCGTGAACGCCTCGGCGTCGGGCAGGCTGCCGTAGACCCGCTGCGAGCGGTCCTGGACCGCCAGCGACACCGGGCGGCCGGCACGGATGTCGGTCAGCATCGCCAGGAACAGGTCGATCCCGGGACGATAGGTGTTCACCACGTGCCACATCAGCGAGTGGCCCCGGTCGACCGGCAGCCAGCCGATGCCGACCACCGGCCCGGTGTCGATGCCGTCATCGACCCGATGCAGGGTGCAGCCGATGCGCTCGCCGCCCTCGACCAGGCAGCGGAACGGCGCGAACAGGCCGGCGTAGCGCGGCAGGGCCCCGGGGTGGACGTTGTAGGTGCCGAACCGCGGGATCTCGAAGATGTGGCGCTTGAAAATCAGCGAGAAGCGGGCCGACAGCATGAGGTCGGGGGCGAAGTCGCGGATCAGCGCCTCGGTCGCGGGGCCGTTGATGTCGTCGATCACCTTCACCGGCACGCCGAACCGGGCCGGCACGCCTTCGAAGGTGGCCAGCGGCGCGGTGTCCTGCCCCATCCGGTCGATCAGGGGGAACAGGGTGTCGATGGGCAGGTCGCGCTCGAAGAACTTCATCTCCGCCAGTTCCGGCACGGCCTTCTCGACCGGCCGGGTCTTGTCGGACAGCAGGACCAGGACCTCGCAGCCGGACAGGTTCGGCAGCAGCTGGTTGAGGACCAGCGCGCCGGCCAGATCCCGCTTGGTACAGACGATGATTCTCACTGCCCCCCCTTGCGCCCATCGGCGCCGTCGATGATCTCGGCCAGGCCGAGCAGGTTCATCGGCGGATAGAATCCCAGCTCGCGCACCACCGGCATGTTCATGATGATCGACAATCGCTTGGGGGGATCGATTGGGATCTCGGCCGGGGACTTCTTGTGGACGAGGATCTGCTCGGCCTTGTAGGCCGTCAGCTGACCCACCGTGTAATAGCGGTAGACGCCGCCGAACATCGCCTTCGACGTCAGCACCGGGTTCTCCGCCGCCGCGAAGGTCGGGAGCTTCTGCTCCAGGGCGGCGCCGGTCAGGATGTCGCGGTTGACGTTGAGGAAGGTGTCCGGCGGGATGTAGAGGTATTCGACGCCCGCCGCCTTGACCTCGGCCACCTTGGAAGGAATCGACGCGCCCGCGGGCTTGCCGTCCACCACGTCGAGGGGCACGGCGACCAGCTCGAAGCCCATGGCCTTGCCCTGCGCCGAGATCTCGTCGATGGCCACCAGGGAGTTCTTTTCCAGCGGGTTGTAGACCATCCCCAGCTTGGTGAAGCGCCGGTAGGACTGGATGAGGTTCAACTGGGTCTCGACGGGCACCAGGTAGCTGGTCCCGGTGACGTTGCGTCCCGACGACTTGAAATCCGGCACCACCCGGGCGCCGACCGGCTGCGAGACGATGGCGAAGACGGCCGGGATGTCGGTGATGTGGCGCTGCGGATCCACCGCGTCGTAGGGACCCAGCATCTCCTGGGTCACGGTGGTGCCCCAGGTGAACACCAGATCGACCTTCATCGCCTTGGCTTCGGCGACGAACTCGCGGATCTTGGCCTTGTCCTGGTTGGCGTCCCGGATGATCAATTCGACGGGGATGTTCTGGTTGGTGAAGTAGTCCTTGAACCCCTGGGCGCACTCCTCCCAGCCCCGGTACAGCGCCATGTAGATGCGGTAGGGCTTCTGGGCCTGACCGTTGCCGGCGGCCAGAGCCGGGGCCGCCCACAGCGCGCACGCCAGCAGGATGGCGACGATACGCGGCATCATGCCGTCTCCTCCGCCTCGATGTGGGGACCGTCGCCGTAATGGCGCGAGGCGGCCGCAAACACGCAGGCCAGCGCCAGCACCGCGACGCCGAGGCCGACCGCCGCCACTCCGTACCCCCAGCCGCTGACCAGCGCCGCGGCGATCAGCGGGCCGACCACCGAGCCGATCCGCTCGACGACGCGCACGAAGGCGAGCACGTTGGTCTGGCCAAGCCGCCGGCACTCGATCCAGCAGATGTCGGGAACCATGGCGAGCTGGGGCGACGCCGACAGGCCGTGGGCGATCCCGAGCGCCAGGATGCCGAAGAAGACGCCCCAGGAGGCGGGCAGCAGCACCGGCAGCACCAGGCCGAGGCCGCCGATCAGGCCGCCCACCGCCACCAGGCCGGCGCGCAGCCCGTGCCGGTCCGACAGGTAGGCGGCAAGGGGCGACAACAGCACCACGGCCACCGGATAGATCATCAGCGTGCGCGCGATGTCGCCCAGGTCGTTGCCGGCCTGGAACAGGGTAAGGGGCGCCAGGAAGAACAGGAAACCGGTCAGCGCCATCTTGCTGGGCACGGCGGCGAAGGCGATCAACACCGCGAAGCGCCAGTTGCGGAACAGCCCCCACAGCTCGCGCCCGGCCACCTCGCGACCGTGGTGGCGCTCCTCGGCACCGTCCGACAGCAGGCGCGAGATCAGCCATCCGGACATCAGCGTCAGCGCCGCCGAAATGATGAAGGTGGCGCGGTAGCCGACCCGCTCGGCGAGAACGCCGCCGATGCCGGTGCCGCACACCGAGGCGGTCAGCACCGCGCCGATGAACATTCCCAGGTTTTGGGTGCGGTTGCCCTGGCTCAGCACCTTGCCGATGTAGCCCTGGCAGGCCATGGTGACCAGGGCGTAGCCGACGCCGGTCAGGGCGCGCCACAGCATCAGGTCGAACACCGTCACCGCCAGCGAGGTCATCACGTAGCCGGCCAGGGCGGGGATCATGCCCAGCAGGAACACCCGGCGCGCCCCCAGGCGCTCGGTCAGGCGGCCGCCATAGGGGGTCGCCAGGGCGATGCCGGCCATGAACACCGCGATGGGCAGCGCGATCAGGGCCTCGGGCCACGAGCCCGAGGCCGACCGCAGCAGCTCCTTGGTGTAGAGCGGCATGAACGAGCGGCTGACCTCCTCGGCGAAGACGAACAGGAACAGCGGCAGGCGAATGTCGGTCGCCTGGGCCTCGTGCGTGGTCCGCGGCAGGCCCGCCGGCGAGAAGCGGAACAGGAATTTGACTCGGCTCTCGATGTCGCCGACCCGCTCGACCACCGTGCGGTCGAAATGGGCCGCCTTCACCTCGTCGATGTAGGCGGCGAGGCGCCGGTACAGATCGTCGACCTGGCGCACCGCCGCCTGCAGGGCCCGCACGAACCGCCCGACCTCGTCGGCCGAGACCACCTTGGGGACGCTGGTGAAGTCGCCGCGCCGGACCTGGTCCATCACCCGGCTCACCAATTTCAGCTGGCCGGTGATGTTGAAGAACACCACGAACAGCAGGATCTCGAACGCGACGATCAGCGAGACGACCATCACCACGAAGATGTCGGCGACGATGTCGTTCAGCCGGCCGCGGATGTAGTTCTGGTCGAAGCCGACATGCACGAGGCCGACCGCCTGCCCCTTGGGGGTCAGGGGCAGGGCCAGGTCGACGTAGCCGGCAATGGCGGCACGGTGCCCGCCGTCGCCGATCGCGAGGCCGGCCGACCGGTACTCGGGCTCGACCACGGTCCGGTCGATGCCGGTCACGAACAGGACCTTGCCTGCGGTGTCGCTGACCGCGAGGTAGCGGATCTCGGGATTGGACGCCAGCACCGGACGGAAGAAATCGTCCATCCCCACCAGCGAGTGCAGGGGGATGCCGTAGCCGACCGCGCGTTCGATCTGGCCGGTGATGTCGCGGCCGACCGCCATCGCCTTCTTGTCGAGCTCGGGCGCCATGCCGCGCTCGAAATCATTGAGCGCCGACGCCGACAGGATGGCGACGGGTGGCAGCAGCACCAGCGCGGCAAGCGTCAGCAGGCGGATCAGCAGGGAGCGGGAACTGTCGAGCGTCATCGCGACCTCATGCCAACCGGTCGAGGCGCTCGACTTCCTGCGTCGCGTCGCGGAGGTGGTCGGCGGCCTCCCGCGTCTTGCTCAGGAATTCGGAGAAACGGACCTCGAAGGGATCGTCGAGCCCCGGCTGGGGCACGGGACCGCCGGGCTCGGCCATCCCGCGGACGAGGACGGCCTCCATGGCGCCCAGGCGCCGGCCCACCGGACGGAACATCCACAGCGCGCCGACCACCGCGATGACGGCGAACACCGCCACCACCACCGCCCATTCGACGGCCAAGGTGCCCAGCAGGTGCCCGGTCTGCTGCTCGATGTAGGCGGCGGGATAGCGCAGCGCCACCGCGCCCTCGACCTTGCCCAGCGTGTTGACGAGCGGCAGGCCGACGACCTGCATGTCATCATCCACCCGGCTGAAGGTCTGGGTGGCGGCGCCGGCGAGCCCGTCGAGCCATTCCTCGGGGACGTAGGTGCCGATGGCGCCGCGGTCGGTGTCGAACAGGATCTCGCCGCGCGCGTCGAAGATCTCGATGCCGATGATGGTCGAATCGCCGACCTTCTCGCGCTCGATGGTTTCCTGCGCCTGGCGCAGCTGACGGAGCGCCAGCCCCAGGTTCAGGCTGTCCTCCACCCTCTTCTTGATGGTGAAGACCACGAACCCGTAGCGCGACCCGACCTGCGCCGATAGGACGTCGGTGAACTTGAAATAGCCAAAAAGGGCGGTTAGGACCATCGTGCTGAGCAGGATGGCGGCCAGGGCAAATGAAACTTTCCGAGCAAGCGTCCAGAACATGAGGTCACCCCCACGCCGCAAGGGCGGTCGCCGACCAGTGGCGCCCGGCGCACATCGTTTCACCCCATCCTGACACTTTTCGCCCCGCTTGTTCCAGCGACACCACAGGCGTCGCTCATTCCCCGGCGCAGCTTATAGGACATTTGCCTGTGCATTGCCAAGATGATGATAACTAGAACAATGCTTACATCCATGCCAAAGGTATTGTTTTCCGCCAGTTGCCCGAAAAATTAGGAATTGATCAGGTGAAACCCCTATGTAATCGCCACGAAGACGCCCCCATCGGGGTCTTCGATTCGGGTGTGGGAGGTCTGACCGTAGCTGCGGCGCTCGCGCGCCGGCTTCCGTCGGAGCGACTACTGTACCTGGGCGACATCGCCCGCCTGCCCTATGGCACCAAGGCGCCCGAGACGGTGATCCGCTATGCGCTGCAGGCGGGGCGGTTCCTGGCCGGCCGTGGCGTCAAGATGCTGGTGGTGGCCTGCAACACCGCCTCCGCCCACGCCCTGCCCGCCCTGGCCGCCGCCCATCCGGGCCTGCCGGTGCTCGGGGTGGTCGAGGCCGGCGCGGCGGCGGCGGCGCAGGGCTCGGCCGGCGGGCGGATCGTCGTGATCGCCACCGAGGGGACGTGCCGGTCGGGCGCGTTCGAACGCGCCATCCTCGGCCGCCGGCCCGCGGCGGAGATCGCCTGCGTCCCCTGCCCGCTGTTCGTCGCCCTGGCCGAGGAAGGACTGACCAGCGGCCCCATCGCCGAGGGCGTCGCCCGGCAGTACCTGGATCCGTGGTTCTCCGGCGCGCACCGCCACGATTGCATCGTGCTGGGATGCACCCATTTCCCGCTGCTGGCGGCGACGGTGCGCCGCGTCATCGGCGACGGGCCCATCATCGTCGATTGCGCCGACGCGGTGGCCGACGCCGCCGCCCGCCTGCTGGCCGAACACGGCCTCGCCGCCGCGGACGGACGGACCGGCGACATCCGCCTGGTGACCACCGACGCGCCCGACCGCTTCGCCCGGGTGGCCGGGCGGTTCTTTCCCAACCTCCAGGCCCCGCCCCCGGAACTGGTCGACCTTTGACTGCGCCCGCGACCTTCGGCGGATGGCTCGCGGCGGGAGATAGGCGGCCCCGTTAGAACCGAAGAACGCGCCTTAATCCCGATGCAGGGATTGAGGGCAAAAGACCATCCCGACGACAATCCGGGCCTGGGCGGGAAAGGCTTCCTCGCCCGCGGGGAGGTTGGCGGCAGATGAGGATCGCGGTCATCGGAACGCGCGGCGGGGGACCATGCCAGGACGGCGTCGACCGGGCCCTGGCCGAAATCTGCCCCCGCCTGGCGCGGCGCGGACACAGCATCGACCTCTTCTCGGAGCGCAACGGGCGGGCGATCGCCAACGTCACGGGCGCCCGGACCATCCGCATGCCGGGGATGCCGCTCGGCTTCAACGACGCCGCCTCGCACGCCCTGATCTCGTCGCTGGCCACCGCCTTTCGCGGCTACGACGTGGTCAACTTCGTCGCCGCCGAGACCAGCGGCCTGTTCACCCTCGCCGCCAAGCTCGGGCTGCATCGGACGGTGGTCAGCGTGCACGGGCTCGACCGCCCCTCCGGCTTTCCCGTCGCCCCCCTGTTCGGCCCCGAATCCATCGCCGCCCGCTTTGCCGACGTGATCACCGTCGTCTCCAAGCGGCTGGAGCGTTTCTTTCGCGACGCCTATGGCCGCGAGACCATCTACATCCCCAACGGCGTCACCGCCAGCCCCGAGCCCGACCCGGCCCTGGTGACCGCCCTTGGGCTGACCCCCGGCAACTATCTGCTGATCGCCGACCGCATGGTGGCGTCGTCGGGCGCCCACGACGCGGTGACCGCCATCAACACCCTGGCCGGCAACTGCAAGCTGGTCCTCGCCGAACTGGGGGATGGCGACGAGGCATACCGCCATGCCCTCTGGCGGGATGCCGACCACGACCGAGTGGTGTTCGTCGGCAGAATGTCGGGCCCGGTGCTGGAAGCCCTGATGGCGCATGCCTATCTGTTTCTCCTGCCGTCCACCGCCGACGAGGCGCCGCCGACCCTGCTGCAGGCGCTCGCGCATGGACGGGCGGTGGTGGTGAGCGACCAGACGGAGCACATGGACGTGGTCGGCGCCGAGGGCTTCACCTTCACCAGCGGCGACCCCATGGACCTGAAGCGGGTGTTGGCATGGCTTCTGGACGATCCCGAGGTGGTAGCGCGGATGCGGCTGCGGGCGGGCGCCACCGCCGCCACACGCTATTGCTGGGACCGCATCGCCGAGGCGTACGAGCAGGTCTACCTCTCCATCGTCTGACGGGAGTGCGCCCATGAGCGGTATCGCCGGCATCCTGCGTCTCGATCACGGGACGGCGGAGGCCGAGCAGGCCGAACGCATGGCGGCGCGTCTGAGCCGGCGGGGGGCGGACGATGACGGCAGCTACCGCTCCCCCGACGGACGGCTGGCGCTGGCCGTGCGCCGCCTGGCGGGAACGCTGGCGCCGGGGACCGATTCCGGCCAGCCCATGGCCAACGAGACTCATGACGTCTGGATGGCCTTCGACGGCGAGGTTCTGAACCACCGGGCGCTGCGCCATTCCCTCGAACTGGCCGGCCACCGCTTCCGCTCGGGTGACGATTGCGAAGTGGCGCTGCACGCCTACGAGCAATGGGGGCTCGACTTCCTGATCCATCTGCAGGGTTCCTTCGCCGTGGCCCTGTGGGACGACCGCCGTGACCGTCTGGTGCTGGCGCGCGACAAGCTGGGCCGCAAGCCGCTGTTCTTCGCCGAGGATGCCGACTGCCTGGCCTTCGCCTCGGGCATCGACGCGCTGTTCGTGGCCCGCTCCCGGCGGCGCACCCTCGATCCCTCCGCCCTCGCCGCCTACCTGACCCTGGGCTTCGTCCCCGCCCCGGCCACCCTGGCGGCCGGCATCTCCAAACTCGGACCCGGCGAGATCCTGGTGGCCGAGCGCGGACACCGTCCCGTGCGCTCGGCGTGGGGCGGCTGCGAACCGGAGGAACGGCGCGTGCTGGCCATGCGCCGGCTGCCGCTCGACCGCCACGCCGGCAACCTGCGCACCCTTCTCGAATGCAGCGTGGCCGACCGGCTGCCGGGCGAGGCGCCAGCGGCGGTGGCCCTCGACCCCGCCCCGGAATCCGGCGCCGTCGCGGCGATCGTCGGACGCCTCACCGGGCGACCCGCCCAGGCGGTCGCGGTCATGCCCGGCGACCGCGACGGCATTCGCGACGTCCGCCTGCTGGCCGACGCAGCCCGCGCCGACCTCATCGAGGTGGAGGTCACCGAGGCCGACGGCACCGCCGCCTTCATGGAGATGGCCGCCGCCCTCAGCGAACCCCTGGCGGATGAGCGGACGCTGGCGCGCTGGTTCGCCGCCAGGGAAGCCACCCGCCTGGGCGCCGGCGCCCTGCTGTCGTGCGAGGGGGCCGAAGCCGTCCTGCTCGGCCACCCCGCCTACCAGGGCTCGCGCCGGTCGCGGCTCGGCCTGCGGCTGGCCCGGCTGTTCGGGGTGCGGATGGACGGCGGCGCCAGCCCGTCGACCGATCCCCCCCTGCCCGCGGCGATGCAGCCGTTCGGGACGGAGGGATGGTCCGGGTTGGCGGCGGTGGACTCCGCTCTGCCGGCCCGCCCCGCCATCCCCTATTGGACCGACGGCGATCCGCTGGAAACCGTGGGGCTCACCGACCTGCGCTGGCGCGTCGCCGATGGCCTGGCCCCGTCGGTGGACGCGATGGCGCTGGCCAACGGGCTGGAGGCGCGCCTTCCCTTCCTCGACGACACCTTCGTCGGCTATGCCCTCGGCATCCCGGGCACCGTCCGCTCCCCCGCCGGCTCGCCGCGGCAGATGCGCCGGCGCATCCTCGGCGACCTCGTCCCCGCCGGCATGGCGGCACGCATCGCCGCCGCCAGGGCGGCCCTGCCGGTCGGCGCCTGGATGGCGGGGACCCTGGGCGGCGTCCTGTCCGACCTGGCCGGCCGCTCCGCCCTGGTGAGGAAAGGCGCCTTCGAGGAGGCGCACATCAGCGGCCTGCTGGCGCGCCACCGCGACGGCGCGGCCCTGGAGCGGCCGTTGTGGTCATTGGCGGTGCTGCTGGCCTGGGCGGACCGGCTGGGGATCGAGGGGGTGGAAGCCGGCTGCCGCGACGAGGCCCCCCACCTCGCCCACAGCCGGCCCTGAGCGATCGGCACTTAGATCAGTCCCATCCACCGGTCGGCGCCGCCGGAAATTCGATGATCTGCCCCACCTGGATCCGGTCGACGTTGGTGATGCCGGGATTGTGCTCCTTCACCCATTTGAGGGCGTTGCCGTCGACCTTGCCGTAAACTTGGAAGGTGAGGCCCGCCAAGGTATCGCCGGGCGCCACGATCCGGAGCACGCGCTTGGGAGCGGCCTCGCCGCCCAAGTCGGCGATTGCCGCCGCCGAACTCGCGACCACCGAGGGCTTGGCGGACGGGGAATTGGCGGCCGGCGGCGGGGCGGCCGGAGGCAGGGCGGCCGGCGGCAAGGCGGCCGGAGGCTCCGTCCGGGGCGGCTCCGGCGCCGCGGGGGAGGAGACCATCGCTTCCGCCTTGGCCACCGGCGGCGGCAACGGCAGCGCCACTTCGGCGGCGACCTCCGGCCGCGCCAGCGACGAGGCCAACTGGGGCAACTCGTCGCGCACCCACATGCCGCCGGCCAGCACCAGGCCGGCCGCCGCGAGGGCACCCCCGGAAATGGCGACGGTGCGCCAGGGCAGGACCCGGGGGAGGATGCCCCGGTCGCGGGCCCGCATCTCGCGGACCACGTCGCGCACGATCGAGGCCGGCACCGGCCGGGCCTTGTGGCCGTAGGCGGTCATCAGGGCATTGTCGGCGATCACGTTGATGCGTCGGGGGATGCCGCCGGCCTGGCGCACGATCTCCTTGAGCGCCGCCTCGGTGAAGGCCGGGCGGTCATCGAGGGCGACGCATTTCAGGCGATGGCGGATGTAGGCGAGCGAATCCGTCTTCGACAGCGGCCCGAGGCGGGTGCGCACCGCGATCCGCGATTCGAGCTGGCGCAACTGGCGTTCGGCGAGAAGGTTCTCCAGCTCGGGCTGGCCGACCAGCACGGTCTGCACCATCTTCTCGGTCGCCGTCTCGAGATTGGACAGCATGCGCAGGCATTCCAGCGTGCCGATCGGCATGTTCTGGGCCTCGTCGATCAGCAGCACCAGCGTCTCGCGCCGCCGGTGGTGTTCGGTCAGCCAGACGCGCAGCGCCTCCACCATGCCGGCAATGTCCTCGCCGGGATAGACGATGCCGAGCTCCTTGAACACCGTGCGCAGCAGGGTCTGGAACGAGACATTGGGGTTGAAGATGTAGACGAAGCGCAGGCCGGGCTCGTCGACGCTGTCCAGGTAGGACCGCAGGATGGTGGTCTTGCCCACCCCGACCTCGCCGGTGATGCACACGAAGCCCTTGCGCTTGGCGATGCCGTAGATGATGGCGGCCAGCGCTTCCTTGTGCTGGTCGGTGAGGTACAGGAACCCGGGGTCCGGGGTGACGCGGAAGGGCTCGGCCGAGAAGTTGAAGAACTCTCTGTACATGGCGGTAACCTCTCGCGGGCAATGACGGGCGTTCAGTAGGCGTTGGTTCCCTTGAGGCAGGCGAGCGGGGTGCGGGCAAGGATGGCCAGGTCCAAGCCCAGGCTCCAGTGGTCGATGTACCAGAGGTCGTGGACCACCCGCTTGCGCATGAGCTCGACGGTGGAGGTCTCGCCGCGGTATCCGTGGATCTGGGCCCAGCCGGTGATGCCGGGCTTCATGCGGTGGCGGCAGCGGTAATCGTCCACCAGGCGGGCGTAGTAGTGATGGTGCGACACCGCGTGCGGCCGGGGGCCGACCAGCGACATGGTGCCGGCGATGACGTTGAACAGCTGCGGCAGCTCGTCGAGCGACGTCCGCCGCAGGAACCGCCCGACCCGCGTCACCCGGGGATCGTCGCGGGTGGCTTGCCGGACGTCGGTGTCGTCGTTGACCTCCATGCTGCGGAACTTGAAGCAGGTGAAGGGCTGGTTGTCGTAGCCGTAGCGCGACTGGCGGAACAGCACCGGGCCGCGGCTGTCGAGCTTGATGGCCAGCGCGACCATGGCCATGAGCGGCAAGGCGGCCAGCAGGATCAGGGCGCCGAGCACCCGGTCCTCGATGGTCTTGGCCAGGGCGCGCCGGCCCGACAGCGGCCGGGCCCCCACCTTGGCCATGGGCACGCCGGCCAGCAGCGACAGCGCCTCGCCGCGGGCGAAAGGCGCCGCGGATTCCGGGAACAGGTGGACGTCGACGGTGAGCGGCCGCAACACCTCGAGGCAGTGGCTGAGGCGGAGGCTGTCGGACCACGGGATCGCCACGATGACGTCGTCCACCGCATGCTCGCGCACCATGGCCTCGGCATGGTCGAGGCCGGCGATGAAGCCGCCCATGGTCGGCTTGCGCGGCGGATCGCGGTCAAGGCAGACGCCGACCGGAAAGGCCCAGCGGCGCTCGTCGCCGGCCAGCACCGACAGGACCTCGAGCGTACGGTCGCGGTCGCCGACCACCAGGACCCGGCGGGCAACGGTGGTCAGCCGCGCCAGGCGGTGCAGCACCAGTCCCCACCCCCCCCGCACCAGGCCGACGCCGGTTGCCGCCAGCACGGCCCAGACCACGCCGTCGACCCGCCCGGTGCCGGCCAGCCAGGTCACGATCCGCTCGGCGACCGGCACGGTGACAAGGGTGATCAGCGCGGCGGTGACCGCCGAGCGCCGCCGCCCGTAGCCGCGCTCGTCGGCATAAAGGCCGGCGAAGGCCAAGGCGTTGACCACCACCAGGGCCACCGCCACCACCATCAGCGCCTCCGTCGGACGGCCCCGCGGCACCAGCAGGCCCGCCCCCAGGCCGGCGACCGCGACGGCAAGTCCTTCCACCAGGCGTCCCGCCAGCAGCAGCACGCTGCGCAGGACGTGCGCCACCGGCGCGGGGCCGTCTCCTGCCCCGTCCCGCCATCCCGGTTTGGGCCAGTGACCTGGCCATGTGAGCAGGCGCGGTGCCTGGTCGATGTCAAAATGACGCATCGGCCTCCCCTGGCGGTGATGGCGCTACGTGGGTGTCACACACGGCACGAACGTCGTGGCTATGACCGTCCACATATGCGCCCGGCCTCACCTGTCGCGTAGCCTCTCAAGGGGATGTGCGCCCCCGGTGGGACAGCGCCGCGATTTGGGATATCCCGAACGCCGCAAAAATGACCCTGGCGAGGTTGTTGCGATTTCGGGGGGGGTCCGCCAAACTATGGGCCAAGAAATTCACCCCAGCCCCGAGGTCGCCCTTGAGCCGCTGCCGCACCGCGATCGCCGCCGCGATCCTGATCACCGCCGCGCTACCCGCCGCCGCCAAGCCGCTCTGCTACACCCCCACCGAGGTGCGGGCGATGCAGTTCCGGCAGTTGCAGGTCGAACTCATGGTCGCGGCGCTGAAGTGCCGCCAGGTGGACCCCGCCGTCCGCGACAAGTACGCCGCCTACGTGGGCAAGATCGGCCCCAACCTCAACCAGAACGCCAGCGAGCTGAAGTCGATGTTCGTGCGCCTGGGCAAGGGTGCCGGCCACGTCGACCGCTACATGACCGAGCTGTCGAACCAGGCGTCCATGAACAGCCAGCACATCGAGAATTACTGCGAAACCCAGGACGCGGTGTTCTCGAAGGTCCTGTCCATGCGTCCGCATGAGATCGAGGCCTTCGCCGCCGACACGGTGGAGAAGCCCTATTCCCCCGCCTCCTGCCAGGGCCCGGCCGTCAAGCAGGCCAGCGCCAAGGAGAAGCCGGCGGCCAAGGCCGCCCCCAAGAAGGCGGAAGCCAAGGGCTGACCGGGCGCCGTTTCCCCTCCGACGTGCGATCCTGAGCGGAGCGAAGGATCTGCGCCCGCCGCTGCGGACCAGATCCTTCGTTGCACTTACCCCGGCGCCTTCCCGGGGTCGCTGCGGCCGCCGCCGGCCTCGGTCTTGGCCTCCAGGTGGGTGAGGTCGCCGGTGCTGTAGAGATAGGTGTCGAACTCGCCGGCGAAGTCGGGATCGTTGCGCCGCAGCCATTCCAGGATCATCGAGGCGTGCTCGATCTCTTCCCGCATGTTGTGCAGGAGGATCTCGCGCAGCGCCGCGTCATGGCAGTCGTCGGCCCGCTGGCGGTACCAGTCGACCGCCTCCAGCTCCTCCATCAAGGAACGGATCGCCTGGTGGCGGGTGAGCGTCGCCCGGCTAAGCCTGTCGTAGGGCGCGTGGAACTCTTCGGCCATGGCCATATCCCCTGTGACGTTCGGGTCACCGGGGATATGGCGAGCCGTCACGCGTGCGCCAAGGCGTCCTTGCGCGCTTCCACCACCTTGTCGGCGGTGCGGCCGGTCAGTTCCTGGAGATGGTCGAAGCGCCAGGTGAAGCTGCCCACGCCCATGGTGAGCGAACGCAGCTCGACGATCAGGTCGCCCATCTCCGCCTGCGGCAGATAGGCCGACACCGTGTCCCAGCCCGGCCAGCCCGCCCGGGCGTCGTAGCCCAGCAACTGGCCGCGCCGGCCGGTGACGATGCGCTGGGCCTTGGCCGTGAAGTCGTTGGGCACCGAGATTTCCACCGACAGGATGGGCTCCAGCAGCACCGGCTCGCACTTGGGCATGCCCTCGCTCATGGCGATGCGGGCGGCGGTCTTGAACGCCATGTCCGAACTGTCGACGGTGTGGTAGCTGCCATCGGTCAGGGTGACCACCACGTCGACCACCGGGAACCCGAGCGGGCCCTGGTGCAGGAAGTCGCGGATGCCCTCCTCGACCGCGGGGATGTACTGGCGCGGGATGGCGCCGCCGACGATCTTGTCCATGAAGGCGAACCCCTCGCCGCGCGGCAATGGATGGATGTCGATGTGCACGTCGCCGAACTGGCCGTGGCCGCCCGATTGCTTCTTGTGCCGCCCATGGACGGCCGTCGCCTTGCGGATGGTCTCCTTGTAGGGCACGGTCGGCCGGTGGGTGGCCACCGCCATGTTGAAGCGGCTCTTGAGGCGGTCGATGGCGACGCCGACATGGATCTCGCCCTGCCCCCACAGCACCAGTTCGCTGAACTCGTTCTGCTCGAGGCGATAGGAGGGATCCTCCTCCACCAGCTTGGCCAGGGCCCCGGTCAGCTTGACCTCGTCGCCCTTCTTCTCGGCGGTGATGGCCACGCCGAACAGCGGCTCCAGCGGCTGCGGCCACGACGCCATGCCGGAATCGCGCGCGCCCACCGTGTCGCCGGTCGCCACCGCCTCCAGCTTGCCGAAGGCGACGACGTCGCCGGGGCCGGCCTTGGCGATCTTGGCCGGCGCGCCGGATGCGGGCGCGAACAGCCCCGAGATGCGACCGCCGTCCACCGCTTGGCCGTCCGCGAACTCGCCGCGCAGGATGCGGGCGAACGACAGCTTGCCGGTATGGGCCGCGTGGACGGTCTTGAACACCCGTGCCGCGGCGGCGCCCTCGGCGGACATGCCCAGCCGCGCCACGGTGGCGGGCACCGCCGGCACCTCGTGGCGCAGCGCCTTCCACAGGCGGGTGATGCCCCCGTCCGCCTCGGCCGAGCCGAAGAACACCGGCACGATCAGGTCGTCGGCGAGGTCCTTGGAGAGGTCGCCGTAGACCTCGTCGTTGGGGGGCTGAACCTCTTCCAGCAGTTCCTCCAGCAGGTGGTCGTCGAAATCGGCCAGGTGTTCGAGCATCTCCTGCCGGGCCTGCTTCTCCTCGTCCTTCAACTGGTCGGGAATGCGGATGAGATCCGAGGTCTGGCCGGGGCGGTAGCGGTAGGCGCGCTCGCTGACCAGGTCGACGAAGCCGGTCACCTTGTCGCCCTCGCGGATCGGGATCTCGCGCAGCACCAGCGGACGGTCGGACACCCCCTGCAGGGCCTCCAGGGTCTCGCGCAGGCGGACGTCGCCGGCATCCATCTTGTTGATGAACAGCAGGTGGGGGATGCCGCGCGCGTCGAGGAACTTGAGCAGCGGCGCCACCATCACCGCGCGCCCCGGATCGGGCTCGCACACCACCACGGCGGCGTCCACCGCCATAAGCACATTATAGGCGTCCTGCTGGAATTCGACGCTGCCGGGGCAGTCGATCAGGGTCCACTTCTCGCCCAGGTACTCGCAGGCGACGATGTTGGGCTCGACGCTCATGGCGCGGGCGCGGGCCTCGGGATTGGCGTCGCCGACGGTGGCGCCGTCCTTCACCTTTCCCTGCCGGGGGATGGCGCCGGCACGGAAAAGCAGCGCTTCGAGAAGGGAGGTCTTGCCGCTGGCGAAGGGGCCGACCAGGGCCGCGGCCCGCGGCAGGGAGGGTGTCTTGCCGGTCATGCGCATCTCCAAGACTGGAGCCCGGTGGCCGTCCCGGGAGCGGGCGGCCGAGAGGGACACTGGCTTCATGGTTCCAGTTGGCGGCGCAACTGGCAATAGGGAAACGCCCTCCCTTTGGTGGGAGGCACCGGTGCTCCCGGCGGGCTGTACAACCCGTTCCGGTCGGGCCATGATCGATGGTTGTCGCACGTCGGTCGGAGTGGCCATGCCCAGCATGCGGGTCCGCTACCACAGGGGGCAGCCATGAGGCTGTCGGACAGCCGGCAGGTCACCTGGACCGCCGCCATCGCCGCCGCATTCCTGCTCGCCTTCGCGCTGCTGGCCGCCCTGCCCAAGGTGGCCGGCTGGGTCGCGCCGCTGTGGTTGGTGGGAGCCCTGGGCGTGTTCGCCTGGTTCGGGCTGATGCTCGCCTACGACGGCTGGCGCCACCACGCCGAGGACCTCAAGCTGCTGCAATCGGCCCTGGAGGCGGTGGCGGCGGGGCACCAGCCACCCGAGCAGCTGGCGACCCGCTTCCACGGCAAGGGCGGCCACGCCGCCGAACGGCTGGCGGTGCTGGTGTCGGATATCGCCACGCGGCGCGCCCTCGACAGCGGCAAGCCGGACCAGCGCCTCGCCTCGGTGATCGCCGCCATGACCGACGGGGTCGTGGTGGTGACGGATTCCGGGCTGGTCAGCCTGATCAACGCCGCCGCCAAGCGCGCGCTCGGCGCCGAGCGCGCCGCGGTCGGCAAGTCGATCTGGGCGGCGGTCGACCGCGACAGCCTGGCCGCCGCCATGGCCGGCGCCCTGGAGGGCGGCCGGGGCTCGGTCGAGACTCTGCTGCGGACGGTCGACGGCACCGAAGTGCGGGCCCGCGTCGGCAATTTCGGCGAACACCGCGGCGCCGTCATCACCATGCCGGCGGCCGAGACCGAACACGTGCATGCCGTCGAGGTCGCCCTCGACCTCCACGACGTCCCGCCGGCGGCACCGGCGCCCGGCGGCGCCACGCCGCTCGACGAGCTGCCGGTCACCGTGCTCGACACCGAGACGACGGGCCTCGACGTCAAGCTCGACCGCATCGTCTCGGTGGGAGCGGTGCGGGTCCACGGCGCGCGCATCTTCCGCTCGGCGGTGATCGACCGCCTCGTCGACCCCGGCAAGCACATCCCCGCCCGCTCCACCGCCGTGCACGGCATCACCGACGCCATGGTCGCCGGCCAGCCGGCCATCGCGGCGACGCTGCCCGAGGTGATGGCGATGCTCCAGAACACCGTCGTGGTCGGCCACAACATCGGCTTCGACCTCGCCCTGCTGCGGCGCTCGGCCGAGGAAGCGGGCCTGGCCTGGGTCGATCCCCCCTGGCTGGACACCATCCTTCTCGCCGGCGCGCTCGAACCGGAGCAGGAGGACCTGAACCTCGACGCCGTCGCGGCGCGGATGGGCGTCAGCATCCAGGGGCGCCATACCGCGCTCGGCGATTCGCTGGTCACCGCCGAGATCTACGTCCGCATGCTGGCGCTGCTCGGCCGGCGCGGGATCAAGACGCTGGCCGATGCCGTGGCGTTCTCGCAGAAGGCCCGCCACATCATCGCCCAGCAGCGCGCGGTCGGCTGGTGACCCGGACGGCAGGCGGCCGGCTGGCCGGGCGCCTATGACTTGCATGCGAGGCGGCGCGGCCCACATTCAGGGCACGAACCTTCTTCTCCCTCCACGATCAACCTCCACCGCTGCCTTCGGGCAGCGGTGGCCTTGTTGTTGCCGCCCCTGGTCAGCCGGGGTTGCCCCTGGCCGGGCGAGGCGTTAGGTTGGGCACCCGTTCCGCCGCCAACGAGTGCCCGTGTCCCGCACCGTTCTTATTGCCTTCGTCGGCCTCGGCGCCGCCATTCTCGCCATCGTGCTGTTCGTCGCGCGACAGGCCGAGGAGGTGCTGACCGCCGCCTCGACGCCCGGCCCCGCCGCGGCGAGCGTGGCGCCCGCTCCGATCACCCATTCCCCCAGCTTCGACGTCGTGCGCATCGGCGCCGAGGGCGACGCGGTGATGGCCGGCCGGGCGCAAGCCAAGAGCGACGTCTTCATCCTGGAGGACGGGCATGAACTCGGCCATGTCGTGGCCGACGCGCGCGGCGAATGGGTCTTCGTCCCCGAACTGCCCATCGCCCCGGGCACCCACAGTTTCTCCATCCGCGAGGCCCGTCCCGACGGCTCCGTCGACGTCTCCGCCAGCCCGGTCATCCTGGTGGTCCCCGGGCAAGCCGGACAGCCGCCGCTGGCCATCAAGCCGCTGCCGGGCGGCGGCGCCAAGCTGCTCCTGCCGCCGGGCGGCTACACTCCGGCCCTGGCGGTCGAAACCGCCGAGGACACCGGCGACGGACGATTGGTGGTCAGCGGGCGGGCGCCCGCGGGTGCGTCCGTCCATCTGATCCTGGACAACCGGCCGGCCGGACGCGGCCTCGCCGACACCGACGGCTCGTGGACGATCGGCGCCCCGGCGCCGGCAGCCGGCCGCCACAGCGTGGCCGCCGAGCAGGTGGACGGCAAGGGCAAGGTGGTGCGCCGCGCCGAGGTGGCCTACGAAGCCGCCAGCCTTCCCGGGGTCGATGACGGTGTGACGGTGCGGCCGGGAGACGGCGAATGGCGCATGACCCGGCGCGTCGACGGCCGCCAGACCAGCGCGACCATCTATCGATTCAACGGAGGCGCTACTCAGCAGTAGGCGGGAGCGACCGGGCGCGCCGGCCGGCGCCATTCGGGGCGCAGCGAGCCGTCCGGCGCCAGATAGACGTCGCACAGGTCGAGGTAGGGCGCCGCCGGGATCAGGATCTCGGCCAGGGCGGTCACCAGGCGGGTCGCAGTGACCGGAAGGGCGAGGATCCGTTCGCCGCCCAGCAGGATGCGCCCGTCGACGAGGCGGAAGGTCTGCCCGAGAAGGTCGTTGCCGTGCAGGATGATCGCCGAAAGGCCGGCGCGGGCGGCGGGGGCCTCGGCCGAGAACGGCACCCGCCCCACGTCACCCACCGCCTTGAGGCGCGCGGTCCCCTCGCCGGTCTCTTCGCACCGGACGCCGAAGCGGATTCCGCGATACGTGAAATCGAAGACGATCACTCCGCCGGTGGCCGGCAGGGATTCGATGGCATCGATGTCGATCGGCAGGACGGAGCCGCCGAGAGAAAAACGCTTCTGGTCAGGCATCCTGGAGCGCACTGGATTTGAAACGCAGACGAGATTACCACGTCGTCGCGCGGGTTTGAACGGGGAACGCTGGGGTATTAACGTCCGGCGTCTCCGCGACTACAATGCGTTTTTTCAGAAGGACATGAGGACGCCGTGCAGGCTCAAGAAATCTCCCTGGCGAAATACCTTTGGCTCCCCATCCATCGCGAGGGTTGGCCGTTCATCGCCCTGTTCGCGGTGGCTGCGGCCCTCCTCGGCATGCTCTGGGGCCCGCTGGGCTGGCTCGGGCTGGCGGCGACGCTGTGGTGCGCCTATTTCTTCCGCAACCCCGACCGCGTGACCCCGGTTCGTCCCGGGCTGGTGGTCAGCCCCGCCGACGGCGTCGTCTGCATGGTCGGCCACGCGGTGCCGCCCGCCGAACTGGGCATGGGGACGGAGCCCCGCATGCGGGTGTCGGTGTTCATGAGCGTATTCGACGTGCACGTGAACCGCATTCCGGCCGACGGCCGGGTGGTCAAGCTCGCCTACAAGCCGGGCAAGTTCGTCAACGCCTCGCTCGACAAGGCGAGCGAGGACAACGAGCGCATGGCGGTGCGGATGGAACTGGCCGACGGGCGCGAGATCGCCTTCGTCCAGATCGCCGGCCTGGTGGCCCGCCGCATCAAGTGCGACCTCAGCGAGGGCCAGGAGGTCCATGCCGGTGAGCGCTTCGGCCTCATCCGCTTCGGGTCGCGGGTCGACGTCTACCTGCCGGACGGCGTGGCGCCGCAGGTGGCCTGCGGCCAGCTGATGATCGCCGGCGAGACCGTGCTGGCCGACGCCGCCTCCGACGAGCCGGCGCGACAGGGCGAGGTGCGGTGATGTTCCGCGCCACGCGTCCGTCCCGCATCCGGCCGCCGCGCATTCCCGGCCTGACCATCAATCGCCTGATCCCCAACATCCTCACGCTGTTGGCCCTGTGTGCCGGCCTGACCTCGATCCGGTTCGGGCTGCACGAGCGTTGGGAGCAGGCGGTGGTCTCGATCCTGCTGGCCGCCATACTCGACGGGCTGGACGGGCGCGTGGCCCGGCTGCTTCAGGGCACCTCGAAGTTCGGCGCCGAACTGGACTCGCTGTCCGACTTCGTGTGCTTCGGGGTGGCCCCGGCCATGCTGCTCTATTTCTGGACCATGCAGGGGGCCGGCGGCCTGGGATGGGCGCTGGTGCTGCTGTACGCGGTGTGTTGCGCGCTCCGCCTCGCCCGCTTCAACACCATGCTGGGCCAGGCCGACCTCCCGCCCTACGCCTACAACTTCTTCACCGGCGTGCCCGCCCCCGCGGCCGCCGGCGTCGTCCTGCTGCCGCTGGTGGCAAGCATCGAGTTCGGGCCGGGGCTGTTCGGCCAGACCTGGCTGGTGGCGCTGTTCCTGCTGCTCGTGTCGTTCCTGATGGTCAGCACCATCCCCACCTTCTCGTTCAAGAAGGTGCGGGTTCCCCATCGTTGGGTGCTGCCCATGCTGCTGATCGTCGGCGTGCTGGCCGCCTTCCTGGTGACCGAGCCCTGGCTGACCCTGGCGGCCGTCGGCCTGATCTACCTGGGCCTGATCCCGATCTCGGTGCGGGCGTTCCGCCGCCTCAAGGCCGAGGCGGAGCGGGTCGGCGAGCAGCCGCCGGCGACCACCGCCTGAGCCCCAGTGAAAAAGGAGGCCCGATCCCACCAGGGGATCGGGCCTTCACAGGGAGGTCGCTGGGACAGCCGGCGAGCGGCGTCCTGAAGCGGGTGGTATCATATTAGCATCGACTAAACAAGCTACTTTCCATATAACGAAAGTCGCCACACCGTTGCATCCGTGCAACAGCGCGGGGAAATCGTCGGTAGTAGACCCCCTCATCGCTTGTCGATGTGCGGGGGCGTGGGGTAGAGGTAGGTTAATCGTTCTTAACTCTCCTCCGCGAAAGAAGGCTAAGACCCCATGCGCACCCTAAAGGCCCTCCTCGCCGCGACCGCCCTTGTGACGCTCCCCGCGGCGGCCCATGCCCAGTGGTATGTCGGCGCCGACGTCGGCACCAACTTCAAGCAGGACAGCGATCTCTCCGGCGGCGGTGCCCAGGTCAACATCGACTCCGATTGGGGTTGGGTCGGCATCGGCCAGGTCGGCTACAGCTTCGGCGCCCCCAAGGTCGAGCTCGAAGGCGGCTATCGCGGCAATGACGGCATCGACAGCTGGAGCGCGATGGTCAACGGCATCTACGAGTTCATGCCGAACAGCAGCTGGCATCCCTTCGTCGGTGCCGGTATCGGCTGGGCCTGGATGAAGGCCGACGCCAGCACCGGTGCGGTGACCGTCGACAACCGCGACAACCAGTTCGCCTACCAGGGCTTTGCCGGCGTGTCCTACGACGTCAATCCCAGCGTGGCGGTGAAGGCCCAGTACCGCTACTTCGCCACCCTGGATCCGGAGTTCACCACCAACACCGGCGCCAAGGTCGACGGCAGCTATCAGAACCACGCGCTGATGGTCGGCCTGACCTACAAGTTCGGCAAGGCCCCGGCCCCCGCGCCGGTTCCGGTCGCCGCCCCGGCCCCGGCTCCGGCCCCCGCGCCGGCCCCGGCTCCGAAGGTCGAGCTGCAGAAGAACTACATGGTGTTCTTCGACTTCAACAAGGCGAACGTCACCCCTGAGGCCCAGAGCATCATCAGCCAGGCCGTGACCGCCACCAAGCAGGGCCAGAGCGCCCGCGTCAACCTGACCGGCCACGCCGACCGCTCCGGCTCGGACAAGTACAACATGGCCCTGTCGCTGAAGCGCGCCAATGCCGTCAAGGACGCCATGGTCAAGCAGGGCATCCCCGCCGACCAGATCGCCGTCGTCGCCAAGGGCGAGAGCGACCCGCTGGTCCCGACCAAGGACGGCGTCAAGGAGCCGCAGAACCGCCGCGTCGAGATCGTCCTGCCCTGAGCGGGACAGCGGCCGAGCTCGTGAGAGCGGCCGCCGACACGAGATCTGTTTAGGGAAAGCCCCGTCTCTGGCCAAAGCCGGATACGGGGCTTCTCTTTTGCCGACAGGTCCATCTCAGTCGTCGCCGGACAATCTCCCCCCGTGTCGTCATGGCCGGGCTCGACCCGGCCATCCAGGCGAGACCCAACCTAATCCATTGCTGGAAACCAGCTCGCGCGGGACGCCCCCTGGATTGCCGGGTCAAGCCCGGCAACGATGGAAGAGGCGTCCGGGGCACGGTGTCGCCCGGGCACTCCCCCTTGCCGTCGTCCCGTCCAACCTCTTCCGGACGCTAGCGAGGGTCGTCGAAGAAGGACAGGAACTTGGCCCCCGGAGCGTCGGGTGCGGCCGTGCTGCGATCGAACATGAAGCGGGCCAGCGCCAGGCAGGCCAGGGCGAGAGCGAGCACGACGGCCGGGACGAACAGTTCCGGCTGGGTGACCAGGATGAACATCACGACGCCGACATAGACTGCGAGGCCGAGCGCCAGGCGGGCTTCGCTCCGCTGCATGATGGCGCGGAGCACCAGCAGCGCGGACAGGGTCAGCAATGCGGGCACGATCATGGCTTCCCTCCTGCCGCAGCGTCCCCGAACCGGTGCCGCGGCTACTGACCATGCCACGCTAGGCCGTGCGCCGATTACAAACAATCGGGCAAATGCCTGAAGCCCTTGGTTTCTTTGGTATTAATGATCGTTCGTCCGAACGATGGGGGTCAGGTGAAGCTGAGCGCGACCGGCTGGCCAGCGCCGCCGGCCGCCTCGCGCAGCAGACGGTTGACCGCGTCCATGGACGCATCCACCGCCGCCCGGACCTGCTCCTCTCCCGCCTTGTTCGCCGCAGCCACCGTCTCAGGAAGGATGCGCTGCTGCAGGAAGCCCGCGACACCGGCGAAGGCGCGGGCCGCCAGTTCCAGTTCGGCCGCCGCCACGGTCACGCCGCCGGTCGCCTCGATGGCATCGGCGGCAGCGCCAAGAATGTCCATCATCGCGGCAATGCGGGGATCGCTGCGGTCGCTGTGCGCGGCCACGAAGCGCAGGACATTGGCAAAGGAGGCCGGGTCCGACATGGGTGCTCCACTAAGAAAAGGTCCGGTGGCGCCGGCGGGCGCGTTCACGCGTCCGCCACCTCGCCGGTTGCCCGTGCGATCTTGGCCATCAGCGCCTCGAAATCAACCGGCTTCGTGACGAAGTCATCCATCCCCGCGTCCCGGCAGCGCTGGGCATCGTCCGCGAAGGCGTTGGCGGTCAGCGCGATCACCGGAGTGGTGCGGTTGGGACCGTCGCCCTGCCGGATGGCGCGGCAGGCGTCGAGCCCGTCCATCACCGGCATCTGCATGTCCATGAGCACCACGTCGAAGCGGCGGGTGGCCGCACTCTCCACTGCCCGCCGCCCGTCTCCGACCACGGTGACCTCGTGGCCGCGCCGCCGGAAATAGGTCGCCACGACCTTCTGGTTGACCGGATTGTCCTCGGCCAGCAGCAGCGTCAACGCGCGCGCCTGCGCGGCGGCCGGGATCACGCCGTCGGACGACGCCCGGGCGGCGGCGGCCGGCAAGGGAAGCTCGAACCAGAACAGGCTGCCCCGCCCGGGCTCGCTCTCGACGCCGATCCGGCCCGATTGCAGCTCGACCAGGCGCTTACAGATGGCAAGGCCCAGCCCGGTGCCGCCGAAGCGGCGCGCCACCGCGGCATCGCCCTGATTGAAGGGCTGGAACAGGTCGGAGAGCCGGTCGGCGGCGATCCCCATGCCGGTATCCTGGACCTCGAACCGCACCACGTCCGAGCCCGTCTCAATCCCCGCCCTGACCGACACCAGGATGCGGCCTTCGGCGGTGAACTTGATGGCATTGACGATGAGGTTGAGCAGGATCTGGCGCAGCCGCAGGTCATCGCCGGTCACCCATCCGGGCACGCTCTCCGCGACCCGCCATTCGAGCAGCGTGCCCTTTTCCTCGGCGCGGCCGTGCAGCAGGCCGACCGTCTCGGCAATCACGGCGCGCGGTTCGAAGGGGGCGGCGGCGATCTCGACCTTGCCGGATTCCAGCTTGGACAGATCGAGGATGTCGTTGAGCAGCGATTGCAGCGCGCGTCCCGAGCTGCACAGCGTCTCGACGTGCTCGCGCTGCTCGGGGGTCAGCGGCCCCTCGCGCAGGAGCTGGGCCATGCCGATCACCCCGTTCATCGGGGTGCGGATCTCGTGGCTCATGGTGGCCAGGAACTCGGACTTGGCGCGGGTGGCCGCCTCGGCCCTGTCCTTGGCCTCCTTCAACTGTTCCTCGACCCGGCGCCGGTCGGTGATGTCGTAGATGCCGGCGAGGATGACAGGCTCGCCGCGGAACGTGGTCCTGGTCGCCGAAACCATGCCCCAGAAGGTGCTGCCGTCGGGACGGCAGAAGTGCGCCTCGAAGCCGTGCACCGACCCTTTTTCCGCCACCTCGGCCACCAGACGGTCGCGATCGGCGGGATTGACGTAGAAATTCCGGGTCGGCGTCCCCACCGGATCGAATTCCGGCCCCAGCAGATTGGCACGCACCTGCCGGTTGGCGAACAGGATGCGACCGTTCAGCAGGCTGGTCATCGCCACCGGCACCGGCATGCTGTCGACCACCAGGCGCAGGCGCTCCTCGCTCTCGCGCACGGCGACTTCAGCCGCCTTCTCCGCCTCGAGACGCTCGATCTCGATGGCGTGGCGGCGGAACACCTCGGCGGCGCGGGCGATGTCGCCGATCTCGTCCCGCCGGTCGAGGTCGCGGACGGTGACGTCCTTGTCCCCCTTGGCCAGGCCCAACAGCACCCCGGCCATGTCGCGCAATGGAATGGTGATGCGGCGCAGGCTCCAGATGATGGCCAGCGACAGGCTGGTCAGCACCGCCATCATGCCGGCCAGGCTGAACCACATGTTGCGTTCGACGTCGTGGTCGGCGGCTTCGGTGGAGAAGCCGATCACCAGCGTGCCCACGAGATCGTCGCGGAGCTGGTGGCGATAGCGGATCTGGCGGGTGACGATCAGGGGCGGCTCCGCCCCGTGGTCGTCTTGCCCCAGCTTGCCGAACACCTTGCCGTCGGGCGCGGCGACGTGGACCCAGACGATCTCGGGGTCGCCGGACATCGCCCCGACCAGGCCCGCCACCACGTCGTTGTCGTAGTCGAACATGGGACGCGACAGCGCCACCGCCTGGATGTCGGCGGTGCGTTCGGCCTTCTGGCGCAGGAGGTCCATGCGATCTTGCCGCATGGTCCACAGCCGGAACATTTCCGATGCCGAGACCACCAGCACGGTGGCGGACAGGGCGATCATCAACACCTTGCCGCCCAGCGACGCGCGCCGGTGCCGAGGAACGGCTGGCCGGGGGGGCTCTGGCCGGGGGATGTCTGGCCCGGGGATGTCTGGCCCGGGGATGTCTGGCAAGGGGGCGGTCACCGTGACGGACCTCGCGTCCGGGCCCAGGCCTCCACGACGGCTACGAGCCGCATGTCATCTCCCGATCCGCCGCACCACCCTGCAATACTAACAGACGCGGCGGGACGGACAACGCGGAGAAAGCTCAACTCGGCGTGCATTAGCGCCTAACAATTTTCTCGCGCAGAATGGCATCAACGGCGGGAAAGGCCTGCCGGGCGGCCGCGGGCACCTCGACGTCGAAAGGGCGCGCCGCAGAGCGGCGGGGATCGCCGACCACAATGCGGCCGACCATGCCGGCGCTCTCATGGGGCTGGCAGAAATAATCGTAGACCCCGTCCCGCTCCAGGGTGACCGAAAAGGAGCCGCCCGGCAGCAGCGGCCCGGAATCCCAGGGCGGAGCCCCCTCGGGGATGCGCAGCTGGTGCCGCCCGTTGGCGGGATGATAGGCGGTGGCGGTATGGGTGTTGGCCTGATCGGGGCCGTTGCTCCAGGTGACCGCCGTTCCCGGCGGCACCCACAGGCCGATGGGATCGAACCATACGTCCGAGCCGTCGGTCGCACTCATCATGCGAATGATGGCGGCGCCGGCCGCCGGGACGGGCTTGGCCCAGGCCAAGCCGCCGCCGGCGACCAGCGCGCCGATCAGGAACGATCGCCGCGAGATCCTCATTTCACCGCCGCGGCCTCGGACGGTGAGACGTGCCACAGAACGATGTGGTAGTGCGGCTTTTCCACGCCGGGATGGCCGGCATTGAAGACCATGTCGACGTGGTCGACCTTGTGGCCCGAGGTCTTCAGATCCTCGAACTTCTTGTGCGCCTCGATCTCGTCGATCGGCACCATGTAGATGGTGCTGACCAGCTTGCCCGCCTTGTCATAGGCCAGGAACGGCCCGGCCGGCAGGGTCTTGGGATCGACGTAGAGCGTTCCGATGCCCGGCAGGAAGTCCGGCAGCGCCACCAGCTTGGACACGGCCTGGTAGGGGGCGGGCGGCGGCGCCTTTTCGACGTCGGCGGCGACGGCCGGCAGGGACGCCACGGCCAGCATGCTCAGGGCCATCAGGGGGATCGCTCGCATGTCGGGACTCCTCTCTCGGGCGGATCGGGATTGATCCGCTTCAGGACGGCGGCGACGATGCGGTCGCACCGTACGCCGTCGAAACGGAAGATGTCGGCGATGGCATCGCGGGCGGCTTCGCCCAGGCTTTGCCGCAGCAACCGGCGGGCGCGATGGAAGCGCGTCTTGACGGTATCCTCGGGAATTCCGAGCGCTTCGGCGGTGTCGCGCACCGACAGTTGTTCCACCGCCCGCAAGACGAAGACGCTGCGGTAATGCGGCGGCAGATCGTCGATGGCATGCTCGAGCACCCGCCGCATCTCGGTCCGCGCCATCGCGTCCTCGGGATCGGGGGCGGGCATGCCGCCACCCTGGCGGCGCATCGCCTCCGACAGATCGCTCTCGGTGATGTCGGTGAGGCTGGCGAGTTCGCGGCGCCGCCTCAACCTGCCCCGCGCCTCATTGAGGGCGATCGCCGACAGCCAGGTCTGGAAGCTGCTCCGTCCGGCGAAATCCTTGAGTGAGGCGAAGGCGCGGATATAGCTGTCCTGGAGGACGTCCTCAGCCTCGGCGTCGCTGCCCAGCACGGCGCGCACCAGTCGGAACAGACGCCGGTTGCAGCCGCGCATCAACGCCTCGCAGGCGGCGTGGTCGCCGAGCTGTGCCTGGGCGATCAGATCGTCCTCGGTCGGAGCCATGGGCATCGCGGACCTCCTCGGGGTGCATGCGATTAGATGCAGCCCGCGGCGCAGAGGTTCCAGCCGCCCCGTCGATGCTTACGGGTACGAAGGCCCGCCCTGATGGATGCCGGGATCGGCGCTCAGAAGTCGCCCAGGATGCGGCGGCGCTGCGCGTCGAATTCGTCGCGGCCGATCAGCCCCTCGTCGAGCGCCGCCTTCAGTCTGCGCAGCCGATCGACCGGATCGGGGGGCTGAGGCGCCGCCGTGATGTCGGTCGATCGCCGCATCCGGTTGTCCGCGATGAAGCGGGCATAGGCCATGTCCTCGTCGAGGATGTGGCGGACCAGCCATTCGGCGACGAAGATCGCCAGTTCGTCGACGAACAGGCGGCGATCCAGATTGGCGTATTTTTCAACGATCTGGTCCACGGCCCGGAAGATGGCCTCGTGCTGCTGCTTGTGGCTGCGGAAATGCGGGTAGCCGATCTGGATCAGGAACGCCTCTTCGCTGGCGAAGTGGGTGTAGGTGTAGTCGATCAGCTCGTTGACCCGGGCATCGATCTCGGCGTCACCCTGTCCGCTGCTGCGCGCCAGCGCCTCGGCGAGGACGAACAGCCGCTGATGCTGTTCGTCCATCGCCTGGTGGTAGACGGTGAGATCGTTGGTCCAGCGCGGGAAATCCATTCTCGTCTCCGTGGGTGGCGGCCCGATCATATCAGGAGACGAAGAACTGGGTTTATCGCACGCGTGAACAGCGCTTAAACCACCTCACCACAAGATGTCCTGCGCCCCCAGGGCCTGCCCGAGCACCACCGCCATGTCGTGGATGCCGGCGCCATCGGTGACCTGGATAAGGCTGCTGTCGGCCGTGCCGTCGGCATTGGTGTCGACCGCGACGATGGCGTAGCTGTTCGAAAGCTGATGCAGCAGGTGCAGGTCGACCTTGTCCTCGCCGACGGTGAAGCCGTGGATGACGTCGCAGCCCTCCGTCGAGGTGGCGTAGGCGAAGATATCCGCGACGCCGTCCTGGGCATTGAGCGGATCACCACCCCACAGCGCATCGATCCCCGAGCCGCCGGAAATCCAGTCCGAGCCGCTGCCGCCGTAGATGACGTCGCTGCCGTCGCCGCCGTCCAGGCTGTCATTGTTGGCGCCGCCGAGCATGGTGTCGTTGCCGGTGCCGCCCGAGAGGGTGTCGTTGCCGCTGCCGCCGGTCAGATAGTCGTTGCCCGAGCCCCCCCGCAGGTCGTCGTTGCCGCCGTCGCCGCTGAGGTAATCGTTGCCGGCGCCGCCCTTGAGCGTGTCGTTGCCCCCCAGCCCGCTGACCGCCCCATCGGTGTTGCCGCCGCCCTGGTAGCGGTCGTCTCCGTTGGTGAGTTGCTGCGGATTGCTGGCAGGCTGCGACGGAGTCGGCTCCTTCGGCAGGGGATAGGCAATGGCGTCGGGCGTGGGATTGACGGTGATGGTGACGGTGTGGTCGGTGGTGCCGCCCAAGGCATCGGTACTGCGCACGGTGAAGCTGTCGGAGCCGTTCCAGTCGGCGCTTTCGGCGGTGAAGACGTAGGAGCCGTCGGCCGCCACGGTGAGCGTGCCGTGG
>JBLNCP010000002.1:0-19674 GCA_050260775.1 Solirubrobacterales bacterium | reverse complement strand
TCTATTCCTACATGGAAGGCGAGATCGGCGTCCTGCAGGTCGAGAAGAAGATCCGCAACCGCGTCAAGCGGCAGATGGAGAAGACCCAGCGCGAGTACTATCTGAACGAGCAGCTGAAGGCCATTCAGAAGGAGCTGGGCGAGACCGAGGACGGCCGCGACGAGACCGCCGAGTTGGAAGAGCGCGTCCGCAAGACCCGCCTGTCCAAGGAAGCGCGCGAGAAGGCCCTGGCCGAGCTCAAGAAGCTCAAGTCCATGAGCCCGATGTCGGCCGAGGCCACGGTGGTGCGCAACTACCTGGACTGGATGCTGACCATCCCGTGGAAGAAGCGCACCAAGGTCAAGAAGGACATCAAGGGCGCCGAGCGCATCCTGGCCGCCGAGCATTACGGGCTCGAGAAGGTCAAGGAACGCATCATCGAGTATCTCGCGGTGCAGACCCGCACCGATAAGGTCCGCGGCCCGATCCTCTGCCTGGTCGGCCCGCCCGGCGTCGGCAAGACCTCGCTCGGCAAGTCCATGGCCAAGGCCACGGGGCGCAACTTCGTGCGCATCTCGCTGGGCGGCGTGCGTGACGAGGCCGAGATTCGCGGTCACCGCCGCACCTATATCGGCTCCATGCCCGGCAAGATCATCCAGGGCATGAAGAAGGCCAAGTCGTCCAATCCGCTGTTCCTGCTCGACGAGATCGACAAGCTCGGCGCCGACTGGCGCGGCGACCCGGCCTCGGCGCTGCTGGAGGTGCTGGATCCGGAACAGAACTCCACCTTCAACGACCATTACCTCGAGGTCGATTACGACCTGTCGGACGTGATGTTCGTCACCACGGCCAACACGTTGCGCATGCCGCAGCCGCTGCTGGACCGCATGGAGGTGATCCGCCTGTCCGGCTACACCGAGGACGAGAAGGTGGAGATCGCCAAGCGCCACCTCATCGACAAGGTGACCAAGGCCGCCGGCCTCGCCAAGGAGGAGTGGTCGATCACCGACGACGGGCTGCGTGACCTGGTGCGCTACTACACCCGCGAGGCGGGCGTGCGTAACCTCGAGCGCGAGCTGGCCAATCTGGCCCGCAAGGCGACGACCGAGATCGTCTCCAAGGGCAAGAAGAAGGTCACCGTCACGCCGAAGAACCTCGAGAAGTACGCCGGCGTCCGCCGCTTCCGCTTCGGCGAGGCCGAGACCGAGGACATGGTCGGCGCCGTCACCGGCCTGGCCTGGACCGAGGTCGGCGGCGAGCTGCTGACCATCGAGGCGGTCACCATGCCGGGCAAGGGCGCCTTCAGCCACACCGGCAAACTGGGCGACGTCATGCAGGAATCGGTGCAGGCCGCCCGCTCCTACGTGCGGTCGCGCGCGGTGACGCTCGGCATCAAGCCGACGGTGTTCGAGAAGAAGGACATCCACGTCCACGTTCCGGAGGGGGCGACCCCGAAGGACGGTCCGTCGGCCGGCGTCGCCATGTGCACCGCCATCGTCTCGGCGCTGACCGGAATCCCGGTGCGCAAGGACGTGGCGATGACCGGCGAGGTGACGCTGCGGGGCAGGGTGCTGCCGATCGGCGGCCTCAAGGAGAAGCTGATGGCCGCGTTGCGCGGCGGGCTCAAGACCGTGATCATTCCCAAGGAGAATGAGAAGGATCTGGTCGAGATCCCCGACAACGTGAAGAAGGGCCTCGACGTCGTGCCGGTCTCGACCGTGGACGAGGTGCTGGCCACGGCGCTGACCCGCATGCCGGTTCCCATCGAGTGGGAGGAGCCCGAGGAGGCGACCCGCCCGGTGACCAAGGAGGAGCCGGCGCCGGCGGTGGGGGCGGTCGTCACCCACTAGGGCGAGCGTCAAGACGCCCGGAATTACGCACAGGGGCGGTCGTCGGTAGTGCCGGCGGCCGCCCTTTTTCGTCTGGGTAGAAAGCGCCTCGGCGGGCGGAAAGCGCTATCAGTCAAAAAAATGGCGGAAAGCCTGAGGAATCGGCGCTTTGGCAATTGACGCCCCCCGACCACCGAATTAGACTGCCGCTCATCCTAATTCGGTATCGCCTCGACTGAGGCTATCACGATTGGTTTAACGAAGGGGGCCATCAGGTGAACAAGAACGATCTCGTGACCGCTGTCGCGAACAGCACCGGTCTGTCGAAGTCCGACGCCGCCAAGGCCGTTGACGGCGTGTTCGAAGCCATCACTTCGGCGCTGAAGGGTGGCGACGAGGTGCGTCTCGTCGGTTTCGGCACCTTCTCCGTCGCCAGCCGGGCGGCTTCGGAAGGCCGCAATCCGCGCACCGGCGCCAAGATCACCATCCCGGCGTCGAAGCAGCCGAAGTTCAAGGCCGGCAAGGGCCTGCGCGACGCGGTGCAGTAAGCGCCTCCGCGTTTTACGTTTCGGCATGCCGGCCGCGCACCCCGCGGCCGGCATCGCCATTTCCGGCCCCCGTTTTCGCCGTTGCCACGCACCGGCGTCCATCGCTATCACGGGGGCGGGCCGGGCGGTTAGCTCAGCTGGGAGAGCGCCTGCTTTACACGCAGGATGTCGGCGGTTCGATCCCGTCACCGCCCACCAAACCTCCAATAAATAATTTTTGTGCTTTGAGTAACTCAAAGGAGGTCTCCCATCCGGATGGGTGGGGACTTGACTTCGGTCATAGCGGCGCCCAATTGAGCCCGGAGCACTGGAAATTATGCGACCTGGTGTTGGTCAAAACAGCCCGGCTGCCCGGCCGCCATTACAGGCGGGGATGTCCGGATTCACGCCGAACCAGACCTCATTCGCTTGACAGGGCGCACCGCCTAGATTACACGTCCCCTACCCGCGCGGGTGGCCGTAAGACGGGGGTGTAGCTCAGTTGGTTAGAGCGCCGGCCTGTCACGCCGGAGGTCGCGGGTTCGAGCCCCGTCACTCCCGCCACTGCCCGTCCAGGGGGGCTGTGTCCCATGCCCCCTTACGGCTAGTCGTCCGTAGCGGTTGAGGGTATTGTCTTGCGCAAGGAGGGGGCCCCCCAGGTCGTTCGAGGACAGACGCAACCCTTTCATCCGCTTGGGCACGTTTCAAGCCACGTCCAACAGCAGATATCAAAGGGAAGCCGCGCGGGTTCGCGAAGGGCGCTGTGAGGTCTCGGGTCGAATTTCACTTTCAAGGGCAGGAATGATGGAAGCCTGGCTGCTCGAGTATCTGCCGATCCTGATTTTCCTGGGCATCGCCGTCGGTCTGTCCGCGGTGATGATCCTGGCGTCGTGGCTGGTCGGCAGGCAGAAGCCCGATCCCGAGAAGAACTCGGCCTACGAATGCGGTTTCGAGGCCTTCGGTGACGCGCGCTCCAAGTTCGAGGTGCGGTTCTACCTCGTCGCCATCCTGTTCATCATCTTCGACCTCGAGGTCGCCTTCCTGTTCCCGTGGGCGGTGGCCCTGGGCAAGATCGGCCTGTACGGGTTCTGGTCGATGATGGTGTTCCTCGGCGTGCTGACCGTCGGCTTCATCTACGAATGGCGAAAGGGAGCCTTGGAATGGGAGTGACCTCCTCCAACCTGGTGACGCCGTCCCATGCCGCTCCGCTGCCCCAGGGCGCGGAGCAGGATCAGGTGATGCGGCTGGTCACCGACGAGCTGCAGGACAAGGGCTTCGTGCTGGCCAGCGTCGACAAGCTGGTCAACTGGGCGCGCACCGGCTCGATGTGGCCGATGACCTTCGGTCTGGCGTGCTGCGCGGTGGAGATGATCCACGCCGGCTGCTCGCGCTACGACCTTGACCGCTTCGGCATCGTCTTCCGCCCCAGCCCCCGCCAGTCGGACCTGATGATCGTCGCCGGCACGCTGACCAACAAGATGGCGCCGGCGCTTCGGCGCGTCTACGACCAGATGGCCGAGCCGCGCTGGGTGATCTCCATGGGCAGCTGCGCCAATGGCGGCGGCTATTATCACTATTCCTACTCGGTGGTGCGCGGCTGCGACCGCATCGTCCCGGTGGACGTCTACGTCCCCGGCTGCCCGCCGACCGCGGAAGCCCTGCTGTACGGCATCCTGCAGCTGCAGAAGAAGATCCGCCGTACCGGCACCATCCTCCGCTGACCAAAGGGACGTCCGACTACCATGACCCAAGCGCTGAAGGACCTGGGCGACACCATCGCCGCCGCCCTGCCGCAGGACGTGCTCGGCACCGAGGTGAACCGCTGCGGAGAGCTTTCCATCACGGTGCGCGCGCCGTCGATCGTGAAGGTGCTGACGTACCTGCGCGATGACGCCGCCTGCCTGTTCAAGCAGCTGGTCGACGTCTGCGGCGTCGACTGGCCGGGGCGCGAGGAGCGCTTCGACGTCGTCTACCACCTGCTGTCGATGAAGCATAACCAGCGCATCCGCGTGAAGGTCGCCACCGACGAGGACACCGCCGTGCCGTCGGTCACCGGCGTGTTCAGCGCCGCCGGCTGGTTCGAGCGCGAGGTGTGGGACATGTACGGCGTGATGTTCTCGGACCATCCCGACCTGCGCCGCATCCTGTCCGACTACGGCTTCGAGGGCCATCCGCTGCGCAAGGACTTCCCGCTCACCGGGTATGTCGAGATGCGCTACGACGACGAGCAGAAGCGCTGCGTCTACGAGCCGGTCAAGCTGACCCAGGACTACCGCAGCTTCGACTTCCTGTCGCCGTGGGAAGGCCCGGGCCTGCTGCCGGGCGACGAGAAGGCCAAGGGGAACTGACATGGCCGAAGCGAAGATCCAGAGCTACAACATCAATTTCGGGCCCCAGCACCCGGCGGCCCACGGCGTGCTGCGCCTCATCCTCGAGATGTCGGGCGAGTCGGTCGAGCGGGCGGACCCGCATATCGGCCTGCTGCATCGCGGCACCGAGAAGCTGATCGAGAACAAGACCTACACGCAGTCGGTCCCCTATTTCGACCGCCTCGACTACGTGGGCACGATGAACCAGGAGCACGCCTTCGTGCTCGCGGCCGAGAAGCTGCTCGGCATCGACATTCCCGAGCGCGCCAAGTGGATCCGCACGCTCTATAACGAGATGGGCCGCATCCTCAACCACATCCTCAACGTGACCTCCTACGTCTTCGACGTGGGCGGCATGACCCCGATCCTGTGGGGCTTCGAGGAGCGTGAGAAGCTGATGGAGTTCTACGAGCGCGCCTCCGGCGCTCGTCTGCACGCCAATTACTACCGCGTCGGCGGCGTCGCCGCCGACCTCTCGAACTCCCTGCTCGACGACATCGCCGCGTGGTGCGAGACCTTCCCGAAGGTGCTCGACGACATCGAGACGCTGGTCACCGAGAATCGTATCTTCAAGCAGCGCACCGTCGACATCGGCGCCGTCACCATCGAGCAGGCGCTCGACTGGGGCTTCACCGGCCCCAACCTGCGCGCCTGCGGCGTCGCCTGGGACCTGCGCAAGTCGCAGCCCTACGACATGTACGACCAGGTGGAGTTCGACATCCCCGTCGGCACCCACGGCGACTGCTACGAGCGCTATCTGGTGCGCGTGATCGAGATGCGCGAAAGCGTCAAGATCATGAAGCAGTGCATCGAGAAGATGAAGCCGGGCGCGGTTCGGGTCGAGAACAACAAGGTCACGCCGCCCAAGCGCGCCGACATGAAGCGCTCGATGGAATCGCTGATCCATCACTTCAAGCTGTTCACCGAAGGCTTCCACGTCCCCGCCGGCGAGGTCTATGCCGCGGTGGAGGCCCCCAAGGGCGAGTTCGCCGTCTACCTGATCGCCGACGGCACCAACAAGCCCTATCGCTGCAAGATCCGGCCGCCGGGCTACGTGCACCTGCAGGCCCTCGACATGATGTCCAAGGGGCACATGCTGGCCGACGTCGTCGCCAACATCGGCTCCATCGACATCGTTTTCGGCGAGATCGACCGATGAGCACCATGACCGAACAGCAGCAGCCGACCACCTTCGCCTTCACCCCCGAGAACCTGGAGTTGGCCAAGAAGGTCATCGCCAAGTACCCGGCCGGCCGTCAGCAGAGCGCGGTGATGCCGCTGCTCGACCTGGCGCAGCGCCAGGAGGGGTGGGTCTCCCGCGCCGCCATGGAAGCCATCGGCGAGATGCTGGACATGGCGCCGATCCGGGTGGAGGAGGTCGCGACCTTCTACACCATGTACAACCGCCAGCCGGTCGGTAAGCACCACGTGCAGGTGTGCACCAACATCTGCTGCCTGCTGCGCGGCTCCGACGGCATCGCCGCCTCGGTGAAGGAGACGCTGGGCGTCAACTGGGGCGAGACCACCGCCGACGGCCAGTTCACCCTGGCCGAGGTCGAGTGCCTGGGCGCCTGCGTCAACGCCCCGATGATGCAGATCAACGACGATTACTACGAGGACCTGACGCCGGAGACGGCCAAGGCGGTCCTCGAAGCCTTGAAGCGCGGCGAGCAGCCCAAGACCGGTTCGCAGTCCGGCCGCCAGTTCTCGGCGCCGGAAGGCGGGCCGACGACGCTCAAGGACCTGACCTTCGCGACGGAGAAGGCGTGATGCTGCGCGACCAGGATCGTATCTTCACCAACCTCTACGGCATCAACGACTGGGGCCTCAAGGGTGCCCGGGCGCGCGGCGACTGGGACGGCACCAAGGCCATCCTGGAGAAGGGCCGCGATGCCATCATCGAGGAAGTCAAGAATTCGGGCCTGCGCGGCCGCGGCGGCGCCGGCTTCTCGACCGGCATGAAGTGGTCCTTCATGCCCAAGACCGAGGGCCCGCGTCCGCACTACCTGGTGATCAACGCCGACGAAGGCGAGCCGGGCACCTGCAAGGACCGCGAGATCATGCGCTTCGACCCGCACAAGCTGGTCGAGGGCGCGCTGATCGCCAGCTTCGCCATCGGGGCGCACGCCGCCTACATCTACATCCGCGGCGAGTTCGTGCGTGAGGCCCAGAACCTGCAGGCCGCCATCGACCAGGCCTACGAGGCCGGGCTGATCGGCAAGAACGCCTGCGGCTCGGGCTGGGACTTCGACCTCTACGTCCATCGCGGCGCCGGCGCCTACATCTGCGGCGAGGAATCGGCGCTGATCGAAAGCCTGGAGGGCAAGAAGGGCCAGCCGCGCCTCAAGCCGCCGTTCCCGGCCGGCGTCGGCCTCTACGGCTGCCCGACCACGGTCAACAACGTCGAATCCATCGCCGTGGTGCCGACCATCATGCGCCGCAGCGCGGCCTGGTTCGCCGGCATCGGCCGGCCGAAGAACTCGGGCACCAAGATCTTCTGCATCTCGGGGCACGTGAACAAGCCGTGCAACGTCGAGGAAGAGATGGGCATCCCCATGAAGGAGCTCATCGAGAAGCATGCCGGCGGCGTGCGCGGCGGCTGGGACAACCTGATGGGCGTCATCCCGGGCGGCTGCTCGGTGCCGGTGCTGACCAAGGAGACCTGCGACACCGTCCTGATGGACTTCGACAGCCTGCGCGAGGTCGGGTCGGGCCTGGGCACCGCCGCGGTGATCGTCATGGACAAGTCCACCGACATCGTGCGCGCCATCTCGCGGCTGTCGAAGTTCTACATGCACGAATCCTGCGGCCAGTGCACGCCGTGCCGCGAGGGCACCGGCTGGATGTGGCGCATGATGGACCGCATGGTCGACGGCAATGCGACGATCGAGGAGATCGACCTGCTGTTCCAGGTCACCAAGCAGGTGGAAGGCCACACCATCTGCGCGCTGGGTGACGCCGCCGCGTGGCCGATCCAGGGCCTGATCAAGAACTTCCGCCCCGAGATCGAGCGTCGAATTCTGGCGCGCTCGAAGAGCGCCGCCTGAGGAGAGCCGAGACTATGCCTAAGCTGACTATCGACGGCCACGAGATCGAAGTCGAAGCCGGGATGACCATCCTGCAGGCCGCGGAGACCCTCGGCATCGAGATCCCGCGGTTCTGCTACCACGAGCGCCTGGCCATCGCCGGCAATTGCCGCATGTGCCTGGTCGAAGTCGAGAAGATGCCCAAGCCGGTGGCGTCCTGCGCCCAGCCGGTGGGCGAGGGGATGGTGGTGCACACCAACAACGCCACGGTGCGCAAGGCGCGCCAGGGCGTGATGGAGTTCCTGCTGATCAACCACCCGCTCGACTGCCCGATCTGCGACCAGGGCGGCGAGTGCGACCTGCAGGACCAGGCCATGGCCTACGGCCGTGACCACAGCCGCTACACCGAAGAGAAGCGCGCCGTCGTCGACAAGGACTACGGTCCGCTGATCAGCACCTGGATGACCCGCTGCATCCAGTGCACCCGCTGCATCCGCTTCATTACCGAGATCGCCGGCACCCCGGTCCTCGGCGGCCTGTCGCGCGGCGAGCACATGGAAGTCAGCAAGTACGTCGGCGCCGCGCTGTCGTCCGAGCTGTCGGGCAATCTCATCGACCTGTGCCCGGTCGGCGCGCTGACCAACAAGCCGGCCGCCTTCACCTACCGGTCCTGGGAGCTGAAGAAGACCGAATCGGTCGACGTCATGGACGCGCTGGGCTCGGCCATCCGCGTCGACGCCAAGGGCAACGAGGTCGTCCGCGTCCTTCCCCGCGTCAACGACGACATCAACGAGGAATGGCTGTCGGACCGCTCGCGCTTCGCCTGCGACGGCCTCAAGCGCCAGCGCCTCGACCGCTGCTACGTGCGCAAGGACGGTAAGCTGGTCCCGACCTCGTGGGGTGACGCGCTCGCCACCGTCGGCGCCAAGCTCAAGGGCACCGCGGCCGGCAAGATCGCCGCCATCGCCGGCGACCAGGCCGATTGCGAGACCCTGGTCGCGGTCAAGGACCTGATGGCGGCGCTCGGCTCGCCCAACCTGGATTGCCGCCAGGACGGCGCCAAGCTGGACGCCTCGGTGCGCGCCTCGTACCTGTTCAACACCACCATCGCCGGCATCGAGGATGCCGACGCGGTGCTGATCGTCGGCTCCAACCCGCGCAAGGAAGCGGCGGTGCTGAATGCCCGCATCCGCAAGCGCTACCTCAAGGGCGGCCTCAAGGCGGCGGTGATCGGTCCCAAGGCCGACCTCACCTTCAAGCACGAGTGGCTGGGCGACAGCGCCTCGGTGCTGGCCGACCTCGCCGCCGGCAAGCATCCGTTCTTCGAGGCCCTCAAGGGCGCGCAGCGTCCGGCGATCATCCTCGGCCAGGGCGCGCTCGCCCGCGAGGACGGCGCCGCCATCCTGGCGCTGGCCAAGAAGCTGGCCGACGCCGCCGGCGTGGTGAAGGACGGCTGGAACGGCTTCAACGTGCTCCACACCGCCGCGGCCCGCGTCGGCGGCCTCGACCTCGGCTTCGTGCCGCAGGCAGGCGGCAAGGACGTGGCCGGCATCGTCGCCGGCGCCGCCAAGGGCGAGATCGAGGTGGTGGTCCTGGTGGGCGCCGACGAGATCGACATGCAGGGCCTGGGCAACGCGTTCGTGGTCTACATCGGCAGCCACGGCGACGCCGGTGCCCACCGCGCCGACGTGGTGCTGCCGGGCTCGGCCTACACCGAGAAGAACGCCACCTACGTCAACACCGAGGGCCGCGTCCAGCGCACCCGCCTGGCGGTGTTCGCCCCCGGCGAGGCCAAGGAGGATTGGAAGATCATCCGCGCGCTGTCCGACGTGGTCGGCAAGCCGCTGGCCTACGACTCGCCCAAGCAGGTGCGGGCCCGCATGGCCGAGGTCAATCCGGTGTTCGCCCAGACCGACGTGCTGGTGCCGGCCGCCTGGGGCGCCGCCTTCGGCGCCGAGGGCGCGCTCACCGACAAGGCGCTGGTCTCGACCATCGACAACTTCTACATGACCGACCCGATCAGCCGGGCTTCGAAGGTCATGGCCGAGTGCACGGCCGCCTTCTCGGGCGGCTGCGGTTGCAACCACAAGAAGACGGGGACCCATGGCTGAGCTGTTCGACGGGCTTTTGCCCCCCATGGTCTGGCGGCTGGTCGTCATCGTCGCCCAGATCATCGTGATCGTCGGCCCGCTGCTGCTCGCGGTGGCTTACCTCACCTATGCCGAGCGCAAGGTGATCGGTGCCATGCAGCTGCGCAAGGGCCCCAACGTGGTCGGCCCCTTCGGCCTGCTGCAGCCGCTGTGCGACGGCGCCAAGCTGTTCCTCAAGGAGACCATCCTCCCCACCGGGGCCAACAAGGTGGTCTTCCTGGTGGCGCCGATGCTCACCTTCCTGCTGTCGCTGATCGCCTGGGCGGTGATCCCGTTCGACCAGGGCTGGGTGCTGTCCGACATCAACGTCGGCGTGCTCTACCTGTTCGCGATCTCGTCCTTGGGCGTCTACGGCATCATCATGTCGGGCTGGGCGTCCAACTCGAAGTACGCGTTCCTGGGCGGCCTGCGCTCGGCGGCGCAGATGGTGTCCTACGAGGTCTCCATCGGCTTCGTGCTGATCTCGGTGCTGTTGAGCGTCGGCTCGCTGAACCTGTCGGACATCGTGCTGCGGCAGAAGGAGACGATGTGGTTCGTGCTGCCGCACTTCCCGATGTTCATCGTGTTCGTGGTCTCGGCCCTGGCGGAAACCAACCGCGCCCCCTTCGACCTGCCCGAGGCGGAATCGGAGCTGGTCGCCGGCTACAACGTCGAATACTCGGCCATGGCTTTCGCCCTGTTCTTCCTGGGCGAATACGCGAACATGATCCTGATGTCGGCCATGACCTCCATCCTGTTCCTGGGTGGCTGGCTGCCGCCGGTCGACGTGGCGCCCTTCAACATGATCCCGGGCCTGATCTGGTTCGCGCTGAAGATCTGCCTGGTGCTGTTCGTCTTCCTGTGGGTTCGCGCCACGTTCCCGCGCTATCGCTATGACCAGCTGATGCGCCTGGGCTGGAAGGTGTTCCTGCCGTTCTCGCTGTTCTGGTTGGTCCTGACCGCCGGTGTTCTGGTCGGCTTCGGCTGGCTGCCGGGTCAGGGTTAAGGAGAGGACCTAGAGATGTCGTTCCTCGACCGCACCGCGCGCTCGTTTCTGCTGACCGAGCTCGTCCAGGGCTTGGCGCTGACGCTGCGCTACATGTTCAAGCCCAAGGTGACCATCAACTATCCCTACGAGAAGGGCCCGCTGTCGGTCCGCTTCCGTGGTGAGCACGCGCTGCGCCGTTATCCCAACGGCGAGGAGCGGTGCATCGCCTGCAAGCTGTGCGAGGCGATCTGCCCGGCGCAGGCCATCACCATCGAGGCCGAGCCCCGTGCCGACGGATCGCGCCGCGCGCGCCGCTACGACATCGACATGACCAAGTGCATCTACTGCGGCTTCTGCCAGGAAGCCTGCCCGGTGGACGCCATCGTCGAGGGTCCGAACTTCGAGTTCTCCACCGAGACCCGGGCGGAGCTCATGTACAACAAAGAAAAGCTGCTCGCCAACGGCGATCGCTGGGAGCCCGAGCTCGCCATGCGCATCGCCACCGACGCGCCTTACAGGTGACAGGGGAACCCGGCATGTTCACTGCGCTGATCTTCTACATGTTCGCGGCGGTTGCCGTGGCGAGCGGGGTGATGGTCATCTCCGCCCGCAACCCGGTCCATTCCGTCCTGTTCCTGATCCTCTGCTTCTTCAACGCCGCGGGCCTGTTCCTCCTGCTGGGCGCCGAATTCCTCGCCATGGTTTTGGTGGTGGTCTACGTCGGCGCGGTGGCGGTGCTGTTCCTGTTCGTGGTGATGATGCTGGACATCAACTACGTCCGGCTGCGCGAGGGTTTCCTGCAATACCTGCCGACCGGCGCGCTGATCGGCCTGGTGCTGCTGGCCGAGTTGCTGCTGATGTTCGGCGGCTGGGCCTTCGCCCCCGACGTGGAGGCGATGGTGCAGGCGCCGGCACCGACCGTCGACCAGGTGGCCAACACCGCCGCGCTGGGCCGGTTGCTCTACACCAACTACGCCTACCTGTTCCAGGCGTCGGGCCTGATCCTGCTGGTCGCCATGGTCGGCACCATCCTGCTGACCCATCGCCGCCGTGAGGGCGTGCGCAAGCAGAACATCGCCGCCCAGGTGGCGCGCAGCGCCAAGCAGGTCGTCGAAGTCCGCAAGGTTCCCACCGGGGGAGGCATCTGATGTTCGAGATCGGTCTCGCCCACTACCTGACCGTCGGCGCCATCCTGTTCACGCTGGGCGTGTTCGGCATCTTCCTGAACCGGAAGAACGTCATCATCATCATGATGTCCATCGAGCTGATCCTGCTGGCCGTGAACACCAACATGGTGGCGTTCTCGTCCTACCTCAACGACCTGGTCGGTCAGGTGTTCTCCATGTTCATCCTGACCGTGGCGGCCGCCGAGGCTGCCATCGGTCTCGCCATCGTCGTCGTCTTCTTCCGCAACCGCGGCACCATCGCGGTCGAGGAAATCAGCCAGCTCAAGGGGTAATTCAGCGATGATGTATGTCGCCGCAATCTTCCTGCCGCTGCTGGGCTCGATCGTCGCGGGCTTCGGCGCCCGCTTCATCGGTGACCGCGGAGCGCAGATCGTCACCTGCTTGCTGCTCGGCACATCGGCCGCGCTGGCCGGCGTGATCTTCAAGCTGGTCGCCATCGACGGCACCACCCTGACCGTGCCGCTGCTCCACTGGATCCAGTCGGGCACCGTCGACGTCAGCTGGGCGCTGAAGTTCGACACCCTGACCGCCGTCATGCTGGTGGTGGTGACGTGGGTGTCGTTCATGGTCCACGTCTATTCCGTGGGCTACATGAGCCACGATCCCTCGATCCCGCGCTTCATGAGCTACCTGTCGCTGTTCACCTTCGCCATGCTGATGCTGGTGACCGCCGACAACCTGGTCCAGCTGTTCTTCGGCTGGGAAGGCGTGGGCGTGGCCTCCTACCTGCTGATCGGCTTCTGGTACGAGAAGCCGTCGGCCTCGGCCGCCGCCATCAAGGCCTTCGTGGTCAACCGCGTCGGCGACTTCGGCTTCGCGCTCGGTATCTTCGGCGCCTACTTCCTGTTCGACTCGGTCGGCTTCGATGCCATCTTCCACGCCGCGCCGGACAAGGCCGCCGCCACCGTGACCTTCTTCGGCACCGAGTGGCACGCCATCACCATCATCTGCCTGCTGCTGTTCGTCGGCGCCATGGGCAAGTCCGCCCAGCTCGGCCTGCACACCTGGCTGCCCGACGCCATGGAGGGCCCGACTCCGGTGTCGGCCCTGATCCATGCCGCCACCATGGTGACCGCCGGCGTGTTCATGGTCGCCCGCATGAGCCCGCTGTTCGAGTACTCCTCGACCGCGCTCACCGTGGTCACCGTGGTCGGCGCCTTCACCGCGTTCTTCGCCGCCACCGTCGGCTGCGTGCAGAACGACATCAAGCGCGTGATCGCGTATTCGACCTGCTCGCAGCTCGGCTACATGTTCTTCGCGCTGGGCGTCTCGGCCTACCAGGCCGGCATCTTCCACCTGTTCACCCACGCCTTCTTCAAGGCGCTGCTGTTCCTGGGCGCCGGCTCGGTGATCCACGCCATGTCGGACGAGCAGGACATCCGCCGCATGGGCGGCATCTGGAAGCATGTCAAGCTGACCTGGGCGGTGATGCTGATCGGCTCGATCGCGCTCGCCGGCATTCCGCCCTTCGCCGGCTACTACTCGAAGGACACCATCCTCGAGGCCGCGTGGGCGTCGCAGTCGGCGGCCGGCCAGATGGCCTATTGGCTGGGCGTGGCCGCGGCCTTCATGACCGCGTTCTATTCGACCCGCCTGTTCATCCTGGTGTTCCATGGCAAGCCGCGCGCCGACGAGCACGTGATGGCGCACGTCCACGAGAGCCCGGCCGTGATGACCATCCCGCTGATGGTGCTGACGCTGGGCGCCCTGTTCGCCGGCAAGCTCGGCTACGACATGTTCGTGGGCGAGGCCCAGCACGACTTCTGGCGCCATGCCATCGCCGTGCTGGAGAGCCATCCGGCGCTGCACGACGCGCACCACGTGCCGTCGTGGGTGGCCACCACCCCGACCATCGTCGCCGTTTCGGGCATCGCGCTCGGCATCATCCTCTACGGCCTGATGCCTTCGGTTCCGGCGGTGATCGCCGGGCTGCTGCGCCCCGTCTACCTGTTCCTGCTGAACAAGTGGTACTTCGACGAGCTGTACAACTTCCTGTTCGTCAAGCCGGCGTTCCGCCTCGGCCGCGGGCTGTGGCAGGGGGGTGACGGCGCGGTGATCGACGGCATCGGTCCCGACGGCGTCGCCGCCGCGACCCGGGTGATCGCCCGGCGGGTGGCCCGGCTGCAGTCCGGCTACCTCTACCACTACGCCTTCGCGATGCTGATCGGCGTAGCGGTGTTCGTCACCTGGTACATGTTCAACGCGCGCTAAGCCCAAGGGAAAGACGAAGTCATGATCGACTGGCCTCTGCTCTCGCTGACCACCTTTCTGCCGCTGGTGGGCGCGCTGTTCATCCTGCTGATCCGCGGCGACGACCAAGTGGTGGCGCGCAACGCCCGCAACGTGGCCCTGCTCACGTCGGGCGCCACCTTCCTGGTGTCGCTGCTGATCCTGGGCTACTTCGACCCCAAGTCGGCCGAGTTCCAGCTCAAGGAGACCGCCACCTGGCTGCCCGGCACCGCCATCACCTACTCGATGGGCGTCGACGGCATCTCCATGTGGTTCGTGCTGCTGTCGACCTTCCTGACCCCCTTGTGCATCCTGTCGTCGTTCGGCGCGGTGCATAACCGGGTCAAGGAATACATGGTCGCCTTCCTGGTCCTCGAGACCATGATGGTCGGCATGTTCTGCGCGCTGGACATGATGCTGTTCTACGTCTTCTTCGAAGGCGTGCTGATCCCGATGTTCATCATCATCGGCGTGTGGGGCGGGCCCCGTCGCGTCTACGCGGCGTTCAAGTTCTTCCTCTACACCCTGGCCGGCTCGGTGCTGATGCTGGTCGCCATGCTGGCCATGTACTTCCAGGCCGGCACCACCGACATCCCGTCGCTGATGGCGCACAGCTTCCCGCACTCGCTGCAGCTGTGGCTGTGGCTGGCGTTCTTCGCCTCGTTCGCGGTCAAGGTGCCGATGTGGCCGGTCCACACCTGGCTGCCCGACGCCCACGTCGAGGCGCCGACCGCCGGTTCGGTGATCCTGGCCGGTGTGCTGCTGAAGATGGGTGCCTACGGCTTCCTGCGCTTCTCGGTGCCGATGTTCCCGTACGCCACCGAGTACTTCACCCCGCTGGTCTACACCCTGTCGGTGGTGGCGGTGATCTACACCTCGCTGGTGGCGCTGGTGCAGGACGACATGAAGAAGCTGATCGCCTATTCGTCGGTGGCCCACATGGGCTACGTGACCATCGGCATCTTCGCCATGACCACCCAGGGCGTCGAGGGCGCCATCTACCAGATGCTGTCGCACGGTGTCGTCTCGGGCGCGCTGTTCCTCTGCGTCGGCGTGGTCTACGACCGCATGCACACCCGCGAGATCGCCCGCTACGGCGGCCTGGCCGAGCGGATGCCCAAGTACGCGCTGGTGTTCATGTTCTTCACCATGGCCAGCGTCGGCCTGCCCGGCACCTCCGGCTTCGTCGGCGAGTTCCTGGTGCTGCTGGGCGTGTTCCAGGTCAACACGTGGGTGTCGCTGTTCGCGGCCTCCGGCCTGATCCTGGGTGCCGCCTACATGCTGTACCTGTATCGCCGCGTGGTGTTCGGTCGGCTCACCCGCGACGACCTCAAGGACATCCTCGACATGGACGTGCGCGAGGTCCTGGTCTTCGTGCCGCTGATCGCGGTGGTGATCTGGATGGGCGTGTACCCCAACGCGTTCCTTGAACCCATGCATGCTTCGGTGGCGAAGCTGATCGACAACTTCCAACTGGCCAAGGCCGCGACCAGCGGTCTCTCGGTGGCGGCGCGCTAGGGGGAATGACCGACATGTCTCTCGACCTCATCCCGGTCCTTCCGGAAATTCTGCTGGCCCTGTCGGCCATGGCCCTGCTGATGATGGGCGTGTTCGCCAAGGGCGACACCACGCGCTCGGCCGCCGGCATCGGCCTGGTCGTCTTCGCCATCGCCGCCGTGCTCGTCTGGGCCCAGGGCGGTACCCGCGCTACCGCCTTCGGCGGCATGTTCGTGGTCGACTCGTTCGGGTCGATGGTGAAGATCATGATCCTGGCCGCCTCGGCGCTGACCTCGGCCATGAGCATCAACTACCTCGATCGCGAGAAGCTGGGTCGCTTCGAGTATCCCGTCCTCATCATGTTCGCGACGCTGGGCATGCTGATGATGGTCTCGGCCAACGACTTCCTGGCCCTGTACCTGGGCCTCGAACTGCAGTCGCTGGCGCTCTACGTCCTGGCCGCCTACAACCGCGACAACGTGCGGGCGACCGAGTCGGGCCTGAAGTACTTCGTGCTGGGCTCGCTGGCCTCGGGCATGCTGCTCTACGGCGTGTCGCTGGTGTACGGCTTCTCCGGCACCACCTCGTTCGAGGCGCTGGCCAAGGTGTTCGGCGGCGAGCATGCCATGCGTCCGCACATCGGCGTCATCGCCGGCCTGGTGTTCGTGATGGCGGGTCTGGCCTTCAAGATCTCGGCGGTTCCCTTCCACATGTGGACGCCCGACGTCTACGAGGGCGCGCCGACCCCGGTCACCGCCTTCTTCGCGGTGGCGCCGAAGATCGCCGCGCTGGCGCTGTTCACCCGCGTCATGATGGGGCCGTTCGGCGCGCTGGGCGACCAGTGGCGCCAGGTGGTGACCTTCATCGCCATCGGCTCCATGTTCGTCGGCTCGTTCGCGGCGATCGGCCAGACCAACATCAAGCGCCTGATGGCCTACAGCTCCATCGGCCACGTCGGCTTCGTGCTGGTCGGCCTGGCCGCCGGCACCGCCGAGGGCGTGCAGGGCGTGCTGATCTATCTGGCCATCTACCTGTTCATGAACGTCGGCACCTTCGCCGTCATCCTGTCCATGCGCCAGAAGGGCCGTCTGGTCGAGGGCATCGAGGACCTGGCCGGCCTGTCCAAGACCAATCCGGTCATGGCGCTGGTGATGGCCGCCCTGATGTTCTCCATGGCCGGCATCCCGCCGCTGGCCGGCTTCTGGGGCAAGTTCTACGTGTTCATGGCCGCGGTGAACGCCGGCCTGTTCACCCTGGCCATCCTGGGCGTGCTCACCAGCGTGGTGTCGGCCTTCTACTATCTGCGCATCATCAAGGTGATGTACTTCGATGAGCCGACCGAGGCCTTCGACCGTCCGCTCGGACGCGCGGTCGGCCTGGTGATGGCGGCGTCGATGGTGGTGGTGCTGCTGTTCTCCTTCGTCCCCGGTCCGCTGCTCAGCACGGCCAAGGCGGCGGCGGCGTCGCTGTTCCCGGCGGGATGACGGATGCCGTTCTGCCTGCGCCGTTCCGCCTGATTGCGCGGGACAGCGTCGGCAGCACCAACGACGAGGCTCGGCGGCTGGCACTCTCGGGTGCCGCCGCCGATTTCGTTGTGGTCTCCGCCGTCGAGCAGACCCAGGGCCGCGGTCGTCGCGGCCGCGTGTGGGTCAGTCCGCGCGGCAACCTCCATTTCTCGTGCCTGTTGGCCGTCGGTTCGCTGGCCACCGCCGCCCAGCTCGGCTTCGTCGCCGCGGTGGCGCTGGTCGATGCGCTTGCCGAACTCGTCCCGGACGCGGCCTTCCGCGCCAAGTGGCCCAACGACGTGCTGATGAACGGCCGCAAGGTCGCCGGCATGCTGCTGGAGCCGGCCGGGGAGGGGTGGCTGGTCCTCGGCATCGGGGTGGACGTCGTCCAATGTCCGCCGCCCGACGCGGTGATGTATCCGGCCGGAGCGCTGGCGCATGCCGGCTTCGCCGGCTCCTCCGACGAGGTGCTGGCCGCCTTCTGCCGTCATTTCGGCCCCTGGGTCGAGCGCTGGCGCCGCGAGGGGTTCGCCCCCGTCCGCACCGCCTGGCTGGCGCGGGCGCGGGGGGTGGGCGACCCGGTGGTCGTCCGCCTGGAAGGGGAAACGCTGACCGGGCTGTTCGCGGGGCTTGACGAAGAGGGCGCACTTCTCTTGGATGCGGGCTCGACTGTGCAGCGCGTCATGGCGGGAGACGTCTACTTCCCGCCGGCCTGACAAGGATGGGAGTTTGCCATGCTTTTGGCGATCGACTCGGGCAACACCAACATCGTCTTCGCGGTATTCGACGGCGAGCGTGTGCGCGGTGAATGGCGCGCCTCCACCGACACCGACCGCACCGCCGACGAGCTCGGCGTGTGGCTGATGCAGCTCCTGACCATCGAGGGCATGAAGCGGACCGACATCTCCGCCTGCATCATCGCCAGCGTGGTGCCGGCCATGGTGTTCGGCCTGAAGACCCTCTGCCGTCGCTATTTCAACTGCGAGCCCATCGTGGTCGGCGACGAGGGGGTTGAGCTCGGCATCAACGTGCTGCTCGACCGCCCCGAGGAGGTCGGCGCCGACCGTCTGGTCAACGCCGTGGCCGCCCACAAATTCTACAGCGGGCCGCTGATCGTCATCGATTTCGGCACCGCGACCACCTTCGACGTGGTCGACCGCGACGGCAATTACTGCGGCGGCGCCATCGCCCCCGGCATCAATCTGTCGCTGGAGGCCTTGCACGCCGCCGCCGCCAAGCTGCCGCGCGTCGCCATCGGACGGCCGCGTCAGGTGATCGGCAAGGCGACGGTGCCGGCCATGCAATCGGGCATCTTCTGGGGCTATGTCGGGCTGATCGAGGGCCTGGTGCGGCGGATCCGCGAGGAATACGGCGCGGACATGCTGGTGGTGGCCACCGGCGGCCTGGCGCCCCTGTTCGCCGACGCCACACCGCTGATCCAGCGGCTGGACCCCGACCTCACGCTGCGCGGCCTGCTCGAGATCCATCGCCGCAACGCCAGGCTGGAATAGGTATGGACAACAAAGAACTTTACTTCCTGCCCCTCGGCGGCGCCGGGGAAATCGGCATGAACCTCAACCTGTACGGGTTCGGCGGCAAATGGCTGGCGGTGGACCTGGGGGTGTCGTTCGGCGACGACACCATGCCGATGATCGACGTGGTGATGCCCGATCCGGCTTGGATCGAGGAGCGGCGCAAGGATCTGGTCGGCCTGGTGGTCACGCACGGCCACGAGGACCATCTGGGCGCCATCCAGTACCTGTGGCCGAAGCTGCAATGCCCCGTCTATTGCAGCCCATTCGCCGCCGCCATCCTGCACGCCAAGCTGCATGAGGCCGGGCTGACCAATCAGGTGCCGGTGCATGTGATGCCGCTGGGCTCGCGCTTCGACGTGGGCCCCTTCAACGTCGAACTGGTCAGCCTGACCCACTCCATCCCCGAGCCCAATGCCCTGGCCATCCGCACTCCGGCCGGCATGGTGGTGCATACCGGCGACTGGAAGTTCGACCCCGACCCGCTGATCGGCGACCCCGCCGACACCGACGCGCTGCGCCGCCTCGGCAACGAGGGCGTGCTGGCGCTGGTGGGCGATTCGACCAACGTGTTTACCAAGAGCGAGGTCCGCTCGGAATCCGAGGTGCGGGCCAGCCTGATCGGCCTGTTAGGCCGCTTCACCGGCAAGGTGGCGGTCACCTGCTTCGCCACCAACGTGGCGCGGCTGGAAAGCATCGCCATCGCCGCCGAGACGCATGGCCGCCACGTCGCTCTGGTCGGGCGCTCGCTGTGGCGGATCGAGAAGGCGGCGCGGGAGCTGGGCTACCTCAAGGACATCCAGCCGTTCCTCACCGACCACGATTCCGGCTACCTGCCGGCGGACAAGGTGCTTTACCTGTGCACCGGCAGCCAGGG
>JBLNCP010000001.1:0-16126 GCA_050260775.1 Solirubrobacterales bacterium | reverse complement strand
GTACACCAGGGCGGAAATGCCCAGGAACGAGGCCGCCGACATGTAGTCGCCGGCGATGGCCAGGCCGTTCTGGAAGCCGGTGATGCCGCCGCCGGCGGCGTAGAAGTCGGCCGCCGTCTTGGTCCGCTTGGCCGCCCAATAGGTGATGCCGAGCGTCATCAGAACGAACAGCACGAACATGACGATGGCGTGCCAGTTGGTGGCTTGCTTGGTGGTGGCCGTGATCGGCTCGGCGGCCAGCGCGGTGCCCGAATAGGCCAGGGACGTGAGTGCCGCGAGCCAGGTCTTGAGCGCCTTCATCAGCGGGCCTCCTCGATGATCTGGCGGCTGAGCTCGTCGAACTCGGTGTTGGCCCGCCGCACATAGATGCCGGTCAGCACGATGGCGCACAGGATGACCCCGACGCCGATGGGCAGCCCGATGGTCGTCACGCCTCCGGCCAGGGACGTGCCAAGGAAGTCCTTGCCGTAGGCGATCAGGAAGATGAACCCGAAGTAGATCGCCAGCATGATGATGGTCAGCGTCCAGGCGAAGGTCGACCGCTTCCGCACCAGCTCATGGAACTTGGGGTTGCCCTGGATTCGCCGTCCGGTGTCCGCAGAAACCGACTTGGTCTCCATGTTTTCCTCCCGTCGAGCCCGTCGTTGCGGGCCGGGTTGAGGGCATGCCGCGCTCGTCGCGGTCTCTTGACGCGCCGGGCCGATCCGGTGATCGGCACGATCACCGTGCGGGAGGGACGGGTCCCCTGGGCGCCGATACTCCTGCCGCCATTATTCAATGAAATCAACGCCCCTTCCGAAGTCAATGGGGGGTCATCTTTTCGTGCCCGCGGTAACGATTGAGTGCGGAGCGGTCATACCGTCGGGACGCAGCGCGCAAGGAAGCGCTCCCTGTCTAGATTAGAAATAGAATAGCCAGTGTCGGTTTTTCATAGTTTGGGCGAAAATGCCTATTTACCTCAAAACCGCATGAAGCTCTAATATGCGGCAATAAAATAGATGGGCGGGGGGACCATGGCCGGAGCAGCGGTCCAGGCTGACGATCTCAATGGTTTCGGGCGTCTGGTGGCGGGGCTGGGGTGGCTGATCGCCAATGTGCGGTTGCGCCTGGTCAGCATCCTGATTTCCATGCTGATGGGGGCCTTGCTCGCGGCCGGCGCCGGAGGGACCGTCATCGCCATCTCGGCGGTGGCCGAGATCAGCTCCGTCTGGCGGGCGTTTGACACCGGTTTGGCGCGGCGGCTCGTGTTGCTGTCCGAACTGCGCCAGCACCTGGGCTTCGGCGGGCTCGTCCAGCACTTCGGCGATTATGTGCTCACCGCGGATCCGTTGCTCCGGCAGGCGGTCGCCCGCGACATCGCCAAGCTGAAGGAGGTGGCGCCCGCCTATGTCACCGCCGGCGCCTCCGCCGAGGAGCAGGAGGCGATCAAGACGGTGCTGACCCTGGCGGAAGCCTATGAGCGGGCGCTGCCGCGGGTCGTCGAGGCGGTGGAACGGCATGAGCCGGCCCAGAACATCCACGCGCTGGCCAACATCAATCCGACCGCCGCCCTGACCGCCGTCGACCGTCTCGGCGCGGTGCTCAAGGCCGAGCACAAGGCCAGCGCCGACCGGGTCGAGGCCGCCACCTGGAGCGTGGGCGCCACGGTGGTGACCGTCATGGTGCTCAGCGGCATCCTGCTGCTGGCGCTGGCCGCCTTCTTCTTCTGGTTCACCCGCTACCGCATCGTGCGGCCGCTCGACAAGCTCGGCGGGGTGATGGGCCACCTGTCGCGGGGCGACAAGGCGATCGAGGTGCCGCTGATCGAAAAAAGCGACGAGATTGGCGACATGGCCCGCGCGGTCGAGATCTTCAAGGAAAGCATGATCCGCGCCGACCATTTGGAAGAGCAGAAGCGTGCCGCCGACCAGGTGCTGCTCGACCGGGCGCAGCGGCGCGAGGCGCTGACCGACGATTTCGGCAGCCACGCCACCCGCATGCTGCAGGAGGTCAATACCGCCGTCGCCGAGGTACGCGAGACCGCCAACGCCCTTCTGGCCGTCGCGGAGGAGACCGGGCGGCAGGCGCAATCGGTGGCCGCCACCGCCGGGGAGGCGGCCGCCAACGTCGAGGCGGTGGCCACCGCCACCGAGCAGCTGAGCGCCTCGGGCCGCGACATCAGCCGCAGCGTGTCCCGCTCGGCCGGCATCACCCGCAACGCGGTCACCGGGATCGAGGGCCTGTCGGCCACCATGGGCGCGCTCGACAGCGCCGCCGAGAAGATCGGCGAGATCGTCACCCTGATCGGTGAAATCGCGGCGCAGACCAACCTTCTCGCGCTGAACGCCTCGATTGAGGCCCAGCGCGCCGGCGAGGCCGGCAAGGGCTTCGCCGTGGTCGCCAACGAGGTCAAGGTGCTGGCCTCGCAGACGGCGCGCGCCACCGACGAGATCGCCGAGCAGGTCCACGCCATCCAGACCACCACCCGCGACGCGGTGACGGCCCTGAAATCGGTCGGCTCGACCATCATCGAGGCCGACGAGGTGGTGGCGACCATCGCTTCGGCGGTGCAGGAGCAGAACGCCGCCACCGATTCCATCGTCCGCAATATCGGCGAGGCGGCCAGCGGCAACCGGGAAGTGTCCGGAGCCATCGTCGAGGTGTCGAAGGCGGCCGAGCACACCGGCGGGATGGCCTCGAGCATGGTCAGCGTGACCGATTCCCTCGCCGCCGAGGCGGAAACCATGAAGGCCGAGGTGGAGAGCTTCCTGTCCGCCGTCCGCGCCAGCTGAAATCCAAGGACCGACGATGTCTCGACCCACCTTCTACGAGGTCATCCGCGACCAGGGCATTCCCCGGCGCGACTTCCTCAAGTTCTGCTCCCTGACCGCCGTCTATTTCGGCCTCGGCCCGGGGGGCGAAGTGGCGGTTGCCAAGGCGCTGGAAACCAAGCCCAGGCTGCCGGTCCTGTGGCTGCACGGGCTGGAATGCACCTGCTGCTCGGAAAGCTTCATCCGCTCGGCCCATCCGCTGGCCAAGGACATCGTCCTGTCCATGATCTCACTGGACTACGACGACACCCTGATGGCGGCGGCCGGCTTCCAGGCGGAGGCGATCCTCGACGACATCGTCAGCAACTACAAAGGCAACTACGTGGTCGCGGTCGAGGGCAACGCCCCCCTCAACGACGAGGGCATGGCCTGCATCGTCGGCGGACGGCCCTTCACCGACCAGATGATCGAGGTCTGCCGCCATGCCAAGGCGGTGATCGCCTGGGGGACCTGCGCCTCGTTCGGCTGCGTCCAGGCGGCCAAGCCCAATCCGACCAAGGCCACCCCGGTGTCCAAGCTGATCCGCGACGTTCCGGTGGTCAACGTGCCGGGCTGCCCGCCCATCGCCGAGGTGATGGCGGCGGTGCTCACCTACGTCATCACCTTCGACCGCCTGCCCGACCTCGACCGCCAATTGCGGCCGAAGATGTTCTACGGCCAGCGCGTCCACGACAAATGCTACCGCCGCGCCCATTTCGACGCCGGACAGTTCGTCGAATCCTGGGACGACGACGGCGCCCGCCAGGGCTGGTGCCTGTACAAGATGGGCTGCCGGGGCCCGACCACTTACAACGCCTGCACCACTGTCGGCTGGAACGACGGCGTCTCGTCGCCGATCCGCTCCGGCCATGGCTGCATCGGCTGCTCCGAGGACGGGTTCTGGGATCGCGGACCCTTCTACGAGCGGGTGGTGGACATGAAGCAGTTCGGTATCGAGGCCAAGGCCGACGAGATCGGGCTGGGGGCCGCCGCCGGCCTGGGCGCCGCCATGGCGGCCCATGCCGGTGTGTCGGCGGTGAAGCGGATCGCCGGTGGGCGCAAGACCGAGGGAAGCAAGAATGGCGACGAGTGAGACCCCCAACGGCTTCCAGCTCAACGACGGCGGGCGGCGTGTCGTCATCGACCCCATCACCCGCATCGAAGGGCATCTGCGCATCGAGGTGAACGTCGACGAGCGCAACCAGGTGACCAACGCGGTGTCGTCCGGCACCATGTGGCGCGGCCTCGAGAACATCCTCAAGGGCCGCGACCCGCGCGACGCGTGGGCGTTCGTGCAGCGCATCTGCGGCGTCTGCACCGGCGTCCACGCGCTGGCCAGCGTGCGTGCGGTCGAGGACGCGCTGGGCATCGCCATCCCGCGCAACGCCAACCTGATCCGCAACATTCTCCACCTGACGCTCTACGCCCACGACCACCTCGTGCACTTCTATCACCTGCACGCGCTCGACTGGGTCGACGTCATGAGCTCGCTCCACGCCGATCCCAAGGCGACGAGCGCGCTGGCGCAGAGCATCTCCCCGTGGCCGATGGCGTCCGAGGGTTATTTCCGCGACGTGCAGGAGAAGCTGCGCAAGTTCGTGGGCTCGGGCCAGCTCGGCCTGTTCAAGAACGGCTACTGGGGCCACCCCGCCTATAAGCTGCCGCCCGAGGCCAACCTGATGGCCGTGGCGCACTACCTCGAGGCCCTCGATTTCCAGAAGGAGATCGTCAAGATCCAGGCGGTGTTCGGCGGCAAGAACCCGCACCCCATGTGGCTGGTCGGCGGCGTGCCCTCGGCCGTCAACATGCACGGGGCCGGCGCGGTGGGCGCGCTCAGCATGGAGCGCCTCAACCTGGTCCGCGACATCGCCCGGCGGACGCTCACCTTCATCGAGCAGGTCTACATTCCCGACCTGCTCGCCATCGCCTCGTTCTACAAGGACTGGGCCAAGATCGGCGACGGCCTCGCCAGCCGCAACCTGCTGACCTACGGCGACTTCCCGCGCTTCGCGGGCGACACCAGCAACGACAGCCTGATGCTGCCGCGCGGCGCCATCATCAACGGCGACCTCACCAAGGTGCACGAGGTCGACCTGCGCGACCCCGAACAGATCCGCGAATTCGTGCCCCATTCCTGGTACCGCTATCCGGACGAGGGCAAGGGGCTGCATCCGTGGGACGGCGTCACCGAGTACAATTTCCAGCTCGGGCCCAAGACCAAGGGCGACAAGAAGCACATCAAGGAACTGGACGAGGGCGCCAAGTACTCCTTCATCAAGGCGCCGCGCTGGAAGGGCCACCCCATGGAGGTCGGCCCGCTGGCGCGCTTCGTGGTCGCCTATGCCATGGGGCGCAAGGATGTGAAGGAGCTGGTCGATTTCACGCTGAAAAAGCTCGACCTGCCGATCACCGCCCTGTTCTCCACCCTGGGCCGGACGGCGGCGCGCGGGCTCGAGGGCCTGTGGGCGGCGCAGCGGCTGGTCGAAGCCGTGGACGAGCTGATCGCCAACATCAAGGCGGGCGACCAGGACACCGCCAACGGCGAGAAGTGGGATCCGGCGACCTGGCCCAAAACGGCCAAGGGCGTCGGCTTCTCCGAGGCTCCGCGCGGCGCCCTCGGGCACTGGCTCCATATCGAGGCCGGCAAGATCGCCAACTACCAGTGCGTGGTGCCGACCACCTGGAACGGCAGTCCGCGCGACGGCGCCGGCAATATCGCGCCGTTCGAGGCGTCGCTGCTCAAGACCCCGGTCGCCGATCCGGCGCAACCGCTGGAGGTGTTGCGGACCATCCACAGCTTCGACCCCTGCCTAGCCTGCGCCACCCACGTCATTGGGGCGGACGGCGTCGAGCGGTCGGCGGTCAAGGTGGTGTGAGATGAGCGAGGCGTCCTATCGCGAGATCGAGGACCACGAGGACATCTCGTCGCTCTACATCTACGAGGCGCCGGTCCGCTTGTGGCACTGGCTGAACGCCGCCGCCGTGCTCGTGCTCGGGGTGACCGGTTATCTGATCGGCACGCCGCTGCCGTCCTATACCGGCGATCCCAGCTCGGTCTACGTGATGGGGCTGATCCGCTTCGCCCACCTGACCGCCGGCCACATCTTCGCGGTGCTGTGGGTGGGGCGGATCTGGTGGGCGGTCATCGGCAATGCCTTCGCCCGCCAGCTGTTCATTCCGCCGGTATGGAGCGCCCGCTGGGTCGAGGGGATGCGTTACCAGCTGGCCTGGAACCTGTTCATGGTCAAGACGGCGCGCCGTTACAGCGGCCTCAACCCGCTGGCCCACGTGGTCATGCTGGTGGCGTTCGTGCTGCCGTCGCTGGTGGTGCTGCTGACCGGCTACGCCATGTATGCCGAGGTGGCCGGCCACGAAAGTTGGCTCTATCACACGTTCGGCTGGATGACGCGGATCACTCCCAACACCATCGACTTCCATACCGTCCACCGCCTGTGCATGTGGGTGATGGCCAGCTTCGTGCTGATCCACGTCTACACCGCCGTGCGCGAGGACATCGTGTCCCGCCAGAGCATGGTCAGCACCATGCTGTCCGGCTATCGCCTGTTCAAGAAGTGAGCGGCGACAAGGCGGTCGAGGCGCTGGTCCTCGGCATCGGCAATCCGCTGTGGGGAGACGAGGGCTTCGGCCTGAGGGCGCTGGCCGCCTTCGAGGCCCGCTGGGCCGTTCCCGAGGGCGTCGAGGTCCTGGACGGCGGCACCCAGGGCATGTACCTGCTCCCGTATGTCCAGGCGGCGCGGCGCCTGCTGATCTTCGACGCCATCGACTTCAGCCTGCCCGCCGGAACGCCCTTGCTCCTTTGCGACGACGAGGTTCCGCGCCTGATGGGTGCGCGCCGGCTGTCCCTGCACCAGACGACCTTCCAGGACGTGCTGGCGGCCGCCACCTTGCTGGACGGCGGGCCGGCCTCGCTGCGCCTGGTCGGCGTGCAATGCCTCAGCCTGGAGGATTTCGGCGGCGGCCTCTCGCCGGAGGTGGAGGCGCAGATCGGGCCGGCGGTGGAGACGGCGGCGAAATGCCTGGCCGAATGGGGGCTGGCGCCGTCGCCGCTCCAGCCCGGCTCAACCTCGGCTACTGGCTGCCGCGCGGGCGGCGGACCACCGTGAACCAGTAATCCTGGATGGCATGGATGGCCTGGAAGAAGGCCATCACGTCCAGGGGCTTGGTCACATACCCGGCGGCCCCCAGGAGGTACGAGGCCTCAACGTCGCGCTCGACGTCGGACGTGGTCAGAACGACCACGGGGACGGTTCGGAGCGCCGGGTCATCCTTGATCACCTGCAGCACCTCGCGTCCGCTCATGCGCGGCAGATTGAGGTCGAGCAGAACCAGATCGGGGAGCCGTCCGAACCGACGCTCGTTCAGGTATGCCACCGCTTTCTCGCCGTCATCGACGACATCGAGCTTGCAGTAGAACTTGCCTTCCTTGAGCGCGGCGCGCACCAGGGCGGCGTCGGCGGCGAGATCTTCGACGAGCAGGATCTCGAACGGGGGAGCCGCTTCACTCATGCGCACCTTCCGTGGGCAGGGCGATATGGACGACGGTGCCGCGGCCAAGCTCCGACGTGATCCAGATGCGGCCGCCCGCACCCTCGACGATCTTCTTCGCCAGCGCCAGGCCAACACCGCTGCCCGGATAGGCCGCCTGCGTGTGCAGGCGCTCGAATGGCAGGAACACCTTCTCGACGTAGCGGTCGGCGATGCCGATGCCGTTGTCTTCCAGGGTGAGGACCAATTCTCCGTCGACCTGTCGCGAGCGGACGGTGACCGCCGGGGCTCGGTCAGGGTGACGGTACTGCAGGGCATTGCCGAGCAGGATGACGAACAGGTCGGTCGCCCGCTCCTGGGTGAGCGGCACCGGAGGCAGCGGCTCGGCGTCGAGCTGAGCCGCCGCCGTATCGGCCGAAATCAGGCGTGCCCATGCCGAGTGGAGGGCGAGGTCCGCGTCAGCAGGATTCGCCGGCGGCGGCAGCCGGTCCAGGACCATGTAGAGGTGGGCGTCGCGCAGCAGCCGCCGCAGGGTCTCCGCACTGGCTTCGATCACGCCCAGGGCCTCTTCCGCTTCGGGCGCCAGCGACCCGTTGAGCTTGCGGCGCAGCACCTGCGCGTAGCACGCCTGCAGGCGGGCCGGCTCCTGGAGATGGTGGGCCAGGATTTCCGCGAACTTGCGGACTTCTTCCGTCAGGCGACTACGCTCGGCCTCCGATTCCTTGCGGGCCGAGATGTCGAGATCGAGGCCGATCATCAGGACGCCGTCGGTGGATGCGAAGGTGCGGGTGGTGGTGGCGAACCACGCCGTCGTGCCGTCGGGCCGGCGCAGCCGGTATTCGGCACTCAAGGCCTCTCCGGGCGGCCGCGCCACCATCAGGCCGTCGAAGGCATCGCGGTCTTCCGCCGGCACGCGCTCGCGCCACGCCTCCGCCGTCACCGGCTTGCCCGCCGGCGCCATCAGCCAGGCCTGGTGGCGCGGCGACAGGGGAGGGCGGGGTTGGCTGATCGTCCATTCCCAGGCGGCGCCGCCGACCGCTTCCAGCGCCAAGGCGGCGCGCTCGTTGTCGCGCAGGGACTTGTCGGCGAGGCGTTCATTGAGCGTATTGAGCTGGTGGAACAGGGTCTTCTCGGGGTTCGCCAGGCCGTAGCGGACGATTCCGGCATAGATGACGTACCCGTAGACCACGGCCACCAGATGGCCGCCGAGATTGAGCAGGCCATAGACGTCGCGGTACAGCGTGAACGCCGCCTCCTCCGCCAGCGCCAGGGCGGTGGCCACCATCATCAGGCGGTAGAGGTGCTCGGGGAAAAGATCCCGGATCTGCCGCAGGCGCAGCAGGACAATGCCGAAGATCGCCATGATGACGTACTCGGCGACCACCTTGAATGTGGTGAGCCCCTGTCCCTCGACGAAGCAATCCGGGAAGAGGCCGGTGAACACCAGAACGGTCAGCAGGGCTGCGGCCGCGGTGCTGCCGATCAGCACCCAGCGCGACGACACCTTCCGGCCGCCGAGCATGGCGGCCGCCAGGATGCTCGCGGCATCCAGCGAGCGCGACGCGATCCACAACTGGGTGGCCATGTTGGCGTCGGCCGTGGTGGAGGGGAAGACGCCCATCCCCTTGTAGGCGAGGGAGTGCAGCAGTCCGATGAAGGCGACCGGTCCGAGCGAGATGCCCGAGACCATCAGGAAGGTGTTGTCGAGGTGGTGGCGGGTGTTCCAGGCGATCGAGAACGTGGTCAGCGCCACGGCGATCCAGAAAAACTCGGCCAGTGAGTGAAACAGGAGGTAGGAGTGCACCCGCGTTGCCGCGACTCCGACCAGGACCACGGCTAATCCTACCAGGTGCCAATCAAAATGCCGTGATGGAGGCCGGGCAAAGGTCTGCAACGCTTCCCCCCATTGCACCGCTCGATAAGGGGCATTATGCCGAAAGTTTGCCCATCGACACAATCATCCTTGGGTCTCTGTCGCGCCGAGGCGCCTCCTACTCCTAGCGGGTACGCCCGGTGAGCGTCTGGAACAGGCTGCGGCCGAGGTTGCCCTTGTCGCGGAACTTGACGTGCATCCGGCCGGAACCGACCGCTTTGGTCTCGAATTCGATGCTGCGCCCGCCGGTGCGGATCTCGCCCACCTGGCCGACCGCGCCCTCGTCAACGTCGCTGATGCAGGCGCCGCCTTCGGAGATGTCGCGCAGGCGGGCGTCCTGGGTCGTTCCGCCCACCACCACCTCGCAATTGGCGTCCACCGCGACGCGCTCGAACATGCGGCGGTTGGTCTCGGCGGTGCTGGTGCGCACCAGGCGGACAAGCACCTGGCGCAATTCGGTGATGTTGTCGGCCACCTGTCCCGAGATGACGCGCACGCCGGCGGCCTGCTGACCGGTTTCGGTGGCGTCCTGCGACACCGCGGCGATGAGCTGCGCGACCTCGTGGGCGGCGTTGCTGGTCTCGACGACGTTGCGGCTGATCTCCCGGGTGGCCGCGGTCTGCTCCTCCATGGCGGCGGCGATCGAGGTAGCGACTTGGTCGACCTTGCCGATGGTGGCGCCGATCCCGGTGACGGAGGTGACCGCCGCGTCGGTGAGCGAACGGATCTTGCCCAGCTGCTGCGAGATCTCCTCGGTGGAGCGCGCCGTCTGGTTGGCGAGGTTCTTGACCTCGTTGGCGACGACCGCAAATCCCTTGCCGGCATCGCCGGCGCGGGCCGCCTCGATGGTGGCGTTCAAGGCCAGCAGGTTGGTCTGGCTGGCGATGTCGTTGATCAGCAGCGCGATCTCGCCGATCCGGCCGACCTCGTCGGCGAGCGAGCGGATGGTGGTGTGGGCATGCTCTCCGCTGGCGACCGCCTCGGCGGTCACCGTGCCGGCATAGCCGACCTGCTGCGTGATCTCGGTGATGGAGGCGGCCAGCTGCTCGGTGGCCGAGGCCACCGCCTGGGCGTTGACCAAGGCCTCTTCGGCCGCCGCGGCGACGCCCTGCGAATTGGCGCTGACGCGCGTGGCGGATTCGGCCATGCCCTCGGCGTCGGTGGCCATGGCGTCGGTGCGTTCGGCCACGGCGGCGACCGCGGACCCGGCCTCGCGCTCCACCTTCTCGGCCATGTCCTGCAGGGCGCGGATACGGTCGGCCTGGGCCTTGCGCTCGTTCTCCTGCCGCTCCTGGGCGGCATAGGCGAGCTTGGCCTTCATGGCGCGCAGCAGGATGGTCAGGCGGTGGAACTCCTTGGCCGGCTGCGACTCGATGTCGTGGGTGAAGTCGCCCCGGGCGATGGCGTCGAGATGGATTTGGTAGCGATCGAGCGGCTTGCGGATCGCCCCAAGCAGGACGGCTGCGCCGATCACACCCGCGGCGACGCCCAGCGCCGTCACCAGGGCGACCGCCAGCGTGCCCGCGCCGCTCAAGCCCATGATCCCGACGGCGATCATGGCCAGGGTCATGGCCAGGAAGGCGAAGGTGAGCTTGCCGGTGATGCTCGACGTCACCGCGGCGATGGCGGTGGCCAGGCCGGGGAATACCGGCTGGCCGTCGATCACGCGGATATTCTGGGGATTGCCGTTGCGGATCGAGGCATAGATTTGCTCGGCGGCGCGCACCTGCTCCGCCGTGGGCTTGAAGCGGATCGAGATGTAGCCGGTGATCGTCCCATTCTCGACCACCGGCGTCACGTTGGCACGCACCCAGTAGAAGTCACCGTTCTTGGCGCGGTTCTTGACCAGGCCTTCCCAAGGGCGCCCGCTCTTGATGGTCGACCACAGGTCGGCGAATGCCTCGGGCGGCATGTGGGGGTGGCGGATCAGGTTGTGGGGCGCGCCGATGAGCTCGGCCTCGGTGTAGCCGCTGATGGCGACGAAGGCCGCGTTGACGAAGGTGATGCGTCCGCCAGTATCCGTCCGCGAAACCAGCAGCTCATTGTCCGGCAACGGAACTTCGTTGTTCGTGATCGGCTCATTCACACGCATGTCGGCCCCCAGCAGGAAGTGAGGGCAAGATAAACTTGGACTAAAGAAAAAGTCCACATCGCCAGTGCGTTTATATTGTGTTCATATTTTCCCAAAAGCCTGTGCGCAATCCTTGGTGGGAGTAATTGTTTGTTTCCCTGGGTTGGGCGTGCCGGCCGTTGGCTGCGCTGGCGTTTTCGCCGACATCAAGACTCTGTCCCATCGCGCATCCTGTGGCATAAGGGGGCCCTTCACGCCACGGGACCCCAGCCGCACATGATCCGTTTCGAAAACATCAGCAAGCAGAACAGTCACCGCATCCTTTTCCTTGAGGCTTCCGCAGCGCTCAACAGGGGCGAGAAGATCGGCCTGGTCGGTCCCAACGGCGCCGGCAAGACGACGCTGTTCCGGATGATCGCCGGCGAAGAGCTGCCGGACACCGGCCAGGTCTCGATCGAGAAGCAGGTCTCGATCGGCTATTTCAACCAGGATGTCGGTGAGATGTCGGGCCGCAGCGCGGTCGCGGAAGTGATGGACGGGGCCGGGCCGGTCAGCGCCGTGGCGGCGGAACTGGCCGAGCTGGAAGCGGCCATGTGCGACCCCGACCGCGCCGACGACATGGACGCGATCGTCGAGCGCTATGGCGAGGTCCAGGCGCGCTTCGAGGAGCTGGGGGGCTACGAACTGGAGGGGCGGGCGCGCGAAGTGCTCGCCGGGCTCAGCTTCAGCCAGGAGATGATGGACGGCGACGTGGGCAAACTGTCGGGGGGATGGAAGATGCGGGTGGCGCTCGCCCGCATCCTGCTCATGCGGCCCGACGCCATGCTCCTCGACGAGCCGAGCAACCACCTGGACATCGAAAGCCTGATCTGGCTGGAGGGGTTCCTCAAGGGCTACGAGGGCGCCCTGCTGATGACCTCGCACGACCGCGAGTTCATGAACCGGATCGTCACCAAGATCATCGAGATCGACGGCGGATCGCTCACCACCTACTCGGGCGATTACGAATTCTATGAGCGCCAGCGGGCGCTGAACGAGAAGCAGCAGCAGGCGCAGTTCGAGCGCCAGCAGGCCATGCTGGCGAAGGAGCTGAAGTTCATCGAGCGCTTCAAGGCCCGCGCCTCGCACGCCGCCCAGGTGCAGAGCCGGGTGAAGAAGCTCGACAAGATCGAGCGCTTCGAGCCGCCCAAGCGTCGCCACATGGTGTCGTTCGACTTCCCGCCGGCCCCGCGCTCGGGCGAGGATGTCGCGGTGCTGAAGAACGTGCACAAGGCCTATGGCAGCCGCACCATCTACCAGGGCCTCGACCTGACGATCCGCCGCAAGGAGCGCTGGTGCGTCATGGGGGTCAACGGCGCCGGCAAGTCGACGCTCCTGAAGCTGGTCGCCCGCGCCACCGAACCGGATTGCGGCACCGTCGCGGTCGGCGCCAGTGTCAAGATGGGCTATTTCTCCCAGCACGCCATGGAACTGCTGGACGGCGGCGCCACCGTGTTCGAATCCCTGGAAGGGGCTTTTCCCCAGGCCAACCAGGGGTCGCTGCGGGCGCTGGCCGGCTGTTTCGGTTTCTCCGGCGATGACGTGGAGAAGAAGTGCCGCGTGCTGTCGGGGGGAGAAAAGGCCCGCCTCGTGATGGCGATCATGCTCTACAACCCGCCGAATTTCCTGGTGCTGGACGAGCCGACCAACCACCTCGACCTCGATACCAAGGAAATGCTGATCAAGGCGCTGGCCGCCTACGAAGGCACCATGCTGTTCGTCTCCCACGACCGCCATTTCCTTGCCGCGCTGTCCAATCGGGTCCTGGAGCTGACGCCGGAGGGCATCCACCAATACAGCGGCGGCTACACCGAATACGTGGCGAGCACCGGGCACGAGGCGCCCGGGCTGCACGGCTGAACGAACCTCCGAACGGACGCTTGCTTCCCCCTCGCTCGTCCCCGATATGGGCGGGTGAAACGCGGGAGCAGGAATGGAATTCGAGCAGGTCAGCCGGCAGATCGCCGAACAAGCCACCACCGCCATCGAGGTGGCCGGCACCGCGGTCATCGGCGCCGTCCTCTCTTCGGCGCTCTACGTGATCCACGGGCTGCGCGACGGAGCTTGGGCCGCGGGCTACGACGCCTATCGCGCCAATCTTGGCCGCGGCATCCTGCTGGGGCTCGAACTGCTCGTGGCCGCGGACATCGTGAAGACCGTGTCCGCGCCGTTGGACCTGTGGTCGGTGGCCGCTTTGGCTGCCGTCGTCCTGATCCGGACCTTCCTCAGCTTTTCGCTCGAAGTCGAGATCAAGGGACGCTGGCCCTGGAGCGAGGGGCGTCGGACCGGGCTTCCTCCCAATTAGTGAAACGCACGCGTTGTGGGTCGATCAACCATGATCCCGGGACGATGAAACACACCGGTCAGGGTGGCCATTCTGGGCGGGGTCCTTGGTTTTGCCATGCTTCTGGCGGTCGGCGGCCTGGCGCTGGTGATTGGCGAGCCCCTGGTGTTTCCCAGCCTTGGACCGACGGTCTTCATTCAGATGCAACGGCCGCAGCCAGCCTCGGCGAGCGCCTGGAATACCGTGGTCGGGCATGCCATAGGGATCGTCGCAGCGATGCTTGCGCTGGCGGTCACCGGCGCCATGGAGACGCCGCCGCCGATCACCAGCGGCCTCTTGTCCTGGCAGCGGGAGCTCGCCAGTGCCCTTGCCGTTGGCTTGACCATCGCCGGCCAGGTCCCCTTGCGGGCCAGCCACGCGCCCGCCGCCGCGACCACGCTGCTCATCACCCTGGGGGCGATAAGCCCTGAATGGCGCGCCATCACCGTCATCGCCGGCGGGGTCATTGTCATGGCCCTTCTGGGGGAAGCCGGCCGTTGGCTGATGGCCAAGGCCACCAGCCCCACGGCGCAGGATCATTAGGCCAAGGGCCGGCTCTCGGAGACGGGAGCCGGCCCTTTGCTTCGAAGGGCTCAAGAGAGGAGAGAAGAGAGCCCTTCAAAAATGGCTTGCGTGCTTACGAGCAGCCGGTGGTGCCGCCGCAGGTGTCGCACTTCAGGCAGGTGCCGTTGCGCACCAGGGTGAAGTTGCCGCATTCGGGGCAGGCGTCGCCTTCGTAGCCCTTCATGCGCGCGTGGCGGATCTGTTCGGCGCGGGCGTCGAACTCCTGGATCAGCGCCTCGGCATCGACGGACAGCGCGATGGCCGGCTGGGACGCCATCTGCAGCGAGCCGGCGGCGAGGTCGGCCGACAGCGAGGTGGCGGCGGCGGCGGCCGAGCCGCTGCCGTTGCCGCCCTGGAGCACCACGAACTTGGAGCGGACGTAGCCCTTGGAGGCGACGCGCTCGACCACGGCACCCAGCTGGGAGGCGGTGGACTGGCTCTCGGCGGCCGAGCCGCGGCCGACGGTGTCGGGCAGCAGGTCGGCGGGTTCCACATGGGCCAGCTCGTTGCGGCCCAGGTAGCTGATCGCCAGCTCGCGGAAGATGTAGTCGAGGATCGACGTCGCCATCTTGATGGTGTCGTTGCCCTCGACCATGCCCTGCGGCTCGAAGCGGGTGAAGGTGAACGCCTCGACGAACTCCTCGAGCGGCACGCCGTACTGCAGGCCGATCGAGATGGCGATGGCGAAGTTGTTCATCATGGCACGGAAGGCGGCGCCTTCCTTGTGCATGTCGATGAAGATCTCGCCGACCTTGCCGTCGTCATACTCGCCGGTGCGCAGGTAGACCTTGTGGCCGCCGACGATGGCCTTCTGGGTGTAGCCCTTGCGGCGGTCGGGCAGCTTGCGCCGCGCCGCGCTGATCACGCGCTCGACGATGCGCTCGGCCACGATCTCGGCCCGGGCGGCGAGCGGCGCCTCGGCGATGTCGTCCTCGAGGGCGCCGGCGTCGTCGAGCAGGGCCGCCTGCAGCGGCTGGCTGAGCTTGGAGCCGTCACGGTAGAGCGCGTTGGCCTTGAGGCCCAGGCGCCACGACAGCATGTAGGCGCCCTTGCACTCCTCGACCGAGGCCGAGTTGGGCATGTTGATGGTCTTGGAGATCGCGCCGGAGATGAACGGCTGGGCGGCCGCCATCATGCGGATGTGGCTCTCGGCCGACAGGAAGCGCTTGCCGATCTTGCCGCAGGGCGTGGCGCAGTCGAACACCGGCAGGTGCTTCTCCTTGAGGAAGGGCGCGCCTTCCAGGGTCATGGCGCCGGTGCAGAAGGTGTTGGCCGCGTCGATCTGCTCCTTGGTGAAGCCGAGATGGGCCAGCATGTCGAAGGACAAATCGTCCAGCTTGTGGCGCGGGATGCCCAGCGTGCCGGTGCAGAAATCCTCGCCCAGCGTGTACTTGTTGAACACGAACTTGATGTCGAAGGCGCTTTCCAGCGACTGCTCGATGCGGGCCAGGGTCTCGTCGTCGAAGCCCTTGGCCTTCAGCGCCTCGTGGTTGACGCCGGGGGCGCCCTTCAGGGTGGCGTGGCCGACCGCGTAGCGGATGATCTCGGCGATGTCGGATTCGGCATAGCCCAGGGTGCGGAGCGCGTCGGGCACCATGCGGTTGATGATCTTGAAGTAGCCGCCGCCGGCCAGCTTCTTGAACTTCACCAGGGCGAAGTCGGGCTCGATGCCGGTGGTGTCGCAGTCCATCAAGAGACCAATGGTGCCGGTGGGCGCGAGCACGGTGGCCTGGGCGTTGCGGTAGCCGTTCTTCTCCCCCAGCTTCACGACCTGGTCCCACGCCTTCGTGGCGAGCTGGTGCACGTCGCGGTCCCGGGTGTGGATCGTGCGCACCGCGTCGTTGGCGGCCTGGTGCTTGCGCATCACGCGCTTGTGGGCCTCCGCGTTGCGGGGGTACCCGGCATACGTCCCGACCACCGCAGCAAGCTCGGCCGAGCGACGGTAGGCGACCCCGGTCATC